>DIEM01000073.1:230-71120 GCA_002418625.1 Firmicutes bacterium UBA5774
CGATATAACATTGTCACAAGGGCTCCTGCCGAATGCTCACGTACGGAAAGTACGCTGCGCTCGATTGCTGGGCAAAACCCTATAATACTTTGTCACTAAGACCCCTGACGAATGCTCACGTACCAAAAGTACGTTCCGCGCCGTCAGGGGTCTTGTTCCTCGTCTTATAGGGTTTTTCCCGCGCAATCCCTGAAGGGTCTTGTTTCGAGTTCTATCGAATTTTTCCTCAGCGAGTTGTAATAGGAAGTTATTTACGATCAGATTTAGATTCAAGCTTCTGCCGAGTGCTCACGGTCGGAAAGTACGTTCCGCCCGATGCGGGCTTTGTTCCTCGTTCTATCAATTTTTTCCGTCGCAACAGGAACTGAAAAACGAAAAATACTGTCACAAGGGCTCCTGCCGAATGCTCACGTACGGAAAGTACGCTCCGCTCCGGCGACAACCATGCTTCGCGTCTTGCGGGATTTTTACCGCGCGATCCAGTTTGGCCTTGTTTCGCGTCTAAAGGGATTCGATTTAGCAATTCTGCCGGGCTTCTTATGTGTTGGGAGATAGAAAAATAGCCGTGATGTGCGTTAAAAGAAACGAAAGACGAAATGTGACGGAAACAAAGTACGCATAACGCTTGACAAATATAACGATCGGCGCCATAATGTGCGTAGTAAGCACGTGTTTATCATAGATTCAACAATGCTTTAGGCCGAAGCAGATTCTGTTGTAAAACAAGGAGAAAAATATGAAGAAGATCATTTGCCTTTGCTTAACACTCACACTAGTTCTTTCGTTATCATCGCTTGTATTTGCTGAATCAGGCCCAGCAAGTAAAGCAGAGAAAAGGGCGATGCAACAGCAGCTTGATGAAATTACAGCAAAATATCCGGGCATGGGTGCACAAGTAATTGATAAAGCCGATTTAGAAAAAGTAGTATTGAAATTTGAAACAGTCGAAGAATTTGAAAATGCGTTGAAAACACTCGAAATCGTGCCGGTTGAGGATTCGGAGAATATTGAGCGAAGCGATGGAACCGTCGAGCAAAGCATAGCAGCAACAGTAACTCTTTATCAAAAGACATTGACCAAAGATTGTAAGATGTACTGTAATGGTGTTTATGTCGGTAAGCTGAGAGACAAGATTATTGTCAAATATTACTTCAATACGACATATCAGCAAAAACGTTTCTATTCAATAGTCAGTCAATCGTCATACTCCACAAGTGGTTATTTTTCCTGGGTGCAGGATTATGCATCGAATTCGATCATTGATTCTCAAAGAACAGTGGCATCAAGTATCGATGGGCATGGTACGATATTAGTGCAGATCGGAGGGATACCGGTAAACTTCGTGTTTGAAGCGAGTCCATATTACGAGTTTAGTTATACGATGCTCTAATTATTAATATTCATGCAGTGTCAAGGAAATAAAACCTAGACACTGCATGAACACAATAAAATGACTGCAGGAGGAAATTGCATGAGCTATTCAACTTCCATTATCGAATTCGAGACTTTCTATTTTGTTATCATATCAATTATAGCAGCTGTCAGCTGCTATGCATTATATCTGCTGATTAGTTTAAGTCGATTGGCAATTAAGGCTTTAAAAATTTATATTTCAAAAAACAAGATGTAGTTTGATAGTTTCAAATAAAATGGATGTTTCATCGAGAGATCTTGACAAGCTTGAATATTAATTAAAATTTATCGATAAGAGATTCATGGATTTTTCGAGCTGACGCTTGACTGTAAGGGGATGTCTTTAAGCGGCCAAAACAGCTTTGATTGCATTGCTGTTCAGCATGCTGATGGCGATAACAGTTGCAGCGGGGTTGCCGGCGATGCGGATATTATAGACAAGGAAAAAGCTACACGGGAGGACATAACGGTTCAAGAAATCGAATTTTCGCTGACGGGTAAGGAAAAGGAAGTTAAAGTATAACCCGGTAACAAGCCAAGCTTATAAGTTGGCGGTTGGAACGGGAAATATATATTATGAATCGCTACCAGACTTGGGTACGGAAACATACACTAAAGTTAAAGCCAACATATCCAATGGGTTTATTGTCGAAAGTAAAATCGTATTAAGTTCGGTTTAGTTATTGCTCAAAATGATGAGCAGGACATGTGCCTGCTCATCATTTTGAATAGGAAGATCTGGTAACATCGGCCATATTATTAGTTGGTTACAATAATATTATATCAATATCGAACGGAGGAGATCGGGGTTATGAAGCCATGGGTGAAGTATTTAGTTTACATATCATTGCTCGTATTAATTGCATTTTTGGGGTCATATATTGCCAGAACCATTGAAGCTAATGATCATTACCCCGTATTAATAAATACTTTATGGATAGTTTTTTACGGTGCAATGGGCCTGATATTAGGTTCGGAGCATTTGTTGCGTGAACTGAAAAAAGACGGGATCTGGAAAATCAATTTACCGAAGATCATTGTAATGGGTGTTCCGTCATTGTATATCTCATTGAGTTCTTTAATATATTATAATTACTTTATAAATACTTTCCTGCCATCCCTGGTATTTCCGATCAGAGTGATGCTCAGAGGTAATTTCGATTTTTTGAACATCTTTCAATTGCTGCTGGGTTACATTATTAGTACCAGCTTTTACAAATACAATAATGCGCTATAAAGTGAATGACCCAAATATGACAATTTTGAAATAATAGCGGAAATGCTATAAAATTTATATCCATGCGGTGTAAAGGAATCAATACACGGAGGATGATCATGGATGAAGACGGCATCTGGAATGTAGCATTCATGCCGATCCAATAGTGCGGACAGTACGCCCATATATTGTGCGCGAAGAATTTCGACATTCAATATATGGACTTTATGATACGCCACGCGCCGTGTATTAGTTTTGGCCCTGCAAATACTGAAATTTGGGATATAAATTATAAGAAAAGTAAAATAAAGTTTAAAAAAATACTTGCATAAAACAATCGCCTATATTATAGTATAGAGGCTTGCTTAGAAAGCGATGAAGCAGGAAGTTGCTGAGCTATCAGGTAATTTCTGCAGAGAATTGTCCGTTCTGGAAACGGGCGAAAGGGTTCTCATGCTTTTTGCTTTGTGTAAAAAATAATGAAACACCCGGCAAAGTGTATCGAAGAATCCTCTCGTACAGGCATAGCGAAAAGTACGAAAAATCAAGGAGGTAAGAACATGAGCAGTCAAAAAATCAGAATTAAATTGAAGGCGTATGATCACAAGGCATTGGATCAGTCCGCAGCCAAAATCGTAGACACGGCGAAGAAGAGCGGCGCTGAAGTATCGGGCCCGATTCCGCTGCCGACCGAAAAGCAGATCATCACGATCTTGAGGGCGGTCCACAAGTACAAGGATTCCAGGGAGCAGTTCGAACAGAGAACTCACAAGAGACTGATCGACATCCTGAGCCCGACGCCCAAAACCGTCGATGCGCTGATGAAGCTGGACTTGCCGGCAGGCGTGGACATCGAGATCAAACTTTAAAGGAATACTAAGAAATCATCACATAGATTTGTCCGCAGTTTAAATGTGTGGGTAAAATCTCCCTTAGTATGATTACGAAAAGTAATCCGCTGTAAGAATTCAGGAGGTGTAACAATGAAAACTATTTTAGGGAAAAAAGTCGGCATGACACAGATTTTTTCCGAAATCGGCGAAGCGATCCCGGTAACTGTCGTTGAGGCAGGCCCGATGGTCGTGACGCAGATCAAGACAGACGAGACAGACGGATACAATGCAGTGCAGCTAGGCTACTGCGATGTCAAGGAGCAGAGAATGAACAAGCCTATGAAAGGGCATTTCGACAAGGCTCAGACATCATACAAGAAGTATCTGACAGAAGTAAGAGTGGACGATCCTTCCGCATATCAGCTGAACCAGACTTTCACGGTCGCGGAATTCGAAGAAGGCGCCAAACTGGATGTCACCGGCGTGTCAAAAGGAAAAGGAACGCAGGGTAATATCGTCAGACACGGCCACGCCCGCGGAAGACAGACTCATGGTTCCAAGTTCAAGAGACGACCTGGCGCACTGGCCGCAGGAACCTATCCGTCAAGAGTATTCAAGGGCAATAAAGGGCCCGGAAGAACCGGCAGGGAAACGATCACAGTCCAGAACCTGGATCTTGTGAAAGTGATAGCAGACAGAAACGTGCTGCTTATCAAAGGCGCTGTGCCGGGCGGAAGAGGCGGACTGCTCAGGATCCAATATGCAGTTAAAGGTCAAGGCAAATAGATAATCGATGCGGAAGGGAGGAAAGTAAAATGGCAAAATTAACGATGCTGAACATGGCCGGTGAACAGGCTGGAAGCATAGAACTCAATGATGATATCTTCGGAATCAAAGTCAACGAATATGCAGTTCACACAGTTGTTAAAAATTATCTGGCAAACCAGAGGCAAGGCACGCAATCAGCCAAGAACAGAGGCGAAGTCAGGGGCGGCGGAAAGAAACCTTTCAGGCAGAAAGGAACCGGCAGAGCCAGACAGGGAAGCTCGACTTCTCCGAATCAGGTCGGCGGCGGCGTGGTTTTCGCTCCAAAGCCAAGAGACTACAGATATACAGTGCCAAAGAAAATCAGAAGGCTGGCGATGAAATCAGTGCTGACTTCTAAAGTGCAGGAAAATGAACTGATCGTTCTGGATTCGCTTGTCATGGCAGAACCTAAAACGAAAGCCATGATCCAGATGCTTGAAAACTTGAAAGCCGGGAAGAAAGTGCTTCTTGTGCTGACTGAAAAAGACGAAAACATTATCAAATCGGCTGCCAACATTCCCGGAGTCCAGACGACACTGGTAACGACGATGAATGTGTATGAGATTTTGAACCATACGAATTTCATAACGACAAAAGACGCGATCAATAAAATCGAGGAGGTGTATTCATAATGACAACCCCTTATGATGTAATAATAAAGCCGGTCATCTCCGAGCGAAGCATGGATGATGCCAGAGAAAAGAAATATACTTTTAAAGTTGCGCCGGGCGCTAATAAAACTCAGGTCAAAATAGCGATTGAAGAAATTTTCGGCGTTGAAGTTGATAAAGTAAACATCATGAACAGAAAAGGCAAAGTTAAAAGAGTTGGAAAAAATATCGGAAGAAGAGCCAATACGAAAAAAGCGATTATCAAACTTACGCCAAAGAGTAAGGAAATCGAATTCTTCCAGGGTCTGTAAGGAGGGAATGTAAATGGGTATCAAGAAGTACAAGCCGACCACTCCCGGATTGAGGGGAATGACGGTTTCAACATTTGAAGAAATAACGACCGACGCGCCTGAAAGATCCCTTGTTGTAACGCTGAAGAAAAATTCCGGAAGAAACAACCAGGGCAGGATCACCATAAGGCACAGAGGCGGCGGCACCAGAGCAAAATACAGGATCATCGATTTCAAAAGGAAAAAGGATGATGTCCCGGGCAAAGTCGCCACCATCGAATACGATCCAAACAGAAGCGCCAATATCGCACTGATCGTTTATGCGGACGGAGAGAAAAGATATATCCTGGCTCCGAACAAGATGAAGGTCGGAGACGTGATCTTCTCAGGGGAAAAAGCGGACATCAAGATTGGCAACTCTCTGCCGCTGAAAAACATCCCCGTCGGCACAGTCATCCACAACATCGAGCTCAAGACCGGCAAAGGCGGACAGCTTGTAAGATCCGCAGGAAACGGCGCTCAACTCATGGCGAAGGAAGACGATTACGCGCAGGTAAGGCTGCCGTCCGGAGAAGTCAGAAAAATCAGGATCGAATGCCGCGCCACGATCGGCGAAGTCGGAAATATCGATCATGAGAACATAAAAATAGGAAAAGCCGGAAGAACGAGGCACATGGGGATCAGACCGACAGTCAGAGGTTCCGTCATGAACCCGAACGACCATCCGCACGGCGGCGGCGAAGGCAAGACCGGAATCGGACGTGTTGGTCCTGTGACTCCTTGGGGCAAGCCTGCTCTTGGATACAAGACAAGAAAATCCAAGAAGGCATCCGATAAGCTGATCGTCAAAAAACGCAACCAAAAATAGTTGAAGGGAGGAAACATAAATGGGTAGATCTCTTAAAAAAGGCCCTTTTATTAATGAAAAACTGCTGAAGCACATTGATGAAATGAATGCGGCAAATGATAAAAAAGTATTGAAGACCTGGTCGAGACCATCAACTATATTCCCGCAGATGGTTGGGCATACGATCGCAGTACATGACGGAAAGAAACATGTCCCCGTCTACATCACTGAAGACATGGTAGGACACAGGCTAGGCGAATTTGCTCCGACCAGAACCTACAGAGGGCATGCGGACAAGGAAAAATCATCAAAAGTCAAGAAAAAGTAGTCTGATAGAACCAACCATTGGAAGGAGGGTCTTAAATGGAAGCAAAGGCCGTTGCAAAATATGTCAGAATGTCACCTATTAAACTGAAGCCGGTTGCAGATCTTGTGAGAGGCAAAAATTTAAGCGAGGCATTGACCATACTGAAATTCACACCCGGAAAAGGGTCGGAACTTATAGAAAAAGTCGTTAAATCTGCGGCAGCAAACGCTGAAAACAATCATGAGATGAGAGTGGACAAGCTGTATGTCGCCGAAGTATACGCAAACCAGGGTCCGACAATGAAAAGATGGAGAGCAGGTTCTCAGGGACGCGCCTCCAAGATACTCAAAAGAAGCAGCCATATCGGCGTTACATTGAAAGAAAGAGCATAACGGAAGGAGGTTTTGTCTAATGGGTCAGAAAGTAAACCCGCATGGTTTGAGAGTGGGCGTTATAAAAGACTGGGATTCCAAATGGTATGCAGATAAGAAAGACTTCGCTGATTATCTTGTCGAAGACAGGAAAATAAGAGAGTTTATCAAGAAAAAGCTGTATGCGGCCGGAGTGTCGAAGATTGTAATAGAAAGAGCAGCCAATAATCAGGTTCGCATTTCAGTATTTACTGCAAAGCCAGGTATGGTTATCGGAAGATCCGGAAACGGCATCGACGAACTGAAAGCTGAAATCGAAAAAATGACAAAAAAGACCGCTGTCATAAACATTCTTGAAATCAGAAGGCCGGAAATGGATGCTCAGCTGTCAGCTGAAAGCATCGCACAGGCCCTTGAAAGAAGGATATCCTTCAGAAGAGCTATGAAACAGGCTATCGGCAGAACGATGAAGGCCGGCGGAAAAGGCGTCAAGGTCCTTGTGGCCGGAAGACTCGGCGGCGCGGAAATCGCCAGAAGCGAGAAATACAGCGAAGGCAATGTTCCGCTGCACACGCTTCGTGCCAATATCGGCTACGGATTTGCGGAGGCGAACACGACTTACGGCAAGATCGGCGTCAAAGTCTGGTTGAATCACGGCGAGATCCTGACAAAAGGTCTCATGCCTGCCATTCCTGAAGAGACTGGGGCAAAATCCGGCGACGGCAGAAAAGGCGACAGATACGACAAAAGAAGGCCGGATGACAGGCCGAGGAACGACAGGCCGAGAAACGACAGATCAAGAGGCCCGAGAGGCGAAGTGAAGCCGGAAGAGAAGAGAGCCGAATCTCCAAGGAGACCGAAGGCTCCCGCTGCCAAAGCAGAAGCTCCGAAAGCAGAAGCTCCGAAAACGGAAACCGTTTCCGCCGACAAAGAATAGCACTGGAATCGACAGATTGTAGACAAGGAAGGAGGAAGATAGCGATGTTAATGCCAAAAAGAGTTAAACGTCGTAGAGTCCATAGAGGAAGAATGAAGGGCATCGCAACCAAAGGCAACACCGTCACATACGGAGAGTATGGCCTGGTAGCGCTTGAATGCGGTTGGATCACTTCAAATCAGATAGAATCCGCCCGTATCGCGATGACGAGATCCATAAGAAGAGGTGGAAAAGTCTTTATTAAAATTTTCCCGCACAAGTCAGTCACCAAAAAACCGGCTGAAGTCCGAATGGGTTCCGGTAAAGGTGCTCCGGAGTATTGGGTCGCCGTTGTGAAGCCGGGCAGAGTCATGTTCGAGCTCGAAGGCGTTCCGGAAGACAAGGCAAGAGAAGCTATGAGACTTGCACAGCACAAGCTCCCTGTAAAGACCAAATTCGTGGTCAAGAGTGAGATGGCAGAGGGTGGTGAAGCGTAATGGAATTAAAGAAAATGAGAGATATGACGGAAGCTGAATTGAATAACGAGCTTAAAAAATTGAAGAACGAGTTATTCAACCTGAGGTTCCAGCATGTGACCGGACAGCTTGAAAACCCGATCAAAATGAGAGACGTAAAGAAAGAAATCGCGCGCGTTAAAACGATCATCAGAGAAAAAGAGCTGAAGAAGGCTCAAGTTTAACCGAAAGGAGGGTGTGACATGTTAGACAGAAACAGAAGAAAGACAAAGGTTGGCATGGTTGTCAGCGACAAGATGGATAAAACGATCACCGTTGCTGTTGAAGACTTCGTAAGGCATTCTCTTTATGGTAAAGCCGTTAAGAGAACAAATAAATTCAAGGCTCACGATGAAAACAACGAGTGCAATACCGGAGATAAAGTAAGAATCATGGAAACAAGGCCTCTGAGCAAAGACAAAAGATGGAGACTTGTCAACATTATCGAGAAAGTTAAATAAAATCGTATCTGAAAGGAGGCACCAATAATGATTCAGCCGGAAACCAGATTAAAAGTAGCTGATAATTCAGGCGCTAAAGAAGTATTGTGTATTCGTGTATTGGGCGGAACAAGCCGTAAATACGCAAATATCGGAGATATAATCGTATGTGCCGTCAAAGATGCGACACCAGGCGGTGTTGTCAAAAAAGGCGACGTTGTCAAGGCGGTCGTTGTCAGATCCAAGCACGGTATGAGAAGAGTTGACGGCAGCTATGTGAAATTCGACCAGAACGCAGCTGTTATCATCAAAGAAGATAAAAACCCTGTCGGAACACGTATATTCGGGCCTGTCGCGAGGGAGCTCAGAGACAAGAGCTTCATGAAAATCGTGTCATTGGCACCGGAAGTACTTTAAGGGGGTGTTGTAATGCATATTAAAAAAGATGATACAGTAGTTGTCATAGCCGGAAAAGACAAAGGCAAAAAAGGCAAAGTGCTGAAAGTGATGCCCAAAGACGATAAAGTGATCGTTGAAGGGATCAATATCCAGACCAAGCATCAGAAGCAGACAAAAAAGGTAGCCAGCGAGATCAAGCATCAGGAAGGACCTGTACATGTTTCAAATGTAATGTTCTGGGACGCAAAAGCCAAGGCACCTACAAGGATCGGCTTCAAATTGGAAAACGGAACCAAAAAAAGAGTATCGAAGAAAACAGGACAGGTATTGGAATAATAAGCTTGAAAGGAGGGAATCAACTTGGCAGCCAGACTGAAAGAAATGTATAAAGATGTCGTATTTAAAGGATTAATGGAAAAATTTAAATATAAGAATGTTATGGAAGTGCCAAAGCTCACGAAAGTCACGATAAACATGGGACTTGGTGACGCGAAGGACAACGCCAAACTGATGGAAACAGCAGTCGAAGAACTGGCGATCATAAGCGGCCAGAGGCCGGTCGTCACAAAAGCGAAAAAATCAGTTGCGAATTTCAAGGTAAGACAGGGAATGCCTGTTGGCGCGAAAGTCACTTTGCGAGGAGACAATATGTATGAATTTGTTGACAAATTCTTCAACATTTCTCTTCCCAGAGTAAGAGACTTCAAAGGCGTGAACAATAATTCCTTTGACGGCAGGGGAAATTTCGCTATGGGAATCAAGGATCAGCTGATATTCCCAGAAATCAACTATGACAAGGTTGATAAAATAAAAGGAATGGATATCATATTTACAACAACGGCTAAGACGGATGAGGAAGCCCATGCGCTTCTTGAACTTCTCGGAATGCCGTTTGCGAAATAGGAGGGAGAAACATGGCAAAGACATCTCTCAAGGTAAAACAGTCGAGACCGGCGAAATTTTCATCAAGGGCATACACCAGATGCAGGATCTGCGGACGGCCGCATGCGTACCTTAGAAAATTCGGCATATGTCGTATCTGTTTCAGAGAACTGGCATACAAGGGCGAGATCCCCGGCGTGAGAAAAGCCAGCTGGTAAACTTTAAATAGAAGGAAGGAGGTACTGTACCATGACAATGACAGATCCTATAGCAGATATGCTTACGAGAATAAGAAATGCCAATACTGTAGGACATGCAACCGTAGATCTTCCAGCGTCCAAAATGAAGAAATCCATTGCGGAGATCATGCGTGACGAGGGTTATATTAAAGGGTACGATGTAATAGAAGACGGCAAGCAGGGCATCATTAGAATTCAGATGAAATATGGTGCCGACAAGGAAAAAGTAATAAGCGGAATCAAAAGGATTTCAAAGCCCGGCCTTAAGGTCTACGCCAAAAGGGATGCGGTCCCCAAAGTCCTTGGCGGACTTGGAATCGCCATCGTCTCGACATCGCACGGCATCGTGAGCGATAAAGAGGCAAGGAAACTCGGCGTCGGCGGCGAAGTTATCTGCTACATTTGGTAACAAGATAAGGAAATAGGAGGTACAGCAATGTCAAGAATTGGTAGACTGCCTATCTCTCTTCCTGCGGGTGTCGAGGTTAAAATCAGTGACAGCAATCTTGTTACTGTTAAAGGACCAAAAGGAGAGCTCCAGGAGCAGATCGGCAAACTTATAAAAGTTAAGACAGATGACGGCACTTTATCCGTCACCAGAGATTCAGACGACAAGGATTCAAGATCGGCCCACGGCCTGAGCCGCACGCTGATCAACAATATGGTGACAGGCGTAACGAATGGTTTTGAAAAAAAGCTTCAGCTTGTCGGCGTCGGCTACAAAGCCGAAAAGAAAGGCAATGTTCTGGTAATGAACCTGGGATATTCACATCCTATAGAAATGCCTGATCCTGCTGGCATCACAACTGAAGTCACTTCCCCGACTGAGATCATCGTCAAGGGCATCAGCAAGGAACTTGTTGGCAACCATGCGGCGAACATCAGGAAGCAGAGACCGCCGGAGCCGTATAAGGGCAAGGGCGTCAAGTATTCTGACGAAGTGATTCTTAGAAAAGAAGGAAAAACAGGTAAGAAATAGTAGGAAGGAGTGAATAAAATGGCAGGTGAAAGCAAAAATGAAAAGCGTCTGGCAAGGCATGCCAGAGTCAGAAAGAATATGTCTGGAACTCCTGAAAAACCGAGACTCTGCGTTTTCAGAAGCCTGAAAAACATATACGCGCAGATCATTGATGATACGACCGGAAACACACTTGCGGCAGCATCCACGCTGGACAAGGAAATTCGCGAGAAATTTTCTTACGGCGGCAACAAGGAAGCGGCCAAGGTGGTCGGCGAGCAGCTTGCGAAGAAAGCCCTTGCAAAGGGTATCGAAACAGTTGCCTTCGACAGAGGCGGATGCTTATATCACGGAAGAGTAAAAGAACTGGCTGATGGAGCACGTGAAGCCGGTCTGAAATTCTAACAGGAGGAGGAAAACGAATGCGACATAATATGATTGATGCATCCAAGCTTGATCTGAGAGAATCCATCGTGAATATCAGACGTGTTGCCAAGGTCGTAAAAGGCGGAAGAAACTTCAGATTCAGTGTTTCTGTCGTCGTTGGAGACGGCGAAGGCCATGTCGGCGTTGGACTCGGTAAAGCTCAGGAAATCCCTGAAGCTGTCAGAAAAGCCATTGAAGATGCAAAAAAGAATTTGATCCATGTTCCAACCGTTGGAACGACAATACCGCATAGAGCCCTTGGAGTATTCGGCGCTGGACAGGTCTTGATCATGCCGGCTGCCGAAGGTACCGGAGTAATCGCCGGAAGCTCAGTCAGGACTGTTCTGGAATTGGCCGGAGTTAAGGATGTCAGGGCAAAATCCATCGGATCGAACAATTCCGGGAATATGGCCTATGCAACCATCGAAGGACTCAGAGGCCTCAAAACAGTTGAACAAATTTCCAAACTGAGGGGCAAAACCAAGGAAGAAATCTTAGGATAAGGAGGGATAGCCGTGACTGCAAATAATGAAAGAACATTGGGAATCACTTTGGTAAAGAGTGTGATCGGCGCTTCTCCCGCCCAGAGAAAGGTCGTTGAAGCGTTAGGCTTGAGAAGGATCAGACAAACGGTTTTACAGCCTGACAATCCGCAGATCCGCGGATCTATTGACAAAATACAACATCTTGTACAAGTTCAAGAACTTTAAGATTGGAGGTGTTAGGATATGAAACTGCATGAATTGAGAGCTGCGGAAGGTTCGACCTCAAAACCGAAGCGCAAAGGCAGAGGAACAGGTTCCGGTAACGGAAAAGATGCCGGACGTGGTATGAACGGTCAGAATTCAAGGAGCGGCGGCGGTACAAGGCTCGGCTTCGAAGGCGGGCAGATGCCGTTATATAGAAGGATCCCGAAAAGAGGATTCACCAATATATTCAAAAAAGAATGGACCATTTTCAATGTCGATGATTTCAACGCGTTTGAAAATGGAGCTGTTGTGACCCCTGAGCTGCTGGCCGAAAAAGGCATGGCAAAACAGGTCAAGGATGGGATCAAGGTTCTTGGCGAGGGAAAACTCGAAAAGAGCGTTACCATCAAGGCGCACAAATTCAGCAAAACTGCGATCGAAAAGATCGAATCTGCCGGAGGAAAGGCAGAGGTGATCTAATATGAGCATGATTAAGACCATAGCCCATGCATGGAAGATCCCTGATATCAGGAAAAAAATGGTTTTCACGCTTTTAATGCTTCTGGTCTTCCGATTAGGCTCGAACATCCCCGTGCCGGGGATCGACAGGGCGGTTTTGGGCCAACTGTTCGATTCCAGCTCGGCCGGTGTGTTCGGATTGATGAACATGTTCTCGGGAGGTGCTTTCGCAAACTTCACATTGTTTGCCCTGAGCATCACTCCCTATGTAACGGCGACGATCATATTCCAGCTGCTTGCCATTGCGATACCAAGCCTTGAGGCTCTCGCAAGGGAAGGCACTGAAGGGAAAAAGAAAATTGCTCAGTACACCAGATATCTCACAGTCATTCTGGCCTTCATACAGGCCATCGGGCTTTCCGTGGGATTGTTCAGGGGCGCGCTGATCAGCACGGACTTATTCTCGATCACAGTCATCGTCCTGGCCTTGTCGGCAGGCACAGCCTTCCTGATGTGGCTTGGAGAACAGATCAACGAAAACGGTATCGGCAATGGCATCTCGCTGATCATCTTCGCGGGAATCATATCGAGCGTTCCGGGCGGCGTCGCGCAGACGCTGGTCAAATACCAGGCCGGAGAAGTGTCACTGATATCCATATTACTGTTCATGGTGTTCGCGGTCATCGTTATCGTGGGCATCGTCCTGATCCAGCAGGGATCGAGAAAGATCCCGGTGCAATATGCCAAGAGAGTCGTCGGCAGAAAGATGTACGGCGGACAGAGCACGCATATACCTATGAAAGTCAACCAGGCAGGCGTAATACCTGTTATTTTCGCTATATCGCTGCTTCAGTTTCCGATCACGATCACGTATTTTTGGCCGAACACGGGTTTTTCCGCATTCATCAATAAATATCTGACCAGCAGCGGTGACCCGGGATTTTGGATCTATGGACTATTCAATATTATGCTGATCATGTTTTTCACGTATTTTTATACCGCGGTCACTTTCAATCCTATGGAAGTCGCCAACAACATGAAGAACAACGGCGGCTTTGTTCCGGGCATACGCCCAGGCAGGCCCACCGTGGATTATTTGACAAAGGTCATGACAAGGATCACATTTGTCGGAGCTGTATTCCTTGCGGTCATAGCGACGCTGCCGCTTTTGCTGCAGCAGTTCACCGCACTCCAGATTGGATTCGGGGGAACTTCGCTGCTCATCGTAGTCGGCGTTGGACTGGATACAATGAAACAGCTTGAAGCGCAAATGGTGATGCGAAATTACCAAGGGTTCTTGAAATAAGGAGGTTCGATATGGTTAGGCTGATTTTACTGGGCCCGCAGGGTGCCGGTAAAGGAACTCAGGCAGGAAAGATTTCTGAAAAGTACAAGATTCCGGCGATTTCGACAGGAGACATGTTCAGAGAACACGTAAAAAACGGGACTCCATTCGGGAAGCAGGCGCTGAAGTATATGGACAAAGGCGAACTTGTACCGGATGAACTGGTCATTGCGATGGTAGAGCATCGGCTTGAAGAGGAAGACTGTAAAAATGGATTCCTGCTTGACGGCTTTCCAAGGACTGTTTATCAGGCGGTTCAGTTCGACACATACCTGAGTGGCAAGGAACTTACCATAGATAAAGTGATCAATATTGACCTGGATAAGGCAGTGCTTATTGAAAGAACCGTGGGGCGCAGAGTCTGTCCTGTATGCAAGGCCAACTATCATATCAAGTACAATCCTTCAAAAGTGGAGGGCATATGCGACGTCTGCGGCAATAAAACGATCCAGAGGCCTGACGATCAGGAAGAGACGGTTCTGAAAAGGACGGAAGTCTATATGACGAAAACTCAGCCTCTGGTAGACTATTATAAAAGCAAGGGTATCCTCGCAGTGATCGACGGCCAGCAGCAGATGGAGAAAGTCTATCAGGATATCGTCGAAGCTTTGGGAGATATTTAAATGATCATTATTAAATCAATAGCTGAAATCGAGATCATGAAAGAATGCGGGCAAGTGACTGCCGGCATCCTGAAAAGGCTGTCCGGCATCATCGAACCGGGCATTACGACGAGGGAAATCGACGCATATGTCGAGGCGGAGATACTGAAAAGCAAGATGATCCCGGCTTTCAAGGGATACAGCGGATATCCCGCTGCCACCTGTGTTTCGGTCAATGAACAGATCGTGCACGGGATCCCCTCCGACAGGAAGATCGCCGGCGGTGATATTGTCAGCATCGATGTGGGGTGTATCTATAAAGGATATTATAGCGATGCTGCGAGAACTTATCCGGCGGGAGTGATTTCAGAAGCAGCCGCGAAGCTGATCAAGGCTACGGAGGAAAGCTTTTTCGAAGGCTTGAAGTACTGTCGGGTCGGAAGCAGGCTATCGGACATATCCTCGGCAGTACAAGCCCGGGCGGAAGCTGATGGTTTCTCGGTTGTGAGGGATTTTGTCGGACACGGGATCGGACGGGCCATGCACGAAGAACCGCAGATCCCGAATTTCGGGCCGCCGGGCAGGGGCCCGAGACTGGCGAGCGGCATGGTGTTCGCCATAGAGCCGATGGTCAATCAGGGCACGTATGACATCAGAGTGCTTGAAGATAATTGGACCGCCGTAACATTGGACGGAAAATTGTCCGCCCATTATGAAAATACCGTGGCGATCACGGACGGTGAGCCGGAGATCCTGACATTGTAGAGGTGATTATGATGGAAACGACAGGAGAATTGTGCCTGGGACAGATCGTAAGCTCTAAAGCAGGCAGGGACAAGGACAAGGTGTTTGCAGTCGTTGATATTATCGATGACAAATATGTCCTGATAGCGGACGGAGACCTGAGAAGGATCGAACGGCCGAAAAAAAAGAAAGTCAAGCATCTGCAGAAATTTAATACAGTCAACGATGATTTAAGAAAAAAATTGGAGTCCGGCGAGAAGATCGAAAATATCGAATTGCAGAAAGATCTCGAAAAGTCAGGCATTATCTGGTTAAAGATTTAAGGAGGTGCGCATGTATGGCAAAAAAAGACGTCATTGAAGTATTCGGCACTGTGCTGGAAGCTCAACCAAACGCTATGTTTAAAGTCAAATTGGAAAATGGGTATGAAATACTGGCGCATATTTCCGGGAAGATCAGAATGAACTTTATCCGGATATTGCCGGGCGACAGGGTCAAAGTTGAGTTGTCACCTTATGACCTGACCAGGGGCAGAATTACCTGGCGCGACAAATAAGAGGCTTTGAGGAGGAATTGAAATGAAAGTCAGATCATCAGTAAAACCGATTTGCGAAAAATGCAAAATCATTAAAAGAGAAGGCAAGGTCATGGTCATCTGTGAGAATCCAAAGCACAAGCAGAAGCAGGGATGACAAGACGGCAGGCACAGGCTGCCTGCATGAAGCAGTAAGGTATTAACCGGAAGGAGCGGCTGTGTTTCATTGTCGGGAGACAACGGAACGACCCGAAGGCTAATTTCCAAATAGTTATAATACTTAAACAGGAGGTGTAAGCGGATGGCTCGAATAGCCGGTGTCGATTTACCTAAAGACAAAAGGGTAGAAATCGGACTCACTTATATATTTGGAATCGGAAGAAAAACATCCAATATCATTCTTGCACAGGCCGGAGTAAATCCTGATACAAGAGTGAAGGATCTGACCGAGGACGAAGTGGGTGCAATCAGAAAGATTTTAGAAACAGAGTATAATATTGAAGGGGATCTCAGAAGAGAAGTATCCTTGAATATCAAAAGGCTCATGGAAATCGGATGCTACAGAGGGATCAGGCATAGAAGAGGCCTGCCGGTCAGAGGACAGGGGACCAAAACGAATGCAAGAACCAGAAAAGGTCCGAAGAAAACTGTAGGCAGAAAGAAAAAGAAGGGTTAAAGGAGGTTAGCGAAACATGGCAAAAGCTGTAAAAAAGACAGTCCGCAAAAAGAGACGTGAAAGAAAAAATATCGAACGCGGTCAGGCGCATATACAATCGACCTTTAACAACACGATTGTCACTCTTACCGATCTCAGCGGCAACGCTCTTTCCTGGTCGAGCGCAGGCTCGCTTGGCTTTAGAGGATCAAGAAAATCAACTCCTTTTGCTGCTCAGATGGCTGCCGAAGAGGCCGCCAAAGGCGCTATGGAGCACGGGCTCAAAATGATCGAAGTGTATGTCAAAGGACCTGGATCCGGACGTGAAGCTGCAATAAGAGCGCTTCAGGCCGCAGGTCTCGAGATCAATCTGATCAAGGACATCACGCCGATTCCGCACAATGGCTGCAGACCGCCAAAGAGAAGAAGAGTATAATTAAAGGGAGGTGTAATTCAATGGCTAGATATACAGGACCTTCATGCAGATTATGCAGAAGGGAAGGGCAGAAGCTGTTCCTGAAAGGCGAGCGATGCTATAGCACGAAATGCGCTATGGATAAGAAAAGTTACGCTCCCGGGCAGCATGGACAGAGCAGGAAAAAACTCTCTGACTATGGACATCAGCTTAGAGAAAAACAAAAGGCGAAACGTTTCTATGGGATCCTTGAGACCCAGTTCAGGAACTATTTCGATAAAGCGGCCAAGAAGAAGGGCATCACAGGCGAAAACCTGCTGATCATGCTTGAAACCAGACTGGACAACGCAGTTTTCAGAATGGGCTTCGCTTCTTCGAGAAAAGAAGCGAGACAGCTTGTATTGCATGGACATTTCACTGTGAACGGACACAAGGAAAACATTCCTTCCTTCGCAGTCAAAGAGGGAGATGTCATCAAGGTCAAGGAAAAGAGCACGTCTTCTCCAAAATTCAAGGAAATCAAGGATATGTCGATCAGCGTTCCCGCATGGATCACTGTAGATGTTGACAAGCTTGAAGGAAAAGTCGTTGCGATGCCGAGAAGAGAAGACATCGACACACCGGTGGCAGAGCATCTGATTGTAGAGCTATACTCAAAATAATTGAGTGCGTTATAACCCTCAGGATGATATATTTTAATAAATGGAAGGAGGGCATTACATGATAGAAATCGAAAAGCCAACAATTGAATGTATTTTTTCCGATGAAGATATGAATTATGGCAAGTTTATCGTTGAACCCCTGGAAAGAGGTTACGGCACTACGCTTGGAAACAGCTTGCGCAGGATCTTGCTTTCTTCGCTTCCAGGCGCCGCTGTGACGTCAATCAGGATCGATGGGATTCTCCATGAGTTTTCAACGATTCCGGGAGTCAAGGAAGATGTAACTGAAATCATTCTGAATCTGAAAAGGCTCTCGGTAAGACTCAGCGGCGAAAGCACAAAGAAAGTCCATATAAACGCGGTTGGACCCAAAGTGGTGACGGCAGCGGATATTATCGGCGACAGTGATCTTGAGATCTTCAATCCGGATCTTCATATCGCGACGCTGGAGGACAATGCATCGCTGGTCATGGAAATCAATATTGCCAGAGGCAGAGGCTATGCTCCTGCCGAGCAGAATAAGACCGACTCTATGCCGATAGCAGTCATTCCAGTCGACTCCATATACACACCTGTGAAAAAAGTAAACTTCACAGTTGAAAATACAAGGGTTGGACAGGTCACGGACTATGACAGGCTGAATCTGGAAATCTGGACAGATGGCAGCATCACGCCTGAAGAAGGCGTTTCGATCGGGGCCAAGATCATGCAGGAGCATCTCAAGCTTTTCATCGATCTGACTGACAGTATCGATTCAGTAGAGATAATGGTCGAGAAGGAAGAGGACAAGAAGGAAAAAGCGCTTGAAATGACTATTGAAGAGCTTGAGCTTTCCGTCAGATCCTTCAACTGCCTGAAACGTGCGGGGATCAATACCGTGGAAGAACTGACCCACCGATCGGAAGACGATATGATGAAGGTCAGGAATCTCGGAAAGAAATCACTGGACGAAGTGAAACACAAATTGGAAGAGCTTGGTCTAGGACTTAAGCCGAGTGAAGACTAAAAAGCAAAGGAGGGACAACAATGCCGGGACATAGAAAATTGGGCAGACCTACTGCGCACAGAAATGCGATGCTGAGAAATATTGTGACGGATCTTCTTAGGGAAGGCCGCATCACAACGACTGAAATGCGAGCGAAAGAAGCCAGAAGAACTGCGGAAAAGATGATCACTTTGGGCAAGCGCGGCGATCTGCATGCCAGAAGACAAGTGCTGTCCTATGTATACGATGAGGATGTCGTCAAGAAGCTTTTTGATGATATCGCACCAAAATACGCGGACCGAAACGGCGGATATACCAGGATCCTCAAGCTTGGCCCAAGACAGGGCGATAATGCGGAAATGGTATTTTTAGAGCTGGTATAAGAGAGAATATCCATAAAAAATAAAAGCGGCCTTATTTCAAGGTCGTTTTTATTTGCGTTGTAAACAATACTGCCATAAGGTATAATATTATGCAGTGGAACGTTCCAGCGATCCCGTATCGGAGGACTATATGAAAAAATGGGGAATAGCCGCAGCGTTGGTATTTTTACTGACGTCAGTCATCATCGGATGCGGCGCGAATAACGAAGAAATACAGAGTGGATTCATGCCGCTGGTCGAAAGCAAGGCAACGCCGGATTCCATCAGGACAGCGACTGAATATATAGATCGGAATATCGGTAAAACCGACCAGCAGGCGGGAAGCCTGATCCTAATTGCATATGAGGATTATCTGCTGAAATATCTGAATACCGATGCGGACTGGACTGCAATAGAGACGTTGTACCCATATTGGGACAGCGACTCGAAAACGCTCGATGCCGATAAAATCAAGACGGATGAGGCAAAGAACCTCTATAGCGGGCTGACTGAAGCCGGCTTCAAGTTCATCAGCCGGGAAGGCACGGTAGAGCCGATCATTGATTACGGACTGCTGAATGACAAGTACGGCAGGCATACCACCGAGGCATTGCAAGAACTGTATGCGATCAAGACCATGGAATCGAGCCTGCCGATGGCCGAAGACGCCGCGCTGATGATCAGCTGGGAAGAGCTGGCCATGAGAGCTTATTCTGTAGAACAGTATATCAAGACATTCGGGGAAGATCCCATGACGATCGAGGATGCTCGTTTTCTTTACGGAAATTATATCAATGCGATGATGCTCGGAATGAACAATACACCGATCTTCGATTATGAGACCGATCAATTTTCAGAGGACGCAAAAGCAGCCTATGAAAGGTTTGTAAGAGAGCATCCCAAATCGACAACAGCCTGGATGCTGAGAGAATATATGTCCTATATCGCAAGCATCGATTACAGGATGGATTATAGCGACCAAAGCCAAAGCAAGGCTTTTCTGGAAACCTGCTCCTGGCTTGTATCGGAGACAGGCAAGAAGGCCATGGAGTGATTTATGGATAATATCATAAGGATCGAACATCTGATGTTTGAATATAAGCGCGATGAAGACAATCAACAGGTCAGCGCGCTGAACGATGTCTGCCTCGATATTAATAGAGGCAGTTTTACTGCTATCATAGGCCATAATGGATCAGGCAAGTCCACTTTGGCGAAGAATATCAACGCACTGCTGCTGCCAAGCGGCGGAGCGGTCTATGTGAATGGGTTCGATACCAGGGACGCAGACAGGCTTTGGGACATCAGGCAGACTGCCGGAATGGTCTTCCAGAACCCTGACAATCAGCTCGTTTCTTCCATAGTTGAGGATGATGTCGCTTTCGGGCCGGAAAATCTTGGCATCGAGCCGGCTGAAATACGGCGGCGCGTCGATGAATCCCTCTTATCGGTAGATATGTATGAACTCAGGAAAAAAGCGCCGCATCTGCTGTCCGGCGGACAGAAGCAGCGGGTCGCCATTGCGGGTGTCGTTGCGATGAAACCGGAATGCATCATACTTGATGAGCCGACAGCCATGTTGGACCCGCACGGACGGCAGGAAGTGATGAACATTATAAAAAAACTGCACCGGGAGGGAATAACGATCATCCTGATCACGCATTTTATGGATGAGGCCGCCAAGGCTGAACGTGTCATCATCATGGATGACGGGAAAGTGAAATTGGACGGGAGCCCAGAGGATGTTTTCTCAAGGTTCGATGAGATCAAGAGCCTCGGACTGGACGTCCCGCTTGCGGCAGAGCTCGGACACCGGCTCAGGTGCAAGGGGATCGATGTGCCCAAAGAAGTGATAGATATAGAAAAGATGGTAGATTATTTATGTCAATAAGGGTTGAAAATCTGACGCATGTATATAGTGAGGGCATGCCATATGAAACGCTGGCGCTTTCCGACATCAGCTTTGAGATCGGGGATGGCGAATTCGTAGGCATTATCGGGCATACGGGATCAGGAAAGTCGACACTGATCCAGCATTTGAACGGATTGCTGAAGCCGAAGTCCGGCAAGATATACATAGGAGATAAGGATATAACATCGAAGGATATCAAGATGCGCGATATCAGGCGCAGGATAGGCCTTGTATTCCAGTATCCCGAATATCAGCTATTTGAAGAGACCGTTCATAAGGATGTCGCTTTCGGGCCGTTGAATCTCGGCCTGTCTCAGGAAGAGGCGGACAGCAGGGTCCGGGAGGCGATCGGCCTGGTAGGGCTGGATTATGAAGAGGTCGCGGACCGTTCTCCTTTTGATCTGTCAGGCGGGCAGAAAAGAAGGATCGCGATCGCCGGTGTGATCGCCATGAAGCCTGAAGTGCTGATCATGGACGAGCCGACAGCGGGCCTGGATCCGAAAGCGCATAAGGATATACTTTCGATGGTCAGAACGATCCATACAAGGGAAAACAATATAATAATACTCGTCTCTCATAATATGGGCGACATAGCGGAGCTTGCCGACAGGATCATCGTTATGGACCGGGGAAAGATCGCCATGATCGGATCGCCGAAAGAAGTGTATCGCGAGGCGGAGCTTATAGAAGGCGCCGGTCTCGGGCTTCCGCCTGTGATGCAGCTGATGAGGGAATTAAAGAAAAAAGGCGCCAGGGTTTCAGAGGATGTTCTGACAATGGATGACGCCGAACGTGAGATTCTTCATTTCTTGAGGAGTAAAAAAAATGATTAGAGATATAACGCTGGGGCAGTATTATCCCGGAAATTCACTGATACACAGGCTTGATCCCAGAGTCAAGATCATAGCGACGTTCCTGTTCGTTATCGAGTTATTCCTGGTTAATAATTTCAAGGGATATTTTGTGGCGATCGCTTTTCTTGCGGCAGTCATATTTATTGCCCGCATACCGCCGAAGTTCATATTCAAAGGATTGAAACCGATCTTTCTGATCATTGTGTTTACATTCGGCATCAATATGTTCATGACGAAGGGAACGGTCATTTTCACCGCGGGTTTTATTCAAATAACGAGGGAAGGGCTGCATCAGGCGATCTTCATGGGAAGCAGGCTGATATTGCTGATCATCGGATCGTCGCTCCTGACGCTGGCCACCAAGCCGATCAATTTGACAGACGGCATCGAAAAGCTGCTTGATCCGCTCAAGCGGTTCGGTCTTCCTTCCCATGAGCTTGCGATGATGATGACGATCGCACTCCGTTTCATACCGACGCTGCTTGAAGAAACGGACAAGATCATGAAAGCCCAGATGGCGAGAGGCGCCGATTTTGAAAGCGGGAATCTCATCAACCGCGCAAAGAGCCTCATACCGCTGCTGGTTCCGCTGTTCATCAGCGCGTTTCGCATTGCCCAGGATCTGGCCATGGCAATGGAGGCAAGATGCTATCGCGGCGGCGACAACAGGACGCGTATGAACGGCATGAAATTGAAGAAGATAGATATTGGGGCTGCCGTCGTTATTCTGGCCTTGCTTGCGGTGATGATCCTGCATGCGGCCGGGGTGATACTGTTGTGAGAAAAGCATGGCGGCCTGAAGATAAATAAAGCAAATCGCAAGGAGAATGAAACATGAAGCTGACAGGTATGAAAAACACGAGATTTTTGGTCCAAGCGGCCATTATTGCGGCAATCTATGCCGCGCTGACCATCGCGCTGATGCCGATCAGTTATGGCGTCATGCAGATCCGCGTATCGGAGGCGCTCACTGTCCTTCCGTTTTTTACGCCGGCTGCGATCCCGGGACTTTTTGTCGGATGCCTGATCGCGAATATCATTGGCCCCAATGGCCTTATGGATATCATTCTGGGAAGCGGGGCGACGCTCATTGCGGCGGTGGGGTCGTATTATTTGAGAAAGAGGCCCGCCTTTGTGCCATTGCCGCCTGTGGTTGTGAATGCAGTCGTTATCGGCGCGATGCTGTATTATCTTTATGACGTTCCATCGCTGATCATGTGCGTGCTGTGGGTCGGCGCCGGCCAGCTTATTGCCTGTTACGGGATCGGGTATCCGCTTATGCGATACATGAAAAAATATCAATCGATTTTTGATCTTAACTAAAGGAGGCCAGGGGAATGGGCGTTGAAATCAGAATATACAAAGCGGACAGGAGGCTTGAATTCCTGATAGACGGCGAAATCAAAAGAATATTCAGGGTCGGGCTGGGCTTTACACCGGCCGGCGGCAAATGCCGGGAAGGTGATGGCAGGACTCCCGAGGGGGGGTACTATATCTGCACGAGGAATCTGCAAAGCAAGTTTACGCTTTTTCTGGGCATCAGCTATCCCAATTCGGAGGATGCCGCCAGAGGGTTTGAACGCGGCATCATTGGGCAGGAGGAGCTTGAAAGGATCAATTCAGCGATTTCCGCTCGAAAAAGGCCGGACTGGGATACCCAGCTTGGCGGCCAGATCGGCATTCATGGGAAAGGAAATTCCTTTGATTGGACAGCGGGCTGCGTGGCGCTTGATGATGCCGATATCATGTTTCTTTGGGATCATACTCAACTTGGGGATCCGGTATTCATCTATGCATAAAATTCATTTTTAACTTGCCAATCGAATCTTCCCGCCAAATTCGATACATAAAAAAACAAGCCTTTTAATGCTACAAAGTGGTTGCCATTTCAAATTCGTTACTATATATTGTAACTATGAGAAATTTAACAACAAGGGAGTGTATGGAATGGGTATGAGCAAGGTTCAGAAAAGAAACGGCGAAATCGTTGATTTTGATATAGCTAAAATTAAGAATGCCATATTCGCAGCGGCCAAGGCATGTGACGGCAATGACGAAGTTGAATCGGAACGTCTCGCAAAAATGACGCATGAGATCGTTAAAGAGACATACAGCGCCAGTATACCTTCAGTTGAAGACATACAGGATATTGTTGAGAAGGTCCTTATTGAAGAAGGGCATGCCAAGACGGCGAAGGCTTATATATTATATAGAAATGAAAGAGAACAGATCCGAACATTCAACAACCTGTACATGGACGCTGAGCGCATGATCGAGGAATACGTCAAGCTCGATGACTGGAGAGTCAATGAAAACTCCAATATGGGTTATTCCCTTCAAGGCTTGAACAATCATATCGTTGAAAGCATCACCCAGAAATACTGGCTGAATAAAATATATCGAAAAGAGATCCGGGATGCCCATATCAGGGGGGATCTGCATATCCACGACCTGGGCTTGCTGGCCCCATATTGCTGCGGCTGGGATCTCGAGGCGTTTCTGATCCATGGCTTCAAGGGAGCCAAGGGAAAGGTCGAATCCAAGCCGCCGAAGCATTTTGAATCAGCGCTCATGCAAATCGCCAATCTGCTTTTCACCCTGCAAGGTGAATCGGCCGGAGCGCAGGCAGTCTCCAGCATCGATACCTATCTTGCGCCATTTATATATTATGACAAGATGGACTATAAGCAGGTCAAGAAAGCAATCCAGCGCTTCATCTATAATTTGAATGTGCCTACACGTGTCGGTTTCCAGACGCCATTCACGAATATCACGCTTGACATCGTTCCTCATCCAACGCTTAAGAGCCAGGGTGTGATGATCGGCGGAAAGATGATGGACAAGACCTATGGTGAATTTCAGAAGGAAATGGACATGTTCAATATCGCCTACAGTGAAGTGATGATGGAAGGCGATGGCGCGGGGAGAGCGTTCAGTTTTCCGATTCCGACAGTAAATATAACCCATGATTTTCCGTGGGATTCAGAGCCGGTCAACATGATCATGGAAATGACCCGGAAATTCGGGACGCCTTATTTTGCCAACTTCCTGAATTCCGACCTCTCTCCGGAGGATGTGCGTTCCATGTGCTGTCGATTAAGACTCGACAACAGAGAGCTGCGCCATAGGGGCGGAGGCTTGTTTGGCGCCAATCCGCTGACGGGATCCATAAATGTCGTGACGCTCAATATGGCGAGAATCGGTTACAATTCCGAGACGGTGGTGGATTTCAAAAAACGCGTCAGGCAGCTCATGGAGTATGCAAAGGAAATCTGCGACCAGAAACGCAAAATGCTTGAAGAATATATGGAGGCGGGGCTTTATCCGTACTCGAAATTCTATCTTCAGGGCATCAAGGACAGGACAGGGGAATATTTCAAAAACCATTTTTCAACGATTGGATTGAACGGCATGAACGAAGCTTGCCTGAATTTGCTGAAAAAGGACATAGCTTCCGAGGAGGGCAATGAGTTCGCTGTTGAAATCATGGAATTCATGAATAAAGTGATCAGGATATTCCAGGAGGAGACAGGAAGCCTTTGGAATCTTGAAGCATCGCCTGCGGAGGGCACGAGCTATCGCTTTGCGCGGCTCGACAAGAAGATGTATCCGACGATCATTTCCCAAGGGGAGAATGAGCCGTACTATACAAATTCCACCCAGTTGCCGGTCGGTTGCACGGACGATATATTCGAGGCGATCGAAAAGCAGGAGAAGCTCCAGACATTATATACAGGCGGCACTGTGCTGCATGGATTCATCGGGGAGCAGATCGACAATGTTGAGATCTGCAAGGTTTTCATCAAGAAGATCATGGAAAACACAAGGATTCCATATATAACCGTTACACCGACATTTTCGATTTGCAACGATCATGGCTATCTGGCCGGGGAGCAGTTCAAATGCCCTATCTGCGGCAAGGACGCGGAGGTGTGGACCAGGGTCGTTGGCTTCCATCGGCCTGTGCAGGCATGGAACAAGGGCAAAAAGGAAGAATATCATGACCGGAAGGAATTCTCGGTCGCCGGCAGCCTTGGCATCAAGGAGGAGAATAAAAAGCCGCGCGCGAAGAAGGCGGCGGTTTACATTCCCGAAAATGAGGACTTGGCTTGTGTTGAAGCCGAGAACGCGAAGGTTGGCTGAGGGAGCCTGAATAGGCGGTCAGGCCGAAGGACGGGATAATGAAAGTATTGGGAATGGTAAAGTCATCGTTGATAGATTTCCCCCAAAAGGCATCCACCGTATTATTTCTCGGTGGATGCAATTTTAGGTGCAGCTACTGCCACAATCCGGATATCGTCAACGGGAGAGGCGAAGCGTTGAATGTCGATGAGATACTGGGTTTCCTTGAAAAACGAAAGAAATACCTGGATGGCGTCGTCATTTCCGGAGGAGAGCCGACGCTTCACAGCGATCTGCGTGAACTCATCCTGAGAATCAGAGCGCTGGGTTATGCGATCAAGCTCGACACCAACGGCACCAGGCCGGACATGATCAAATCGCTTATTGACGATGGGCTTCTTGATTATATCGCCATGGACATCAAGGCGCCTTGGTCGAAATATACAGATGTGATATGTGTTCCTGAAGGAAATGGTGTCAATATCTCTTTAATCAGGGAGAGTGTCCGCATAATCATGGACAGTGATGTGGACTATGAATTCAGGACGACACTTTGCAGGGAACTTTTCAATGAGGACGACATTTTGCAGATGGCGGAGATGGTCCGCGGCGCAAAAAAATACTGTCTGCAGCGATTCAGAGACCCTGGAGAGGTACTTGGAGACCACACGGCGCTTTCGGCATTCTCTGAAGCCGAAATGAGGGCATTGGCCGCTATTGCCGGGCGATATGTCGACTGTGTGGCCGTCAGGTGAATATGACTGATAAGGACGGCGGAAATGAGACAGAGAAAAATCAGGAATGAGGAAGAAAAGTTGGCGGCACTGGCTGGCCATATGACCCGTGAGCCGATGAGCATTCGTGGCAGCTGGCGCCAATATTTCGGGAACGACGAGCCTATTTATATTGAAATCGGCTGCGGAAAGGGTCAATTCGCGTTGACGATGGCCGCGCTGCATCCTGAGAATAATTATATTGCGGTCGAGGGACAGGGCAGCGTGATCCTTCGCGCTTTGGAAAAAGCCAAAAAGTCCGGCTTGTCAAATATCGTATTCATGAATGAATTCATCAGGGATATCGAAGAATATTTCGACGAATCAGAATTGTCGGGCGTTTATTTGAATTTCAGCGATCCATGGCCAAAAGACAGGCATGCGAAGCGGAGATTGACCCATGCGGATTATCTGGACGGCTACAAGAGGATTCTGAAACCGGAAAGCGCCATCGAATTCAAGACGGATAATGACGGGCTCTTTGCGTTCACATTGGAGGAATTCATAGCCTGCGGGCTTGAAATCATCGAATCGACTTCGGATTTGCACGGCAGCGCGCTGCCAGCGCGGCTGGCCACGACAGAATATGAAGACAAATTTGTCAAGCAGGGCAAGCATATCAATTACTGCAAGGCGAAAGTCCTTTAAGGGATACAAAAGACACCGCCCGGGCAATGGCGCCGGCTCCCGGTCGGGATCCGACTGCGCCATCTCTTCGCTGCCCGGAGACGGTGTCTTTCATTTGGTGTTTGAATCAGGCTGTTTGAATTCAGCCAAGAACCTTTCTTACGCTGTCAAGATCCTTGCTTTGGAATATGCCTGCCAGCAGGGGCTCTTTTCCGCTGATTGCCGGTGCGGAGCCCTTATCTGCAGCACTGATGCATTTGTCAAGCATGTAGATGCTTTTTTCGTCCGGTACCGATTTTTCGTCTTCCATATAAAAGACCAGACTTTTATAATGGGTATTGAGGCCGAAAGCCGGATCCTGCAGCAACTTGCCGCCTTTTTCCGCGATTCCTTTGCCCTCCTGCAATATCTTGAGCCTTGTCGCGTTTTCCAGCATTTTTACTTCGGCTTTGTCGGAAAATTTACTTTCCACTTTTTTGTTGTTCGTCACGATGATTTTCTTCATAATAATTACCCCCTTCAACGGTCCGCTTGATCATCCAATCTTATGCCTTTCTTCCCCGTCCTTGATTACAACTATACGCATGCACCCGTCTTGACGGCAACACGCGAATATAAGAAAAGGTGAACCTGGGTACACCTTCGGCATTCGAGGGGTAAAGGCGGAAGCGGGCTTTACAATTGACGGGCAGACCGTAGTGCCATATACTGAAATCGAAGGCGGCAAACCGCGGAAGGCAACCTTTGGATTCCGCAAACAGTTTGGGAAGGGAGTGCATATTGTGAAGATCGGTACATTCGCAAGAAAATTTGGCTTGAATGCCAGTACGATCAGATTTTACATCAACAATGGCCTGCTTGCGCCGGAGAAGGCCGGCGGCCAATATGAATTCGGCAAGGAATGCATCGCCGATATGGAGAATATATTAAAGTACAAAAAATATCAATTCTCTTTGGACGAGATCCAACTGCTGTTCTTTATGGAAAAAGCTTCCCGCTTTCAGGATGAGATCATCCTTGAGGTATGTGCTGACATACTTAAAAACAAAAAAAACCAGCTGATGCGAGAAAGAGACAACCTGACGGCGTTTATCGAAGAACTCCAAAACGAGATTGATCATCTTCCGGTCCCTGCCTCGATAAAAATCCGGGAAGCGGGCGTACCGTTCACGTTTATCCCGTACCTTTACTGTCCTTACTGTCAGCAGCCGTTAAAGCTGGACTCGGCCAGCCTGGCCGGCGGGAGCATCCAGAGCGGGGTCCTGTCATGCGAATGCGGCTACGAAGCAACCATCTCCGACGGTATCGTGCTATGCGCAGACCATGAGGAGGAGACGCCTTTCAAGGCCTTCGACAACGTTGATTCGGTCATGTCCATGAAGACCCAGTTCAGCCATGCGTACAGAATGCTGATCGCAAAAACTTATATTTGGATATATAGCCAGATCGCCGGTTACCTTGATGAGGCGAAATATATCATGGCCGGTCCATTTACGTTGAATTTTGTTCTGGAGTATCTCGAAAAGCTCGGAAGCGACAGGACCTGCATCATATTTGATCCATCGCTTGCGAGGATCAGCAAGATCAGAAAATACCTGTCTGCCTGGGATTACAACGTTATTTTCGTAGTCGGCAAACCAGAGGAGCTGCCAGTCAGATATGGGACGATCGATATTTATATCGACGATTACTCTACGGTGAACTCGATGTTCACCTACAATACGTTTTCCACGGAAAGCATTGCGCCGCTCATTCGAAACGGCGGGAGGGCGGCAGGCATATTCAGCGCCTATCAGCATGCTCCGAAAAGCCTGGCCAATTTCAAGAAGGACCATCCGGATTTCATGCCTGAGAAAATGACTTTGAGCGGCTTGAAATACAGCTGGGCACGACAGGACGTGCAGTTCACCGAGCAGAAAAACATTGGGGCGACGACTGCGGGGGAGCATCATTACCCGCAGGATGAGAATGGCGAATATGTTGAAGTATTTGGGTATCTGGCGAAAAAAGGATCCGGCAGAAAGTAGCGCAGCAGGAATCATAAAATAAAGACAAACTGAATCAAAAAGGAGCCTGCCTTGCGGCAAGCTCCTTTATTGGTTTCAATGGATGCTATTATCGGATATCAAGAAGGGTTTTATTTTCCTCTTCTCTTCATTGCCGCTCCGCCACTAGCGAGCAATGCGCCTAATCCATAGAGGAATAACGGGTCAAATCCGCCGGTCTGCGGCATTGGCGCTGCAGGTACCGGTTCGTCCAGAACTACTTCCACAACAGGTGCGGGAGCAGCAGGAGTTGGTTCCGGAATCACTTCGATTGTCGGCGTTCTGCTGGTGGTGCTGCCGCCGCTGCTTCTGCGGTACGTTACAGTCGCGTCATCGCGATCCGAAACGCCTTCCTGCTGGAAGCGCCCATACCCGTAAGCGGTAGCCCAGTTCGTGAACACATCGCCGTCCCAGTCTGAAATGTCGCCGGTGCCAAGATCTTCGAGATCAAAGGCATAGGTCGTCGTAAAAGTCTGGCCCGGTTCCAAAGCGCCATAGTTGTCGAAATCAAAGGTGACATCGAGGTCTTCGTCATAGACGTTAACACCATAGAGAGTATAGTCGCCGTTGTTCGTGACTTCAAAAGTATAAACAACGTCGGTGCTTCTGGAGGTGACCCTCGTTTTGTCAACTGACTTTTCAAGCTGGATGTCCGGCGTCAGAACCGCAGGATCGTTATATGTCACGGTAGCATCGTCGGAGTCATGGATCGGTGCGCCTGTGAAATCACCGTACCCCCATGCAGTAGCCCAGTTGGTGAATACATCTCCATCCCAGTCCGCTATTTCTCCGCTCCCCAGATCACCGAGGTTGAAAGCAAAAGTGGTCGAGAAGGTTTCCCCTGGAAGGAGATCGCCATAGGTGTAGAAATAGAATAACTCATCAAGCTCTTCATCACTGATGTAAACATCTGTGAGAGTATAGTCGCCGTTATTCGTCACTTCAAAAGTATAAACGACATCGGCGCTTCTGGAGGTAACTTGCGTTTTGTCAACCGTTTTTTCGAGCAGGATGCCCGGTTCCATAACGATTGGTTCATCATAGGTTACGGTAGCATCATCCTCGTCGGAGTAATCATCATTTCCGTAAACCGCGGATGCGGTTGCGACATTCGTGAATACGCCGTCGATCCACCATGCGGCATCAAGATCATCAAGATCAAATGCGACTTCAGTGGTGTAATCTGCTGCTGCTGCCAGATTTCCAACTTCGATATACAGATCAAGCGCGTCATCTTCGATAACGACACCGGTCAAGTCGAAGTCGCCGTCATTTGCGACAACGAGCTTGAACGCAACGCTGGCCGACGTGCTGCTGACAGTCGTGTTCTCTTCCCATGAATCGCCATCAAGAACTGTCTTTTCAATTGAAATGCTGGCTTCACTGGTTGATTCTTCGACATATTCGACAGTCGCGTCGTCTTCATCCGAGGTTACCGTTTCTGCGTCATAGGTTCCCGATGCGGTAGCCACGTTTACAAATTCTCCGTTGACCCAGTCGGCGGCGGAAATTGAGACGATCGTCGTGAAGGTCTCGAATCCGTCAACGGCAAGATCAACAGTGCCGCTCTGCCAATCCAATGTTTCGTCATACACGCTGACGTCATCGATAGCGACATCCCCTGTGTTTTCCACATAGAATTCGTACTCGACGACGACAGTGTCGCTGTCAACTTCCAAGCTGTCCACAAACAGGTCCTGTGTCCCTGAAAGCCTTACGCTTTTGGTGATGGTCAGTTCGGGTTCTTCAACTTCCGGAACCGTGATTTCATTGATCCAGATGTTGATGCTCCCGTTGGCGTCCGTGGAATGCTCCACAGCGTCCTTGGGTCCTCCTTGCGGTCCGAAATCATCGGGATAGACATAAACGATGTCGAATTCCCCGTAAGTCGGATCGTCAAATGTGACTGTCATTTCTTCGAGCCCCTCAAGGACATGCTCTTTATAGTCGCTGCATGTCCAGTTCGCGCCTGAAGTCTCTCCGGGATATTGTTCAAAATACAGAGGCGCGCCGGATTCATAAGCCATGACTATTTCCACAATCGGTACGGAGGTTTGCTTCACATGAATCGAGGTGCCACTGTCGGCACCTGCAAACGCCGTGAATGGCGTCGCGAAAAATGTGACTAAAGATAAAACTAAGATCGCTACGAGTAGTCGTTTGTTTGCCATGATTTTCATCTCCTTTAAATTAGGAATTTGAATGAAATCAATGGCAGCCGGACCACCATGGCAATTGGCGCCTTCTGCTTGCGTGACGGGTGCTGAAAAGCGAGATTGCTTTAGGTTCCTGGCTTTGCGCCCTTATCTTTCGATAAGTTTGCCCTTTGCATCATTTCTTGCTTGTCTATTTATAAAAACGGCACAGGTCCGTTTCTAACAGAATTAAATAGTATTCTAAACATATTTGGTTTTCAAAGTGCATTGTTTATATTCTAAAGGTATGGACGCAAATGATGAGGATATTTGTCGCCATCCCGTTGAATGCTTCCTGATCTGTTGCCGGCAGATCCAGAACCGCTGGATTGCGGTCGTGATCAATACTCGTAGATCTTCTGATATTCGGAGCTTTTTTTAAACATCGTCACTGCGCTTGGCTTGACTTTGATGACCTGAAGGTCGTACGTGGAGTCGATGATGACCCAAGACTTGGATGCGGCGTCATAGACTTCGTTCCAGGCGTGGTAGCCTGTGGCATAGTTGGGGGCGTAGCCCTTCACAAGCTTTGCCGGGATGCCCTGGCTCCTGAGCATCGCCGCGAAGAGCGATGAAAAGTCGTAGCATATGCCGGTCTTATCTCTTAAAGTGTCATCGACAACGGGTACATAGTAGCTCCGGATCGTCGATAGCTTTTTGAAATCGTATTTATTGTTTTTCGCCATATAGTCCCACAACAGACGGGCTTTTTCTCCGATGTCGTCGGTTCCCTTCGTCAATTCCACCGCCTTCTTGACTGCTGCAGAATCAACATTGAAGCTGACGTTCTGGATCGAGTTGAGATAGACGGAGTTGGCATTCGTAATTTTTGCGTCAAAGCTCTTGGCGGAAACGAGTGCATAAGAATTGCCGCCGGTATTCCGCAGCAGGCTGATCTTATAAGTGCCGCTGCCTGACTGAAGCGAGAAATTTTCGGTAATGCCTGACGAATTGATATCATAAACATACCGTGAAGGGCTTTTCTCAATCATGACCTTGACTTTTGCAGTACTGCTGCTTTTATAAGTGACATGAACGATACCCTTTCCGGCATCTGTAAAATCAAAATAATCAGCCGCGAAGGCAAGTGATGTCGACATGGCGAGCATGGCGGCAATTATGAACAATTGTATGAGCAGTCTTCTGTTTTTCATTTTTGACTCCCTCGATTTCGCATACATTTCGGCCAGTATAGTATCTATGTATTGAAATTTTAGCATGGGGAAGTCTCATTACGGTCACAATCGCGATAAATATTGATTATTCATCCCAATCTGCTAACCCGTCGGATTCGCTTTCAAAATTGATTGCGTTCATCATGAGCTTGATCATTTCGAGCTCGCTGCGAAAGCGCTGGGTCTTGTTTCCTTCGATCCACTGGATCGTTCCCTGCCAGGATGCATTCTGCCGAAACTGGACATGAACTGTAAAGGTGGCTTTGCCGCCGGCATCGGATTCCAAGATTTCCTTTTTCATTGCGGAAGGCACTTCCTTTCTATTTGGCTGTTTTATGTTGAATGTTCTATGGGCATGGGTGGACTGGGGGAAATTGACATAGTCGAAAAATCGGTCCAGTAAACTGAAAAACTCCCGGATCCCCTGGAAATGCATGACCAGATGATAGAACTCATTGTATAATATGCCTGAAATGTTATAGTCACCCGTTTCATTGACAAGGATGCGGAATCTGGAGACGTTGCTGGATACATATGAAGCTTCAAGTGGTAATTCAAGCGGTATCATGATACGCGGCCTCCCTTCTGCCGCAGCTGCTGCAGCGTGGACAGCTCGACCGGTTCCAGCGGCTGCCTGTCGGCTGTGACGGAGATTTTCTTATATGCGAAGGATCGGTTGATTCTTTCAAGCAATTTCACCAGGACCAATTCGGTGTTTTCATAATTGATATTGGACAGCAACAGCAGGAATTGCGTTCGGCTGAAACGGGTCACTACGTCATCCTTTCGAAGCGCGCTGATGATGATGCCCTTCATCCTGTCCATGAACTCATTGAGCTCCCGCGGATTGAATTCCGCGCCGCCCTGCTTTCCGATGGTGAGCAGGGCTATGAATACGGATTTGCCGGATCTGGAAGCAGCTCGCGCATACAGCCGGTAGATCAGTTTGAACACCTCGTAATCGCAATAGACGGCGCCGGTGATGCTTTCGGCCTCCCTGAGGTCTGTTTTGACGATCTCGATATTTTTTTCTATCGTATGATCCTTGTTGACGATGACTTTATAGAGGCGGGTGATCGCCTCGGAGGGCTTGACACCGACCTCCCTGTAGAAAAGATCGGTAACATATTCATAATGCGTCAGCGCTTTATGGTTGTTGTTGGATTCGATCAGCGCCATGATGAGGAATTCGTGGTTTTTTTCGATCAGCGGATCGATTTCGATGGCATTCAGGCAAAGATCCTCGACTTTTTTGAATTCGCGCTTTTCAAAGAGCAGGTTGCATGCGGAAGCAACGCATTCCATATAAATGCGCTGATAATAGACTGTCAGTGGAACCACCCACTCCTTATATGCGGAATGGGTCAGGAAATCGCCTTTATAAAGGGAAATAGCCTCAAGATACGAGCTGATACGGGCATCGCTGTCGAGCTCCGGATTTTGTGCCCGTTTCCAGGCGCTTTCAAACTGCTCGATGTCGAGCGTCATTGGAAGGCTGTTGTTCCAGGCATAGGTTCCATGCTTGAATATGACATAATCGTCACGGGGCAGAAGCAGCGTTTCAGCGAGCATGGAGCGAAGGCGATAGACAAGATTTTTAAGCGCGTTGGCCGGATTTTCAACATCTTCTTCCCATAAGGCATCCATGAGTTTTTCCGGAGAGATCTCCTTTGAACGGTGGATCAGCAGATATTCAAGGAGATTCCAAACCTGCTTGGATCTGCCCTTGTGGCCCGACAAATACTGGTCGCCATACTCAAGCACAAAATCACCGAGCATCTTGACCCTCAGCACTTTTTCTGCGTCATGGTTTTCATTCCAATTTCCATTGTTCGGCATATCAGTCACCCTGCTGTGAATAAAAGAAAACTATACTTTTTTTATGCGGACAACCTTGTTGGACGTTGAAGAGCGTACTATAAATTTTATACCAAAATAACATAAATGGCAATATATTGCCATTTATTTCTAATTATTATTTAAGTGCGATGGCTTCAATCGATTTTCTTGCTGACTACATCATAGTTGACACTGTAGAATCTCGCGGTGTCGGCGGTGATGATCCCGTCCTGGTATAGCTTCAGTATTTGGGCATCCATGTTGCGCATGCCTTCATCGGCGGAGGAATAAACGACGGAATCGATCTGATGCGCTTTGGATTCGCGGATCATATTTCTGATCGCACTGTTCACAAACATGACTTCAAAGACCGGAACCAGCTCGCCTTTGACGGACGGGATGAGCTGCTGGGATATGACAGCCTGAAGCACCATGGACAGCTGCACGCGGACCTGCTGCTGCTGGGCCGGCGGGAAGACGTCAATGATACGGTCGATGGTGTTGGCGGCGCCGAGCGTGTGCAAGGTCGAAAAAACCAGTTGTCCGGTTTCCGCGGCGGACATGGCAATGGAGATCGTTTCAAAATCACGCATTTCGCCAAGCAGTATCACGTCGGGCGATTCGCGGAGCGCAGCCCGGAGTCCCTTGGAATAGCTGTTTGTGTCCAATTCGATCTCCCTTTGGCTGACGATGCTTTTATCGTGTCTATGTATATATTCGATCGGGTCCTCGAGCGTAATGATGTGGGAATTTCGCGTTTTGTTGATTTTGTCGATGATGCAGGCCAGTGTTGTTGATTTTCCGCTTCCGGAAGGTCCAGTGACCAGAACAAGGCCCTTCGTCTTTTGGTAAAGGTTGATGACTTCCTTTGGGATGCCGAGTTTTCTCGAGTCAGGCAGATCGAACATGACGACACGCATGACGGCCGCCAGGGAACCGCGCTGCTTGTAGGCATTGACGCGAAAACGTCCGACATCGCGGATGGAAAAAGAAAAATCATCATCGCCAGTCTCGTTGAAGGTGTCCATATTCCTGCCGGCGAGGCTGTAAATATTCTGTATGAGCTCTGCCGTGTCCGGAGGTATGAGCACATTGCCCTGTGGCCGGATCTCGCCATTGATTTTGAAGGACATTGGGACTCCTGCGATGATGAAGATGTCGGATGCCTGTCTGTTGACGGCATCGGCGAATATTTGGCTTATTTTCATCTTGATTCCTCCTCGGGCTATCTTTGGAACGGCCGGATACGCAAGTCCGGTAATTTACTGGGGTATGATGATATCCTCAAATTCGATCTCGAAGTCTTCATAGTTCCAGAAGCCATCGCTGACCACTTTCCAAGCCATTATGCGATATCGTTTCAGCGGATCGGATACAGGATCCGTGACCTCCAATTGAATCAGAAGCGATCTTGCCTCATCGATCCTGATATTGTATGAAAGCTGTATGAAGTCTGAGCTGTCGTTGTCCACGAGCAGGCCGGGGATGGCTGACAGATTTTTCAGCGCAGTGAGCGTGAAATCCCGATCCTGCTCATTTCGCGCGTTCTTCAGAGCGCTGTCGACCTCGGCCAAAAAATCTTCGCCAAGATTGTCGGCAATATAGAACGCGCGGATGCTCTCCGCCGTCTTGAGTGTCAGTTTCATATCGGCATTCGCCGTGACGAGGGAGAGTGTGCCGAGGGTCGTCAGGCACAGCACGACAAAAATCATGATGATCGTGGGCCCGCCGGCACCGATTCCCATTTGTATCCTGTTTTTCATGGCAAATGTCCTCAATTCCCCGGATAGTATTTTTGAACCTCAAGTTCAAAAATAGGTTTAGCGTCATCCCGCGTCGCAGAGGCGGTAAAAATTGCCGAGGCTATGATTCCCGTTGATTTTGATTCTTTTGAAAAGGCAACGTCAATTATATAAATAGAAGTTTCCTCAAATTCGACATTATTCCAGTCTTTATCGAAATATTGGGGCCAGGCTGTCGGATCGGCCAGCTTTGACATTGCTTCAGGCGATTCTGCGTATTTTGCCGTTTCCGCAAGGGACTGGACCTTCAGGGAGGCGATATTCATATCGCCGGTGCTCGTGCCGACCTTATGGGCGCCGGCGAACAATCCGATCGACAGCGCGCTCGTGAAGGCAAAAACAAGTATGACGACCGTCAGCTCGACCAGAAAAGTCATCGATTTTGAAACAGGCCCGTATTTCATAGTGCACCATCCTTGTGATCATTCGTTTTGTCAGTTTCGCTGCGAAGAGCCAGCAGAAGCTCAAGCCGGCGGCCGCTTCTATCCGATGCGGTGACTTTGAGCAGGCCGGGATCCATAGAAGCGACTTCGAATCCATATACTGGAAGTATGGCGATTCCGTCCGCCAATTCGAATTCCGTCCCTTGCTCGATCGTGACCTCATGAAGGAAGTCGTTGTATGAATAGATCCAGGTTTCATATACAGCCTGCCCGTCGCTGCTTTCCAGCACAAGTACGCTGGTGCCGTCTTTTTCGATTATGCGGACCGCGTCTTTTGAATCGCATTGGCGAACCTTTGATGCGGCGTAGGAAAGAGGGATGCGAAGATCCGCATTGGACTCCATATCCCTCGACACTTTATCGTATGCATCGGCGCCGATAATAACGACAATCAGCGCCATGACGGCGAAAAGGGACATGAGGGCAAGGACAAAAAAAAGATTCGTGAAGTTCCGTCCCGGAGTGTTATTGCCGCTGATCATCAAGCCCGCCTCCTGTATCCAGTTTTTCCAAAATCATAATGTCCGGCAGGATGTTGGAAGCAAAAGCGTCGTAATGGACGATGTATTTATTGTGATCGACTATTATGCCGTAATGGTCCTCCAGATAAGCAATGCCGGGTGGATACATGCCTTCGATGGCATAGCACTGGATCGCGCCGCGCATTACCGAGGTTTTCAATGTTTCGAGACCTTCCTTCGAAGCAGTGTCACGCAGGCCGGCAAGCCCGAACGCCAAAAAGCAGATAAACCCCAGAAAAACAACCAGGGGAAGTATCATGGATTTCAGATACTCATTCGAGCGGTGCCACCTATGATGACGCATTGCGGACCTCCATTCAGCCGATTGTCGACATGACGCTCATCAGCGGCATCATAACGGATATGAGGATGATCCCTATAAGAACGGAAAGGACCGCTACCGATACAGGCTCGATCAGAGACACCCGCCTGGCAAGAGAGTTGTCTATCGCATCCTGGCAGTCGACGGCGATTTTTTTCATGACTGTGTCCATCGAGCCTGCCCTGAATCCAAGGCCAAGCATCCGGGTGGTCATTTTTGGAAAAATCCCGACCGAAGACAAGGCGTCGATGAAGGAGCTGTTCTGTCCGATCAGGGTTAGACATTCCTCTATCTTCTGCCGTACCGTGCTGCTTGTCACGACTCCTCCGGCCATTCGCAGGGCTCGTTCCGTGTCAAGGCCGCTCGCCAGCATAAGAGCCATCGAGGAGGCAAATCGGGCTGTGGAAAGCTCCTCGGAAAACTTGCCTTTGGAAGCGATCCCGGCCCACAATCGTCCTCCGGCCTCTGTCTTGAAGAGAAAAAACGCTGTACCCAATATCAGTGCGGCGAAAATCAGCAAAACAAACGAAAATCGGCCGGCTGCCAGCCCGAAATTCATGATTCCGGCTGCGGCGGGGGACATGCTGACGCCAAGCCCCCTGAATACCTGGTCGAAGACAGGAAGGACTTTGGCCGCAAGAATCATCATGACGGCAAGCATCATGACGATCAGCGCCATCGGATAGACGACGGCGCTTCGGATGCTTTGGCTCAGAGCGTCCTCTCTATCGTAATAGTCGGAAAGAGAAGCCATGACATCGTCAAGCTTCCCGGATTCTGCCCCAATGCGTGCCATATTGACGAGGTAGGGAGGAAAAACCGCAGCCTTATCGAGGGCTTCGTGAACAGGTCTGTTGTCTGCCAGCTCGCTGCTGACAGTTTTCAACACACTTTTGATCCGGGTCTCGCCCACATCGTCATACAGCATTGAGACTCCATCGTGAAGAGGGATTCCGGATTTGAGTATTATACTGACTTGAAGACAAAAAGCCGCAAGCTCGCTTGATGAAAGCGGCCGCAGCCTGGTATTGCTCCGTGCGGGTCCAACCATATTCGATCCTCCTTCACGCGGTCTGAAATGCTTGTTTTAATTATATCATCTGAAGCATACATGTCAATAAATGCAGGCCGCCATAAATAGAAGAGGCTGTCTCTCCATGATCCGTTCAATCATTTCGAAGCAGCCCCCGGCAGTTCCTGTTTGAATGCACAGCTATTCAACGAGCAGCGCATGAATGATCAGTCTGTGTGTCGCTACGCGCACAGGCGTGCATGTGATCAGCGTCAGAACTTTGTGCGTACTTGTCTGGTTCAGGACTGAGGTCTCCTCCGGAAGCACTACGAGTTTTTCATAGACCTCATATGTAAATATGCTGCCTCCGTATTCTATGATGATCTCATCTCCATCTTCAAGCTCGTCCAGCCGGTTGAAATATGAGCCGAACGTGTAATTCCGATGGCCTGCGACTGCCGAATTGCCTATTTCTCCAGGCATGGCCGTTCCGGGTATATGCCCGGCGCCAGCTTTGAGATCCTTTGACTTGACGCCTTCGACCAGAAGAAGGTTTTCGTCGATCTTTGGAATTTTGATCCGTCCAAGAACGACAGGCTTATAAGCAGGAATCGCGACGGCTTCAGCAGCAGGCTCCGTCGAAATCGCGGCTTCTGTCGCAATGTCGCCCGGCAGTTCCTGCCAGGAATCCTCAAGCTGCTCATAAGATTGCTGGACAGCGGAACCCTCGGCCAAATACTCCTGATAAAGCTTCTCCTGCTGGTAATTTGTGTAGACTGTGCCGATAATAGGGATCAATATGACCGCTATGCCGGCGATGATCAGCCATGTGGATAATTTCCTCATCTGCGGGTTCTTCTTTCATTTTATGCTGCCGGTAAATCAGCCGTTGACTTTTTTGATGGCGGCAGCCATGCTGACGGCAACTTTTTTGCTGGCTTCGGCAGATATGGCAGAAATAGCGACTCTGATGCCTTTGCCGATCGGAACGGTGAAGATGCCGTCCTTCTGAAGTTCTTTTCCGACAGCTTCCGCGTTTTCGCACAGTACAGTGATAAAGAATCCGGAGTCGTACGGGCAGGTCGTTATCCCTGATTGCGTTGCGGCGGAAACGAATGCGGCGCCTCTTTCCGCCAGCATGGCGCTATATCCGGCGCGTTCCGCACTTACTTTTTCCAGAAGCACCGGATCATTGAAAATCTTCACAAGAGCGACCATTGCAGGACGCGTTCCGTTGGACCAGGTCCCTCTGTTCGAAAACATGCAGACCATTTTGAATTCATCGGCAACGGCCTTGCTTGAGCTCAGGCAGATCATTGCGCCGCTGCGCATCCCATAGACTGTATAGCCCTTGGACATGCTGAAGCCAAAAATAACGAGCACGTTTTCAGGAAGTCCGGAAAGCTTCGGCATGAAGGCCCTGCTTTTCTCGGTATTCCCTGCGAAATCTATATAGGCGATATCGATGAAAAATATGATTTTCTTAGCCGGGTCCTTAGCTTTGCTTTTCAGCAGTGCGACGATTTTGTCCCAATCATCCGAAGACGGACTGAAACCGGTTGGATTGTGGGCCGGCGCGTTGAACAGAACCACCAGGCCCGGCTGGGCCTCAAGGATTTCAGACATTTTTTCGTCAAGGGAAGCAACATTGAAGCCGCCATTATCGTCAAACATCGAATAGGTCGTCAGATTTCGCTCGATTTCTTCGGATATCGTCTTATAAGGGCTCCAATACCAATCCGAAGTCAGTACCTGGTCCCCTCTGCGCGAATAATTCTGAATGGTGTTTCTGATGGCGCCGGTTCCGCCCGGTGTGGCGATAACTTCTATATAGCCTTCAGGGACATACGGTCCGAAGGCGGCGGTCTTCACCTTGTCCAGAAACGCCGGAACGCCTGCTATAGGCGCATAATCCGCATAATCTACAGGCGCGAGGTCATGCAGCACATCGACGATGGAAGAAAGGACGATCAGGTTTCCGTCATCATCGAGCAGAGAGCCGATTGTCGCGTTGATCACTTTATCCTTACCTTCTTTGGCAGCCATGTCCTGGGCCAATTTATTGATGCCGAATATTTTATCGTCTCCGGAAATCACTCTTGAATTTTGTTCAGCCATTATGAAATTGGACATTTTAATCACTCCTCTTTTTTAATAGTCCTATTATATTAGCAATAGTCATTCCAATCAAGATTTTTTATGTTAAAATGATAAATAAAATAAATTAAAATAAATAATTATTCAAAATATCGCATAAAGGAGACGAGATATTGTTTATCAAGCAATTTCTGATCATACTTGGGGCTTTGTTTCTCGGGTACACGGCCACCTCCCTGACCGGCATCCCGGTGCCCTCGAATGTTATGGGTCTGGCGATCCTTTTTCTGGCCTTGCTGGCCGGTATCGTCAAGTTGAAGGATGTGCAGGCGACGGCGGAGTTCATATTGAAATATCTGGCGCTTTTTTTTGTTGTGCCGACCGTCGGGATCATGATTTATTTCGACCTGCTGGCAGCGGAAGCACTGAAAATATTTATACCATTGATATTGAGCATTCTGGCCGGACTGTTCACAGCCGGAAAAGTGACGGATATTCTAATTAAAAGGTCGGGTGATGATTATCATGAGTGACATGATCCTTTCAAATCCGATCTTCGGCCTCTTGCTTACGGTCGGCTGCTACTGGATCGGCGTGGTAGTGCACCGGCGGCTGAACTGGTCGTTTCTCCAGCCGATCGTCATTGGCACGGTTCTGATCATCGCCGTGCTCCAGAATACGGGGATCACCTATGAGCAGTATAAGGAGCAGAATCAGATCCTCAATTATATGCTGCCTCTGACAGCCGTTGTGCTTGCCATTCCGTTGTATAAAAATTTTCATATTATGCGCAAGCACGCCTTTCCGCTATTGGCCGGGATTGTTTCCGGAACAATCGTGACGATGGGCGCGGTTGTCGTTTTCGGTAAATTATTGGGGGCGGATAAAATCCTGATCGTCAGCATGCTGCCAAAAAGCGCCACCAATCCCATCGCCATAGAGGTGTCCGGCCTGATCGGAGGTCTTCCGTCGCTGACGGTATCGCTGGTCGTCATCACGGGAATATTCGGTGCGGCGTTCGGCCCTGAACTGTTGACGTTTTTCCGGATAAAAAGCGATGTAGCCCGCGGGATAGCCATCGGCAGCATGAGCCACGCCGTTGGAACATCGAGAGCGTTTCGCGAGGGCGAGGTCGAAGGCGCCATGAGCAGCCTGGCGATGGCTATCGCGGGTATGCTGACCGCGCTTCTTTCACCATTATATGTATATTTATTTTTGTAGCGGCAAAAATTGATTGAAAAGCGGCGCTGTTTTAGGTATACTATATCAGTCAGTATGGACGAGTATGCGATTGGCTCGGCAATCGATTCAATATGGATATTTAATCAAACACAAGCAGGAACAATGAATTGGAGGAGTGAGAATTTTGGGTTTTTCAGCAGATGTGGGGATAGATCTCGGTACAGCGAATGTACTTGTATATATTAAAGGAAAAGGAATTGTCCTGAATGAACCGTCCGTCGTGGCGATCAACAGGGATACAAACGAAATATTGTCTGTCGGCGAAGATGCCAGGCAGATGCTCGGAAGGACGCCCAGCAACATAATAGCGGTCAGGCCGCTGCGCGACGGCGTTATTTCGGATTATGACGTCACGGAGAAGATGCTGAAATATTTTATTAAAAAGACATGCGGAAACAGCAAGTTCTTCAAGCCGCGCATCATGGTCTGCGTGCCCAGCGGCGTGACCGAAGTCGAAAAGAGGGCTGTGCGGGAAGCGGCGATACAGGCAGGCGGAAAAGCCGTATATCTTATGGAGGAACCAATAGCGGCAGCCATCGGCGCCGGACTTGACATCACGAAGCCGGACGGCATCATGGTGCTCGATATCGGCGGCGGAACGACAGATGTCGCAGTCATATCGCTCGGCGGCATCGTCACTAGCACGTCGGTCAAGGTGGCCGGAGACAAATTTGATGAAGCCATAATCAAATACATGCGCAAGGAGCATAAACTGTATATCGGGGAAAGAACGGCCGAAGAGCTCAAAATGACCATCGGGACCGCGTATCCCAGAGAAGACGTGGTCGTCAAGGAATGCCGCGGACGCGACCTTGTGACAGGCCTTCCGAAATCCATCGAGATCACTTCAAAAGAAATGCTGGAAGCTCTCGACGAACCCCTTCAGGTGATCTGCGAGGCTACTCATTCAGTCCTTGAAAGGACACCGCCTGAAATCGCGGCGGACATCAGCGACAGAGGCATCGTCCTGACCGGAGGCGGAGCACTGCTCTACGGCATGGATAAGCGTATTGCGGAGCGTACCGGCATACCTGTCATCGTCGCGGACGATCCAAAATCCTGCGTGGCCATCGGCACGGGAAAAGCCCTTGATTCCATGGCAATGATCGAATCAAACCAGATGAATAGAAAGAGGCCTTATCTCTAAAGAATAGAAGCTCTCATCTGAGGGCTTTTTTTATCGGCCGGCATTTGAGCGCCGTATGTGGCGCCGCAGTCCCGGCTTGAATAATGACGGAACAGGAAGACGATATGAGAGAATTACGAAACAGCTATACGGAAGATTTCAGGATCAAGTCCTATGAAAACGACGTCCGGCAGAAGCTCAGGCTCACGACACTCTTTCAGTACCTGCAGGAAGTGGCCGGCAGGCATGTGACGGATACCCCTGTCGGATACGATGCACTTGAGGCAAGAGGACAGTTCTGGGTACTGGTCCGCATCAGGGCAAGGATTCTGCGCATGCCGGCATGGCGCGATACAGTCAGTGTCGAAACTTGGGCGAAGCGCATGGACAGGATGTTTGCCTATCGGGAATATGAGGTGCGAAAAGACGGTGAGCTTCTGATCGCAGCCACCTCTGAATGGATGCTGATGGACCGCGAGAGCCGAAAGCCCTGCAGGCTATCCTGCCTGCCGGCCGCCATGCCGCTCAGGGAAGAGGAAGGGCTTGCCGAACGCATCGGCAAACTGGTTCCGGCAGGGCGCGGGTTAACTTCACGGAAGTGTGTCGCCCGATACAGCGACATCGATATGTACCATCATGTCAACAATACGAAATATATCGAATGGGCGATGGATTGCTTTGAATACAGCTTTCTTGCCGGCCATGAAGTCGAAGAGATCCAGATCAATTTCGTGGCTGAAGTCGGTCCCGATGAAGAGGTGTCTGTTTCACTGATCGGGGCGCTTGATGAAAATGGTTTGGCTGATGCGCTCCATTACTATATTGAAGGTTATAATACTGCGAAACAAATGAAAGCATTCCAGATGGAAGTAAGATTGAGGTAGATCATGTACAGGCTTATTGCATGCGATATTGACGGAACGCTGATCAGAAGCGATTTTAAAATATCGGATTACACAAAGGATATCATCGCTCGGGCGATGGAGCAGGACGTCCATTTCATTCTGGCAACAGGCAGGATATTCGGGTCCGCCCGGGTCTATGCCCGGCAGCTGGAACTTAGCGCGCCGATCATCACATGCAACGGCGGGGTGATCAAGGATCTCAAGACCGGCGAGAAGCTTTACGGCAAGCCGATCGAGAAAGAACTCTGCAAGGAGATTTTCAAGATTCTGGACGAAGGGAACCGGTATTTTCACTTTTACGGTGAAGAGAATTTCTATTCCGAGCGGTTGATTTTCGATTCTCAGAGAATGAATCAATGGAATATGACACTGCCGTACGAGGATCGGATCCCAATCATGGAAGTGCGGGATCCATATAGCATTCCTGACAAGGACCCGATCTACAAGATCCTTTTCCATGCGGTGGAACCGGAGGAACGGAAGTATTACAGCGAACTGTTTTCATCAATGCCGGGCGTGACGCTTTCAAGCTCGTGGAAAAACAATTTTGAGCTCTGTGGTGAAAATGTGAATAAGGCAACGGCGGTCGACTGTTATGCCGCTTCGCTTGGGATAAGGGACAGCGAGGTCATCGCCTTCGGGGACAATGACAACGATATCGACATGATCAACTACGCGGGACTTGGCGTCGCTGTGGCCAACGCCACAGCCAGGCTTCTTGGCGTGGCGGATTATATCACGGCCAGCAATGATGAGGATGGTGTTGGCAAGGCGATCGAAAAATTTATTCTTGGGGGTGAGCTTTTTGTCAAAGCTTGAACTGATAGCGACCGCAACTTTTGGTTTAGAGGCTGTCGTGAAGAGGGAAATTGAACAACTTGGATACAGGATACTTAAATCCGAAGATGCCAAGATCAGTTTTCTCGGGGATGAAACCGCCATTGCGAGATCCAACCTCCGGATCAGGTGCGCTGACCGAATACTCCTTAAAATGGCCGAATTCAATGCTCTTTCTTTTGAGGAGCTGTTTCAGCAGACGAAGGCCGTTCCTTGGGAAGAATGGATCCCGGAAGACGGTAGGTTTACAGTAAACGGAAGCTCGGTCAAATCGGCTCTCCACAGTGTTCCGGATTGCCAGTCGATCGTCAAGAAAGCGATCGTCGAAAGGCTGAAGGAAACATACCGGTGTGACTGGTTCAAGGAAACCGGCGCGGAATATACGGTCAAGGTTTCCATTTTAAAGGACAGGGTGACGCTGACCATCGATACGAGTGGAGCCGGCCTGCATAAACGGGGCTACCGGATACACGACGTGACTGCGCCGATCAAGGAAACGCTGGCGGCAGCCATGGTCCTGCTGAGTTTCTGGAAAGAGGGCAGACTTCTGGTCGATCCGTTTTGCGGGTCGGGAACAATTGTCATTGAAGCTGCATTGATCGGCAGGAACATCGCGCCGGGACTGTCCCGTAAATTTGCCTCAGAGCAGTGGGCAGGCATACCGCCGACTATTTGGAAAGAAGAAAGAAGAAAAGCATTCGAAGATATCAGGCATGACGCGGATATCAGGATTAAGGGATCCGATATCAGCGCATCCGCGATCAGGGCTGCGATCGGAAATGCCGAAGAGGCAGGCGTCGAGGACTGCATCGATTTTTCAGTCATGCCTGTCAGCAGACTTGCTGCTGATGAGGAAAACGGTATCGTGATCTGTAATCCGCCTTATGGCGAAAGGATCGGCGAGCGCAGGGAGCTTGACGCCATTTACAAGGATTTGTCCGGTTTTTTTGCGGGGAACCCGGGGTGGTCGCTTTATATGCTGACTTCGGACAAGGAATTTGAAAAGGCGTTCACGGCAAGAAAAGCCGACCGACGCCGAAAGCTTTACAATGGAAGGATCGAGACGACATATTATCAATTCTATGGCAGCCGGCCAAAAGAAAAAGGATCGGATGGCGAATAAATACGACCCCCGTTGACACGTGGTATTCAATACCATATAATAACTACATGGAGAGTTATTATAAAAGTATTGAGAACGATTGGAGGTAGCGGGTCGAATGAGATATGAAGAATATGTAAAGAAAACAATCGATGAGTACATCGCGGGTCCGCAGGCAAGTGTCGAGGATTTTCCGGATTTTGAGCTGTATGTGGATCAGGCTGTCACCTTTATGGATCAGAAGTTGTCGGCTTATAAAAAAGATGAAAAGGATATTCTGCTGACCAAGACGATGGTCAACAACTACACCAAGCATAGGATGATTCCCGGGCCGGTCAATAAAAAGTATACCAAAAGCCACTTGATCCTGCTGACGATGATCTATCATCTTAAGAAAAGTTTCCAGATGGACGACATCGAAAAGCTGATGAAGCCGCTTATTGACAACTATACTTCTGATTTTGACGAGAAAATCGATTTCACCAGCATCTACAAAGGAATAGCTGATGTGACGGAGCCTGACAGGGAAACGCTTCTGTCCAGAGTCAGGAGTGATGTGGAGCGTATTAAGCTCAACCTGAATCGGGCCGAGATCGCGGACGACGATATGCTGGAGGTATTCATGCTGATCATGACCCTGGCAATAAAGTCCAACACGCAAAGAATGCTTGCGGAGAAGCTGCTGAATGAATATTTCGTCAAGCCCTCAGCGCAGCGCGGCAAGAAAATCAAGAGGCCGAAAATAAAATTCGACAGTCAGGGAGAAGTGGAGACTCGCAGGAAGAGCGCCGGAAAGCACTCTAAAACAGAAACTTTGGAGAAATAGCGCCGTGCGGGCTTCGCGCGGCGAAAAGAGGGATGAAAAGGCAACTGCTGTCCGGCAGGGGCCTTTTTTATAAAGCAATTGAATAAATATAAAACATATTGTATAATTAAACATTATTGCCGGCGCATTCTTCCTGCCGGGGGAAACCTCGAAAAAAAGGGGGTGTTAAATGAAAGCCTTTGGGATAAAATGTATATGCGAGTATCAATTTGCAGGTTCATATTATAAGAATGCAGAAAAAAGAACGGATTTATCCTTAAGGAAAGGCGGCCGCAATAATGGACATCAGAATCGTTCACAACAGCCAGACGCCGATATATATGCAGATCAGAAACCAGATCAAAGCCATGATCATGGCAGGCGAACTGATGGACGGTTTTATGCTGCCTTCGGAAAGAGCCATGGCAAAAGAGGCGGGCGTACATAGAAACACGATCATAAAGGCTTACAATGAACTCAAGGCGGACGGATCGATCGAAGCCCAGCAAGGCCTCGGCTACAGGATCACCTGCAAGGGCGGCGACGGGGACCCGAACGGCCCGTGCGGCGGGATCCCCTGGCTGCATCTGCTCAAGGATGAATTCGTCGACATGGAAGCATCCTTCGAAAATTACATTGCCCGGACCTATTCCGAAAAGGTCATCTCGTTTGCCGGCGGGATCGTCCCAAAGGAAGCCTATAACAAGGATGATATCAAGGATATCCTGAGTGAGATGATCGCTTCAGGTAAGGAGGAGATCTGGAGCTATGCCCCATATCAGGGCATCTATACGCTGAGACATAACCTTTCCGTTTTCCTTAGGGAAAAGGGAATCAATGCCCAGCCCGGAGAGATCCAGATCCTTTCGGAAACCAATCAGATTTTGGATTATCTTGTTGAAATGTTCATCAAGCCCGGCGATGCGGTGATCATCGAAGAGCCTGTCTCACCGGACGTCATCAGGGAAATGCATCTGGCCGGGGCGAAGCTCATCACGGCGCCGCTCGATGGTCAGGGCATGGTGATCGAAGGACTGGAGGCCCTGATCCTGCGTCATAAGCCCAAGCTCATCTATGTGAATTCCAGTTATCATGATCCCACGGGCATCATCATGAGCCGCGAAAGAAGGCAAGAGCTGCTGAGCCTGGCTTACAGGCACAGGATACCGATCATTGAGGATGACTGCGCTTCCGGCATCAGGTATGAAGGGAAACTGATCCCGTCACTGAAATCAATGGACAAGCGGGGCTATGTGATCTACATCTATTCGTTCGCCCTGACATTCGCGCCCGGCGTAAGACTGGCCTTCGCAGTAGCGCCGAAGCCGATCGTCAAGCGTCTGAGCTATCTTGTGTCCATGCATTTGATGAGCATCGACAGCTTGTCCCAAAAGCTCATGAGTATCTATCTTGAAAAGGGAATGTACAGGAAGAACCTTGAAGAAATCTGCAAGCAATATAAAAGGAAACGCGATATCATGTGCGATAAGCTGGATGAAGCAAGGCCGCTGGGCCTGGATTATCAAAAACCGTCCGGAGGCGTATATATTTGGTGCCGCCTTCCGGAAAGAATGAATGTCAAAACATTGCTTCAAAAATCGGCAAAAAAGGGTGTCGCCTTCATTCCGGGCAATGTGTTTTTCCCTTACGGCACAAATGGAGACAATTATATCAGGCTTAATTATTCGTATCCTCGTGAGGATCAGATCAGGGCGGGAATGGACCTGCTCCTCCAGGCTATGAAGGAAAGCATGCGATGAAACGCCGCAGGGTCCTGGGATATGAGCGAAAGGCTGCCGCGCAGCCTTTGTTTATTTCCGGGCGGATGCAACTGGCACACGAAAATAGGAATACACTGGTACTTTTATTAATTTTGGGTTGCTGTATGATTTTATTGAAAACACAATAAAACATAAAATATGCCTATAGATGATGAATTGGAAAAGGAGAGATGGAAATGGGAGTGAATTTAAAAGGAAGAAGTTTTTTGACGTTAATGGATTTTACACCGCAGGAGATCAGATACATGCTGGATCTTGCCCACGATTTAAAGGCTAAAAAACGCAGCGGCATCGCAGGAGATAAATTGAAGGGCAGGAATATCGTTCTGCTTTTCGAAAAGACGTCGACGAGGACGCGCTGCGCATTCGAGGTGGCGGCGCTGGATGAGGGTGCCCATGTGACTTTCCTGGATTCTGCCAGTTCGCAGGTTGGCAAGAAGGAATCCATAGAGGATTCGGCAAAAGTGCTCGGCAGATTCTTTGACGGCATCGAGTACCGGGGTTATGAACAGTCTGTAGTCGAAGCTCTTGCCAAATATTCCGGTGTTCCCGTCTGGAACGGACTTACTGATGTAGACCATCCGACGCAGATCCTCGCCGACATGATGACTATGGAAGAGCATTTATCCAAGCCGCTGAACAAATGCAAAGTCGTATTTTGCGGAGATATCAGAAACAATATGGCTTATGCCTGGATGTTCGGATGCGCGAAAATGGGCGTTCATTTTGTGGCTTACGGCCCGGACGTACTGATCCCGGATCCGGATGTCGTCGCAAGGTCCAGAGCGCTTGCAAAGGAAACCGGGTCGGTCATCGAGATTTCGAGCAGCGCGGAATGCCTTAAAGGCGCAGACGTGATCTACACGGATGTCTGGGCGTCGATGGGCGAAGAGGCGCAGACGCCTGACAAGGTTAAAATGCTGGCGCCGTATAAAGTGACGATGGATCTGATCGAAAAGACTGAAAACCCCGACGTTCTTTTTATGCACTGCTTGCCGGCATTTCATGATTTTGAGACTAAGACGGCTAAAGAGTGGAAGGAAAAAGGCATAGACATCAGGGAAGTGACGGACGAAGTGTTCCGCAGCAGATATTCAGTGGTATTTGACGAAGCAGAAAACAGGATGCATACCATTAAAGCAGTTATTGTTGCCACAATCGGCTGATCCTGCAATTTTGGAGGATCGGAAAGGAAACGTGTGATATGAAACAGGGCGTCAATGTTTATTCTGAAATCGGCAAGCTGAACAAGGTGTTTCTCCACAGGCTGGGCAAGGAGCTGGAAGGTCTTGTGCCGGATAATTTCGAACGGCTTCTTTTTGATGATATACCGTATCTAGACGCGGCGCAATATGAGCATGACTGCTTTGCTGACGTTTTGAGGGAAAACGGCGTGGAAGTCCTGTATTTTTCGGATCAGGCCGCCATTGCCCTTCAAGAGAAGGATGTCAGGCATAAATTCATCAAGGAGTTCGTAATCGAAAGCGAAATTACGTCCCCGCATATCCAGGAGGCCATTTACGAGTATTTGAAAGAATTGCCGACTACCGTGCTGATCGAGAAGATGATATCGGGAATCAAGAAAAGCGATATTCCGGTAAAAGCCCTGACTTCTCTTTCGGATATCGTGGCAGAGCGCTATCCGTATTACACAGATCCGCTGCCGAATCTGTATTTCACAAGAGACCCGGGCGCTTGCATCGGAAACGGCATGAACATCCATTGCATGAGCACGAAGGCGCGCCGCAGGGAATCCCTGTTTCTGAAATATATGCATCAATACAACAGCGCGATGATCCCGCCGCACACACCGCTCTGGTATGATTATCCCGGACCTTATCCGATCGAAGGAGGAGATATCCTGGTACTTTCTCCGGAAATCGTCGCTGTCGGCTATAGCCAGCGAACGTCGGCGGAAGCCATTGAAATGATGTCGGAGAATCTGCTGAAGCATTCCGATAGCTTCAAGAAAGTTCTGATTTTTGAAATACCTCAATGCAGGGCTTTCATGCACCTTGACACCGTGTTCACGATGGTCGATTATGACAAATTTACGATCCATCCGGAAATCGAAGCGCCGCTCCATATATATGAAATCATGCTGAACGGTGAAGGAAAGCCGGTTTTCAGAAGCAGTACAGATGTGCTGACGAACATATTGAAAAGAGAACTGGCTCTGCCGGCTGTCCAGTTGATCCGATGCGGGGGAGCCGATAAAATCGCGGCACAGCGGGAGCAATGGAGCGACGGTTCAAATACCCTGGCTATTGCGCCGGGCGTCGTCATCACTTATGACAGAAATTACGTAACGAATGACCTGCTTGACAAGAGCGGCGTCAAAGTGCTGACTATTCCCAGCTCAGAGCTTAGCAGGGGCAGAGGCGGACCACGATGCATGAGCATGCCGGTCAACAGGGATTGAATTATATTGGAGGAAAAAATTATGACGCAATGGGTCAACAGAAGCATCAAGGAAAACGGAAAACCGCACCGGCTGATCGTAGCGCTTGGAGGAAACGCGCTCCAGGAATCCGGACGTGAAATGACTGCCCGGAATCAGCGCGAGGTCGTTGCGAAGACCTGTGAATATTTGGCGGACCTTTCGTTCATGGGGTATGAGATGGCTATCGTTCACGGAAACGGACCCCAGATCGGCAGGATCCTGCTTGCCACGGAAGAAGCGAGAAACGTGACGCCGGCCATGCCTTTCGACGTTTGCGGCGCCATGAGCCAGGGTTATATAGGATACCATATCCAGCAGTGTCTTGAATATGCGGTGCATGAACGGGGACGGGACATACCGGTCGCCTGCGTCATCACACAGGTCGTGGTATCGAAGGGGGATCCGGCGTTTTTAAATCCGACCAAGCCGATCGGACCATTTTATAATGAAGAGGATGCGAAAAGAATTTCCGACGAGCATGGGTATGTCATGAAAGAAGACGCCGGCAGAGGCTTTCGCCGCGTCGTCGCCTCTCCGATCCCGCAAAGGATCGTCGAGATCCACGCGGTCAAGCGCATGTGGGACACGACGATCGTCATAGCGGCAGGAGGCGGAGGCATACCGGTCGTCGAGGGCGAAGACGGCAAGCTGCAGGGTGTGGCTGCCGTCATCGACAAGGATTTTGCCGCGGAGCTCCTGGCGGAGAGCCTGGAGGCCGACACTCTGGTCATTTTGACGGAGGTGGAGAAAATCGCTGTCAATTTCAATAAGCCCGACCAGAAGGATATAGACCATATGACGGCGGAAGAAGCCGAAAGATACATCGGGGAAGGGCATTTCGCTCCGGGCAGCATGCTGCCGAAAGTAATGGCTGCAGTCAAATTCGTTAAATCGAATCCGGGCAAGCGGGCGATCATCACCTCGTTATACAAGGCAGCCGACGCATTGGAAGGGAAAACAGGAACTGTGATCAGCTTGAATTGAGGCCGGAGGATGAAGAGCGGCTGCAGCGAAAATCAGCTTCACGCAGGAAAGGAAGAGCTATGAAATATCCCGCGCTTATAATCGACAAGCACAAATTGGAGGAGAATACAAGGACGATCATCAGAAATTGCGGTGCATACGGCATCGAAGTGGCTGCGGTTACGAAATGCTACTGCGCAATACCGGAATTGGCCGAAGCCCAGATCAGGGGCGGAGCTAAAATGCTGGCAGACTCGAGAGTTGAGAACCTGAAAAAATTAAAAGATATTCCTGTGGAAAAAATGCTGATCAGGATCCCCATGATATCCCAGGCGGCGGAGGTGGTCGAGTATGCGGACATCAGCCTGAACTCGGAGATCGATGTGGTTCGGGCGCTTTCGCGGGAAGCGGTCAGGCGGGGGAAAAAGCATAAGGTCATGATGATGATCGATGTCGGAGACCTCCGGGAGGGCTGCCTGTATGAGGATGCGCCTGCGCTTGCGGATCAGATCATTGCTCTGGACGGGATCATGCTAGCGGGCATTGGGGCCAATTACTCCTGCTTCGGCGGGGTTCTGGCCGACAGGGACAATCTGGGCCGGCTGCTTGATGTCAAGGATAAAGTGGAGAAGAAGCACGGCATCAAAATCGATTATATTTCCGGTGGCAATTCCTGCAGCTATCATGTAATGGAAGCAGGCGACACGCCTGAAGGCGTCAATCATTTCAGGATTGGTGAATTGATACTGCTCGGGATGGACGTCCAGGTAAACCGGTCGTATGAAGGCGCTCATCGCGACGTGTTCACGCTTGCCGCCGAAATTGTGGAGCTCAAGGAAAAACCGTCCAAGCCATTCGGCAGGATCGGCGTTGATGCCTTCGGAAATGTGCCTGAATTTCCGGACCGAGGCATCAGGAAGCGCGCGATCCTTGCTTTGGGAAGGCAGGATTGCAAGATCGATGATATATTTCCAAGGCTGGCAGGTGCAGAGGTTATAGGTGCCAGCAGTGATCACACGATCGTGGATCTGACAGATTGCGCTTTAGAATGCAGGGTTGGAGACATATTGGAATTTGATGTGGCATATGGAGCGCTCCTGGCGCTATGCACTTCGGAATATGTATCAAAGAATATCATTTGATATCGCAGCCGATGGTCCGGACATTGTTCGGGCATGTAAATCCGGTTCTTGAAAGATGGCAGATCCATGGTCTGCTGTCTTGTGTTTCCGGGCACATTTGCTTTGTATAACACCGGATTTATGCTATAATATACATAACAGCATTGAACTGCGCAGTATAATGTATCGGGTGATGAAATGGAAACTGTTTTTGAATCAAAAGCTCTTGAGGCCAATCTGGCTGAAACCCGGCATGAGGACATCCGGATTCCTGAAGAGCACCTGTGGTTCGTCGGGTTGTCGTCAGCTCATTGGAGCATACACAAGCGGACCGAGGAATTCATAAACGAGTATAATCATCCGTACGCCAATTATGGCTATATTATTGAAAATCTCCATAACATCTGCCTTACAGACCTCTGGGTGTATAATTCCATACCGGAGTCTGAAGAGGCATTTCTTTTTTTGACTAAAATATTCGAAGAGCTGTTTGCCAAAAGGCTGGAAGAAAAACAGACGGAGCAGCTGGTCAAGACATTGTTCAAGTTCACGGACCGTATATTGAAAGAAGAGGGCTTTCCTCACAGCGCGGTTTGGAAATGCATCGAGCTGATTGCTCAAGGCATGGATGAGTTTGAAATGATCTATCTTCGAAATGCCGGATATTTCAAGACCTATTTCCCGAGAGCGGCAGCTCTGCCGGAATACAATGCCGAAATCTGCCGGCTGACCAAGATCGTGCTTCTGAGGAGCTGTGAATACTGGGAACGAACATCCAACGCCGAAGAATGGTTTGAAAGCCGGGCGGAATTGTTCCAACCGATATACAAGGAAAAAATCGATATGATCGGCGCCGGGTTTTTTACTGCCCTGAGGAATAAAATCGACGCATCCGTTACATGGGAGAATCTGGAGTCGAATCTTTTTTTCAATGACATCGCAAATTGCTTCAGGCGGTTCAGCGATGAATTTGAACTTCCGATAGAGAAAATTTATTATCTTTTTTATGTCATGGATGTTCCGGGAATGCTGCAATTGAAAAACCATCTCCTTTATGACATGAACAGGTTGCTGAAAGATGCTCTCGAAGGGCTGGGCGAGCATGAAATCTACCCGTTGATCGATGTCCTCTTCGATTTTTTCAACCAATTGAAAGATCAGCATTCCGGCTCGATCCTTGATTGTCTGTTCACACTCGGCAAAGAGATCGTCAATATGGGTGACAAGAGGGTCATCCCGTATTTCAACAAAAAGCTGATCGGTTTTGGTTTCATTCATCCCGGAAACCTCGACATTAACGAGGACTGGCAGATTAAAGTCAATGTGGATCATGTAAAAAACATACGCATCTGGCTCGAACTCATTGAAAGCTCGCCCAAGGATTTTAAGGAGCTGTTGTCTGCGCTGGTCGTCAATCTTAAGATCGGCGGGATATTCATATCTGACGTCGATCTGTTTCAGCGCGATGTTACGAAGCTGCTGAACGCTGAAATACAGCCGGTTTACAAGCAGGTCAAGCAGCTGGCGAAATTTTTCCCGGTTTATTTCAGGGAAATAGGCGCGGAAGGCCAACTGAGGGACGCTACGACGGCTATGGACGAATTGTCAAAAAGAAAGGACAGGCTGATCCATTTTGTACGCAAGCAGATCCATACCGAAAGCAACAACACTCATGTCACGCTGATCAACAGGATCGCCGCGTTTTGGCTCAATGGCGACATAGAGCCGCTGCTGCCGATCATACCCAGGGACGTGGCCGAATCCATCGATACGGGAGGCGATTATTTCAAGGGCGTCAACAGCTTGATGAAGGCAGCCTGCAGCCATTTCAAGGTCGATCACGCTGCTTTTCTGGAGCTGCCCGAAAATAAACTGGTGGATTTCATCAATACCTGCGGGATAGCCGGAGAGCGGGATAGAAAGAGGCTGATATATCTGGTGCAGGTCAACAAGCTGCTGCTGGAAAAATATTCCCTCGAAGCCGGCGACATTGTGGAGATCCTTTCGGTGAGCCGCTTTTTCAACAAGGAGGACATCGATGGCTTTTCAGACTGTATGAGGAGAAACGATCATCAGAAGGCGCTTATGCTGGCGTTCGGCCTGATGACCAAGCTCAAGCAGGTTATACTGGACAAGAATGAAAGCGCGGCACTTGAAAACATCTATTATAAGAGGCATATCGCCATCGGGATCCCATCCATGTACGGACAGTATATCGAACCGAAATTTGAAGCGCTCGGCCTGATGTATAGACTTGAAAAAGTGGCTTCACGACTTATGGGAAAATTCCTCGGCACAGTAAAACTCGAATATATAACGGCTAAAACATTGAATCGAATGCATGAAACACTGCAGCTATTCAAGATCGGCCTGGAATTGGACGGCATGGTCAATCAGAATTTCAACTCCAATCTGGAGATGCTGCATTACAGTCTGACATCACCCAGCTTTACGCTGGGGCAGTACATCAATCTGTTCGAATTCATGGCGGACAATATTAAGGAGATCATCAACGAATATTTTCTTAGGGTATACGACGAAACACTCAGCGTTGTCGTACCCCAGATTTATGACGGACGAAAAGAAACCTTGCTGAAGAAATCCGAAAATTTTTACAGGGAAATCATGTCCTCCGCATTTTTGATACAGCAGCTGGACAATTTCCTGTCTGATTCGATCAATAAGCTGCAGAATATGGTCGATTCGTATTCGGATAAATATATCAGCAATATGATGACGTACAATCCGGATCTGACGATGAGCCCGTTCAATAAGCCCACTTTGGAAATGGACAATCGGGTTTTTCTCGGGGCCAAGGCGTATTATCTTAAAAAACTGACATCGTACAATTTCCCGATACCTGCAGGCTTTGTGCTGACAACCGAGGTTTTCCGGCACAAGGAGACGGTCCTGGAGCATCCCTTCATGAGTCTGGAATTGGAACGCTCAATCTTGAGACACGTCGCGGATATAGAAAAGATGTCGAAATTGAAATTTGGGGATCCACAGAAACCGATGCTGCTTTCGGTCCGATCCGGGACGGCCATTTCGCTTCCGGGCGCCATGAGCACATTTCTCAATGTGGGAATGAATGACAGCATCGCTGCGGCGCTGGACGCAGATCCTGAAACGGCCTGGATGGGATGGGACTCCTACAGGCGCTTTGTCCAGAGCTGGGGTATGTCCAATGGCATCGACAGGGACATATTCGACAGCATCATGGCCGATTATAAAAAGAAATATTCCGTTGAGCAGAAATCCCATTTCACTTCCGGACAAATGCATGAGATCGTCACAGACTACAAAACGGCTTTGTCTGATCACGGCGTCCTTATCAGCGACTCGCCTTTTGTGCAGTTGAGACAGGCAATCGCCAATGTGCTCGATTCATGGAATTCCGACCGGGCAATATCCTACAGGAAGCATCTGCAGATCGCGGATGAATGGGGAACGGCGGTGATCGTCCAGAAAATGGTCATGGGCAACAGGTCTGGTCGATCGGGATCAGGCGTGGTGTTTACCCACAATCCCAAAATGAATAAGCCGGGCGTCAATCTTTACGGTGATTTTACGCTGTGCAGCCAAGGGGAGGATATCGTATCCGGGCTGGTCCATACGCTTCCGATATCCGAAAGCCAGAGAATGGGCGACAACACTGACGCCGGCATATCGCTCCAGTCCGCTTTCCCCTTGATTTATAAAAGATTGAAGGATTATGCGGTGGAATTGATCGATAAATATGGTTATAATAATCAGGAGATTGAATTCACATTTGAATCGGAAAATCCGCAGGACCTTTTTATTCTGCAGATCCGCGAGCAGATCATCAATCCGCAGGATAAAATATCCATCTTTAATGTGCCTGTCGGCGAATTGAGGCATGCGGGACGGGGTATAGGAATAGATGGCGGCTGCTTGAGCGGCGTTGCCAGCTTCAGCATGGAGGATCTGACGGAAAACAAGCAGCGGTTCCCGGATGATCATCATATCGTGATACGGCCTGATACGGTTCCTGACGATATTCCGCTCATATTCATCTGCGACGGGCTTGTGACGAGCAGGGGCGGCGTCACGTCCCATGCTGCGGTGACGGCGGCAAAACTGGGGAAGGTCTGCATTGTCAGCTGCAAGGAGCTTTATGTAAATGATGAGGAAAAATCATGCGTGATCAATGATATAATAATAAAGAGCGGAGACATGATCTCCATTGACGGGAAGTCGGGAAATATATATATTGGAAGCTATCCGATCACCTACATTTGATATGGAAAAAGTGGCATATCACTTAATATAATTGACAAGGAGCGGATGAAATGAATAATTATCTGGAAAGCACCAAGGTCCTTGGCATCAACGGCATAGGAAGGATTGGCAAGCTGACCTTCTGGAATCACCTGATGCTGAAGCATTTTGACGGATTTGTCCTTAATGCGGGCAGAAAGGTCGGGAAGAACCTGGACGATATCGTAGACTTTTTGACGAAGGATTCGACTTATGGGTCGCTGGATACTTTTTTGTACGGGTATTCCGGAAAGACCTGCAAGGTCGAAATAACAGACAGGGAAGCCGGCATATTCAAGATCAACGGGACGCCGGTTCAGATCCTGTCAGACGCACGGAATCCGAGGGACATCAATTGGGCGAAAAGAGGCGTTCAATTGGTGGTGGAATGCACAGGAACCTTTAATGATCCGGCAGTGCCTGCGGACCATCCAAAGGGCAGCGTAAGGGGACATCTCGAGGCGGGAGCCGAGAAGGTCATTTGCAGCGCGCCATTCAAGATCAAGGATGATTCGCTGAAAATGCCAAGTGACAGCGGCATGTTCGTCTATGGTGTCAATCATATGAAATATGATCCTGATGTGCATCATATCATCTCCGCGGCCAGCTGTACGACGACAGGCCTGGCTCATATGATCAAGCCGCTGCTTGAAACCAGGGAGACGGCAGAAATAATCACGGCATCCATGTCCACGGTCCATGCATCCACCAACAATCAGAATATTCTGGATGCGGTTCCGAGGGCCGGAGATTCAGATCTGCGCCGAAACCGCTCGGTGTTCAACAACATCATCCCGACGACGACCGGGGCTGCGATAGCGCTTGAAGAGGTATTGCCGGAGATCAAGGCGATCGGCTTTATGGCTGATTCGGTCAGGATCCCGATCAGCACCGCTTCGCTCATCACGCTGAATGTCACATTCAACACGAAGCTTCATGAATCGGGAGAGCCGGTGCTGAGCAGGGCATTTTTGAACGATATCTATAAAAAAGCGTCACTGGGACCGCAGAAGGACATGCTCGTCTTCAGTGAAAAACAGAATGTTTCTTCGGACATTGTCGGCTATCGCGCCGCCATTGTGATCGAAGGGGTGGAAACGCATACGAGAACAGGCTTCATGCCGGTCTATGCAAGATCACTTCGGGAATACGGCATCGACAGTATGCAGGATATCAACATTCCTGTAACGCATGCCAAAATTTTTGGCTGGTATGATAATGAGCTCGGCAGTTATGTGAACTTTCTGGGCAAGCTGACTGTTTATATCGATAAGAACATGCCTTGAGCGTCACATATAGGAGAACTTGCAGGCATACCGCATATGGCGCATAAATCAAAAAGCCGCATCCTCACGGGTCGATCCCCGCTCGGTGCGGCTTTTTGCTGTTACATCTGCTAACTGTGGTAGTGGACATGCAGGAGCTCGTGGGTGCGGCCCGCCAGCAGGGTGTTATATATTGGTTCTAGAATCGGATTGGCGTCCGAATGTCTGATCTTGGCCTGCTTATCGGCAGCATATAAGCCCTTGGCTCTGCTTTCCCGCTCGAGCATCTGGCCGTAGGGCTGGCCGGCGCCGTTGATGCAGCCGCCCGGACAGGCCATGACCTCAATGAAATCATAATGGACTTCCCCTGATTTAAGTTTCCTGATGAGATCATCGGCATTTTTCAGACCGCTGACGACCGCGATCCGAAGCATCCTGTCGCCAAGAGGAAACTCGAATTCCTTGACGCCTTCCATGCCGCGCGCCCCGCAGAACCTGATATTGTTGATAGCGTTATGGGTTTTCTCTTCGGCGATCTTTCTGACGACCGCTTCGGTGACGCCGCCGGTGACACCGAAAATCAGGCCGGCGCCGCTGAACATCCCAAAGGGCATATCGAGGGCTTCCGGTTCGAGCTTCTCAAAACTAATACCCGCTTCATAAATCATATTTGCAAGCTCCTGGGTCGTCAGAACCAGATCGACGTCGTCTATGCCGTCATGATTGAATTCCGGCCGTTTGGCTTCAGCTTTTTTTGCGGTGCATGGCATGATCGAAACGACGAAGCTTTTCTTGCCGTCCGCCGCTGATTTATCCTTGAAGTATTCTTTAATCACGGAGCCGAACATCTGCTGTGGGGATTTGCAGGTCGAAACCTGATGCATGATATCCGGGTGACGATTTTCTGCATATTTGACCCATGCAGGGCAGCAGGAGGTAAACAGCGGCAGTTTTTCGCCTTTGGCCAGTTTTTCTGCGAATTCCCCAGTTTCTTCAATAACAGTCAAGTCCGCGCCGAAGGAGGTATCATAGATTTCATCAAAGCCGAGTTTTCTCATGGCTGCTGCGATCAGAGGCATCACATTCTGGCCGGAGGGAATGCTGAACTCTTCGCCAAGGGCTACCCTGACCGCGGGAGCGACCTGGGCGATCACACGCGTGTTTTCATCATATATCGCGTCCCACGCCTCGCTTGTATTGTTTTTTACAACGATGGCGCCCGTAGGACACACTGCGGCGCATTGACCGCAATTGACACATTCCGTTTCGGCGATCGGCATGTCGAAAGCGGTAGAGACTCTGAGCTCATAACCGCGCTGCGTGAAATCGATGGCCCCCACGTTTTGTTTTTCGGAGCACATGCGGACACAATCGCCGCAATGGATACATTTATTGGGATTTCTGACGATAGCCGGGCTGGAATCGTCGATCGGGAATTCATCTTTATAGGCTTTTTCGCTTTTGTCAAAGCGGATCTCTTTGATGCCGAACCGATTGGCCAGATCCTGGAGGCGGCAGGAGCCGCTTTTGCTGCAGGTCGTGCATTCCCGGCAATGGGAGGCCAGCAGAAGCTTCAGGATGATTTTCCTGTGCTTCTGGAGCCTTGGAGTGTGAGTCCTGATTTCCATTCCGTGTTTGGGCGGCGTTGAACAGGATGTCATGATATTGCCGTTGCTGTCCTCTACGATGCACATCCTGCAGGCGCCGTATACGGAAAGCTCGGAGTAGTAACAGAAAGTGGGAAGGTCTATTCCTGCCTTTCTGACGACATCGAGCACATTTTTTTCATCGGTGAACGCGACCTGCTCGCCATTTATCATCATATATTTATTCATCATCATCATTTCCTTTCCATTTCTGAAGAATGCCGGTTATGAGCGGAGCTGTGTCCATGTTGGCCGGAGCAGGTCATTCTTCTCTGATTGCCTTGAAAAAGCTGCAGGCGTCGATACATACCCTGCATTTTATGCATTTGCTTTGATCGATCACAAAAGGCTCCTTGATTTTGCCGGAGATCGCTCCTACAGGGCATACGCGCTGGCACTTTGAGCAGCCTTTGCATTTTTCGGGTATGATCTCGATCCGCCTGAGGCCGGAACAACTCTTTGCCGGACATCTTTTTTCGACGACATGCGCCATGTATTCATCTCTGAATTCATTGATCGTGCTCACGATCGGCGAGGCAGCCGTCTTGCCGAGGCCGCATAGGGCTGTCTGCGATATTGTGTCTGCAAGCTCCAGAAGCGTATCGATCTGATCGGGAGTTCCTCTCCCGCCTACGATGTCATCCAGGATCTCCAGCATGACATGAGTCCCCTCTCTGCAGGGCACGCATTTTCCGCAGGATTCGTGCTGAGTGAAATTCATGAAGAATCTTGCAATCCCAACCATGCAGGTATCCTCGTCCATGACGACGAGACCGCCGGAGCCGATCATGGCGCCTACCGCCGCAAGGGAATCGAAATCCAGATGCAGGTCAAGATGTTTTTCTGTAAGGCATCCGCCTGAGGGCCCGCCGATCTGGACAGCCTTGAATTTTTTATCACCCTTGACGCCGCCGCCAATGTTGAATACGACCTCTCTGAGTGTCGTTCCCATCGGAACCTCTATGAGTCCGGTATTGTTGACATTGCCTGTCAGAGCGAATGCTTTTGTTCCGGGGCTTTTTTCGGGGCCGATTTTCTTATATTCAGCGGCGCCGTGCATAATGATTTCCGAAACGTGGGAAAAGGTCTCCACGTTGTTCAGCACTGTTGGCTTGTCGAACAATCCCTGTTCGACTGTTCGGGGCGGCTTGACCCGCGGCATGCCGCGGTTTCCTTCAATAGAGGCTGTCAGGGCGCTGCCCTCGCCGCATACAAAGGCGCCGGCGCCCAGATTGATCCTGATGCTGAAATCAAAGCCCGAATCCAATATGTTCTTTCCAATGAAGCCGGATTTTTCAGCCTGTGCTATTGCTGTTTCGAGCCGGTGGACCGCCAGCGGATATTCCGCGCGGACATAAATGTACGCTTCATGGGCGCCTGTCGCAATGCCGGCAATGATCATGCCCTCGAGCATGCGATGCGGGTCGCCTTCCATGATGCTTCGGTCCATGAATGCTCCCGGATCTCCCTCGTCGCCGTTGCAGACGACATATTTGACCGGCTCCGTCTGGCGCTTGACCTGCAGCCATTTCTTGCCGGTCGGGAATCCGCCGCCGCCGCGTCCGCGAAGATTCGATTGTTCTATTTCGACGCATATGTCGTCGGGTGTCATATCGAACAGCGCTTTTTTCAGCGCCTGGTAACCGCCTGCGGCGATATAGTCGTTTATATCTTCAGGATCAATGATCCCGCAGTTCTTAAGCCCGATACGCTTCTGCTTCGAAAGGAAAGCTTTGCCCTCCTTCGGGATTTCAAGCGAGCGGACAGGTTTGCCGCCGATGATGTGGGAATCTATTATTGCGGCGGCGTCTTCCGGCGTTACCTTGACATATCTGGTTCTTGTGCCGCTGTCATCAATGACGTCGACGATCGGCTCCAAATAGCAGATGCCGATACAGCCTGTCGGTCTGATGTCCAGATCGAGATCCTTTTCGGCGGCATGCTTTTTAAATGCGGCCGCTGTTTTTTTTGCTCCGGAAGCGATCCCGCAGCTTCCTTGCCCGATTAATACTCTCATTTTTGTGCCTCCCGGGCCATCTCCCTGTTCCTGATCTCTTGCAGGATTTCTCTGGCGCTCTCTTTTGTGAGCTTTCCGTATGTCTCGTCGCCGTCTTCCGACTGGATCATCATTACCGGCGCCAGGCTGCAGCATCCGAGACATGCCACATTATTCAAAGTAAAAAGACCGTCTGCGGTCGTTTCGCCGTCGCTGATAGAAAGCTCCTTGCATATGGCTTCCTCAATGGCTTTGGATCCGCTGACATGGCAGGCGGTTCCCTGGCAAAGCATGATCAGGTGCTTACCGATCGGCTTCAGCCTGAATTGCGTGTAGAATGTGGCGACCCCAAAAATTTTCGCCTGTGTGATCCCCGTTGCTGCTGCAATGTACGCGATCGCCTCTCTGGACAGATATCCATAGAGGTTTTGAGTCTTTTGCAGAATTATTATGAGACTGCCCGGTACGGTCTTGTACTCGGCAAGTATCAGATCCAATTCAGAAAAATCCGAAGGCGTCGTGCAGCCGCACGCGCAAGTGCTTGTGTTGGTAGCTGGTTGCATTTTTTTCCTCCTTAAGAAATGTAGTGTTAATATATTATCAATAAAATTGTTTATCTATTTTTAAGTATAAGTGAGCGGACTTGATTTTGTAAAGAGGATATTGAGAAATAATCCTGAAAAGTGTTGAAATTATTTAGATAAGCAAAAAAGTAAATAGTAGGCAGCAAATCGATAGCAACTCTTAAGGCTTATAAAATATTGTGAATTAAATATCAAAATTGGCGTATTAGTGTGAGAATTCAGATAATTTGAATCGAGCGGACCAAAGATAAGTGAATGATATAATGAATCAAATGGCGCCAAACCTTTTTGCGAGGAACAGCTTGAGAATGGCGGCGGCCGGAACCGCGAGCAGCATGCCGGGAATGCCCCAGAAATATCCGCCGAAGACGACGGCAGTCAAGACGAACACAGGATGAAGGCCAGTGCTGGCGCCGACGACGCGCGGAGAAATGATCGCGCTGTCGAGCTGCTGGATGATGAAAAGCACGAGGACCGCCAGAAGCGCTTGGGTGACGCCGCCTGTCAGCAAAGCCACGATGACGGCGGGGATCATGCCGAGGATCGGTCCGAAATAAGGGATGATGTTGGCGAGACCCGCAAAGAAGCCGATGAACACGGCAAAGTCAAGACCGACGAGCGTCAGGCCGACGGACGACATAATGGCGATGATCAATCCGTCGAGCAGCTGTCCCCGCAGGAACTTTCCAACGACGATGTTGACTTCGCTCAAAGTCTCATTTATTTGGACCACGCGGTGCTCCGGCAGTAAAATGTTCAAGGATTTCTGCCAAAGGCGTCTGAAGAAGTCGGCGTCTAAAAGCAGATAAACACTGACGACGGCTCCGAGGAAGACATTTAATATGCCACCGCCTATGCCTATCGCAAAATTAACGACCGATGCCGTGCTGATATGGTCAGACAACCAGGCGATCAATGCCGCGACTGCTTCCTGCAGCCTTTCTTCCAGTCCGCTGCCGGGGATCTTCGCGATCAGATCCTGGAGAACCTGTTCGTATTTCAGGAAATAATCGATAATGCTCCGGACCATCTGATCCAGGCTGGCGAAAAACAACTGGCCGACGATCAGGACTGCGAGGGCATAGATGATCAGGCCCAGTGCGGCAATGATCAGCAGAAATGTGATCAGAATGCTGAAGGTATGCAGATATTTCAAGCGTTTAGCCGCTTTGGCAGGATCGGTGGACACTTTGTGAAACAGCCGCGCCATGACCTGGCCGTCGATTGCTTTGGCCAGTGGGCCGAGAAGATATGCGATCACCAGCCCGATAATCAGCGGGGAGATAGCGGAGAGCAAATTGCCGAGCAGGCTTCCGACGGAGGTCAGGACGATATCCGGATGCGTGATGATCTGATAGGCGATGAACAGTATGACAGCCGTTAAGACGACATAGACGCTGAGCGTCATGTATTGCCTGTTGATGTGGAATTTGGTGTTGTTTTCAGACATTGGCCGATCCTCCTGCAATCATTGAATTAATTATATATGCAGGATATTATTTCCGCAAGAAATTTGATAGAATGGATACACCGCTAGGAAGGTGATGAAATGAAAAATATTCCCGAACTGCTGGCACCTGCCGGCGGGATTGAACAACTCATGGCCGCGATCGAAAACGGCGCTGATGCCGTATATATGGGGGGCAAGACATTCAATGCCCGCATGAACGCCGATAATTTCGGCGAGCATGAGCTTCAGGAAGCCATAGAGCATGCACACGTCCGGGGTGTCAATATTTATATTGCAATGAATACGCTGATTGCCGACGATGAAATAAAAGCCGCACTTGCATACGCTGAAAAGCTCTATCTGATGGGTTTGGACGCCCTGATAATTCAGGATATCGGCCTGGCGTCGCTGATCAAGCGGTACATGCCGGAGCTGCCGATCCATTTCAGCACACAAGGGACGATTTTCAATTTAGAAGGGGTCAAGGCCGCTGAAAAAATGGGTTTTGAAAGGGTGATCCTGGCAAGGGAGCTTGGAATTGCAGAAATCGGGGAAATCTGCAGCCGCGCTGAAGCGCAGATCGAAGTATTCGTCCATGGAGCGCTTTGCATATGTTATTCCGGCCAATGCGAGCTTAGCTACGCGATCGGGGGCAGAAGCGGGAACAGAGGGACCTGTGCGCAGCCGTGCAGGCTGCCGTATGATCTTGAGAGGATCGACAGGAACGGAAGAGAATCTGTGGTCACTTCGGGGGCCTATTTACTTAGTCCGAAGGATCTGGCCGCCGTCAGCCTTATCGGCAGTCTGGCGGATGCTGGAGCTGCAAGCCTGAAGATCGAGGGACGCATGAAATCGCCTGAATATGTGGCGATCGTAACGCGCATTTATAGAAAGTATCTCGATTTATGGGCAAAGCGGAACGGCATGGCTGGAAATATCGGTATATATAATGGAAGCATCCCGGTTGACACCGAGGATGAGCGTGCGCTGAGCCAGATTTTCAGCCGCGGCAGCTTTACGACTGGCTATCTATCCGGAAATCCCGGGAAAAAGCTCATGTCAGGTGAACTGCCAAAGCATCAGGGCATCAGGATCGGCAGCGTCAGATCGGCGAGCCCGGATAAACGGCAGGTGGAGATCGTGCTTGAAGACAGATTGTCGATAGGTGACGGCATCGAAATCATGAATCGCGAGCTTCCGGGAAATATTGTGACAATGATGAGGATCGGCGGAATCAAAGCGGATTTCGGGACTAAGGGAGATACTGTGACCGTCGGTTATATCGACGGCCATATTATGCCGGGCGATCGCGTCAATAAGATATCGGACAAAGAGCTTGCCAAAGCGGCGCGGGCTTCCTATACAGGAAGGCAGCGCCGGCAGACGGGACTCACGGGGACCTTCACGCTGGAGAAGCATGCTCCCGCCAGACTTGTCCTGGAGGATGGGATCGGTCACATTGCTGAGGTGACGGGCGAAAAAATGCCTGAAGAAGCAATAAATCTTCCTCTTACCCAAGAGATGGTCCAGAGCCGGTTGTCCAAGACCGGCGGAACACCTTTTTTTCTGGAAAGCATTGATATACGGCTGGAGCCGGGGTTGTCCCTCCCTGCGGCGGAGCTCAACGATATCAGGCGTTCGGCGCTTGAACGCATGGAAGCGCTCAGGAAGATAAAATATGCGAATCGCCGCCCGATCGATGGTTTTGAAGACATTATGCCAGGACAATCTTTTGAAATGCCTGAAGCACGACTGTCGAACACGGCTGCCGCATCGTTTGAAGCGGCTGTAAAAAGTACTGTTCAAAGCAATGACCTGCAACAGATCAAAAAAAGCCTTTATTTTTATCGTCTGGATCAGGATGGCGATGGAAGACGGGTCAACAAGGCATTCGAGAAGGAGATTTTCGACGTGCAGCGGATATACCTGCCTTATGACTGCTTTCTGACCGATAAGTACGATGATATATTCCAGGCTTACAGTGGCAAGGGCGTTGAACTTGTGCCTGTCATTCCGGCCATCACACGAGGGCGCCATGACGAAATAATTCGCGGGAATTTGGACAGATTGGGCAGTCATCGCTATGCGTACGGGATTTGCGCCGGCAATCCGGGCTGGGCGAACCGGTGTGCCGATGAAGGGATGGCTGTATTTGGGGATCATTCCCTGAACCTATACAACAGTTACAGCTTCGGCTGCATAAAAAGCCTGGGACTTGCAGGCGGTGTTGTTTCGCATGAAATCAGGCCGGACAAAATCAAGGGGATGAACTTTTACGGCCTTGCTGCCGAATACGCGGTGTATGGCAGGATACCGGTGATGGTATCGGAACACTGCGTTGCCGGAGATTGGGGGCTCGACGCGGATCGCGAAGCGATATGCAGGGAGTGCATTTCCGCGAATTTCCGAATCAGGGACAGGAAGGGCGAGCGTTATCCTGTCATTACAGACAGGAGCTCCTGCAGGATGACGGTGCTCAGTTGTTCGAAACGCTGCGAGCTTAATGCGGCGAAAGGACTGGAAAAATCTGGGATCACGTATGCCCGAATGTATATTTATGACGAGAATGAAGAAGAGATAAAAAAGCTATAATTTTGTATTTTGTATACAGTTAGCGGCAGAACGTTTGAATTTGCAGAATTGTAGAAATATTCCGCTCGAAATGTATATTGTATTCATCGCAAATATGTTTGACTATCAAGGTAAAAAACTGTATTATGTATCATAATTATACTTTTTTACATTTATTTATGAATGTAGAAAGCGATTCTGTAGTAAAGGAGTGTTGGCAATGTCACAGAAAAACATGAAAACAATGGATGGAAACACGGCCGCAGCATATGTATCGTATGCATTCACCGAAGTTGCAGCGATCTATCCGATCACGCCGTCATCAACAATGGCGGAACTCGTGGACGAGTGGGCGGCATACGGGAAGAAGAATATCTTCGGACAGCAGGTTTCGGTAGTGGAACTTCAGTCTGAAGGAGGAGCCGCAGGGACAGTACATGGCTCATTGGCATCGGGCGCTCTGACTACTACATATACGGCATCGCAGGGACTGCTGCTGATGATCCCCAACATGTACAAGATCGCAGGCGAATTGCTGCCGGGCGTATTCCATGTGAGCGCAAGGACGCTTGCAGCGCATGCGCTGTGCATCTTCGGAGACCATTCCGACGTTATGTCTGCCAGGCAGACGGGCTTCACGATGCTTGCTTCAAGCTCGGTTCAGGAAGTCATGGATCTGGGGGGGATAGCCCACCTTGCGGCTATCAAGTCGAGGGTGCCGGTATTGCATTTCTTCGACGGATTCAGAACCTCGCATGAAGTGCAGAAGATCGAAGTCATCGATTACGACGATTTCAAGGGTCTCGTGGATATGGAGGCAGTGCAGCGCTTCAGGGACAACGCTTTGAATCCGGAGCATCCTGTCACGAGAGGCTCTGCGCAGAATCCGGACATCTTCTTCCAGGCAAGGGAAGCATCCAATAAGTTTTATCGAGCGGTACCCGCCGTCGTTGCGGACTACATGAAGAAGATCAGCGAGCTGACCGGCAGGAGCTACAAGCCCTTCGACTATGTCGGCCATCCCGAGGCGGAGCATATCATCGTCGCGATGGGTTCGGTCTGCGAAACGATCGAGGAGACGATCAACATGCTGATGGGACAGGACAAGAAGGTCGGACTGGTCAAAGTCAGGCTCTATAGGCCGTTTGTTCCTGAATATTTCATGGAAGCGATGCCGTCGACAGTCAAGCGGATCGCGGTACTCGACAGGACCAAGGAACCCGGAGCTCTCGGAGAGCCTTTATATATGGACATCAGATCCATGTTCTACAGGAATGCCGACGCGCCGGAAGTCTTCGGCGGCAGATACGGCCTTGGCTCCAAGGACACGACGCCGGCACAGATCGTCGCGGTTTATCAGAATCTTGAAGCACCTGAGCCGAAGGACCAGTTCACGATCGGCATAACAGACGACGTTACGTTCACGTCGCTTCCCACACCGCAAGGCATATCCACCGAGCCGGCGGGAACGATCAGATGCAAGTTCTGGGGGCTGGGCTCCGACGGAACTGTCGGAGCCAACAAGAGCGCCATCAAGATCATCGGCGATGAGACGGAGCTGTATGCGCAGGGATATTTCGCTTATGACTCGAAGAAGTCCGGCGGCCTGACGGTATCGCATCTGCGATTCGGCAAGAATAAGATACAGTCTACCTATCTGGTCACGGAAGCTGATTTTGTCGCATGCCATACCCAGGCTTACGTCAACCAGTACGATCTGCTCAAGGGACTCAAGAAGGGCGGCATTTTCGTCCTGAACTGCGTCTGGAGCAAGGAAGAGCTGGAAGATCATCTCCCGGCGCACATGAAACGCTATATGGCAGAGAACGACATTGATTTTTATATCATCAACGCGACAGATATCGCCAGCGAGATCGGGCTCGGAAACAGGATCAACATGATCATGCAGGCGGCTTTCTTCAAGCTGTCGGCTGTCATTCCGCTAAAGGACGCTGTCCGGTTCCTGAAGGAATCCGTCGATCATACGTATGGCAAAAAAGGCGGAAAGATAGTAGAAATGAATCATGCCGCCATCGATCGCGGCGTGACCGACTATATCAGGATAGAAGTGCCTGAATCATGGAAGACGGCGGCGGACGCCGCGAAAGTCACGAAAGACGTTCCTGAATTCATCGAGGAAGTGCTCGTTCCCATGTCGAGACAGGAAGGCGACGATCTGCCTGTAAGCGCTTTCGCGGACAGAGCGGACGGCACGTTCCCTGCCGGGACGTCAGCCTATGAAAAAAGAGGCGTGGCAAACGAGGTTCCCGAGTGGCACAAGGAAAATTGCATCCAGTGCAACCAGTGTTCGTTCGTATGCCCGCACGCTGCCATTCGTCCCGTATTGCTGACCGCCGGCGAAAAGGCTGAAGCACCTTCGGCTTTTGAAACGATCAAGGCAGGCGGAAAAGGTTTCGAGAACCTCGAATACAGGATCCAGGTCGCGCCGCTCGATTGCCTGGGCTGCGGAAACTGCGCGGATATATGTCCCGCCAAGAACAAGGCGCTGACTATGAAGCCAATCGGCACCCAGGAGATCCAGATCGAAAACTGGGAATATGCGGCGAAGGTTCCGGTCAAGGACAAAATCGTCGCTAAGACCAGCATCAAAGGCAGCCAGTTCGCGCAGCCATACATGGAGTTTTCCGGCGCTTGCGCCGGCTGCGGAGAGACCCCTTATATCAAACTCGTAACGCAGCTGTTCGGCGACAGGATGATGATCGCCAACGCTACCGGCTGCTCGTCCATATGGGGAGCGTCCGCTCCGTCCATGCCTTATACAAAAGACAAGAACGGGCGCGGACCTTCGTGGGCCAATTCCCTGTTCGAAGACAATGCGGAGTACGGCTACGGTATGGCTGTCGGCGTCAGGCAGATGAGAAACAAACTCGAGGACAGCATGAAGGCGCTGATCGGGATGAACATCCCGGCCGATCTGAAATCCGCGTTTGAAAACTGGATAGAGTACAAGAACGACGGCGAGGCGTCCAGGGCGGCAAGCGAAAAGGTCATGGCCGCCATAGAAGCTGCCGGCTCGTTGGAGGAAGCGGCTCGAGCGGAGCTCGCCGAGATCGTCGGAAGAAAGGACTACCTGGTCAAGAAGTCTGTCTGGGCCCTTGGCGGAGACGGCTGGGCTTACGATATCGGCTACGGAGGTCTGGATCACGTGCTGGCATCGGGCGAGGATATCAACATCCTGGTGTTTGACACGGAGATGTATTCCAATACGGGCGGGCAGGCGTCGAAATCCACGCCTACCGCGGCTGTCGCAAAATTCGCCGCATCGGGCAAGCGCATAAAGAAGAAGGATCTTGGCATGATGGCCATGTCCTACGGATATGTCTATGTCGCACAGGTCGGAATGGGCGCTGATAAGAATCAGCTCCTCAAGGCGATCACGGAGGCCGAGAAATATCACGGCCCTTCGATCATAATCGCTTATGCGCCCTGCATCAGCCACGGCATTAAAAAGGGCATGGGCAAATCCCAGGAAAATACCAAGGAAGCCGTTGATTCCGGTTATTGGCATCTATTCAGATACAATCCAGACCTCAAGGCTGAAGGCAAGAATCCGTTCACGATGGATTCCAAGGCGCCGATCCACAATTTCAGGGACTTCCTGATGGGACAGGTGAGATATTCTTCATTAAAAGGAGAGTTTCCGGAGGTAGCGGACAGATTGTTCGAACTGGCGGAGCATAACGCCAAGGAACGATATGAGAGTTATTTGAAGCTGACAGACTGATCCGGGGCAGTATGCATGCCGGAGCGAAGCGGGTGCCTTCAGGCCCTGCGGCGCTCCGGCATTTTCATTTTGTGAGAGGCCCGAAGGCCGTTGCCCGAGCGGGACCGTCAGGCTGATTTGCCGGTTGAAAAAGCAGTGCAAGGACCGCGCTTGCTTTTCCATATCACCATATGGAAAACCATATAAAAAATCATGGGAAATTAGAAGAAAAAAAACCGGAAAAGTTGTTGACATACTTACTATGTTTTGTTAAGATATGACTTGCGTGTGTCAGATGAACTCGTTGAAAGCTTCTTGAAATGGCAGCTTGAAAAAGTAAAAAAAACATTAAAAAAGTTTGAAAAGCAGTTGACACTGAGAGACGC
>DIEM01000069.1 GCA_002418625.1 Firmicutes bacterium UBA5774
GCTGCCGGGCAGCGCTTTGACCGCTTTCTTCATCTCGGCGGCGAATTGAGCCACCTGAAGATGCGATTCGATGTCGTGGAATTGATTTGTGATCACTGCCAGCGAAATGGACATTATCGGATATTCGACCCGTTCGCCCCTTCGGTTCAATGTATAAATATATCCGGCAGCCAGGTCGCCGTCACTGTAAAGCTCCCTGATCCGCAAATCAAATTTGGTCGTGATCCCGATGCAAAGCGCTTCAGCACAGCCGATCCCGCTGACGATTATAAAATCATCTCCGCCTATATGCCCGACAAATCCGCTTTCATCGCCGGCATCCCGAACCTCGTCCGTGATGATGTCGGCTGTCAGTTTTATAGCCTGATCGCCCTTGGCAAAGCCGTAGACATCATTATAAGCCTTGAAATTATCCAGATCCGCATAGATGACTGCAAACTTCGCTCCCTTTTCGATCCTTGAACTGATCTCGGCAATGATTTCGAGGTTTCCGGGCAAACCCGTCAGAGGGCTCGCCATGCGGTTCCTGTCGATCCTCTTCAGCGTATTTCGGATCCGGCTCAGCATCTCCCTGTCATTAAACGGTTTTGTAATATAATCGTCCGCCCCGAGTTCAAGACCTATGAGCTTGTCTTCCTGGTCGTCCTGCGATGTCAGCATGATGATCGGCATGAGGTTGTTGCTGTCTGCTTCCCTCAAAATGCGGCAGATCTCGAATCCGCTCATGTCGGGCATGACGACATCGAGCAGCACCAGGTCCGGCTTTTCTTCGCGGACCATCTTCAGACCCTCGGCGCCCGCGACAGCCCTTACGACAGCATAACCCGCCCCGGTCAGCACATTCGATATAAGCTTCGCGAAAAAATCACTGTCGTCTATTATCAATATTTTTTTGGAAAATACCATCAGCAGTCAACTCCTTTTCCTGTCCTGTCATCCTCTTCCATGCATCCGTCGATGGTTTTCGCAAGCGAGGCGGTATGGACCTCCGACAGCATACTTGAATGGCTTCCTCCGATCCGATGTACACTAACCTTATCTGCCATATCCTTCCAGGCGGCTATGGATCGCTCGGAATAATCCTTTGACTGTTCCGGAACGAGATAATGGATTTTCCCGTGATAATGCCTGTATTTATACTTTTTCCTGATAAAGCTCAGGAATTGCTGGACAGGAGCGAAACCGAATATAAAGCGGCTGATCTTTCCTTTTGACACGTGATAGATCCTAAAGGCGTACTTGTTCCGGATATGGAGCAGTTTGCGCCTGATCTTGAATCTGATCCATGGCTCAAAGCCTCCCGGCGGCAGGTTTCTGAACTCGTTGACAGCTCTTCCCGCCATCGTGCTGTCATCTTCCGCCGGCTCAAGGCTGCCTCCCTTGACAATCGGGTCGATCAATATCAGCGAAGCGATTTCAGCGCCCTGCTCCATCATTTGGCCTGCCATTTCGCAAGCTATGACGCCGCCGATGCAGTGGCCCGCAAGATTGTATGGACCATTCGGCCATTCCTCAAAAATATCCCGGACATACGCTGCGGCAATTTGCTCTATCGTGACGGGATGCTCCCACTCAGTTCCGCTCTTGTTGAGCCAAAGGCCGCAGACCGGTCTTTTGCCCTTGAATTCCGCCGCAACCCGGTGAAAATTGGTGATCACGCCGCGGCCGCCATGCACAATGAAGAGCGGAGGCTTCGATCCCTCCTTCTCCAAGGTGACGAGAAACGGACTCGAACCGCCGGCAGAATCCCGCAGGGCATCCGCCATGATTCTAAAGGTACATTCTCCCGCCATGATTTGCATCGGCAGCCTCTTGCCAAAAACATCCTCTATTTCGGCGATCAGAAGGGCGGCTCTCAGGGAATCTCCGCCAAGATCCGTGAAGCTGTCTAGGTTTCCAATTTGCCGGACCTTGAGTATCTTTTTCCACAATCTCTCAAGTTTTTTCTCCAGTTCATCCTGTGGTATCAATAATCCTCCATGGAGTTCACCCCGGTGCCTGTCGCTGATCCTCTGCTCTTTAGCCTTCCTGTCCGTCAGCTGCGTCTGCAATTTTCCTCTCTGAACCTTGCCCTCGGCTCCGACAGGTATTTCATCCGTCACATACAATACGGATGGCATTTTAAACGCAACGATTTTATCCCGGAGAAACTTTCTAAGTCCGAAAATATCGATAACGGCTCCGGTCTTCATCACGACGGCGGCGCCGACCTCCTCGACATCCATGATTCCTTGTATCTTGAAAACAACTGCGTCCTCTATGTCAGGGTGCGACAGTATCGCCTGCTCGACCTCGAACGGAGATATTTTTTCTCCGCCGCGATTGATGACCTCCTTGATGCGCCCATTGATGAACAGGTATCCGTCTTCATCGATATATCCCTGATCGCCGGTGCGAAACCACTCGCCAAAAAAAAGATCCTCATTCTGCTCCCGGTTTTCATATCCCTTGAAGATATTAACGCCTCGAACGACTATTTCACCGGTTTGGCCGCAGTCCATCGCGTCTCCGTTGCTGTCGGAAATCATGATGGATCCGGCTTTGGCCGGAATGCCCACCGATCCCGGCTTATGCCCGCAAGGTGCGTTGTAGGTGCTCGCGATCATCCTGGTTTCAGTCAGGCCATAGGTCACAACAACCGGAACGCCAAAGAAAGCCTTCAAAGCTTCATATAAGCTTTCGTGCAGGCTGGCGCCGCTGGACCGCAAAAATCTCAGATGGGTTTTCAGCCGTTCGATGCCGGCTTTTTCGGCATAGTCCAGAGCCGCGCGTAAAACAGCCGGCGAGGCAGTGAACCATGTTGGAGCTCCCTTTTGCAGGATCCTGAAAAAATCCGCAGGCTCGAACCTGCCGGAACAGATAGCGCTTCCTCCAGCCAGCAGCGCAGCCAGCATGGAGTTGATCGTCACGCTTCGATAAAAAGGTGTGACAAGAAGGCAGCAGTCACTGCTTTTCATCTCAAAAAGGCCGATGCGATCCACAGCCGAATCATATAACTGGGAATGTGTCAGGGCGATCACCTTTGGCGTGGCAGTCGTTCCCGAGGTGCATAGGATCAGCGCCGTGTCATTTTTTTCAATGCCGGCTCCGCACGCAGCATCCCCATCGTTACGGGATGCGCCGTCTTTGCCTGTATCCTCCGCCCGGCGCCATTCCACGGCCGGCGATCCGCATGCCGCATCATCAAACGTCATCGACAGCTTAATGATCGGAATATCCAATTCATCCGCAGCTTCGGCAGCATGGCTGTCCTCTTGTTTCCCGACGAGCAGATGCGTGACGTTGAGCAGGCGGAAATAATAGAGGAACTGTTCCTTGGAAAAGTCAGGATTGAGCGGTACAAAGGCCGCCGTTTCAGTTATGGCCAGGAATGAAAGCGCATTACTCATGCCGTCGTTTATAACCGCCGCGATCCGGCTGCCTGTTTGGATTCCGGCGCCAGAGTAAAAATAAGCGGCAGCGTCCAGCAAATTTACAAGATTGCCAAAATCGACTGCATGGCCATGCTGATCCCGCAAGGCCGCCGCTTGTGGCGATTCAGCCGCGATCCGCCGCAAATCAGCAGCTATTCCTGATAATTCTCCCACTTATTCCAACACTCCTTTTTCCTTATAATACTTCAACGCGCCCGGATGCAAAGGAACGCCCGTATCCTGCATCATGCGTTCAGCGGTAAGTCCATTCAGTCCGGCGTGGACCTGGTTCATGTATTCGATATTCTCTACTAGCGATCTGGTCAGTTTATATGCGGTATCCTCCGACGAGTCAGCCGGCACGATCAGCACGGTACTGGTTGAAAAGGTTGCATAGTCCTCATCGAGAAAATCGTAAGTCCCCGTGGGGATCGTAATTGGCGCATACCCGTAATTCTCAGTCAGATCTCTGACGATCGCAGCTTCAATAGGCAGCAGCGCAATGTCCTTGGCCACGGCGTTTTCCTGGATCGCCGTTGCAGGCCAGAGCGTCTGCAGACCATAGGCATCTATCGCTCCGTCAGCTAGCATTGATGCCGACTCGCTCTGGGTCTTCAGCAGAATGCTTCCGCCCCAGGCTTCAAATTCCTCACGTGTCACGCCATAGGCTTCCAGAAGCTTGTCGAAGGCCAAGGAAGCCGCCGAGCCCTGCTGGTCGACCGAAATCCTGATTTTCACCTTCTTCTCGATGATCTCACCGAATGAAGAGATCCCCAGACTTTTATCAATGACTATTTGATAAGTGCTTGAATAAAAACTGGCGATGGCTGCCGCATTATCCATTTTTTCATCATATGGCGCCGTTCCGTTGGCAGCCGAGTGCAGCACGACGGCGTGTGTCGTTGCGACATCCAGTTCGCCGGCGTTGATCCTGATCACGTTCGCCGCGGAGCTGCCGGGCACGATCGTGACGGATGAGCCCGGATAGGATTTATTGACGCATTCACTGATTCCGCTGCATATGATGAACATCATTCCGGAGGTCGAAGCACCGCCAAGAGTGATTGTGACGGGAGCGTCACTGGCTGCCATATCGTTTTCCGCATCCGCAGACGGTTCGGAACAGCCGGTTATCAAAATAAGCAGTCCCGCCATCAGGATCAGCAGCAATCGCTTTCTAATTTGATTTTTCATAATTCAAATCTCTCCTTATATTTTAATTTTTCCTTTATACCAACTGACAAAAAAATCTGCAGAGTCATACCGGATCAATCAAGGATGCCGATTTCCCTATAATATTTCTCCGCGCCCGGATGCAGCGGCGCGCCTAAATCCTGCGTCATCGACAATGGCGTCAAATCCGACAGTCCGATATGGATCTGCCTCAGGTAATCAAGATTTTCCACAAGCGAACGCGCAAGCTTATACGCGAGTTCTTCCGAAGCGTCCGCCGGGACCGTCAGCACTGTCGATGTGTAAAAAGTATCGATATCCGATATCATAAATCCATAGACGCCTTTGCCGATCACAGTCGGCGCGTATCCGAAATCGTCAATCATGCCTGTTATTATATCCGGCTCGATCGCAAGCATCACCAGCTCATTGCCGACTTCGTTCTCCTGGATCGATCTGGCCGGACACAGCGTCTGCATCGCATAGCCGTCTATAAGGCCATCCCGCAGCATCGAAGCGGAATCCTCCTGGTTTTTTTGCAGTATCGAGCCGCCCCATGCTTCGAATTCCATTCGGTCGACGCCATATTGCGTGAGAAGCCTCTCAAAAGCCACGGCAGTGGATGATCCAGGCTGATCTATTGAAATTCGAACCTTCATTTTTTTCTCTATGATTTCGCCAAATGACGAAACGCCAAGTTCCTCTTTCATGATAATCTGATAAGTACTCGGATATAAACCGGCAATGGTGGCCGTATTGTCAAGCACTTCATCATAGGGAGCCAGGCCGTCCGCCGCCGCAAAAAGCATAGCGCTGTGCGCCATTCCTGCGTCAACCTCGCCATTGCTGATCCTGATCACATTGGCGGCGACGCCTCCTGGAACGATCGTAATTGACGATCCGGGATATGATCTGCCGACGCATTCGCTGACACCGCTGCAAACAAGAAACAGCATGCCTGTCGGAGAACCTCCGGCCAGTGTTGCTGTCACAGGGGCATCGGCGTTTTGATTTTCATTCCCGGCTTGATCCGGTCCGGCGCAGGCCGTGGCAAGAAAGAGCGCGGCCATAGTGAAAGCGGCGATTGTCCTTTTTAACATTACATGCAATTTATAATTCCTCCGTTCGGTCAATACTTTTTTCCCCCGGCAACCGGTTCGATATCAAATATCCGCCGCCTGCCAAAAGTACCGACAGTGCAAGAATTATAGGCCCTCCGAAAAGTCCAAGCACGCCGGCAATGATAAAAACGATCCGGCTGACCGGATTAAGATCGCTTCCGCGGCACCAGCCTTCCATGCCGCATACGAAAAATAGAATCGCAAAGGCTCCCGCGACAATACTGTAAAGGATATCCGCAGCACCTGCTCCAAGCAATAGTGCAGGTTGCATGACGAATGCAAAAGGCAGAATATAGGCGGCAAATCCGATACGCATCGCCTGGAAGCCAACACGCATAGGCGGCGCGTCGGCGATGGCGGCAGCCGCGAAAGCCGTCATCGCGAC
>DIEM01000018.1:0-54209 GCA_002418625.1 Firmicutes bacterium UBA5774
TGTCCATCCGCGACTCCGGCCGGCCGGCCCTGCTCCGTGCGCTGAGCCTTCTATGCGCTCTGAATCCGCTGATCCAGCGCTTTATGTCAATTGTCAGCATCAAGCCGGCAATGATGCTTCCACAAAGCATTCCGGTAATTGCCATGTCTGTCATTCTATTGTCTATTAATTCCATATTGCCCTCCCGATCCCTCGCTGATAGTCCCCAGATCCTCATTATGACAATACATTCCCGCTTCTTCCCGGGCATCGGCGCAAGGCCCCGTCCATTTTACCGTGAGTCTGGCTTTTTTTTCATCACATGGCGGCTCAGCCAGTCTCAGCAAGCGGGAATCGAATATTGTGAAGGCTTCAGGGTTTTCGCTTTCACCGATAACTCTCTTGTCAGCACCAATATGATGTGTCCAATGCCATCTGCCTTCAGTGCGGTCATATCTGCAGATCTGAACGATCGAAATTTTATTGGTTTCATAATCATATCCCAGCTCGTAGATCCCGCTGAGCCTTTTCTTGCTTTTGTCAGGCAGCTGTATGAAATGGAAAATATAATCAAAGCTTTTGGCTACCTTCGAAGCTGTTGAATCAATGCTTCCGCCGAAGGATTTTACGATCTCTGCCGCAACGTCACTGCAGAATTCCCGAGGATCCCGAGAATGAAACGTGATCTTCATCCTTCTTGTTCCTTTGCTTGCCAGCTTGACAACTGTGTCCAGCGCTATTCCGTCCCGTGCTTCAGCCATGATAAAGTAATCCGCATCCGATCGAAGCAGGTTCTTTGAAATATTTTTCAATTTTTCATTATCCGCTATGATCTGCATGATCGGCGCTTTTACCATTAATTCATGCAGCGGGATCTCAGGATCGGTCTCCACCATGACACCTTCAAGCTCCTGGTCTTCATAGCTCTGCCAGGTCGATAGAAAAGTCGTTTTAGCGGTCCTGACAGCTCCGGTGAAAGCAACATTGAATCCGACCGATACCATCGCCCTGAAAAAATCAGCCGCGTCCGAAGGTATCGTTCCTCTGCTTGCCTGTTCTTCAAATGTGTATTCAGGCACGGTATATCTTCTGAAAATAATCATATCCTGATCCCTTTTGGCCATGGATCCTCCAAATATGGTGACACGCGTACCGTCAAGCATATAAAGCTCATGGAAATCCTTGTCGAGTCTTTCTTCCGGAGTCAGCAGCAGGAAAGCACGTATCAGCTGTTCCCTTCTCGCCTTTTCAATCGACTGTTCCTTAAGCTTCATCCGTCCATCCTCCAGGAAATAGATCCTGCTTCCGATGATTTTGGCGGAGCTGCTGCCACGGTGGCATTCCGAAAACCACTCCGCTATGCCGGCAAGTCCCCAGTTCTCATGATAGACGGCATCGGGCAGCGTTGCATAATATGATGGAAATGCGCATCCACTCGCACGGTACTTCTTGATGCTCTCTCTGATACGGTCCTTGAAATAAGACACCTCCCGCTCATAGCCTATAATGGCTTTCTTCTGCATATTCAGCGCCGTAATGATGTCTTGCCTTCCTTCGTCCCATTCTTTTATAAAATCCGCCATGATCATATTGCACAGGCGCTTGAATTCCATGTGGCAGCTGCTTGCTTCTTCTTCTGCAGTTTCTTGTGTGCGTAAATAATGTTCTAGTTGAAATCGATCCATTTTCTTCCTTTCTTAAAGCCTTCCGTTTCAGCAATCCCCGCCGGCTTCAGCATCCACTTCGACGCATCCGCTATATCTGCGCGGTATTTGTCATTTTTATATCGCAGCAATGTCATATGATCCGCCTCGGCCTTTCTGCCATGCTCGGCACGACTGATTGACCTCAGCCTCTGCCTTTCGATGCCCAGCCTTTTTGAAAGATAACCGGCATCATAGGGATCCTCCCTTCGGAATTTGTTTATAATAACACCGGAAAATTCTATCTTTAATTTCTTGAAAATCTCATCCGTCTTTTCAAATCGGCTGACGACCGTTTCGTGCTGCGTCATCACCAGAATTTTCGAAGCATCCTGCCGCAGCGAGCCGATCGCTGGACCGCAGTCAATATCGTTGCCGCTGTCGATGATGATCAAATCAAATTTACCTTTTACCGCAGTAATGATATGATCCACAGCAGTCGGAAAAAACAGTCTTTCTATTCCAAAAGAATCTATACCGCCCATCAGGAATATATTGTCCTGCCTTTTGCATCGTGACATGATGCAATCAAAAGTGACTGCATTGCTTTCAATAGCCATCCTGATCTGATCCAGAGATCCCATACCGCCTCTCACATAATCCTTGCCCGTTCCTGCGTGAAGAAACAGCACCAGAATCTTTGAGTCTTTATGACCCATGGCTATCGATTCCGCTACGGACTGGGCCAGCATCGTCGTGCCGACTTTATGATCCGCTCCATGAAATACAATTATTCTGTCCGTTGGATTATCTGCCATCTGCTTCTTCCCTTCTCATTCCTGGACGACCATGATTTTTTCTCCGGTCTCGCCGCTTACTCGCGCGAGAATATCGCGGTACTGCTCGATCGTCGCAATAATTTCGAAGTGTTCCGCTACCGATGTCGCATCTGTGCGCTCCAATATATCTTTTCCTGCGGCATGGAGCGGTTCTTCTGCCGCATGATGCCCTGTACCTTCAGAAACCTGTCTGTTGCCGTTCGCATGATCAGGCATGCTTTCATCTGCCAGCGATGCATATGCGTCCTTGACTTCACGGTATGTATTATCCTTCACAAACGCGACCCGGTAACAACCTATTACCTGCATGCCATCCCGCGTACAAAGCCTGACACGGTCTCCCCTTCTAATAGAACTGCTCATCATGCTGATCCATTCAGGCCTGATCACAAAAACCGATTCATCCTCGTCTATAAAGAACTCATCCTCATAAAAAAACTTGTCGGCTATCTGTGCATTCGCCGGAATAAACTGAACGCTTCTAGACCCTTCTATAACAGCCAGATCTTCCGGACCCAAAGCGCCGCTGATCATATTTTCCTCCCTTGATCCTGCAGTCGTGAACATGTCGGACGTTACGATTGAATTCTTTTCGATATCTTTTTTTGCAATCAGTACGTCCTCCGTTAAAAGCCTGTCGCGTCCTTCAATTTCCCAATAAACAAAGCCCGATATTGCCGTTATCAGCAATAGTATGCCGCATATACGCTTGACTAATCTCCCCATTCATTTCCTCCTGCCGTTGTTCTATAACATAATTATACTTATTTGGTATTTTCTGTCAATTTGTAAATTCCGACCTTGCCCTTTCCGCCATACCGGCGTTCTGATTCCAACCAAATTCTTTTTCAACGTCACTGCATCATGTTATAATTAATAGATTCTAAATAAAGGAGACGATATTATGGCTAAATATAATTTCAACACGAACTGCGTCCAGGGAACCTATGATCCCAAGAGCGGAGACCCTCGAGTGCTTCCGATCTATCAAAGCACGACGTTTGAGTATGATGATTCGGATTACGTTGCGGATCTTTTTGATCTGAAGGTAGGCGGCTCATTTTATACAAGATTGGGAAATCCCACAACAGAGGCGTTCGAAGGTAAAATGGCGCTGCTTGAGGGAGGTGTCGGGGCTCTTGCGCTGGCTTCCGGCCAGAGCGCCAGTTTCATGGCGATCATCAATATCTGCAGTGCAGGCGATCATTTTATCTGTTCTTCCGCCATATACGGGGGCACCCACAATCTTTTCGACGTATCGCTCAGAAAACTCGGCATCAACGCCACTTTCATCGATCCCGACACCGATGTCGAAAAAATCATCGCCTGCGCCACTCCGTCCACAAAGGCTATTTTTGCGGAGACGATCGCCAATCCGGGCATGAATATCCTGGACTTTGAAAAGTTTTCAACAGCCGCAAAAGCACTCGATGTTCCGCTGATCATCGATAATACGCTTGCTACGCCTTATCTCTGCAGGCCTTTTGAGCACGGCGCCAATATAGTCATCCATTCGGCGACCAAATACACCGACGGTCATGCGACCAGCCTGGGCGGAATCATTGTTGACGGCGGTAATTTCAACTGGGACAACGGCAAGTTCCCCGGCCTCGTAGAGCCTGACGAAAGCTATCACGGACTGAGGTATTTTGAATCCTTTGGCGCCTCCGCCTATATCGTTAAAGCGCGCGTCACATTGCTGAGGGACTACGGCTGCGCCGTCAGCCCGTTCAATTCCTTCATGTTCCATATGGGACTTGAAACACTCCATCTCAGAATGGAGCGCCATAGTGAAAACGCGCTGCTTCTGGCCAGGTTCCTTGAAGTCCACCCAAGTGTTTCCTGGGTCCGTTATCCTGGCCTTAAAAGCAGCCCATATTATGATCTTGGGGTCAAATATCTTCCCAAGGGCTGCAGCGGCATCCTGACCTTCGGCATTAAAGGCGGCGCAGAGGCAGGCAAAAGGCTTATCAAGCATCTCGACATGGTCGCGCTTGTCGTCCATCTGGGTGATCTTCGGACAAGCATCCTGCATCCTGCCAGTACAACCCACCGTCAGCTTGACACCGAAAAACAGATCAGCGCCGGCATCTATCCTGAAATGATCCGCGTATCCGTCGGTATAGAAGATATCACGGATATCATAAATGACTTTGACAAAGCGCTGAAGTCGGTATAAAATGAATCAGACAGGCAGTCATGCCTGTCTGATCAATTAAATATAGTTTGCTAGGGGAGCTTAGGCTGAGAGTATTTATGACCCTCATTACCTGACCCGGATAATACCGGCGTAGGGAAGCAATGAACGTTTGAAGGCGATCGACGCGCCATTCGGACTCATTTCCCCTCCTGCAAAGACCAAAGGAGGTTTTTTTATGTCATCGGAAAATTTACAGTCTTTTTTTGAATCCGTTTCAGGCCAAGTCAGCATCACGATCGCTATCGGCTTGATTTTCGCCGCTATCCTGTTTACGGGCAAGCAGCGAAAGACAGAGACGCGTGTGCTTGTGGTGTCCGCCATACTGATTGCCCTGGCTATCGCGCTGAATCAGATCACGCTGTTCAGAATGCCCCAGGGAGGATCTGTAACGGCGTTCAGCATGCTGCCGATCGTTGTCTGCGGTTACCTGTTCGGGCTGCGGCGCGGCGTTCTGGCCGGCATTTGCTTCGGTTTGCTGAATCTCATTTTCAATCCTTATGTCGTGCATCCTATACAACTGCTGCTCGACTATCCTTTTGCCTTCGGCGCACTCGGCTTTGCCGGGCTGATGTCAAATCGAAAATATGGTCTGATTTCAGGATATGTCGTCGGGATCCTGTCCAGATATTTCTTCAGTGTTCTTTCCGGAATCGTTTTCTTCGGCGCATATGCACCGGAAAATTTCAACGCGGTAACCTGGTCGATATATTACAATATCACCTATATCGGCGCAGAAGCTGTCATGACTCTGGCGATCCTTGCCGTTCCAGCGGTGCGAAGCGCCATAACGCGCATGAAGCCCGTCTGATCCAGCGTTCATAATTTGAAAAAAAAATGCAGGCCCCACTGTTGCCAGTGAGGCCTGCATTTTTTATAACGGTACATTCAGTATCTGTCTTAGGTCTTTCCCCCCGATTATTGTTTAACCGGCTTTGGAATTTTTGAAATAATCATGTTCATGAGATTGTCGCTCAGCTTCAGTTTGTCAACAAACTTCGCTTTATCTACGATCTGAAGTTTGGCCTGAACATTTTCACACAATATGCCTCCATTGATTTCGCCAATCTCCGCATATCTGTAATAAGGAAGCGCAACCTCCATTTCGTTGACGATATCGCTGACATCTTCATATGGCATTTCGACTTCATAGACATACGCCAATTCCGCCACGATCTCCCAATTATTGTACATGACGTCTTCGTCGATCGCCTGTCTTACAGGCATCAGTCTTCTTTCTGTATTCGTGAAGGTTCCGTCGATCGAGGCAAATCCGGTACCTGGAATGAAAACATCGGCTTTCTTTCCGGTAGCTGTCATATGCGTGTCGGAAACCATCATGAATTCGAGATCCTTAGTATCGAAAGCCGCATCTTCGCCGAATACCAACAGCGCCTTGACGCCGGCCAATGCTTCCGATCCAGCCTTTATACCAAGATCGACAAGTCCCTGGCTGTTATTCTTGGATTTGACCTGAAGGATCCCGGATCTTGCCCTTCCGATATGTCCGGACACGACCGCTATATCGGCAAGCAGTTCGGCTGCTTCAACAGTCACAAGATTTTGCGCAAATACGATCATGGCCTTTTTAGCCTTGCCGTACATTTCCGCTACAGCTTTTGCGTCGTCACTGACCTTCACTTTCTCAAGGCTAGCCTTGAATGCATCGAATCCTTCAGCTTTTGTTGTCTTGCCCATATCGATCAGCGCTTTCGCGATCTCCTTCAGGAAAGTGACATCGTTTTTAACGTCGACAGTCTTGGCAGCGTAATCAAATTCATCTTCCAATCCCGGATTGATCACGATGACTTTGACACCACGTTTTGCAGCTTCCCTGATTTTCAGCTGGATGATCGGGTTTCCGGCAGTTTCGAAGCCGGCCACCAAAATCACTTCCGTTGCGAGAAGCTCATCAATGGTATTCGGTGATGCATCGACGCCCAGTACCTTTGCGATACCACTCTGCCTGTTGTTGAAGCAGAATGTTTTTGCCCCGATCAGATCGGCAAATTTTTTGATCGCATAAGCTTCTTCGTTCGTATATCTGTCCGAAATGGAAACAGCGACTGCATCCTTGCCGTATTTTGCCGCAACTGACTGGATCTTCTTCGCAGTTGTAACAAATACATCATGATAATCAGCCAGTTCGAAATTTTTGCCATTTTTCATCATCGGATCAAGTATTTTACCATCGCTGACAGAACAGTCAAAGCCAAATCGTCCTTTTCCGCAGAGAAGTCCCTTGTTCACGACGCCTTCCTTGTCCGGAACCGCTTTATACAGCATGTCGCCATAGGTTTCCAGCTTGATGCTGCAGCCCACGGAGCAATATGCGCAAGTCGTATCCGTAACGTCTGTGGCAAGCGGCACGGATTTGGCCAGGCTCAGTCTTTCGCCAAGGGCACCGGTCGGACACACACTCACGCATTGACCGCAGGATACACATCCTGATTCGGCAAGCGGTCTTTCGAGTGTCGGTTTAACAACCACATCAAAGCCCCTGTTGACCAGTCCAAGCGCGCCTATTCCCATAACTTCATCGCAGACCCTGACACAAAGACCGCAGACGATGCACTTGTTTGGATCGCGTTTGATGAACGGATGATCATCTTCATATTCTGTAGTATTGATATCACCTGCCATTCTCTCCGGCTTGACATCATACTCGTTGGCAAATTCGACCAGTTTGCACTCATGATAGTCATGACAACCGCATTCCAGGCATCTCATTGCCTCCGCAATGGCAGCTTCTTCATCATATCCGAATACGACTTCCTTGAAATTGTCTTTTCTTTCTTCGGCATGAAGGTGATCCATCTTTGGTCTGCATTTTCTTTCGCGGTCCTCAAAATCATCTTCTGTAAGATCAGTTCTTTCTACGCCGTAAGGCTTTACAAACCTGATTTTTTCTCCCGCAAGATACGCATCGACGATGTCGGTCATCTTCTTTGCGTGGCCGATCGCTTCGACAGCAATCGTAATTTTATCATTGTAACAATCTCCGCCAACGAAAATGCCTTCAACATTTGTCATGAATGTAGATTCATCTCCAACGATCCCTTTTTTCTTAGTCAGCATCAATCCATCCAGCCCGCTTGGGTCGACCGCTTGTCCGATGGCGATGATCATAGTGTCAATATCGATGATTTCTTCTGCGCCTGGAATCGGTTTCGGGCTTCTTCTTCCGCTGGCATCCGGTTCGCCGAGTTCCATTTTCTGAAGCCTGACCTGCTTGACCTTGCCATCCTTATCTTTGATGATCTCGATCGGATTGGTCAAATTCTTGAAGATGACGCCTTCTTCTTCAGCTTCCACAATCTCGACCATGTCAGCAGGCATTTCATCCTTTGTACGTCTGTAAATATTGTAGACCTTCTTAGCGCCCAGTCTCACAGCGGTCCTGCAAGCGTCCATCGCGGTATTTCCGCCACCGACGATCGCAACATTTTCGCCGAGCACGATCGGCTCGTTTCTAACGACTTTTCTGAGGAAATTGATACCACCTATAACGCCTTCGGCATCCTCTCCCGGACAGCCGATTCCTGTTGACAGCCATGCGCCGATTCCGACAAGCACCGCGTCATAATCTTTTTTGATAGCATCAAATTGGATATCAACACCGATTTTGGTATTCGGTCTCATGTCCACGCCCATTTTTTCAATTAAATATATTTCCTCATCGAGGAGCTCTTTGGGAAGCCTGTACTCCGGTATCCCATAACGAAGCATTCCTCCAAGTTTAGGCATTGCTTCAAAGATCGTGATATCATGGCCCAGCTTTCTCAGGAAGAAAGCCGCAGACAATCCGAATGGGCCGCCGCCGATGATAGCGATCCTTTTGCCTGTTTCAGGAGCGATCTCAGGCATGAACGGATCATCACCGCTCAGATCATAATCCGAAGCGAATCTCTTGAGCCATTGAATGGAAATAGGCTCGTCCACAAGCTTTCTTCTGCAGGCATCCTCACAGGGATGCGGACAGACACGTCCCAAAGCTCCCGGAAGCGGAATGTTTTCCTTAATGAGTTCCAGAGCGGCTTCAAACTGCCCGTTAGCTATAAGGCCTACATATCCCTGGCATCCGGTGTGGGCCGGACAGGCAAGCGTACAAGGCGCAACACAGTCTCCGATATGGTTTGACAGAAGCAGTTCAAGATTTGTCTTTCTCAATTCCTTGACCCGGTCTGTATCGGTCTTGATGACCCAACCTTCTGATATCTCGGTTGCGCAAGCTTTCATGAGCTTGGGCATTCCTTCCACTTCAACGACACAAATGCCGCAGGAACCGTATATTTCGGTTCTCTCGTCAAAACAAAGAGTCGGGATATAAATATCGTTCTCCTTGGCAACGTCAAGAATGGTTTGACCGGGAAGGCCGAATACTTCTTTGCCGTTGATGTTCAATCTATACTTTTTCAATTCGTTTCACCTCTCTCCCTTAGTCAACCAAAATTGCTTTGAATTTGCATGTTTCCACGCATTTTCCGCATTTAATGCACAGATCCTGATCGATCTTGTGAACTTTTTTCAGTTCGCCGCTGATCGCTCCGACAGGACATTTTCTCGCGCATAAAGTACATCCCGTACACTTGTCCTCATCTATCGTGAACGTGAGCAGGGCCGAGCAAGAATGTGCCGTGCATTTTTTCTTGTATATATGGTCTTCGTATTCGTTTCTGAAATACTTGATCGTGGTCAGGACCGGATTTGGAGCGGTTCCGCCAAGAGCGCACAGCGAGCCTTCTTTGATCTTGTTGGCTAATTCTTCGAGCAGCTCGATATCTCCGTCCCGTCCTTCGCCCTTCGTGATCCTCTCAAGGATCTCCAGCATCCTTTTTGTGCCGATCCTGCAATAATTACACTTTCCGCAGGATTCCTTCTTCGTGAAATCCAGGAAAAATCTTGCCATATCAACCATGCAGGTCGTTTCATCCATGACGACCATGCCGCCGGAACCCATAATGGCTCCAGTCTTATTGATCGCCTCATAATCAATGATAGTATCAAGCAGCTCTGCCGGAATGCAGCCCCCTGAAGGTCCTCCCATTTGGACGGCTTTGAATGCCTTGTTGTCCCTGATGCCGCCTGAAATATTGAAAATGACGTCTCTGATGGTCAATCCGTTGCTGATTTCAACAAGACCGCCCTTCTTGACTTTTCCCGTTACCGCGAATACTTTCGTACCCTTGCTTCCTTCTGTTCCAATAGCTGCGAATGCGGCTCCGCCATTGTTCATGATCCACGGAACGTTCGCGAATGTTTCAACGTTGTTGATATTGGTAGGTTTCTGCCAATATCCTTTTTGTGCCGGAAATGGCGGCTTGAGTCTCGGCATGCCTCTTTCCCCTTCGAGCGAAGCGATGAGAGCGGTTTCTTCGCCGCAGACAAATGCGCCCGCGCCGGCTTTGATCCTCATGTCAAAATTATAGTTTGTTCCGAAAATATTTTTGCCCAGAAAGCCTTTGGCTCTTGCCTGTTCGATGGCCTTTTCAAGACGTACGATGGCCAGCGGGTATTCAGCCCGAACATAGAATATGCCTTCGATGGCGCCCATGGCGAATCCGCCGATGATCATGCCTTCTATAACAGAATGCGGATCCCCTTCGAGAACGCTTCTATCCATGAATGCGCCCGGATCTCCTTCGTCAGCATTACAGACGATATATTTTTCAGGTCCAGGTGACTGTTTCGCAGCATTCCATTTGAACCAGGTCGGGAAACCCGCTCCGCCTCTTCCGCGAAGCCCGGATACCTTCATTTCCGCAATGATCTGGTCCTGTGTCATGGTTGTCACAGCTTTTCTGGTTGCTTCGTAGCCGCCTGCAGCAATGTAGTCATCGATGCTTTCAGGATTTACCAGTCCGCAGTTTCTAAGCGCGATCCGCTTCTGCTTCTTGATCATGTCCTGGTCTTCTGCTGAAATCAGGTACTCTTCGGCGACCTTTCCGCCAAGGACGTGCTTGTCCATTATTTCAGTGACGATCTTCGGCGTTACATTGACATAAGTCGTTTTAACACCATTATCATCAATCACATCCAGCATTGGCTCAATGAAACAAGTCCCGATGCAGCCCGTCTTTTCGAGTGAAACGTTCGCTTTTTTCTCACTGATCTGCTTCTCAAATTCGTGGTAAACTTTATTGGCGCCAGCGGCGATACCGCAGCTGCCGAATCCGATAATAACCTTCACTTGCTTCACCTCCTAAGCTTTGTCATTTTTTTTGATATCTTTTAGAATCGATCTGACACTGTCTTTTGTCAATTTTCCATACGTTTCGCCGTTGATCATTACGACAGGTGAAAGGCTGCAGCATCCAAGGCATGCCACGTTGTTGAGCGTGAACAGACCGTCTTCAGTTGTTTCCCCGTCTTTGATGCCCAACTCGTCGCTTATCGCATCCTCGATCATATCCGCACCGTTGACATGGCAGGCTGTACCCTTGCACAGCATGATCAGATATTTCCCGATAGGTTTCAGTCTGAATTGAGTATAAAATGTTGCAACCCCGTAAATTTTAGCGGGCTTGATGCCAGTTTGCTCCGAAAGATACTGAATCGCGTCCATGGACAGATAGCCATAGATTTCCTGCGTTTTCTGCAGGATCGTGATCAGGCTTCCGGGGACTTTGGCATACTTTGCAAGAACCGGAGCCAATTCTGAAAAATCAGGTGCGCTGCACGCTCCCTGACATTCACATTTTTTGGATGTCATTATTCTCTTCCTCCTAATTTCATTATTTTTTGAGCGGCCGTACATCGTCCAGGACATTGAATCAACGCCGGCCTGTTTTTAATGATAATTTATATTGCCGCATTGTCATGCTGCGTCAAACATATATGATAAGCAATTTCTATGCCACTTTTGCCAGCAGCCCCAAACCGCCATGTTATGCTGTTTTTGATCCGGCATCTTCTCGTTGAGTCAAATAAAAAGTCTACTATTTGCAACTGATTTTCACTTTTGAGAATGCGCCGTTCGGTAATGCGGCGAAGAATTTCAGCATACTTGATTCATTTGATGGCTTCCGCTCTTGCTGACCGCGTGAAATTAATTTCCATGATCAGCAAACTTATGATCAGCAGAGCCGCTCCAAAATATGCCCTGGGCAGAAGCACTTCACCGGCAAAAATATACGCGACTACCGCCGCGAACACAGGCTCCAGTGTCAATATGACGCCTACATGGGAAGCGGTCGTGTATTGCTGGGCGACGCTCTGCACGATAAACGCGATGCCGGTGCAAAAAACACTTAAAAACAATACCGCCGCCAGTGATTTCATGCTGTCCGGCAACCCGGGCCTTTCTATTATAAACGAGAAAACCAAATTAAACAACCCTGTAAATCCCAGCTGGAAGACTCCGATATGGAAGGCATTCACTGATGCTTTCTTGACGATTTTTTCGGTCACGACAAGATGAAGCGCATAGAAAACCGCGCAGATAATGCAGAGGATATCTCCAACCGCCGGGACCAGCCGGTCATTCAATGTCAGCAGGGCTATCCCGATCACCGATACCGCTATAACGACCACCAATTTCTTTTCAGGCACTCTTCTATCAATTATAAATACAAGTATGGGCGTGAATATGATTGCAAGCGATGACAGGAATCCGGCGTTGGATACACTCGTGTATTTAATGCCATAAGTCGCAAATATGTAGACCGCAGTCAATATGACCGCCAGAAGCGCACTATATGTCAATGTTTCGCGCGTTACGCTGCGAATACTCCTGTAACTGAGGGCGGCAGCCAGCAGAAAAGCTATAATGAAGCGCAATGCGTTCAGATTGAAAACATCGAGGCTTTCAAGCCCGACGGCGGACAGATAATACGACGCCCCCCAGAACAAGGCGACCATCATGATCATTAAATCAGCTTTGACATTCCTTTTCATTATTTTCATCTCCAACATCCGGATTGACATGCCCGATGGCATGAATGTAGAATATATGAGCCGTCAGTTTCAGAAACGCATTCTGCCATGGTGCGACGGCAAGATCGGAGGTTCAATGTCCTATCCACCTATCACAGTCAGCAACAAGCAGCTTTACAGGAATCTGCTGACGATCGCGCTGCCGATCGCGCTGCAGAGTCTGATCGCTTCGACCCTCAATCTTGTCGATACATTGATGATCGGCCAGCTCGGGGAATTGGAGCTGGCTGCTGTCGGACTTTCCACACAGTTGTATTTTGTTCAATACATGCTGCTCTTTGGGCTGGTCAGCGGTGCTTCCACTTTTATTTCACAATTCTGGGGCGTCAAAGACATGAAAAACATAAGGCGCGTGATCGGTTTTGCAATTACGGCCAGTCTTTTCGCAAGCCTTTTATTTTTTATTCCTGCGTTCTTCTTTCCTGCCGCTGTCCTTGGCATATTCACAGACAATCAGGCGATCATCGCGGCCGGCTCGGATTACGTATCGACAGCGTCTTTCACATTTTTGACATTGAGCGTCGTGGTACCGCTAACGTCTGCGCTGCGGACGACCGAGCAGACAAAGATCCCGATGAAAATCAGCATTTTTGTTTTTTGCACCAACACGATCCTGAATTATCTCCTGATTTTCGGCAGTTTTGGATTCCCTATGCTCGGCGTCAAAGGAGCTGCCACTGCGACATTGATAGCAAGATGCCTTGAACTTATACTGGTGCTGTATGTCGTTTTTGGCCGCAAAAACCTGATCAGCGGCCGTATTAGAGAATTCTTCTCATATAATACCTTCCTGGTCCGCAGGATCCTTTATAACGCGATCCCGACAACCATCAACGAAGTCATGTGGGGCCTTGGCATGGCAGCCTACAATGCAGCCTACGGCAGAATGGGCGTCACTGAATTCGCTTCGGTCCAGGCCAGCAATACGGTCAATACACTGTTTATCCTCGCTATCTTCAGCCTTGGCGACGCTACAATGATCCTTGTTGGAAAAAGGCTTGGCGCAGGCGAGCTTCAATATGCCTATACAAAAGCTTTAAAGATCCTGCGGCTTGCCGTCATTGTCGGCGCCGTCTCGGGAGCTCTTTTGATCCTTCTTTCGCCCTGTTTTATAAACCTCTTCAATTTCACGCCGGACGGACGCATGTATGCGCTGCGAATCCTGCTGATCTATGGCCTGTTTATGTGGATGAAGGTGTTCAACGGCGTCAATATAACCGGGCCGTTCAGAGCCGGCGGAGACACCCGCTTTGCCATGCTTGCGGAAGTCGGTTCCGTCTGGATGATCGGTGTTCCTCTTGTTTTTTTCGGTGCCCTGTATCTTTCCCTGCCTGTTTATATTGTAGTGCTGATGGCACAGGCAGAAGAGATCGTTAAATTTTTCATATGCTTCAAACGTTTTCGTTCCCGCAAATGGGTCAACAATGTCATACAGGACATTGATTGAATCATATGGAAGCGATGAACATTTCCAGGGCCAGGCTCTTGTCAAGAAGTCCGCTCTTAATGTTTCTGTCGACCTGGTATGCCCGAAGCAGGATCGATTTCAACTGTTGAATGCTGTATTTTTCCGACAGACCCATCATAAGCCGTGCGCGATATTCATGCATGCCCAGAGCCTGCGCGATTTCCGGCAGATTCCTTCCATCCTCCCGCATTTCCTTGACAAGCATCACTGCTTCATATTGATTGCATATCAGGCTCAGGATCCTGTATTCATTTTCACTGTACAGCGCAAGATTGGACAGCATCCTGAACGCTGATGCCTTCTTTCCCTGGCCCAAGGCATCCAGCATGAAAAAAACATTCCTGTCGATATTGCCGGAGATGCTTTTCACCACGTCCTCCCTGCAAATTTCTTCGCCTGAGGCGTGGGCGATCACCTTTTTAAGATCGTTTTCCAGATTATACAACGTATACTCAGTATTGCGGTCGAAATAACCTGATTGGGCGATGAGTTCTCCGGCAACAGCGGGTTTAATCGTTTTCCCGGCTGATTTCATGCGTTTTTCAATAAACTTCCTCAGAAACTGATCATCCAGCTCGTCAAACTGATAAACTCCACCGGCAGCGGAAAGCGTCTTGAAAATTTTCCTTCTCGTATCTGGTTTTTCCGCAGTCAGAATCAGTATGCAGGTCTCCGGTATGCTTTCAAAATAACCGAGCCATTTCTGCTCGTCTTCCGTTTCGGTTTCCAGACATTTCAATTTGTCTGTAACGACGATTTTTTTTGTTGAAAACATCGGCAGCGTCTCGCAGCTGTTGCTGATATCCTCGAAAGATGCGGCAGTGCCGTTGAATTTTGTAAGATCAAAATCTTTGCATGCAGGTTCGACATATTTATCGATGACAGACCCGATGGCCCAATCTATGAGATAATTTTCCTTTCCGTAAAAAAGCAGGATATTCTTGAGGCTGTTGCCTTTGATATCCTGTTCGAATTTTTTATACGCATGCTCTTTGCGCTTGTCGGTTTTTTTATAAGCCATCAATGCCTCCATTTTTATCCTGCTTCTATAAAAACGCCTGCCATTGTCCCGATTTCATTGTCAGGATCCTGACCGGCTTGTCCTGTTCCAAATCGAATAGCGTGGCGTGGTCCTGATCGGTTCTCATAATGATTATACCTTTTTTTTCTAATTTATCAATGACATCGGCAGACGGATGCCCAAAATTGTTCTTTCCAACCTGGATCACGGCGTATTCGGGATCGACCGCTTCAAGAAACGCGTCAGTAGTCGAAAACCTGCTGCCATGGTGCGCCACTTTAAGGATGTCCGCTTGAACGTCAATACCCGCTTCCAGTATTTTAAGTTCATCCTCAGGCGTCAGATCGCCGGTTATCAGTATGGTTTTCCCTTTATAATTCAAACGCATGACCATGTTCATTTCATTTTCGTCTTCATAGTCCACAGTATCCCGTATTTTGTCGGGATACAATATTTCAACGAATATATCAGATTCAATATTTACTTTATCTGGGTATTTAATATAATTTATACATTTCGGATCCACATGCAGATCTTCCATGAATTCGGACTGTCTCGGCTGATTTCCCTTATATATGCATACGGCTTTTATTTCCATGATTTCAGACAGCGAGCACAACCCCTGAAAATGATCTTGATGAAGATGGGTTACCAAAGCAATGTCGATCCTTCCGGCGCCGTTCTTCAACAAATATGGATGCAAAATGTCCTTGCCGACATCAAATCCATGCATTTCTTTCAGATCACGGATCAAACCCGTGTTATCGGTCTTCCCGCCGCTGTCAATAAGAATGTTTTTGCCTTTCGGTGTTCGGATGTGAATGCAGTCTCCCTGGCCGACATCCAGAAATACGATATCGGCAGCCCGGTATTGATCTGGCGGCACTATAATGGAAAACCCAAGAATCAGGAGCAATGACACAGCAGCAAGCCGATTGGCGGTTCTTATTCGAGGATCTGACAAATGCTGATCCTTCCAGGCGCCTGCAGTCATGCCGTTTTCTCCTGTCTCCTGCCCCGCCAGCCATTGCCCTGTTTCGGAGCAAGTGAAAAACAGGAGCGCATATATCGCCGCAAGATGGCAAAGAGACGGGCTTGTCACATTAAAGCAGCTTGAATCAAGCGACGCCGCAAATCGATTGATCCATATCATCCAATCGATAAACAGTTCCGAAGCGATGCCGCACATATCGAAAGCGATTCCAAACGGCTGCAAATGAATTATTGGCAACAGCACCATCATCAGCAGTCCGACCGGTAAAATCAGGGTCGCCAGGAAGGCGACAGGGATATTGACCCAAAAGGCGCTTAATGACAAGTAGTTGAAGCAATAGGCTATCGCGGGGATCATGCCCAGCTGGATCGCCGCCAGCGGGACGATCATACGCTCGATTCTGCTGAACATAATGCTGCCGGACGTCTTTCCGTCAGCGCCATTTACGCCTGCCTCAGTGCATATCCTTCGAAAATGACTGCCCAGATAAGGCTGCAGGATCGCCAGCGAAAATACAGCCAGATATGATAACTGAAAGCCTAGGCTGAATATGCTGTAAGGATTGCGGATCAGAAGGAACAACGCAGTAAACGAACAGCAGGCCGTCAAGTCATATCGCTCGTGCAGGAATTTTCCCAGCAGACATACAGCTATCATAAAAACTGCACGAACCACAGATGGCGAAAATTCGGAGAGTGCTGCATAAATAATCAGAACTGAAACAGCCAGCAAAGCAGGCATTATTCTGGTTTTGCTTCCAAACAGCTTCATGACCCACAGGAACACTATAGCGGTATGAAGCCCCGAGACGGAAAGAATATGGGCAGTCCCATTCCTTTGAAAATCCTGATATATTTGATCGCCTATAAGCGCTTTCTCGCCAAACATGATCCCTGACATCAGACCGTATGCTTCATCGCCCATTCTGCTTTCGATACTGCTCAGGAAACGGTTTTTGTATGTATATATCGCATGCGGCACGAAGCTTGCTTTTTCACTGGAAACAATACATTGCCAGGTGTTCGATTCCAATATATCCCGGATCCCTTTCGTTCTCAGATATAATCTGTAATTAAATAGCCTTGGATTCGATGCCTCCTGCGGAACGGCGACAGTTCCTTCGACAGATATGATTCTTCCGGTTAGCTCGTTAAACCCATATGAAGATGCCTCAGAAACCGAAGCCTGTGTGCATTGCTCCCAAGCTTCACCGTCATCTGTGAGCAGTTCATCGGGATCACCAGAAAGATCAACCAGAATCTTTTCTTTAGAAACATTTATTTCATAAGTCTCATCGCTTTCCCGGTTTTTGACAGAGATTTTATCAGCATATAATTCGACCTTGGCGTTATGTTCCCCTTTTTTTTGAACGCTTGCGACATAACCTTCGACAGTTGCCATTTCGCCTTGCAAGTCCGAAAAAGGATCCGGCATGCTGTCGATATGACTGAGATTGAGGGCGCCGAGCAGCATGACCGCTATAAAAAAGCCAGGCTTCCTTCTAATGTTCGAAAAGGAATCTGGCAATAATGACATAAGCGCCATAAAAACTGCGATAATGATCCATGTCGTCTTTATATGGATGATCGATTGTATTATGATCCCGCCTGTAAACGCGAATAAAATATAGGCAATCAGCCTTCGCAAATTGTATCGTCCTCCTGAAGACCATTCCCGCTTCAATCCAGGCCTGCGCCAGTTTCATATCGAGCAGGCGTGCCTATTTTGTCTTTTGGTACAATCCCCTTCCAACCTTTCTGACCCCATCGATCTTCTGGATCAGTTTATCTACATATATGTCAATGTCCTTATAATTCATATTATAGCCTTTCGCTTTCAGATACTTCAGGACTGTGATCAATCTTACGGGATAATCGCAAGGGTTTTTAAAATACGGATGTTTTTCGATCTGGCTCAACATCTTATCCTCGTCTATGATGATCGGCCCGCTTTTATTGAATATTGCAATGCTGGCTTCGATATTGCCGATAATGAAATCAACATCCTCAACCGGCTTGTCATGTTCCTTGAATAATATCCGCAATTCTTTGTAAAAGCTTAGCTCTTCTCTCAAATTTTCAGAAGCAAGCGGGATCTTAATACTGACAACTTGCTCCTGACTATGTGAATCTTCCATTTTATATATTCTCCTTTTCGGTTGGTGCTTGATTTTAATATTTATTGCTTAAATTTCCGGCTTGATGGAATATAGCTGCTGAATCACTTCGTATCCGGCAAGGATCGATGTCCCAAGCCAATGACAGCTTCGTTGAGGTGCAGCAGGCCGATGCTCATGAATATGCAGACGCTCAAATGTTCCTGATGCCTGCAGATGGCAATTTTGCCTCCGCCGTTCAACCCTGTGGCCTTGGAAGCGATCTGCATGATCGCTTCACGAGACGCGCCTGCGATCGCACCATCCTGCACATGACATTCCCTCGTTAATCCCGTTTTTCTGGATGCCAGTATCGCTCTTTCAATAATTATGTGGATCGAATCAAGTACATTTCCGCCAATATCAACCGCGACTCCGAAGATCTCCTTATCTCTGAGATATTTTATTTCCTTTTCTTCCTCTGCCCGTGACGGTGTGATGGCGAGTCTGATTGCCGCCCTGGCCACATCTATGCTATCAAACATTGTAAATTCCTCCCCGGCAATAAGTCTGAACAATGATTTTACGAAATTGAATTTGCTATATATGATTATACTCTCTGGAAGCGTTCTGTTCAATTAAATTCATTCGTCTTTGATTGCGCCGGTCTCTGATCTCATCTTTTACAGCATATTTCTTAACAGATTCGCCGATATGTGCTATAATTATTATTGGTTCATTTACCAGAACCAGGAAGGCTGGTGATTAAACTTGACCGTAAACCGGAATGATCATCCCGATAAAAATGATGAAATTAATAATAAAGTCAACAATAATGACCCTAAGGATGAGCCCTATGCCGATTCCACCTCGTTTCAAGGCGAAAAAAAAGCCAGGACCAGAACTCAGCGCCTTCATGAAAATCGAGGCACTGTGAGAAAACGTGTGAAGATTTTCGATATCGGCAAGCTGGGTAAACCAAAAAAATACCTTGATGCAATCAGTTTATTTTTACAAAAAATACTATTAAAGGCCGGAATCATATCCCGCTTGAAGGATCGCGCCGCGACCGGCATCGCGGGCAAGGGAAGCGGCCATCTTGATGAGGATCCAATGAAAGCTAGACGCGGCAGCAAAAAATCAAAGAGAAAATATACCGTTAATTTTATGAAATTATTCAAATTCCTGATGGTAATCACTCTGATTGCAGTCATTGTGGTCGGCTCAGCCGTTATTGTGATCGCCAAGACTGCTCCGCCCATCGAACCAGGCAATATTTATTCCCTGCTCACTGAAAACTCAGTGCTTTATGATGATCAGGGAGAAATAATCGAGAGCCTGCAAAGCGGAGGGCTGCGAACAAATGTCGCATATTCGGACATGCCGCAGGATCTTGTAGACGCTTTTGTAGCCATTGAAGATAAAACTTTCTGGGATCATAACGGATTCAATGTCGTACGAATTTTCGGAGCAATTTTTGAAGGTGTTTTCAAAGGTGAGAGCATCAGCGGAACAAGCACCATCACGCAGCAGCTCGCGAGAAACTTATATCTGGCAGAGACAAAAGCCCAGCGTTCCATGACTCGAAAAATCAGGGAAGCTTATTATACGCTCCAGTTGGAGAAACAGCTTTCCAAGGAGCAGATCGTCGAAGCTTATATGAATACGATCTATCTCGGCGCCAATGCCAACGGCGTTCAAGCTGCTGCACAAGCTTATTTTTCGAAGGATGTTCAGGAACTGACCCTTGCCGAATGCGCTGTCATAGCCAGTATTCCAAAAAGTCCCAGCAAATACGCCCCTCTTAAGAAGCTGGAAGCTGAAAAAGTGGAACCTGACAATGAAAACATCATTGTCAAGGGAGATATTTATACGATCGTCTTCGATCCGGCATTCCTGGAAAGGCAAAAGCTTGTCCTTTCATTCATGCTGGATCAGGAGCTGATTGAACAGGCCGAATACGATGCCGCCATTGCCCAGGATATCAAGGCGTCAATGAAGCCAAACCTCGACACGACGGAAGAATTGTCTTCTTACTTCACGGACTATATCGTTTCAGAAGTCATAGACGATCTGGTGGAAACTTTGGACATCGACCGCGATCAAGCCCGATATATGGTCTATAACAACGGCCTCAGGATTCACAGTACAATAAATGTCAATGTCCAGAAAGCCGTTGAAAAGGAATTTTCAAATGCAGCCAATTTTCCGCAAGTCACAGGACTTCGAAAAGACGCATACAACAATATCATCGATTCGTCCGGCATACCCATGCTTTACAGCTACGGCAACTTCTTAAACGATGCCGATGAGTTCGTATTTGCGCCAGACGAATATGAAATGCTTGATAGTGGCGATATGAGAATCATTAAAGGAAGACGCCTTGTATTCTATAAGACGGAAGTCGGCGGCAACACTGATTACAGCATTGAATTCAAGAACATGTATAAAATTGAAGATGGCGTTTTCTACAGCATAAACGGCGGCGTCATACTGATACCGGCGGAATACAAAGAAAAAGATGATGACGGAAATATAATCATCAGCTCGGAATTCTTCAAGGAAAAGCCGGATTACCTGAATTTCAACAGTGACGGCTCCATCACCGTAACAAGCGGCTATTACCTGCTCAAGCAGAAAGTGATCCAGCCCCAGGCCGCAGCCGTGATCACCGATTATAAGACCGGCCAGATAAAGGCCATGATGGGCGGCCGCAGCATCAAGGGAGACAAGCTTTATAACCGGGCGATCAAGCCCCAGCCTCCCGGATCCTCGATCAAGCCAATAGCCGTTTATGGGCCTGCCATCGAACTTGGCGCGCAGCAAAAGGGACCATGGACAGCCGCTTATGTCGTCGATGATTCGCCAAACTACTATAATGGAGAACTTTGGCCCAAAAACTGGTACGAAGGCTACAAAGGCCTCGTTACCTTGAGAAAGGCCGTCGAACAATCAATCAATATCGTTTCGGTAAAAACACTAGCCGAAATTGGCCCCGCAGCGTCGATCGATTTCCTTAAAAGCGTAGGAATCACATCGGTTGTGGAATCCGGCGCCACCAATGATGAAAACGCGGCTGCCCTTGCCTTGGGCGGAATGACCAACGGCATATCTCCGCTTGAAATGGCTTCGGCTTATGGCGCTTTTCCGAATCAGGGCGTTTATATTTCACCTGTCAGCTATACCACTGTGACCAACAAGAAAGGCGAGCTGGTTCTTGAAAGCAGCCAAATCCGTCAAAAATCGATGGATCCCGGAACAGCATTCATTATGACGGACATCCTTCGAACGACTGTTTCAGAAGGCATAGCCGGGGCAGCATCGATCGGATCACAGACGGTCGCAGGCAAGACCGGCACAACATCGAATAATTATGACGCCTGGTTTGTCGGTTTTACACCGTACTATTCCGCCAGTGTGTGGATCGGAAACGATATAGACATCGAACTCAGCCAGGGTAGTAAAGCCGCATCCAAGCTTTGGAGCAGGATCATGGCTTCCGCCCATTCTGGATTTGCGTCCGGAAGCTTTCCAACTGCCTCCAATGTTGTCAGCGTAGCCGTTGACACGATATCAGGAAAGCTGCCTTCCGATCTCAGTGCCATGGACCCGCGCGGAACGATCCGCAATGAATACTTTGTTCAGGGAACACAGCCTACTGAAATCGATTCGATGCATGTAGCCGTCAACGTCTGCAGCGACTCCGGTTATCTGGCTACCCCATATTGTCCGAATCAAATATTAAAAGTTTTTGTAAAACGGCCTGCTGGGGCAGATCCTTCCGTCGGGGACTATGCCTACGAACCACCGACATATTATTGCCATCTGCATAACTATGATGCTGAGCAATACCCGATAGATCCGACGAAAACTATTGATCCGAACTTTATTTATATGCCGCCTTCAGACAATCCTTATGACGATGAAATTCCGAATAATGATAATAACAACGGCAACGGCAACAACAATAACAATCACAGCGATGACGATGACAGCGGTATCCCCGAATGGCTGCTGAATGATTGAAAGCAGCTTGTCGTAAACGAACGAGCCCCCTGAAGAGCGAATAGCTTCAGGGGGCTCGTTTTCTATCATACTGACTAGTTCAGCATTAACGCGTTATTTAATGAGCCGCTTTCGCAAGTGTTGCGTCATATAGATCCTGGGCGTTTTCCCATTCCTCTATGATCTGAGGTATGACCTTATACAAATCGCCGACGATGCCGAAGTCAGCCACCTCGAAAATCGGAGCATCCGGATCCTTGTTTATTGCAACGATGGTATCGGATGTCTGCATCCCGGCAAGGTGCTGAATAGCGCCTGAGATCCCGCAGGCGAAATAGATCTTGGGTTTGACTGTCGTTCCGGTCTGGCCGACCTGGTGTGAATGATCGATCCAGCCGGCATCAACAGCTGCCCTTGATGATCCGACAACGCCGCCAACTTTATCGGCCAATTTTTTAATCAGTTCAAATCCTGAAGGATCACCCAGTCCGCGTCCGCCGGAGCAGATGATTTCGGCGTCGGTCAAAGAAACCAGCTCTTTGGCGGCTTTGACGATTTCAACGACATTCGTTCTGATGTCTGCTGCTTTAAGCGAATGCTTTACTTTTATAAGCTCACCCTTTTTAGTGACATCTTTTTCGAGCTTATTCATGACTCCCGGTCTGACAGTCGACATTTGCGGTCTGTTCTTAGGGCATATGATCGTGGCCATGATATTTCCGCCAAAGGCCGGACGAGTCTGCTTCAGATTTTTATCTGTTGAGTTGCGGTCGAGGCTGGATGTATCCAGCGTCGTATATTTTTCCAGATAATCAACATAATTGGCGGTATTCACGTCAAGTCTCGTGCAGTCCGCTGTAAGTCCGGTGTCCAGTCTTGCGGCAACTCTTGGCGCAAGATCTCTTCCTATATGCGTCGCGCCGAATATGACAATTTCAGGCTTGTATTCGCAAATCGCATCTGTCATGACTTTTGTATATCCGTCGGTTGTGAATCTTTCAAGCAGCGGATCGTCGATCTGGTAAACAGCATCGGCACCGTACGCAAACAATTCCGGGATAATGTGATCCGTATCATGTCCGATCAGCAATGCGCAAACCTTTGTATCTGCACTGATTTCCCTTGAAAGCTTATGCCCTTCTCCGAGCAATTCAAGCGCCACATTCATAAGCTTGCCGCCTCTCTGCTCCGTATAGACCCAGACGTTTTTATAGGCGGACAGATCCTTGACTGCTGCTGTTTCAGGCTCTTTTTCTATGGCCTTGAACGGGCAGGCAGGGATACACTGGTTGCAGGCCGTGCATTTGTCATTGATAACAGCTATTTTATTGACCATATCTATTGCGTCGAACGGGCATGCCTTGACGCAAAGCGTACAGCCTTTGCATTTTTCATTTATAACTCTAATTGCCATTTCCTTACCTCCTCCTTATATTATATGTTTTGTTTTAAGTCCGACCAGCAGCTTCTGAGCCTGTTCCTTTTCGCCTTCTCCATCGACCATTGTCCCTTTGCCCTTCGGAGCCGGAGTGAATGAACGGTATACATTGGTCGGAGAAGCTTCAAGGCCAACCTTGTCAATATCAACAGCAATGTCTGCGGCATTCCAGACGGCGATCGTCTTTTTTGTGGCATCATAGATTCCGGGGATCGACATATATCTCGGATGATTGAGCTCCTTGATGGCAGTCAGTACGCAGGGCATCTTGATTTTAATTAATTCATATCCGTCCTCAAGAGCTCTTTTTACAGTAATTTCTTTATCTGCAAACGAGAATTCCTTTACATAGGTCACCTGCGGAAGTTCCAGCTTTTCAGCGATCTGCGGGCCTACCTGAGCCGTATCTCCGTCGATGGCCTGACGCCCTGCGAACACGAGATCATAGTCGTCGATTTTTTTGATTGCCGCAGCCAGGGCGTTTGAAGTCGCCCAGGTATCCGAACCTGCAAATGCTCTATCGCTGAGCAATATGCCTTCGTCAGCACCCATTGCAAGGCATTCAGTCAGCATATCCTTTGCCTGCGGAGGTCCCATAGTAATAACCGTGATATGGGTGTCCGGATACGCGTCCTTGATTTTCAAGGCTTCTTCAAGTGCGTTTGCATCATCGTGATTCAATATGCTCGGTACGCCTTCTCTGATCAGTGTATTCTTGACCGGATCGATTTTGACTTCATTCGTATCCGGAACTTGTTTTGCACAAACAATAATTTTCATTGTCTTTCCTCCTTCTCTTCTATTTACCTAAAACCGCGGCTGAAATGACCATTTTCTGTACTTCGGAGGTGCCTTCATAGATTTCTGTTATCTTGGCGTCTCTCATCATTCTTTCAACCGGATAATCCTTGGTATACCCGTATCCGCCGTGAAGCTGAACGGCTTTGGTCGTTACATACATTGCGGTCTCAGCGGCAAAAAGCTTTGCCATCGCCGATTCGGTTCCATATTTCATACCGGCTGATTTCATATATGCTGCTCTGTAAATAAGCAGACGGGCTGCATCGATCCTGGTTTTCATCTCTGCGATTTCAAACTGAAGGGCTTGCATCTGGGAAAGCTTCTTTCCAAATTGTTTTCTCTGTTTCATATATTCCACGGTCACATCGAATGCGCCCTGAGCAATGCCGAGCGCCTGGGATGCAATCCCGATTCGTCCGCCGTCCAATGTCGACATGGCGATCTTAAAGCCATCGCCCACCTCGCCCAGAATATTCTCCTTTGGCACTTTACAGTTCTGAAAGATCAATTCTGTCGTCGCCGACGCCCGGATTCCCATCTTGTCCTCTTTCTTCCCGATCGTAAATCCTTCGAAATCCTTTTCAACAATAAAGGCGCTGATACCTTTCGTTCCTTTTTTCTTATCCGTCATTGCCATAACAATATAAATGTCAGCAACACCGCCGTTTGTTATGAATACCTTTGTTCCGTTCAGCAACCAGTGGTCTCCCATATCGGCTGCCTTGGTCTGTTGTCCGGCAGCATCTGTACCCGCATTCGGCTCAGTGAGTCCGAATGCTCNNAAGCGGGACCAGGTACTTCTGCTTCTGCTCTTCAGTTCCGAAATAGAAAATCGGCCATGCACCAAGTGATGTGTGAGCCGAACAGATGACTCCCGTGGAAGCGCATACTCTTGAGAGTTCTTCAACAGTGATGGCATACGCCAGATTGTCGCCGCCGGCTCCGCCGTAAGCTTTTGGGAATGGAACGCCCAGAAGACCGAAGTCTCTCATCTTGGCGAGCGTTGCGTGCGGGAATTCACCGCTAAGGTCAATGTCTGCTGCAATTGGCTCAACCTCATTGACAGCAAACTCTCTAACCATTTTTCTGACCAGTTCTTGTTCTTTCGTTAATTGAAAGTTCATGTTTTTGCCTCCTTCATTATTTAAACGGGTTCATTACGTCTATAGTAATGATCGCATTTTTTGCTTGTTATAATTTTAACAGCACACGTACTATTAAACAACACTTTTTAATTATTTTCAATACCTCATAAAGATATTTTTCGAATTTTTTTTGCAACATTATGAAACCCTTTTAAATCAACGCCCACATGATTTGTCTGACTATTCTGTGTATTATTCATGTGCTTTATCCAAATTTTCTGAACCTTTATAGGGTAAATGTTTATCAATTTTCTTATTGAATCAAACAGGCGATTTTAATGATAAAACATCAATAATACAGACTTATTTGTTAATATATTAACATTCAAAATCCAACTGGGCTTCTCTTCTGCCACCTGCCGATTTGTCGATCCGATCCAATAAAAATGGCAATCCCGCCAATCATACTGCTTGCACAGAATGTTTCCGGTCGCATGACCTTCGTGGTTGCCAATACAATTTTGGTACATGGAAAATATTTTGTTAATATATTGTCATATATAGATTTTTTCTTCCGCCTGCATCGCCCGCTTTATCAGCATCTCCGAATCCAGCAGTGATTCGGACGCCAATATTTTATCTATCTTTGGCTTCGTCACCGGATGCTTCGGTAAAAAAACAGTGCAGCAATCTTCAAAAGGCTGGATGGAGATTTCAAAGGTGCCGATTTTTCTTGCGAGATCCATGATATCCACTTTGTCCATGGCGATAAGCGGCCGCATTACCGGCAATGAAACTGCCTGGTCGGTCGCTACGATCCCCTGCGCCGTCTGGCTCGCAACCTGACCGAGATTTTCTCCGGTTATCAGCATATCGCACTCATTTTCCACTGCTATCCTTTCGCTGATTTTCATCATGAATCTGCGTGCCAGGATCGTCATTTCATCTTCCGGGCAATACTCCGCGATCTGCTGTTGTATTTCAAGAAGATTGATATTATGGATCCTGAATCTGCCGCAATATTCAGAAAGCACCCTTGCCAGCTCCAGAACCTTTTCCTGCGCTCTTTCACTTGTATATGGATAAGCATGAAAATGCACGGCTTCGATCAGCATGCCCCTTTTGGCCATCATCCAGGCAGCGACAGGACTGTCGATACCTCCGGATAGAAGCACCAGTCCTTTTCCATTGGTTCCAAGCGGCAATCCGCCAAACCCGGCGATTTTATCTGTGTAAATATAGGAATGATCCTTTCGGATATCAACAAAAAGCCTGCATTCGGGATTATGGACGTCAACTTTCAGAACTTTACATCCTATTAGCACCTTTGCTCCGATGATCCGCGCCGCTTCGGGCGATTCTATCGGAAAAGCCTTGAAAGCACGTTTGGCTTCGACCTTGAATGTCTTGATTCCCTTTGAAGCGATGAGGAATTTCATATAAGCAACAGCTTCCTCTCCGATGATATCAATATCCGTTGCCGTTTCGACCGCATGGCTCACCGATGCGACGCCAAAGACCCGGGAGATCTCGTTGACGACGGATTCAGGATCATATTGGCCCGATAGCCTTACAAATATCAAGCCTTCGTTTCTCTGAACAGAAACACCCTCAAATTTTCTAAGCGCTCTCTTGATCCTTTCGGCCAGCACACGCTCAAAATAGGGCTTGTTCTGGCCTTTCAAAGCTACTTCTCCGCATCTTACGATGTAAGTCTGGATATCTATTCTTTCCATACAACTTATAATCCTTTCAATGTTTTGCGCATACTTTTAACCGCTGTCTTTAAGCGATCGAGTGTCTGATCCATCTCTTCGATCGTATTGAATTCACTGAAGCTGAATCTGATCGCGCTGTCTATCTGGCTGTCGGAAAGTCCCATGGCCTTAAGCACATGACTCCTGTTCTTTCTTTTGGAGGAGCATGCCGATCCCGTCGAAACAAAAATATCTGATTGCTCCAGCATGTGCAGCAATACTTCACCACGCGTTCCTTCAAAACTGACATTCAAGATGGCGGGGCTGCAGCCATCCGCTTCGAGACTGTTGATCCTTATATCCCCGATCTCGTCTTTGATCCCACGCAGCAGATATGCCCGCACCTTTGCCATATCTTTCATTTTGGCATTCTGTCCGCTGCATATGATCTCTGCCGCTTTTGCAAAGCCTGCTATGCCTGGAACATTTTCCGTCCCGGATCGTGCGCCATTCTCCTGACCGCCTCCGACGATAAGCGGATCTATTCTGCATCCGTTCCTGATATACATCGCCCCCACACCTTTAGGCCCATGGATCTTATGGGCGCTCAAAGAGAGCATGTCAAGCCCGGATTTATGAGGCGCAAGAGATAATTTTCCAAATGACTGGACCGCGTCGGAGTGAAAGCAGATCCCGCCGTGTTTGGCAAGCAAGCCGATTGCTTCCAAAGGCTGTATCGTGCCGGTTTCATTATTGACATGCATTAAGGATATCAGTATTGTTCTGTCGTTTATGTGCTGCTCTATTTCACCTATATCTGCACGGCCCTTGCTGTCAGTGCCAACATAAATCACTTCAAAACCTGATGACGCAAGTTTGCGGCAAGTTTCCAGCACCGCGGGATGCTCGATTTTCGAGGTTATGATCCTGTTTCCTCTGCGTTTCAGCGCCTGAGCAGCGCCATACAATGCCGCATTGTCCGCTTCCGTTCCTCCCGATGTGAAATAAATCTCCCCGTCGGTAACGCCAAGCTGCATGGCAATCGATCTTCTCGCGCTCCTGATTCGTTTTTCCGCAATAACACCCATACGATGCAGCGATGATGGGTTACCAAAGTCATCCTCCATGCATTTGACGATTTCCTGCGTCACTTCAGGATATGGTTTTGTTGTGGCACTATTATCCAAATAGATCATATGTGGTTGCCTTTATCCTTCACTTGAAGAAAAGAGGCGCTGGCCTCTTTTCCTGATGGTTCTTATTCGATTCTTGTTAACTTTAACATCATGCTTTGGCCTTGCCGCGCAGGGCTTTCTATTTTGCGAATTCCGTGGCTCTGGTTTCCCTGATGACATTGACTTTGATCTGCCCAGGATAGTCCAATTCACTCTCGATCCTTTTGCTGATATCCCTGGCAAGGAACACGAGTTCCGCATCGGATATCTCCTCCGGCCGTGCAATGATGCGGATTTCCCTTCCGGCTTGAATGGCAAAGGATTTTTCAACGCCAGGTGTCGTATTCGCGATCTCTTCAAGCTTCTGAAGCCTCTTGATATAAGTCTCCAGCGTTTCTCTTCTTGCGCCGGGCCTTGCAGCCGACAACGCGTCAGCAGCAGTGATCAGTACCGCCTCAAGGCTCTTAGGCTCATAGTCGCCATGGTGGGCAGCCATGCCATCGATGATCACTTCAGATTCTTTATATTTTCTCAGAAGATCAATGCCGATCTCAACGTGGGTACCTTCGACTTCATGATCTATGGCTTTGCCGATGTCATGCAGAAGACCCGCACGTTTTGCGATTTTTGCGTCAAGACCCAATTCCGATGCCATTAGACCTGCCAGGTGGGCGACCTCGACGGAATGCTTCAACACATTCTGGCCATAACTTGTTCGATATTTCAATCGGCCAAGCAATTTGACCAGCTCCGGATGCAGATTGAATATGCCTACTTCGAATACCGCCTGCTCTCCCGCCTCCTTGATCGTGTTGTTTACTTCCTTTTCTGCTTTTTCAACAGTCTCTTCAATGCGAGCAGGATGGATCCTTCCGTCAACGATCAGTTTTTCAAGCGTCAGACGGGCTATTTCTCTCCTGACAGGATCGAATCCGGATAATATGACAGCTTCAGGCGTATCATCAATGATCAGGTCAATTCCGGTCAGAGTTTCGATAGCCCTGATATTCCTGCCCTCTCTGCCGATGATCCTTCCCTTCATTTCATCATTGGGAAGCGGGACGACAGAAACTGTGCTTTCGGCGATATGATCCGCAGCGCATCTCTGGATGGCACCGGTGATGATCTCCTTGGCTTTCTTTTCTCCTTCTTCCTTTGCTTTACCTTCAATATCTTTGATCAGGATCGAAGCTTCCTGCCTTATTTCCTTCTCAATGTTCGAAAGGAGCAGCGCTTTTGCTTCCTCAACGGAGTATCCTGAGATTTTTTCAAGTTCCTGGATCTGCCTATTGATAAATCCGTTCAGTTCTTGTTCCTTTTGAAGCAGTATCTGTTCTTTGTTTGTAATGCTCTCTTCTTTTTTCTCGATGTTTTCGGTTTTTCTGTCGATTATTTCTTCTTTTTGTATGAGCCTTTTTTCATTTTTTTGGATTTCTGCCCTTCTGTCTCTTATTTCCCGCTCGATTTCGCTTCTCATGCGGTGGGCTTCTTCCTTCGCCTCGATCGCTATTTCCTTTTTCAGCGTTTCCGCCTTGTTTTCTGCATCGAGAACGATATTCCTTGCTTTTTGTTCTGCACTGCCAATCGCTTTTTCCCCTAAGCTTTTACGCAGAATATATCCTGTCAGTATCCCAATTAGCAGAGCGAAAATTGAGATCGGGATTATTATTATCATCCAGCTGATATGAATGCACCTCCTTGTTAATATTTATTTAAATCTTCTATCCCTTAATAGCCCTTTTGGCCTTGTCGCATGTTTTGTTTTCAAATTTGTATTAGCATTACGTAATAAAATATTGATACAGTTACACAAATTATATTATAATAAATTCTATGGTATTGTCAAGATAATATGAGGTTGCGCGCTTTATGAACTATTTACGGGACCTGTTGAAAAATATAGACAAGACGCTTCTGATCCTGCCGGTCATTTTTGCGGCTATCAGCGTCGTCATAATCGGAAGCACCTCCTATGACCAGGGCTTCCAGATCACACGCGATATCACGGTGCAGCTGATAGCGTTTTTTCTCGGTGCAATAGCAATATGCGTCATCCTGCTGATCGACTACAAGACTTTTGAAAGTATGGAACGCATTCTTTATATCGGATCCATATTACTGCTGCTTGCTGTATATGTTCCGGGGCTGGGCAAGGAACAGTTCGGCTCGAACGGCTGGATCAATCTGGGCCCTTTGGACCTGCAGCCATCTGAAATAGTTAAAATCACATTCATACTCTGCTTTTCGCGATATCTGTGCAGAAAGAGAGAGGCTTTATTGACATTCAAAGGAATTATACTGGCAGCCGCCTATTTCATGCCGTTCGTTTTTCTGGTCCTGATCGAGCCCGATCTTGGAAACGCTGTCGTTTTGTTCGTCATTGCCGCTGTCATGATTTACGCAGCAGGAGTAAAATACAAGCTGTTCGCACAGATTGCAGGCGCAGGAATCATTTCGCTGCCTATTATATACAGATTCATGGAATCTCATCAAAAGGACCGCATAGATGCATTTCTAAATCCCGATAATCTTTCGCTTCCCGGGAATTATCAAGTCTGGAATTCCAAAGTTGCAATCGGCTCGGGCGGACTCTTTGGCAAAGGACTTTTTGAGGGAACGCAAAAATCCCTGAAATTCCTTCCGGTTCAAGAATCAGACTTCATTTTCTCAGTCATTGTCGAAGAGCTTGGGTTTATAGGGGGGGCAGCTATTGTTGGCCTGTATACGATATTTCTTTATAGACTGGTAAAGATAGCAGATAATGCCAAAGACCTTTATGGTTCGTTGATCGTCACCGGCATCCTGACGATGTTCGGCTTTCAGATTTTCGAAAACATCGCGATGACAATGGGCCTCATGCCTGTTACCGGCATAACGCTGCCGTTTATAAGTTATGGCGGCAGTTCAGTACTCACAAATATGATCGCGCTCGGATTGGTCCTGAATGTCGGGATCAGAAGCAAAGTGATCAATTTCTAGCAATATTTTTATCGGTTAACTATTTGATCCTTTCTGCGATTTTTTCAAAATTTTCCCGTATATAGGTCCCTTTTTTCAAAATGATCGGTGTTCCGTTGTTTGAAGCGATATGTATATTATCGTCTTCCTGGATAAGACCGATGATTTCAGTTCGCAGCATACCGGCGATTTCTGATATGCCCGGCATAAGCCCGGTGCTCATCAGTTCGCTTTTCAGCCTGTTGAGCACAACTTCCCTTCTTGATATCCCGTTTTCGCGTAAAACCTTGTCCACTTTGTCTGCATCCCTTATTGCGGCATATTCCGGAGTCGTTACGATGATTGCCTTGTCGGCCCCCGCGATTGCATTCATGAATCCTTCCTCAATGCCTGCAGGGCTATCGATGATGACATAATCGAACCTGGTTTTCAATTTGCCGCAAAGCACTTTGAGATGAAGCGGCGTTATCTCGAATTTCTCCTTGTTTTGAGGTGCGGCGATGACATATAGCTCGGGAAACCTTCTATCCCTGATCATCGCCTGCCTTATTCTGCAGACGCCGCCGAGAACATCGGCCACATCATATACGACCCTGTTTTCAAGACCCATAAAAAGATCAAGATTACGAAGGCCCATGTCCATATCGATCAGAACGACCCTGCTGCCTGACAATGCCAATGTCCCGCCCAGATTTGCCGCGAACATCGTTTTGCCGACTCCGCCTTTTCCCGATACTATCGCTATTGCCTCTCCCATGTCCTATCCTCCTCATATGTCTGCATCCCTGTTATTGGGTCATCGTTTGCGTCCCGGCACTGTATTCCGGATATATTTTTTCCAATTCAAGATATTTTGCTATGACCTCTTTTGCCACAGGCCCTGCGTAACCGCCGCTTCCTCCCTGAAATATCAGGACCGCTACAGCGATCTTGGGATCTTCAACCGGAGCAAAGGCCACAAACCAGGCAAAATTATCATAATCGCTCTTATACGCATCAATTCTTGCATAGGTCACCTTGCCGCCGCTCAAATTTATGACTGCCTGCCTGACAGCGCTGTTTTTTGAAGTGTAAATCTCCGGATATTCCTCCATCAATCTCAGCATCTCAATCTCGACATCAGCAAATTTCAACCTGCCGTCGATCCTTGACAAATACGTTTTGATATATTCAACTTCATCCGGAGGATTGACTTTACCTCCTCTTTCAGCTGTACCCGTCTTGCCGCCGACTTCGACGGAAAGCCCGCTGAATACGCCTCTTGCTGTTCCCCTTGCTCCTGACGTTACACGATGCATGCCTTCTATCAATACTTCAAAGGTCTTTGCAGGCGCATCCACTTTTTTCCCTTCAGGTTTCTGTATAAGCCCTTCGCCCTCTACCCCTCGGATCAGACTGACTTTGTTCAGCGTTCCACCATTGGCGATAGTAGCTACATAATTTGCCATTTGAAGCGGCGTATAGGCATTTTCGCCTTGACCGATCGCAATATTGAGCTCATCACCAGTCGTCCATTTTGCCTGATTGAAATATGTATATTTACATAGATCCGTGACAGTCGAGATCATGTCCGGAAGTATCCCGACGCTTCCCATTCGCGCGAGGATCTCATTTCTTGTCGGATTCTCATCTGTCCAGCTGACGATGGTATTGATGTTGTCGCTCAACGCATTCTTGTCGGCCACGATCTCCGGTTCAAAATATAATTTAGCACGGGACAGCAGCACATTTCTCAAGTATGCCTTTGTCTGCTCCAGCTTTCGCTCTTCGCTTGGAACCTGCACAACTGTTTCCGGTATCTCGACGCCGGTCGCGACACCAAGTCCGTATTGCTTTGAATACTCCATGACCTTCTCGATGCTCATCGGCTCTTTGAACCCCAGTGACTGTTTCTTGCTGAAATCATATCCGGAAATCAAATCAAAAAAATAATAATTGCAGGATACCTCAAGCGCTTCTGCCAAATTAAGATAACCGTGGCTCGCCCTTCTTGAATTCCAGAGAGAGCAAGCGTAAGTCCTGTTTCCCAGCGTGATCACTCCACCGTCATATAAACGCCTTTCCGGATCCAAACCGCTGTCTACCGCTGCTGTTCCAGTCACCATTTTGAAAATCGACCCCGGCTGCACTGCTGTTCTCATCGCTACATTGAAAAGCGGCAGGGGTGATAATGGATCGCGCAGATTTTGACCCTGGAGAGCGTTCCAGTCTTCCTTGGAGATGCCCGTGGCGAACAGATTGGGATCGTAGGCGGGGTAACTGGCCGAGGCCAGCACATCTCCCGTATCGACGTCAATCGCGACAACAGCGCCGACATTTGCATTCTTAAATGTCTTACTGTAATTATAGCTCCCGAATTCGCTGGTGAAGGTACCCCCCTTGCTTATTTCGTCAAGTGCTTGCTTTAGGGCCGTCTCGGCCGCTTTCTGCAATTCGAGGTCAATAGTCAGATAAATATCCCTGCCCTGCTTCGCCGGTATTTCATCAATGACCCTGACGAGTTTGCCAAATGCGTTGACTTCGACGCTTTTTGTGCCGTCTTCGCCTTTCAATATGTTTTCATAAGATTTTTCTAGCCCTTCTTTACCAACCATATCATTGGCGTTGTACCCAAGCTCGTCAACGTAATATGCTTTTTCGCTTTCCGATATCTGCCCCAGATATCCCAAAACGTGAGCCGCTGTCGAACCATTGGGATAGTATCGGACCGATTCGGCGACAATCTCGACGCCCGGAAAATCAAGACTGCGTTCTTCAAGCGTAATGATGGTCTGGTCGGAAACACCCTGGGCGATCTTTGCAGGCATATAGCTTTTATATCCGAGCGAAGCCAGCTCGTTCCTCACAATCAGGATCTTTCTGGCTTCCGGCAGAGGCGTTGCCCGATCGATACCATACTTGTCCATCAATGCGTAAAAAGCTGCCTCGGCGCTCAAATCGACCGGCAAGTTGAATTTCTGCAAAAAACTCTCCTTGTTCATATCTTCGAGATATTTCATCGTCTTGACGGATATTGGCGGAAATATGTTATACACAGTCTGCATTTCCTGCTGGGCCTCATACTTGTCCACACCGGCATCGATATTCTGCCTTCGCTTGATTTCCTCAAATGCCTGCTCAGCGGTGAAATTGACGGGTATTCCCTGAGATGCCAGATATTCTTCGATCGTTTTCTGATATGTATAATAGAACGCCCCGTTTTTCAGAATGATCGGAAATGCGTCATAATAAGTATCTCCGTTAGACTCAAGCGTATTCAGGAGATCCAGGGCAAGCTCGTTGACTGCCTCGTCATCGAGGCTGCTGACATTAAGCTGAACAGTAAAACTTGGCACATTGCCTGCGAGCAGCCGGCCATATCTGTCCTTGATCTCGCCGCGAGGCGCGACGGTGTAAATGTTTTTTACACTCATGTTCTGGGACGCGTTCGCCCATTCATTTCCCTGTACAACAGTCAGCGAGAACAGCCTGAAGACAAGCACGGCCATCAGGATGAACAATGTCAGCAATATTTGATTGTTTCTGGATGAAAACCATTTATTCATTTAAATACCTACATATATTTAAAGCCGCGATACTTGATCACTTTTCTCACAATGACCCAATAAGCCAAAAACAGGAAGCCCATATTGAAGATGATCGCTGTCGGAAGCCTTTCCAGAAAATATAGAAATCCGTATATGCCTCCAAACAATCTCGAGAGGCTCCAGTTTGCCAGATTATATCCCACTGTTCCACCAATTGCTATGAACGCCACCGAAATAATATTGTCGCGGTAAAGGTATCGCTTGATTTCACTGATTGCCAATGCAACTAAAAAATAAGAGAGAGCGCTGATGCCGACAACATGTGAAAACATGACATCCTGCAGTAGCCCGAATAGTATTCCGAATATCATTCCATGCTTTTCTTCAAACAGAAAAGAAAATGCGATCACCATGACAAGCACGAGATTGGGAGCAACGCCAAAAGCCGCTATATGATATGCCAGTGTCGATTGTATTATAAATGCAGCCAGAAAAACCGCAAATCCATATCTGTATTTCATACCGCCTCCGGACCAGAATGTCCCGCTATTTATTTGCAGTCACAACGACAACCTTGCGAATGTCATTGAAATTAACGATCGGATCGATGGAAACAGCCTTGATCAACTGGTCATTCTGCCACTGGACCTCAGTGACCTTTCCGATCACGATCCCGGCAGGATATGAGCCCAATCCTGAAGTGATCAGCTCATCGCCTTCAATAACAGCAGCACCGGAATCGAGCATATATCCGTTCAGCTTTCCACTCCCGTCGCCCGAAAGAACGCCAAGAAGACTAACGTCGCGAAACACCCTGAAGCTTACTGAATTGTTTTCGTCGATGACAGCAATGACTTTCGCCCAATGACTTCCGGCCGTATACACTCTTCCGACAAGTCCATCTCCGTCAATGACGACCGAATCGACGTCGACGCCCTCTTCCGTCCCTGCGTTTATAGTGAAAATGTTGAACAGATCCGAGTCGTCAATAGCGGTCACATCTGCGGAGACGTATTCATATTCCGCTGCGATGCCCTGATAATTCAGTGCTGTTTTCAGATCTCTCAATTCCTGGAGTTCGGCATTATCCAACTGGAGTCCCACGATTTTCCGGTTGAGCTCCGAAATCTTCCGCTTCAATTCTTCATTTTCTTTTTTCGTCTCGTTAAAAGCAAAAATCGACGAAATCCCTGACGCGATCTCGTTGCCGAAACCGGACACAGGACCCTGGATCGCCGTCAGCCCATCACCGGCTATTTTTCCTATCGGCGTCGAGCCTCCTCTGGCAAGATAGGATACGATCATGCCGATCAACAACAGGATGATGACCGACATGATGGAAATGAGCCTTTTGTGTTCCCTGACCCACCTCATGATTCCATCCCTGCCCAGATTTTCGGATCATGCCTAAAATTGCTTTCTGTTATTGACATATTTCCTGATCCTTTCGATGCTTGCAAGGCTCATTCCCGTCCCCAAAGCAACTGCTTCAAGAGGCTTTTCTGCGACAATGACAAGCATGCCGGTCTCCTGCGCCAGCAGTTTGTCCAATCCTCTGAGCAAAGCGCCGCCGCCGGTCAAAACCATGCCGCAATTTAAAATATCGGACGAAATTTCCGGAGGCGCTTTCTCAAGCGTGGTCCTGACGGCTTCAACGATCGTTTCCACCGGTTCTTCAAGTGCCTTCATCGTATCGATCGAACCGATCCGTATCGTTTTCGGCAATCCGCTGATCAAGTCCCTCCCTTTTACATCCATTTCCATTTTCTCATTTTCGTCAAAAGCATTATGGGAAACGCATCCGATCTTGATTTTGACATCTTCAGCCGTCTTTTCGCCTATCAGCAGATTATAATTCTTTCTCATATAAAGTATTATCGCCTCGTCCATTTTGTCGCCTCCAACCCGTGGCGATGTACTTGTTACGATACCTCCAAGCGATATAATGGCGATATCGGAGGTGCCTCCGCCGATGTCCGCCACCATGCAGCCCCGTGGATTATCAACCTGAAGACCGGATCCGATTGCCGCCGCCATCGGCTCGTCCATAATGAAGATATCTTTGGCTCCCATTTGACGCACGACTTCATGAACCGCACGCTTTTCAACTTCCGTCACGCCTGAAGGCACGCCGACAACGATGCGTGTCCTTGAAAAAATAGACTTGGACGGTATGGCTTTTTCCAGAAAAACCTTCAGCATCGCCTGAGTCATGCCGAAATCAGAAATAACACCATCTTGAAGAGGTCTCACGACTTTGATGTTCGAGGGCGCACGGCCAATCATCTCTTTTGCTTCCCTTCCGGTGGCGACCACCGCTTTTGTATGATCGTCGACCGCTATGACAGAAGGCTCATCCAGGATGATCCCCTTTCCCTTGAAATATATAAGCGTATTGGCTGTTCCAAGGTCTATCCCGACATCATTAACGAATAAACTAAGACACATATCGTTCTCCTTCCATGCCGATTAACGGATATCTGCCCTTCCGGGCCTTCAAACCAGCATCTTGTCTTTTAAACTTACGAAATTCCCGTCCCCAATGATCAAATGATCCAGCACTTCGATTCCCAGAATTTTTCCTGCTTCCGCCAATCTGGCGGTCAGATCGATGTCTTCCCTGCTGGGCTTTGGGTTTCCGCTGGGATGATTATGAACAAGTATGACCGATGCGGCGCTCTTCCTGACCGCATTGTTGAAAACCTCGCGCGGATGTACTATTGCGCTGTTCAGATTGCCAACCGATACATCATCGATCATGATAACTTCATTTTTTGTATTTAATAACAGCACCTTGAAAATTTCTTTTCTAAGATACCGCATATCCTCCATAAATAATTCAGACACTTCGCCAGGCGAACCGATGCTGATCCTTCGCTCCCTCGGCTGGCTTGCGATCCGCTTGCCGAGTTCAATTGCGCACACCAGCCTGCTGGCCTTCGCTCTGCCGATCCCTTTTATCCCCATCAATTCCTCATGCGCGCATTCTGCAAGAAATAGTATTCCTTTCGCATCCATTGCAAGCAGATTGTTCGCAAGCATGATCGCCGAGTTGTCTCTAGTGCCGCTTCCAATCAGTACAGCCAGCAGCTCCGCATTGGAAAGATGGCTTTCGCCTTTGCTGAACAGCTTTTCACGCGGCCGCTCTTCAATGGGCAGTTCTTTGATCATTGTCGTCCTATTCAATTGTCCCCCCTGTTGTATCTTTATTCCCAGTTTCTAGATCCCTATATTGAATGAGGATAACTCCTCCTTGATCCTGGTCCATGGAAAGCCTACGACATTATCGTAATCCCCTTCAATATAATCGACAAGCTGTCCGCCCTCTCCTTGTATCGCGTATGCTCCGGCTTTGTCGTATGGCTCTCCTGTTGCCAAATAAGCCCGTATTGCTTCCTCTCCGCTAGACTTGAAGAAAACCCTGGTTCTGACACAGAATACTTTTCTATTAACGGTTCGCGGCTCGACCAGCGCAACACCGGTGATCACATCATGATAGCCTCCGTCGAGACTCATGAGAATAGCGAACGCATCTGCCTCATCCTCCGGCTTCCCTATGATGCTATCTTTATAAACAATGGTATCGGCGGCTATAATGATGCCGCTTTCGCATCTTTTTTCGACCGACAATCCCTTTTTCAGCGCCAGATAAAGCACCGCCAACTCGGCATCAATACCGAATGGCAGCGTTTCGTCGGCTTCCGGCGGCATGATTTGAGGATCCAAGCCGTTTTTTCTTAAAATTTCGATCCTCCTCGGAGAAGAAGAAGCAAGAATCAATGTTTTTTTCAAAAAATTCACCCACTCACATGCATTATTCATTTTATCATTTGCCCTGTTGCTTTACAAGTCAAATATACCGTCAACAACCTTGAAAACCTAAATTGTATATGTTACAATGGTTAAAAAATTGGAGGTGTATCATGGCTTTAATTCGTCCTTTTCCAGCCGTCAGACCCAGACGCGAATATGCGGAAAATGTCATTTCACTGCCTTATGACGTTATGAACAGAGCCGAAGCCGCGCAGATGGCGCTCGAAAATCCCTATAGTTTTCTGCATATCTGCCGTTCCGAAATAGATTTGCCGGATGTGGATGATCCATATTCAGATAGAGTGTATCAAAAGGCAAAGTCCAATATCTCTGATTTCCTTGAAAAAGGCATACTTTTCCGTGATCCAAAGCCAATGCTGTATATCTATGCCCAGGTCATGGAAGGCCGCATCCAGACCGGCCTTGTCGCTTGCGCCTCAATAGACGATTATTTGAATAACGTCATCAAAAAGCACGAGTACACGAGACATGAAAAGGAGTTGGACAGGATCAGACATTTTGATGTCTGCAATGCCAACACTGAGCCGGTATTCCTCACCTATCGCGATGTTCCGGAAATAAGGGCGGTCGTCAACAGTTGGATTTCCAGGCACAATCCGGAATATGACATCCTGACTGCAGACGGCATCCAGCATATCATGTGGGTCGTCGATGAAGATGAGACAATTACCAAACTTACAGCTCTTTTTGAAAATGTCGGCGCATTGTATATTGCCGACGGCCATCACAGAACTGCGTCAGCCGTCAAGGTCGGGCTTAAACGGCGCGATCAGAACCCTGGATATGATGGAAAAGAGGAATTCAATTATTTCATGGCTGTCATATTTCCGGACAAAGACCTGCGGATCTTTGACTACAACAGAGTCGTCAAGGACCTGAACGGCCTGACCGCGGAGAGCTTTCTCGAGACCATTGCCGCAAGCTTCAGCGTCACAGAAATTACGGAAGGCCCATGCAAACCGACCGATAAACATATTTTCGGAATGTATCTGGACAGGAAATGGTACCGGCTGGAGGTCCAGGCCGATAAAATAGATGAAAGCGATGCCATCAGCTCATTAGACGTCTCCTTGCTGCAGGACCTTTTGCTTGGCCCCGTTCTTGGCATACAGGACCCCAGAAAGGACAAGCGGATCGATTTCATCGGCGGCATCAGAGGCCTTAAAGAACTGGAGAAACGAGTAAACACGGACATGGCGGTGGCATTCGCACTATACCCTGTTTCGATTGCCGATCTCATGGCTGTATCAGACTATGATCAGGTCATGCCGCCAAAGTCGACATGGTTTGAGCCAAAACTTGGCAGCGGCCTGTTCATCCACGAGTTGTAGGCGAACGACCGCAACGAATGCACGATCAATAGAAAGGAGCAGTTGAAACTGCCCCAGGCGGATCATTCAATAGTCTCCTCGCCCCATATCCTTGGGGCAGGAGGCTGTTTCATATGCGGATTGACCGGTCCGCAGCTTTCGCGCTCTATCAGTTTGTGCGGCATTATGACAACCCTGTTTTCCGCTGTATGCATATATTCTTTCCTGTTGGCGATCATTTTCACCGCCACCGTTCCGATCGAATACAATGGCTGATGGATGACCGTCAGCCTCGGCCTGTATAGTGACGCCATTTTCACATTGTTAAAGNNGAGACATCGCCCGGGACATTGTAGCCGTTATCGCGAAGCGCATTGATCGCCCCGATCGCCATGATATCGCTTGTGGCAAAAATCGCTGTCGGAACGTCTTTGTCGGCAATGAAATTCTTGACGATCATATAACTGTTCTCCATGCTGAAATCACCATATTTGACATAGCGCTGATCCACCTCGAGCAGGTTGTCTGTCATAGCCTGCTTATAGCCCCTGTATTGATCAAGGCCAAAGAAATCGACATCGACACTGTTTCTGATGAAGCCGATTTTTTTATGGCCTTTAAGAATCAGATAATTCGTCATCTGATAGGAGGCTTTATAGTTGTCGATCGCTATTGTAGGAACATTGAGCTTACTATTGTTCCTATTGACCATCACCACATAGGTAGACATGGAATTGATTTTCTCCACCGTTTCGACATGAAGCTTCCAAGGGATCAGAATAAGCCCTTCGATTTGCTTTCCCTCGAATAATTCAAGCGAATTCGCTTCTTTTTTGATATCGCCGCCAGTGCTGCATACGAGCACATCGTATTTGAGCTGCTGGCACATTTCCTCTATCCCGTTCAGGATCTCGCCTGTGAATGAATTGGAAAGGTCGGATACGATGACGCCGATCGTCCTGTTGACGCGCGTCACAAGATTCCTGGCTGCGACATTCGGCCTGTAATTCAATTCAGCCGCCGCTTCCAGGACTCTATTCCTCACATCCTTTTTGACCGGAGATTTGCCGGTGATGACTCTGGAAACCGTTGCGATAGATACGCCCGCAGCGTTTGCCACATCCTTGATCGTGCTTTTCATTTGATATGCCCCAATATTTCTTCGGTCGTCTGTTCCACATTCTGACCCGTCGAATCGATTTCCACTGCATCCTCTGCTTTTCTTAATGGATTCAGCTCCCGTGTAGAATCGTTCTTATCCCTTTCTATGATTTCTGCGAGGATACGCTCAAATTCAGCCTCCTGGCCTTTCTCCGACAATTCAAGCCATCTTCTGTGTGCGCGCTCCTTTGGTGTCGCTGTCAGAAAAAACTTGTATTCTGCGTCTTTCAAGACATTTGTGCCAATATCCCTGCCATCCATCACAATACTCTTTTCTTCTCCGATCTTTCGCTGCAGCGCAACGAGCTTTTCGCGCACGACAGGCAGCGCCGAAGCGTCTGAAGCCATTCTGGATATTTCCTGTGTCCTGATCCTGTCGCTGATTATTTCGCCGTCGAGTATGATTTCTCCATTGGAAAAATCTATTTCGGTTTGATCGAGCATGTCCTTTATCTTTTCAATATCAGAAAGACTCACGCCGTTTTGGATCAATTTATAGCCAACAGCCCTGTACATAGCGCCTGTATCGATATAGTCAATCCCCATCTTTTTCGCGATTGCCTTCGCCACTGTGCTTTTCCCGGCTCCGGACGGCCCGTCGATCGCGATCCTGATTTTCTCCATAGCTGATACCCGCCTTTCTATTTATAGCAAACTGATGCCGGCGCCCATTCTTCCCGTGACGCCATGATCTCTGCGATGTGAAAAAAACAGTTCCCCCTCGCAGCAGGTGCAGTAGCCTGTGACTCTTATGTCTGTGATGCCGGCGTCGCTGAGCTGTCTGCTGTTGATCGATTTTAGATCCAGCATATATTTACCGTCCTCTTTTAAATAAGAATATTCATCAATATAATCAAATTCCTTGCTGAATTCGCGGTAGACTTCCCCGCCCACATCAAAACAGCAGTAATCCACTCCCGGGCCGATCACCGCAGTTATATGCCCACGCTCCGCTCCCAGCTGACCGATCATTTGATCGATCGTCTTTTCGGTGATGCTGTCCCTTGTGCCTCTCCAGCCTGCATGGGCAAGCCCGATGACGCAGTTTTTGGTATCCGCGAGATACACGGGCAAACAGTCCGCATGGACAGTAGTGAGTATGACATGTCTCAATTTTGTGATGACGGCATCTGTATCTTCAAAGGTGATATTGTTGCTTCCGGCGATATCTTCAGCCCGGATGCAAGCGATGGCGTCTCCGTGGACCTGCCGTGGAAAAATCATCACTGGATCGTCTATATCGAGCGCAGCGAAAACTTTTTTTCTATTGATTATGATATTTGCCGGATCATCATCTGTATATTTGCCGAAATTCAGGGAATCATACGGGCCGGCACTTACGCCGCCGACTCTTGTCGTGAAAAATATCCTGACCGGACAATTCGCCTCCAAATCGGGAACGTGCAGATAATGAACGCCGTTATCTGCCTTTTTGAGTTGAAATACGCCGGCTGTGTCCAGTTTCATCATGTGCGTCCTTTCTCGTTATTAAGCAACTTTTCAATTTCTGCGACAAAAGTATTGACGTCCTTGAATTGCCTGTAGACGGATGCGAATCTGACATAGGCCACTTCATCAAGCTCCTTGAGATGCTCCATGATGACTTCGCCGATGATTTTGCTTTCGATTTCCTTTTCCATCATGTTGTTGAGGCCTCTTTCGATCTCGTCCACAATGTTTTCAATGGACGAAATAGAGACCGGACGCTTCTGGCAAGCTTTGATGATGCCGTTGACGACCTTTCCCCTGTCAAAGGCTTCCCTGCTGCCATCCTTTTTAATGACCATGAATGGGATCTCCTCAACTTTTTCATAGGTCGTGAAGCGTTTCCTGCAATTATCGCATTCGCGTCTTCTGCGGATCGCATAGCCTTCTTCCGTCGGTCTTGAATCTATGACACGGGTATCGATATTCTCGCAAAATGGACATCTCATATTAATATACCTCCATACGCAAACGGTGGATTCGTTTTCGCTATTATCTGATCCTGTTATGATTTTAACTATATATTGTTATTTACGCAATACCTTTTACAAGATATGCGCCCGCCAATTCCGGCCGGCGAGGGTTAAATCAAAAAAAGACCGCCATGGCGGCGGTCCCGGTTAGCAGTCTTGCTGCTTCTTATTTTACATTGAGCTGCTTTTTGGCGGTTTCTGCCAGTGAAGCGAATCCGGATGGATCATGGATAGCCATTTCAGAAAGCATCTTCCTGTTGATTTCGATGCCGGAAACCTTAAGCCCGTTCATGAGCTTGCTGTAGGATATGCCGTTCATCCTTGCGGCTGCGCTGATCCTGGCGATCCACATTGCGCGGAACTCTCTTTTCTTCATTTTTCGTCCGATGTAGGCGGATCGCAGCGATCTCATGACTGCAGGGTTCACTGCTCTGAAGACCTTGCTCTTCAAGCCGTAGAAGCCTTTGGACAGCTTCAGTATCTTTTTATGTTTTTTCTTCGCGTTAAGTGCTTTTTTAACTCTTGCCATTTCTTCTTACCTCCCTGTTATACGTTCAAAACTGATTTGATTCTTTTGTGGTCTGCGCTGGTGAGATAAGTAGCTTGTCTCAGTCCTCTTTTTCTCTTGGCGGTTTTCTTTGTAAGAATATGGCTTTTGTACGCCTTGTTGCGCTTCACTTTTCCGCTTGCGGTCAGTCTGAATCTTTTCATGGCTCCTCTATGGGACTTCATCTTTGGCATTTATGGTTCCTCCTGTGTATTATTACTTCTGCTTTATCAACTTTTAGGCGAAACGATCATGATCATGCTTCTGCCTTCAAATTCCGGCTTTTTCTCGATATTTCCAACTTCAGAGACGATTTCAGCAAATTTCGCCATGACTTTATAGCCAACGCTGGTATAATCTCTTTCTCTTCCCTTAAAGCGAAGGCTGACCTTGACTTTATCGCCCTCTTTCAGAAATTTAATGGCGTTTGTCGCTTTGACATACAGATCGTGCTCTTCAATAGAAGGGCTCAGTCTTATTTCCTTGATCTGTGTTATCTTCTGCTTCTTCTTGGCTTCCTTTTCTTTTTTCTGCAGCTCGTAACGGTATTTGCCATAGTCCAGGATCTTGCAGACCGGTGGATTTGCCGTTGGCGCAATCATAACCAGATCAAGCTTTTTTTCCATAGCTATCTGCATTGCTTTTTCCGTCGGTATTACCCCAAGCTGTTCTCCGTCGCTGTCGATAACTCTGATCTCCTTGTCACGAATCTCTTCGTTTATAAGACTTTCCTTGCTAATGTCCGGCACCTCCCTAAAATATAAAAAGCGGATAAATCTACCCGCCTCAAGACAAATTGAATATTGCGCTCTACTGAATCCAATACAATCTGTTCCTATTGACCCTATCAGCCTGCGCCATAAGGTGAGAAGCGGATGACTTCTTCTTCATTTGTTGTTCAATATAGGATAGCATTTGTCATGTTGTCCTGTCAACACCTTTTTTGATTTTCGCAGCCTTGCCACAATCGCCCAAAATCGATAGGTGAAAACCCATCAGCCCCATATATTCTGATGTATACATGGCGAAAGCCTTGCAGTAGTTATTATATGCTTATATAATTGAAATATAAAGAAAAAACAATGGAGGCACCGAATGTCCAAGACCGCGTCCGAAAACCTGCTTTCAAAATTCTCCACCGAAGAGTTGATCGCCATCCTCGACAGCATTAACGACGCTATTTTTATCGATGATGAACAAGGCATCGCCATGTGGATCAACAAAGCATGCGAGGAGCTTTATAAAATCAACAGGAACGATGTGATCGGCAAAAGCATCCACTATCTGGAATCAGAAGGTATATTCACACCCTCCGTCGCACGCCTTGTCATGGAGCAGAAAAAAGAAGTGAATATCGTCCATAAAAACAAAGACGGCAAAAGAATACTCAGCACCGGAACGCCTATCTTCGATAAGGATCATCAGATATCAAAGGTAATCTCCACCTCCCGTGACATAACAGAACTCGTCAATCTTAAAAACACGCTGGAGGATATGCAATCGAACCTTGTTGAACTTAAAAGCCGCGAGCGGGTCTTTTATGGCGATATCATCGCCAACAGCCCGTCTATGGTCAATGTTCTCCAACTGGTCGAGAGACTGGCCGATCTGGACTCGACAGTGCTGATTTGCGGTGAATCCGGATCCGGAAAAGGCATCGTCGCAAAATTGCTGCATGAATCCGGAAGCCGTTCCACGGCTCCTTTTGTTAAAATCAACTGCGGCGCCATACCTGAAAATCTTTTGGAATCGGAGCTTTTCGGCTATGAGAGCGGCGCCTTCACCGGTTCCAGACGCGAAGGCAAAAAAGGCCTTTTTGAAGTCGCTGACAACGGAACAGTCTTTTTGGATGAAATATCCGAGCTTCCCTTGAATCTCCAGGTCAAGATCCTTCAGGTCATTCAGGAAAAGGAAATACAGCGTGTCGGCGGCGTTGTCGACATTCCGGTCGATGTCCGCATCATATCCGCAACGAACCGCGATCTGAAAGCTCGCGTTGAAGAAGGAAAATTCAGGGAAGACCTGTTTTATCGCCTGAATGTCGTTCCCATAATGCTTCCGCCGTTAAGGGAGCGTCCTGAAGACATCATTCCGCTGATCAAGCTTTTTCTTCAGAAAAACAATCAGAAATTCGGCGAGACAAAGGTCATCGACGCCAACACCATGGTGATTCTGCTGAAGTATCATTGGCCGGGCAATGTCAGGGAACTGGAAAATATTATCGAGCGATTGGTCATTACAACGAAAAGCAACACTATACTGCCGGAAAATCTTCCGAGCTACATAGCTGAAAGTACCAGATCTCCGGGCGAAATAGACATTCCGCATGTGACGGACTTGAAAAAGGTTTTGAACGATGCCGAAAAACACATCCTGACAAGCGCTTCGGAGCGCCACATGACGACGCGCCAGATCGCTAAAGCCCTTGGCGTCAGCCAGCCTACAATCGTAAGAAAACTCAGGAAACACGGTATCACATCGGTTGATACAGAATAGTATCAACCGATTCATATTTGTATCATTGGTTCAAAGTCCTTGCAGCCCACTAAAACGGCAGCTTCTTCTTGTTAATTAATTATCTTGATTCATATTTGTATCAATATTAGGTTTCGCCTGGATAAAAAAGTCCATGGGCCTTTTCAGAAGATTCTTTATTTTCAATTTTCAGAACCAGCTCCCTGTTGATTCCCAACGTTTCCAGCCTAATAAAATATAGGTGTCCTTAAATCCGTACCGAAAATAATAATTTGGCATGGCATTTGCTTATTATTACTATTGTCAACTATCTTAATACCTATTTAAAGGAGGATCAACAAACATGGCAATCAATTATGCTGAATATGTGGCCGGTCTCATCGCGCGTGCGCGTGCTGCCCAGGAAATCGTGAACAACTATTCCCAGGAGCAGGTCGATGAACTGACCGCAGCTATTGCTTATGCGACCACAAAGCCTGATTTTGCAGCCGCTGCCGCAGAGGCGCTCGCTACTGAATCCGGCATGGGAGTCGCCGCCGACAAAGTCGGGAAGATCTACACTAAAGTCAAAGGTACATACCGTGATATGAAAGGCCAGAAGTCCGTCGGCCTGGTTGAAGATAACAAGGAAACCGGAATTTCCAAATACGCAAGGCCAATGGGCGTCATCGGCGCCATCATTCCTGTGACAAACGGCGAAGCAACCCCTGTTGTAAAAGCATTATGCGCAATCAAGGGCAGGAACGCCGTCATCCTTGCACCGCATCCGAAAGCAAGCAAAGTCAACGCCATGGTGACCAACAAGATCCGCGAGATCCTGAAGAAATTCGGCGCTCCTGAAGATCTGGTCATCTCCATCGATCCTGAATATGTCAGCATCGAGTGTTCCGGCGAACTGATGAAACAGTCTGACTTCAATCTGGCAACAGGCGGAACGCCTATGGTTCGCGCAGCATACAGCTCCGGCACACCGACCATCGGTGTCGGCACCGGAAATGTAGTCACAATCGTTGACGGGACATTTGATTTGGACAAAGCAGCCGATATGATCGTTCGCTCCAAAAAATTCGATCACGCCACAAGCTGCTCCACCGAAAACAATATCATCTGCTTTGAAAGCTGCTATGATGAATTCGTAGAAGCCATGAAAAAGCAAGGCACTTTCATAATCAAAGACAAGACTCCCGAAAAGGAAGCATTGAAGAAAACGCTTTGGCCTGAAACACCTGCAAATCACAACCTCAACAGACATATCGTTGCCCAGTCCGCTATGACCATCGCAAAAATGGCCGGCATCGAAGTTCCCGAAGGAACATTGCTGCTCATGGTTGAAGAAAACGAAGGCTTCGGCAATGATTTCCCGTTCACCGGCGAAAAATTGTCTCCTGTTTCCGAGCTGAGAATATGCAAAGACTTTGATGACGCTATTCAGCAGACCGAAGCCATCCTTGATTATCAGGGACTTGGACACAGCTGCGGCATTTTCACTACGGATGAATCCAGAATAGCTGTACTCGGTGACAGGATCAAAGTCAGCAGAACCTGCGTCAACCAGCCTCAGTGTCTTGCAAACAGCGGTGCATGGACAAACGGCATGCCTATGTCCATGACTCTTGGCTGCGGCACCTGGGGACACAACAGCGTTTCCCACAACGTCGGCTGGAAGGATCTGCTGAATTATAACTGGGTTTACAGACCTATTCCTTCAACTCAGCCGAAGGACGAGGATCTGTTTGACGAAGCGGTCAGAAACAAGGTCGACAAATAAACAATAGTTTGATTTCCCGGGCATGGCCAACGAGCCCTGCCCGGTGATCCTGTTCACATAGTTTTTTTAAGGAGGAACAAAAATGTCAAACATCAAAGAAACAGGCATGAATTACAATTTGTATTCCTGGAGCGCACAGGGCAAAATCAACCCGATAACCGTCGCTAAAATGGAAGGTATCTACTTCTGGGACGAAGACGGAAAAAAATATTATGACATGTCAGCTCAGCTGGTCAACTCCAACCTTGGCCACGGCAACAAAAAAGTGATCCAGGCAATAAAGGATCAGGCAGACAAAATGGCTTATGTTGCGCCTTCCTATAGCATCGATGTTCGATCAGAAGTCGCAAAGAAACTTGTAGATATTGCCGGACCAAACTTTAAAAAAGTATTCTTCGTAAATGCCGGAGCCGAAGCCAACGAAAACGCCATTAAAATGGCAAAAGCCGTCACGGGCAAATGGAAGATCTTCTCTTCTTATCGCTCCTATCACGGTGCAACTTTCGGAGCATCCATGCTGACCGGAGAGCCAAGAAGATTCATAGCGGAGCCCGGCGTCCCCGGCTTCATCAAATTTGACGGCCCTTATGCATACAGGGCTCCTAAGCAGTGCAATTTTAAGAATGAAGAAGACATTACAGATTTCTACCTGACACTGCTTGAAAATCAGCTTCTTTATGAAGGAACTCACCTGATTGCCGCAATCTTCCTTGAAACAGTCGTAGGAAGCAACGGGATCCTCATTCCTCCTAAAGGCTATCTGGAAGGCGTCAGAGCCCTTTGCGACAAATACGACATCATGATGGTCTGTGACGAAGTCATGGCTGGATTCGGAAGAACCGGAAAATGGTTCGCTTTCCAGAACTGGAATGCCGTTCCTGACATGATCACTTTCGCTAAAGGCTCTACTTGCGGTTATGTTCCTTTCGGCGGCGTCATCGTCAACGAGAGGATTGCAAACCATTTCAAAGACAACAAGATGTTCTGCGGACTGACCTACAGCGCTCACCCAATCGGATGCGCGGCTGCCATTGCGACCATGGATGTCTATAAAGACGAAAAAATATTCGATAACGTCCTGAAAGTCGGCAAGGTCCTCGGAGAACTGCTTGAAGATATCAAGGCAAAGCACGCTTCCGTCGGAGATGCCCGATATATTGGTCTTTTCAGTATTATTGAGCTTGTAAAAGACAAAGCGACCAGAGAGCCGATCGTTCCGTTCGGGAAAGATCCTGAAGGCATCATGGGCAAAATCGTCGGCATGCTCAAAGCGGAAGGCTTCTCAACTTATTCCCACGAGAACATGATACATATATCTCCGCCGCTTATCATCACCGAAGCGGAACTCAGAGAAGCCCTGAAGATTCTTGACAAGGTTCTCGATTCCGTCGACAACATGATCAAATAGCATATTCATAATATTCTTTGCCTCTGTGGTCGAGGCAATCTGTCAGCATAGTCATTTACATAAATTAAAACAGGGAGCTTTAGGGTTCCCTGTTTTAATTTATTATTATTCTGAACTATCTTGCTGTCAAAAACGAACAATCCTGTCTTTTTTCGAACATATGTTTACATTTTGTTCGCCCCATGGTATTATATTTTAAGTAATGCAGTCTTTCCTTTTGGATCGAAGCCTGTAACATATCTTTAAATCAAGACGGAGGATGGATCATGGATTTCATGTTAAGTGAACGCGAACAAAAGATTCTGGAATATATGAAAGATGAGACTCGAAAAAAAGGCTATCCGCCAACTGTCAGAGAGATGTGCTTGTCGCTCGGTATCAAATCGACTTCAACCGCGCATAAAGATCTGGCTAGCCTCGAGCACAAAGGCCTGATCCGCAAAGATCCGACAAAGCCAAGGGCTATCGAAATCCTGGACCAGCCGGCTTCCCAAGATTCAGCGGGCAATGCTGCTACGGCCGCTGAATCCCGGCACAATGCCGAGCGTACGGATGTCGTCGATATTCCAGTCGTTGGCCGAATAGCTGCAGGGACGCCAATTTTGGCTGATCAGAATATCGAAGATTCCTTTCCGGTCCCATCAAGATATATTAAAAGCGGAACCCATTTCATGCTGACCGTTAAAGGCGACAGCATGATTGAAGCAGGTATCTTCGACGGTGATTATATCCTGGTCAAACAGCAAAATGTCGCGTCCAATGGTGAAATAGTCGTCGCCATGGTGGATGGCTTTGAAAGCGAAGCGACGGTAAAAACCTTCTATAGGGAGAATGACCATATTCGCCTGCAACCTGAAAATCATGCCATGTCCCCTATCATCGTCCGAGACGTCCGTATTGTTGGCCTTGTAAAAGGCGTATTCAGATATTTCGCATAAGAAGAATACTAAAAAGATCAAACCGGCTCTATGGCCGGTTTGTTTTTTTATCATCTGGATCATTTCGATACAAGCAAACGTTTGATCGCAATTTCAAGTCCTTCGATGGTTAGTTCATACATTGGAAATATCTCTCCGATTTTCTCGATCGTAAAGCTCCCATATGCCGAAACCCATTCATTTTTAGGGATCGGATTCAGCCAGACATGCTTCGGATACTGCCGTTTGAATCTCATCAGCCAATCCTTGCCAGGCACATCGTTATAAAGCCCAATATAGCAATTCCCGCCCTTGCTCATCAATTCGGTAGGTGCCATGGATGCATCGCCGATGATAATGACTTTGTATTCGCTATTCAGGTTTTTCAGGACCCACTCGGTATCGACCCAGGAGCCTCGCCTGCATAGCGGATCGGTGTACAGATGCTCATAAATGCAATTGTGAAAATAGTACACCTTCAAATCTTTAAAATGGTTCGATTTGTTCACAGCTTGAAATAGAGCGCTGCACATTCTGCTGTATGGCATCATCGAACCGTCCGAATCAAACAGCAGCAAGACCTTGACCGTGTTTTGGCGCGGTCTCTCCCAGACAAGCCTTAGGCTTCCGGCATGGTCGCAGGTTTCATTGACAGTTTCATCAATATCCAATTCAGTCCTTGCGCCATCAAGCCTGCTGGAAAATTGCCTCAATTTCTTGAATGCCAATTGGAATTGCCTTGTATCCAGTATGTTATCCTGCCTGAAGTCCCGAAAATTACGCTCCCCGGCAATCTTCAGAGCGGTTTTGTGCTTTCCCTCGCCTCCGACGCGTATGCCCTCGGGATTATAGCCGCCATGCCCGAAAACAGAGGTGCCGCCCGTTCCGATCCAGTAATTTCCGCCGTTATGTTTTTCCTTCTGCTCTTCGATGCGCTCTTTAAGCATCTTTTGAAGTTCTTCCAAGCCATAATTTCCAAAGTCATGTTGATTCTTTTCAAAATTTTCCGGAAGTGTTCTTTCTTCCTCCAGCCATTTCCAAATTTCGTCAGGAATATCCTCCGGTGTTTCTATGCCTTTAAAATACTCGGCAAACGCCATGTCGAACTTGTCATAATCCGACTCGCTTTTAACGAGTATGCTTCTGCACAGCTGGTAGAATCCGGTCAGGCTGGCGCCACAAAGCCCTTTATCCAGAGCTTCAATCAATATGAGCCATTCATTCAGCGAAACCTTGAGTCCACGGGCGCGCAGCAAATAAAAAAATGTTATGAACATGGTGCATCTCCATTGGGCAGGTCATATCCAGCGTTTGATCGTATAGCCCTTTTCCTTTATCTCAAACATGGTTTCAATATCCTGATTCTTTTTGAGCAAAACGCCGACATAGGGAATTTCCTCCTTGATTTTTGCCAGCGGTATGCCGGAAAGGACGAGCGCCTGAAGCCAGTCTAGAAGTTCGGAAGTGCTTGGTCTCTTCTGAATTTCTTTCATCCCCCTGATCCAGTAGAACGTATCCATAGCCTGTTTCAAGAGATTCTGTTCAATATCGCTATAGTGCACCTGAATGATTTCTTCCATTTTCTCCGCATCAGGGAACTCTATATAATGGAAAATGCATCTCCTTAGAAATGCGTCCGGGAGCTCCTTTTCAGCATTTGATGTAATTATGACGATCGGTCTGTGGTTTGTCCTGATTGTTTCTTTTGTTTCATTAACATAAAACTCCATTTTGTCAAGCTCCCAAAGCAGATCGTTGGGAAACTCAAGATCGGCCTTGTCGATCTCATCGATCAGAAGCACCACCTGTTCTTCTGCGGTGAATGCTTCGCCCAGTTTTCCGAGCTTGATATATTTCTTGATATTGGCTACATCTCCTTCGCCAAACTGGCTGTCGTAGAGTCTCTGGACAGTGTCGTACAAATACAGGCCGTCCTGCGCCTTTGTCGTGGATTTGATGTTCCATATGACCAGCCTTTTATTCAGCGCGTCGGCTATGGACTGGGCAAGCATCGTCTTTCCGGTTCCCGGCTCGCCTTTGATCAGAAGCGGCTTTTGCAGCGCGATCGAGACGTTCACGGCATGCATGAGTTCTTCCGACGCGACATAATCTTTACTTCCCTTGAATGTATTCATTTTGACCCTTCCTTAATTATAATAATTAATCCTCGACGCTATCATTGAGGACCAGTATGATTGCTCTTGCGACCGCCACAGCATAATGCTCCCTGAATTCATCAGTCATGAGGATTTTCAAATCTTCAGCATTTGACATGAAAGCGCCTTCGATAATAATAGCGGGCATGACCGTTTTATTCAGTACTGCCAGTGTCGGCCGCTCCTTGATAGTCCTGTCCGGTATGCCAAGCTCAGCCAGCATTTCGCGCTGGGCTGCGACAGCCATATCCTCGCTTGAAATATCAAAATCGTTTTCGCTTTCCTTTGAATAATAGAGAACTTCAACACCGCGGGCCAGAAGGTTTTCCGACGAATTATTATGTATACTGACATATAAATCGGCTCCCAGCGCATTTGCTGCCGCCGGCCGCTCCTGAAGCGTTATTGTCGTATCCTCCCGCCGCAGCATATAGGTGCTGACGCCCGCATCCTCAAGCATAGCGTTCAGCTGTAATGCCACATCGAGGTTCACATCCTTTTCAAACAGCACCATCTCGCCGTTCTTGTAGCCTATCGCTCCTGTATCCGCGCCACCATGGCCGGGATCGATAAAGACCAGTATGTTTCTGGCGTCCCGATCCAGTTCCGGCAGGACGCCTTCATAATCTACATACCCCGGATCATCGCCGTCTTCATCTGCATCGCTTTCTTCCTCCTGTTTGTCAAAAGCAATGAAAAGCGTTCTGCTGTCTGCTGACCGGCTTACTTTTCCCCGCGTTTTTTCCGTTAAATCAACAACGACCCGGACCGCTTCCGCATCGAACTGCGAATAACGGACCGATTTGATCGTCTCATTGTTGATGGGTATCGGGCTTGCCAGGCCCATCAAAGAAGCGTTCTGAACATCCAGAACAAATCTGTCAGGGCTGTTCAGCGTGAAATCGTCATAATCGTCGATCGCCTTGTCTGAACTGACCTCGACAATATAAGCGCCGTCTGAGTCCTTTATACTGATGCTTGTAATATTAGCATATTTTCCGGTCGATATTGGAGAAGATATCTTAACTGTTCTTGTATCATTATCCCAATCAACTGCGCTTCCTGCTGCTTCAGCAATGAACCTGACCGGCACCATCGTCCTTTCGTTGATAATAGTCGCCGGCACNNCTTTCCCGTTTACCAAAGCCATTGTGGAATCGATCGTCAGCTTGACCTCCGTGCCGTTCAAGGCTATGGTCACTTCCCGCGTGTCATTGTTCCACGAAGCCGTCCCGCCCATGGCTTCAAAGACGGCTCTTGCCGGCACGAGGGTCCGTTCGTTGACGATCGTTGGCGGCGTATCGGTCGCGATCGCAATGCCGTCCAGACTGATCCGGATGCTTGTATCCGTCAAGATCGAAGGCCCTGAATAATCAGCTGCCGCTTCTTCCGCGGTTGCTGTGGCACTTCCCGTTACGATTGCGGCGCCTGAGCAGACGATGATCACTAGAACTATTAAAATAAGGCGTCTGAAAGCTTTTTCCATGTTGTTTTCCCTCAATATCCATGCTGGCGATCGGCCAAATTTAAATCCTTCTATTCTAATTCTTTATTATACTATATTTTTTTCCTATATCTTATTTTTCAGACAATTGTAATTAAAATGTAAAGTAACGCATTAATTGTGATGTTAAATGAAATATCATTTTAAAGTCTTGAAATTTATGGATGACATCGCGCCGTCTCCATGTTAATATATATTACAGCGGTCAAATTTACAAATATTTGTATCGTTCAAGTTCACCTTACATTCGATTAATGTATAAGGCGAGCGATCAAGGGGCATTAGCTCAATGGATAGAGTCGCAGACTTCGAAT
>DIEM01000018.1:54269-79839 GCA_002418625.1 Firmicutes bacterium UBA5774
AGTCCCTCATGCCTCACCACAAAAAAAAGACACCCTTAAGAGTGTCTTTTTTTATCTGTATAACTTTACTGAGGGACTCGAACCCGAAAGGGCGCAAGCGTCTCAGAAACAGCCCGGCGGGCTGTTTCTGAAGCGAGCGGTCCAAGCAGCCTGAAAAGGGCTGTGCAGGACGGTGGACACGATAGTGGACGCGAAGTCCCTCATGCCTCACCACAAAACAAAGACACCCTTAAGGGGCGTTTTTATAGGAACTGACATTGACTGAATTTATTCAGCTTTACGGATACGCCCATTTTTGCCATTAATGCTGAAAGCATAGTTCTGTTGAAAATCCCTGAAGAATGTTATAACATGATTTTATGTAAAGGAGTTGGGTAACGATGAAAAGAAAACTGTTCCCGAGCATCATCGGTGGTCTTATTGGTTTTATGGTTGGAGTTTTTGTCGGTGGTTACTTCGGTCTTGTTGTGGGTGGAACTTTTTTGGGCGGCCTCGAAATCTACAGACATACCGGCTTTGAAGGATATGAATTAGCCGCATATGTCGGGGCAATAATTGGTGCCCTTGTTGCAACAGTATTCGGAGTAAAACTCGCATTGAAGATTGCTGACAAGACGGAAAAGAAAATGTGACACAGGAAAAAACCAGCCATGTTCAAGCTTTTCGCTTGGCATGACTGGTCTCTTTTTGCCCCCGTTTGAAGCTGTTCACTTGGTTTTTTGTTCAATCCCTAAGTGAACGCCTCCTTGGGGGTGTCTTTGTTTTATCTGTGCAGGACGGCGGACACAATAGTGAACGTGATTTTGACCTGTGTTTTCCCAAACTGTTATACCCCACGCATGCTGTCTTATCGGACAGATTGTTCCCCATTTTTTTAAGTGGTTATATGGACCGCTTATTTTCATCATGTTATTGTCTGGATATCATGCATCAATTTTAGAATTTATGCAAATTCCGGCAGGTTCCCCTCTGCAACCGCACAAGTTCGATATTTTGATATCCATAGTAAAATCACAGATTTTGTCCATCTTCTCGTAGATTTCTGCGATGAGCTCTAGTACTTTGCTATTCTCCCCTCGAACAACGGTTGACAAGATACCGATTTCATTCTCCAGGCCTGACGCTTGGATGATGTCTAGAACCTGATGTATTTCTCCGAGGTATTCGATGCTCCCGATCGGTACAAAAGAAATCTGACAGGAAGCTGTTTTTTCTTCAAAATTCATATACATCCTCCTATATTGCCCGTTATTTAAATTTATAAGTAAAGAGGCATGAGTAAAAAAATCAAACTTAGACCCCGTGCCGCTCGGCATGTTCTGTCATAAAGTTCTCGGAATATATTATCCGGGTCTGTCCTGTTTTTGACGGTTATATAATTTTCCTTATTCCATACCGTCCAAAATTCTTCTTCAGTGTAAAAATTGGTAGAAATAAGAGTTTTAATGGCGCCAATTTCCATTAACTTCTTTTCAATGATCCCATAATAATATTCCGGATTTTTTCTGCGCATACCATACAATGCGATGTCAAGAAACAGTTCATCACGAAGCTTGCTTAGAAATTCATCGCTGATCCACTCATATCGATGGACTACTTTGTAGGGCACGCACCATAAAGGGAATTGATCCACCTCTTTTTCATACCATTCCATAAACTCGTCCATCTTAGAGAAAGGGATGAAGGTATCGACTGTAACGGGCATAGCCTGTTTCGGAATGATTCTCCGAAAGATGTTTGCAAATCTCAATGCGCTGTTTGAGCTTGTCAATCTTCCGAACAAAATTCGTAAAATAAAAGATTGCGGATGAACATTGGTAACGCCTTTATTATATCTGAAATAATAATCCGGTGTTTTCAGATAATCTTCTTTTCTCTTTGCGGTGCTGGCAAAGTAGATTCGGGTCCAATCATAATTATGGGTGTACGGTGCCTCATCGACAAATTCTCCGGCGCTAAGTACATACTTTCCGGGAGAATGAATGATCCCGTCCATAAAATCAAGATCCTGGCTTTTATAATGGGCCCAGATTGCTACTTTATAATCCTTCAGTGTGCTGTACTTATGATAGGTAATCTTCACATATTTTTTTGCAGGCATCAGACGGAATTTGAGCAATGTAATGATCCCCAATGTTCCGAAAGTCCCATGGACCATCTGAAAGATCAGTTTATTTTCATTTTCCGGAGTGCAGACAAGGACTTCACCTTTTGCTGTGACAACTTCATATTCCAGACAGTTGTCATGAAACCCCCCGTATTTATAGGACATGGATTCGATGGAGCATCCAGCAACAGCCCCTCCAATTGTGATCGTTTTCAATTCGGAGACTTCAGCCGGCACCAGATCGTGCTTTATCGTGGCTGCTACCAGCTTTTCAAAGGTCACTCCAGGCTCAGCGATGCAAATCAGATTTTCTTTGTCTATCAGCAGAATTTCATCGAGGTCGCCTATATCCAGTTTTTCCTCCGCGTATTTTTTATCTTTGGCCTTCGGAACCAGATGAGATACTGTTTTTTTCTCCAGCGAGATCGGCGAAGTATGTTTGTTTTTCTTAAACTGACTGATGATCCTGCTGACCTTTTCCTCATGAGAAACCATTTTTGATTTGCCCCCTCTCATGCACATCGGGCTGTTGACGTTTTCTATGCTTCAGGAAGTACAAATGACTGCCCATGACAAAAGACGAAGCAAATGCTGCTATCAAACAGCCGATCCTGGTGTAAAAATAATCTTCATATGTAACCCACCCGAATTTCCATTTTATGTTGCAGCTTCGGTATGGTCTTTTATTTTGCATCCGCTTGAAGCAGGACTGCGGACACGCCTGTGGACGCGAAGTCCCTCATGCCTCACCACCTGATCATTCCGTTCCGGATCTATATGCTTCATACTTTTCCTTAAAAATATCCTTGTTTTTTAAATGGATCGTGATGGCCGCGTTGTAGTTGTTGAAATCATTTGAATAGATTGAGGATGGGTATGAAGCGTTTCCATGCATTTTATTATTGAGGTTTCTGAGGATTATTGCAAGTATCTCAATCGTTCTTCTCAGGCTTTTGACATAATCCCTGAGCGCCATCTGAAACTCATGCTCTTTTGTTCCCGCAGGAATATCAAGCTTTCCCATCCTTCCGATCAAGTCGTCCAACTGCTGTAAAACATCAATGGCGGCATTGTGGAGCGGCTCGTAATTTTTGCGTTTGAACAGCCCTTCCAGCGAGAATTTCATAATCTGCATATAAGCATTATGCACATCTATATACTTATTGGATATATCTGTAAGCTCCATTTTCAATCCAATCAAATCATGATCCACTATGGCATTCATGTCATTTCCTCCAGCATTCATTAAAAATTGCAATTTTATAGCATATAATTATCCATTAAAAAGATATCACTTCTCAAAAAATAAATCAAATTTTATCGGAACACCACATTTATGTTTAGAAACATGAGTGGTTTTATGGTATTCTATTACTGTGAATCTATAACATGAAGGGAGACTGGAATAAACATGAAATACAGGATCGACAGGCAAAGCTGGCAGGATATGCTGAAAATTCTCACGATAATCATAATAGCCATCCTTTTTTACAAATTCATGGACAATGTCGATGCGCCATTCCAGTTTGCCGGTGATAAGCTTCAAGCGATTTGGGGCGTCATAACACCCTTTATATATGCCGCGCTGTTCGCTTACATCCTTTCCCCTGTCGTCGCTTTCGCCGAGGAGCATTTTCTGGAGCGAATCATCGTTAAAGACCGTTTTCCGGCAATGAAACGCGTCATTGCAACACTGCTTGTCTATCTGATACTTACTGCCCTGATATCAGGCGCTATCGTATACATCCTCCCGGAGATCATTAAAAGCATCACCGATCTTTTGAACAGCGTGCCTGGCTTCGCAGCCAGTATCGAGGATTGGCTCAACCAAATGAATCGCAATGTCTACAGCGATGACGCAAGTTTTTTTGCCGTCAAGAGCGTGGAGCTGCTCAATGAGCTGTTCAGAACTCTGGGAAACGAAACAGCTGAGATCGCCAATGCCGCTATCCTCGCAGCGCTTGGTCTGGCCGGAAATATCGTTGTTTTTGTATTTGCCGCGATCATATCCGCTTATATGATCATCTCCCAGGAATATTGGATCAAGGGATCGCGAACCATCGTCAATGCGCTGTTCGGTCGAAAAGCACTCGTCCGGTATGAGCTTTTCTGGCGTAAAATGAACAGAACCTTCATAAAATTCATTCTGGGCAAAGCAATCGCATCCCTGATCATGGGTGTGCTCTGCTTCATGATCCTGATTATCTTGAATGCGCCATACGCACTCTTTATAAGCGTCATCTTCGGCATCACCAACATGATTCCATATCTGGGACCTCTCATTGGCGAGATCCTTGGCGGCCTGATCGTCGCCATGGTGGATCCGCTGCTTGGCTTGTGGGTCTTCCTGCTTCTCATGGGACTCCAGCAGTTCGATGCGTTTCTGTTCACTCCAAAGCTTGTTGGCAATGCACTCAGGATCAGTCCGGTCTGGGTCATATTCGCCATACTCCTCGGCGGACAATTATTCGGCATCATCGGGATGCTGTTCGCATCCCCACTCATGGCCGTCATCATGGACATCCTCGACCATTACATCAGAAAACGCCTGAAAAATCGTTCGAATCCCTATCCGAAGGACCAGAATTGCTACATCAGTCCGCGGAATATTTCCTCGAAATGATCGTCTCCTTCGTCAGCGCGTCGCGAATCATGATTTCACAATCAAGTTTGTCTCCTGCGATCGCCTGATAAGTCATGGCCGAAATACCGATCTCGAGAATGATCGATTCCCCTCCTGATCCATATCCGTCGCGATCGACGTCGGCTATGATTGAAGAGAATCCGTTATCTGCGGCAACTGCTATTATATATGGTTCTTCCTCAGTTCCGACGGTCTCGTCCAGGACTCTGCCGGTTCCTTTTATCGCCTCTTGCCTCATTTCATCGTATTTTGGCTTGGTCATCGTGATTGTTATTGAGCCATCACTGTTGACTTCGACTTTTCTGAAGCCTGTTTTTTCCTTGTACTCTTTGGCGTCAAAAGCTTTGATTTCTTCTTCCGCAAATACGATCGCCGGTAATCTCACGTCTTCATACAGAAGACTGTCCAGTCTGGAGCCTCAGGTATATCCTGAGCATGCAGCCTGATCGCCGTTGCTCCCTGACGAAATATTCAGCATGTCACTGCCGAAGACCGCAATTAAAACCGCTATTAAAAGCGTCAGCACCGATGCAAATAATGCTTTCATCCTCTTTCCCCCAATGCTTCTTATCCTTTGTGTTATTAATAATATGATTTTTATACCCGCCCGTACAGTATCTAATCTTTCAAATTTAACCGCTATCGGTGATCATGAGATCAAAAAAACTCGATCCGATATGACTGGCAACAAATTGCCTTGACCATTGAAACGACTTGACATTTCAATGCCGGAACTATAGAATTTACGCAGTGCAGACAGATGCGATACGTCGGCAGCTGCCTGCGACGCATCTTCACGGAGGCTTCTGAATGGTACTTAATTACAGGATGATCGGCAGAGTATCCGGAATGATCCTTTTGATATTGGGGATCGCCATGGTTCCTTGTGTTCTGATATCTCTTTTCTATGATGAAACCAGCACAGCTGTATCCTTTGTATATTCAATAGTGGTTATGCTGAGTCTGGGCCTTGCGGCACAGAAAATACCCATCTCTCCCAAAAAACCGACGCTACGAGACGCCTACATTATTGTGGCATTGTGCTGGATCCTCGGCTCGATGCTTGGGGCAGTCCCATATGTTGTTTCAGGATCCATTCCGAATTATATCGATGCCTTGTTTGAATCTGTTTCCGGATTGACCGCGACCGGTGCGACACTGCTTTCAGATGTGGAGAGCCTGCCTCGGGGCATGCTGTTCTGGCGCTCGCTCACCCAATGGCTCGGCGGGATGGGGATACTGGTATTCGCGATCGCGATCCTTCCTGCTCTGGGCATCGGTATGCAGCAGCTGATGAAGGCCGAGACGCCGGGTCCCGTTCTTGACAAATTAACGCCCAAAATCGCCGATACGGCCAAAATACTTTATATGATCTATATCTCGATGACATTGCTGGAATTCAGCCTTTTATCTATCGGCGGCCTATCGCCTTATGATGCTATATTGCATACATTTGGGACCGTCAGCTCAGGAGGCTTCTCAAATTATAACGATGGCATACGACACTTCGGCAGTATTTACATAGAAACTGTTACTTTCTTATTCATGATTGCTGTCGGAATGAGTTTCCATGTTTTCTTTAGCATAGTAAAAGGCAAATGGAATGCTTTTATCGAAGACGCAGAAATTCGGCTCTATTTGATTATTATTGGCATAGCGGCAATCGCATTATCTCTGAACCTTTTTTTATCAGGTACTTATGATTCGGTATCCGATGCGATCCGATTCGGATTTTTTCAGGCGGCAACATCCTCATCAACGACAGCCTATCTTTCAGCCGAAGCTTATTTATGGACCGACTTCAGTAAAATGCTTCTGTTCGCATTGATGTTCATCGGCGGCTGCTCTGCGTCGACGGCCGGAGCGATCAAGGTCATTCGCTTTCTGGTTATTGCAAAATTGGTTCAGAGAGGATTTTTAGTGAGACTCCATCACCGGGCGATTCTACCGATAAAAATAAACGGAAGGCGTCTGCCTTCCGATACCGTCAATAGTATAACCGGTTTCATGATCCTTTATTTTGTTTTATTTGCCGCAGGCGCATTGCTGATCTCACTTGACAATCACGGGCTTCTGATATCTGCCACCGCATCCGCCGCCGCTCTCGGCAATGGCGGCTGCTGCTTTGACCTTATCGATCCCAACATGAATTTCAGCATATTTTCTGCTCCATCTAAAATCCTGTTATCATTTTTGATGCTCGCCGGCAGACTTGAATTGTTTACGATCATACTGCTTCTGACGCCAAGCTTCTGGAATCCAGATCATTGATTGCTCAACCTCAATCCAGCCGTATTCTATCCGCCACTCGCGCAATAAATTCTGAATTCGTTACCTTGGATGTATCGCTGTCAATATTATAACCGAGAAGTTCATTCATGCTTTCATGGGATCCCCTGCTCAGAGCGATGGCGATCGTGTTGCGCATGGCCCGTTCAACATTGATAGGCACTGTCTTGAACTTTGCCGCGATACCGGGATACAGCCGCTTGGTGACTGCATTGATCATGGTGTTGTCCTCAGCCACCATCAGTATTGCCTGCTTCAGATATTGAAATCCTTTCAAATGTGAAGGAATGCCGACTTCATGAAGTATCCTTGTCACTTTCAGCTCAGCGCTTTCTTCATAATTGAGCCGATGCTGCACAGCCGTTTCGGCATGCTGGCCGGGCATTGCATCCTCCTTTATGTTTGAAGCCTTCAATTGCCTGATCCGCGATATGAGAACATCGATATCGAACGGCTTGACCATAAAGAATGCCGCTCCCAGGCTCACTGCGATATTGGTGATCTTATCCTGTCCAAGAGCAGACATGATGATAAAGACCGGCTTTTTTTTGAGATTCGCTGCATTGATTTTTTCAAGGACGCCAAGACCATCAAGATGAGGCATTATGATATCCAGGATAACGACATCGGGCTCCTTTTCCCGGATAAGCTCGACCGTTTCAAGTCCGTTGCCCGCTATGCCGACAATCTCAAACCCGCTTTGTCTGCTGAGATACTCATGCAATATTTCACTGAAGTCTTCATTATCATCGGCGATCACAATTCTAAGATTATTTTGCTGCATAGGTCATCCTCCGTTATTCAACAGTGCTATTTCTTGAGTTCCTGATCTGTTTCTTAAGGTAGACATCCGAAAACTCGACCGAAGCGGCTTCATCGATCCTGCTTTCCAGCATATGATCGCTTTTCAACTCGCATTGGTCAATCCTTTCTTTATGAGACGGAAGGACTACTGAAAATGTTGCCCCCTTTCCCTCCGTGCTTTTAAGCGTCATTGATCCTCCAAGACTGCTGACCATCGACTTTACAAGATACAAACCCAAGCCGGTACCCTCTGCCTGCCGCGACAAGGTGCTGTCGACCTGCCCGAATCTCTGAAAAATAATACGCTGCTTGTCAGTTGGTATTCCTATCCCTTCATCCTTGACCTCGAGCTTGAACGCGTCTTCTTTGCAGGAAAGCGATACGGTGATGCGCTTCCCCGGAGGTGTGAACTTGATGGCATTTGAAAGAAGATTCAAAAGGATACGTTCATATTTCTCGTCATCGATCGATACCGGAACGCTTTTATTATGCGTCTTGAAGGATAATTGAATATTTTTGCGAAGCGCATAAACATTGACTGAATCAATGATGGCTTTTGTCAGAGCAACAATCTCGACTGTTCGTTCACTGATCTTCTGATGGCCGGCCTGGATGCTTGATACCTGAAGCAGATTCTCCACCAGCCTGAGCTGCCTGAGAGAGTTTTGCCTGATCTTATTCAGATAACTGAGCGCCTTATCTGATAACTCGCTTGCACAGACAAGCTCCATCGTTTGAATAGCGGCATTGATGATCGAAATCGGCGTCTTGAATTCATGGGTGATCAGCATGACGAAATTGTCCTTGATCTCCATGGCTTCCTCCAAGATGAATTTTTCTTTCCTTTCCGCCTCCAGAAGTATCTTTTGCTGATTGAGGAGCAGCTCGTTGTACATCACGTTTTGAGTCACGTTTCGAACATTCAATATGATCATGGATAATTTACTTCGATTATAAACCGGCGTTGCGCTGACATCAAGATAGACTTTTTCGGTCACAGATTCAAACATAAGCCGCTTTTGGACGATTTTTTCGCCTAAAAGCGCACGGGAAATCGGCATTTCATCATAAGAAAGCACTTTTCCGAACATATCTTTGCATATGAAGGGCTCGCGGAAGGCAGAATCCTTGATCTTCTCATTCGTAAATGAAAGAAAATCCATCGCAGCTTCATTATACATGATGATTTTTCCGCTTTTGTTATATATGGCAAGTCCATCCGACATATTGTCTATGATCGCCTGCAGCTGGTCCTTTTGGGCTTTGAGAAGATCATTCATGCGGATCTGCTCAGTAACGTCCTGTATGCTTAATATGCCCAGCAGAAAATCGCCTTTGTCATCGTATACAGGTGCGCCATTTACCTTCATATATATATTCTTATGGCCTTCCCTGAAGCGGACGATATAGTCTGCTACCTTCTCGCCTCTCATGACTCGTGCTCCCGGGCTATCCATATAATGGATCAGCCGGCCCTCGATGTCAAAGTGATCGGCTGTTTTAAACGCGTCCCCCACTGTTTTAAATTGCGGAAAATAATTAATGTAAAAATCTCTGGCATACTTGTTGAATGTGATATATTCTCCACGGCTGTCAAATATCAGAACTCCGTTTGACGTGTTCTCGATGATCGCTTCCAGCTTTTCATTCTGACGTTCAACTCTTTTATATTGCTCTTCGATCAGCTGTCGATTCAATATCGACTCTGTTATGTCATAGACGATCAAATAAAGCACCTGAAGACCATTGATCTCCATCGGCACCGCGTGGATTTCCACATCCCTGATTTCTCCGCTTTTAAGCCTGTTGATGGCCTTAAAGCTATTATTGATCCGGAACCTTGCTTCATTTAAGGCGTTTTCAATGGCATCCGGATCTGCGACGATAATATCAGTAAATCGCTGCTCTTTCATTTCCTCGAGACTATAGCCGTAATACTCGCAGGAGGCTTTGTTGGCGTCGATCAGCTGCTTGCTTCCAATATCCAGCAAAACCATGATCGATGGATTATTTGTAAAAAAATCTTCGTAATAATTGTCATTCCACTTATCTTTCAAGGCCTGCGCTCCTTTCCGATAAACATTGACTCGGCATTTACCGCCCGTAAAGCCGATTGCGCCGAGTCAAAAACCCGTTTTGCCGCGGCAGCTGGCGAATATTCTATTTTTCACCCTTCTCATACGGCAATCCGTCGGAGGCCGGAGCCACGGCTTTTCCTACAACACCGATAAGCGCAACAATGGTGGCCACATAAGGGATCATCAGCAGGAATTCAGGAGCCCAGCTGATGCCGATCGATTGTGCCTGTATCTGTATCGCTGATGTCAGACCGAAGAAAAGGCATGCGAACATGGCCCCAACGGGATGCCATTTCCCAAATATCATCGCGGCCAGAGCAATAAAGCCCTGCCCCGCGATCATGCCTTCCCTGAAAAGACTGATCGTGCCTATCGAAAGAGACGCACCAGCAAGCCCTGCCAGAAGGCCGCTCAACAGCACGCACAGCCATCTGATCCTGTAGACGTTGATTCCGACGGTATCGGCTGCCCGCGGATGCTCGCCGACCGCCCTGATCCTGAGTCCCAGGGGCGTTTTGAAGAGCACATAATAAGAAACGCCTACAAGTATAAAGGCTATGTATACAAAAGGTGTAAATTTTGAAAACAAGTCTCCCAGCACCGGGATCTTCTCAAGAAATTCAAGAAAATCCGGATTCGTGGTCAAGGCTCGCGGCACAGATGGTGTCGAGCCGGAACGATGCCAGATCATTTCAAGAAGGAACGCCGCCAGACTGACAGCGAGCAGATTGACGGCAACGCCTGCGATCACCTGATTGCCTCTCAGATTGATCGAAAGGACCGCGAGGATCGACGCCGCCATCATGCCGAAGGCCATGGAGGCCAGTACGCCCATCCAGGGATTGCTTGTCAGATGGGTGAACAGAACGGCGAAAAACGCGCCTATGATCATGATACCTTCCAGCCCGATGTTGACAACACCGGATCTTTCAGAAAACACACCGCCCAGCGCTGCAAGTATGAGAGGCGTAGCCAGCCTGATCGCGGATGCAATCACTGCAAGTATTACCGCACCTTCCAACATTTATTCCGCCTCCTTTTCTATATTTTCTTTCTTGCGTCTCTCGGATATGAACTTGACGATCAATTCACCGGCTATAAACAGTAAAATTACCGCCTGGATGATACCGGTGATCTCTTTTGGGATCCCGGCAAGCTGCATCTGCCGGGCGCCGTTGTCCAGTATCCCGAAAAGAAGCCCGCTGGCCAGAACGCCCAGGGGATGATTGACGCCGACAAGCGCTACCGAAATGCCGGTGAAACCATATCCGGGCATCATCGGAACCTGGTTTACCATGTATATGAGTCCGGTAACCTGTACAGCCCCGGATAGTCCGGACAGACCACCGGCGATGCCCATCGCCATCACGGTGTTCTTTTTCTTGCTTATACCGCCGTATTCAGCGGCGTCCGGGCTGAAACCCACGGATCTGATCTCGTAGCCGACCGTAGTCTTAAACAGAAGATAATATATCAATATGGCTGTGGCTATCGCAATGAATATGCCTGCATGAGCGCTCGAATAACCGAATTGCGGAATTACTTCGCTTAATTTCAGCAGCTTTGCTTGCTCAGGGACAGCTACAGTGAATGCTTGCCTTGTTGATCCGGGGATCAGGTTTTCCGGATTAAGCACGGTCCGTACAAGATAATTCGATGTATGCAATGCGATATAATTCAGCATAATGGTCGTAATGACCTCGTGAATGCCAAACCGAGCCTTAAGAAAGCCGGCTATTCCTCCCCAGATCGCTCCCGCAAGAATTCCCATCAGCAAAATCAATGGGATGAGCATGAATCCATTCAGATCCCTAAATACCCAGCCAGTGATGACGGCCATTATGCTTCCGGCAATATACTGGCCTTCCGCGCCGATATTGAATAGCCCGCATCGGAATGCCAGCGCAACTGACAACCCAGTGAAAACGATCGGCGTCATTTTGTATAATGTCTCGCCAAAACTCGTCAGACTGCCAAGGCTGCCCCTGAAGAGCGCCGCGTAAGCGATGATCGGATTGCTGCCGGCAATGACGATGCAGATGCCGCCGATGACAAATCCCAGGATGACCGCAAAAATTGGAAGCCTGAAACTGTCCCACATTTTTTTCCATCTCTCGTTCATGAGCGTGCCTCCTCCAGTTGTCCACCTGCCATCATGATGCCGAGTTTACGCTCCGTAGCGTCCCGCGCATCGATCGTTCCGACGATCTTCCCTTGATATATGACTGCGATCCTGTCCGCCAGCCCCATAACCTCGTCCAGTTCCAGAGAAACAAGCAGGACGGCTTTATTGTGTTCACGCTGCTCAAGCAATCGTTTATGAACAAACTCTATCGAACCGACATCAAGACCTCTTGTCGGCTGTGCAGCGATCAGAAGCTGCGGGTTTTTATAGAATTCTCTGGCAATGATGACCTTTTGCTGATTGCCTCCGGACAGGGATTTGGCTTTGACATCCTCGTTCGGTGTTCTGACGTCGAATTCCTTGATCAGTACCTGTCCGTGCTTGTGGATCTCGCCGTAATTCATTAGTCCATTCTTGCTGAAGGGCTCTTCGGTATGATAGCCCAGAATCATGTTTTCCGCCAATGTATATTCCAGTATCAGGCCTCTTTTCTGCCTGTCCTCAGGTATGTGCCCGACCCCGGTCTTATTTATTTTTTTTGTGCTGTAATGTGTCGTATCGACACCGCTGATGCTGATCCCGCCCGATTCTACTTTTCTCAGTCCTGTCAGGGCCTCGACGAGCTCCTTCTGCCCATTGCCGTCAACGCCCGCAATCGCAAGGATCTCTCCGGCGCGCACTTCGAAACTGACATCCTTGACAGCCTCCAGTTTTCTGCTGTCGCGAACCTTGAGATTGTCGACTGCCAATATAACTTCCCCGGCTGTCTTTTCTGTCTTGTCAGACGTCAGCTTGACCTTCCTGCCGACCATCAGCTCAGCCAGCGAATCTGCGTCTGTATCTTTTGTATGCAGGGTTTCGACGACCTTGCCCCTTCTCACAACGGTAATCCTGTCGCTCATGGACAATACTTCCTTAAGTTTATGCGTGATCAGAATGATGGATTTGCCTTCCTTTGTCAGATTGCGTAAAATATCACCCAGTTCATCTATTTCCTGCGGCGTCAGAACTGCGGTGGGTTCATCAAGTATAAGAATTTCCGCACCCCTGTATAATGCTTTGAGGATTTCCACCCTTTGCTGCATGCCAACCGAAATATCATGCACCACACTGTTCGGATCGACTTCCAGACCAAATTCGTCTGATATCTTTTGCACATTGGCAACCGCAGTCTTCATGTCAAGCTTCAAGCCTCCGGATTTGGATGGTTCTTTCCCCAGAATAATGTTTTCCGCGATTGTAAACGGCTGTACCAGCATAAAATGCTGATGCACCATGCCGATGCCCAGTTTTATTGCAGTGGTCGGACTCTTGATGTCATGCTTTTGACCGTTAATGATTATTTCTCCGGACGTAGGCTGATACAGCCCATAGAGGATATTCATCAGGGTCGTTTTACCGGCGCCGTTCTCTCCCAGCAAAACATGTATCTCGCCTTTTTCAAGGGAGAAATCGATTTTGTCATTTGCGACCACCCCGGGGAAAATCTTGACGATGTTTTTCATTTCGACAACTGTTGGCAAGTGGACCACCAAACCTTTCTTGAATTTAAACCGGCATTGAATTTGTCTTAATTTATAATAAGGCCAGGCAGGATGCCTGACCTTATTATTATGGTGAATACTTGCGATTACATAACTGGAGCAACAAACGCGTCAAATGAAGCCTTGTCAAATGGAACTGCGAAGTCGCCATTGACAACTGCGGCTTTATATACTTCTGTCTGCTCTGCGATTTCTGCGGGCACGTTGCCTGCATTGTCACTATAGCCAACGCCTTCTTCCGCAAGGCCGAATTCGATGTTGCCGCCGGAGAAGGTCCCTTCAACGACTGCCTGGCTAACCATGAAAGTTGCGTTGTCGACTCTCTTGATCATGGAGCACAAAACTGCTTCAGGATTCAAACCAGACTGGTCCTGATCCACGCCGATCGCCCAGAAGCCCTGTTCGCCGGCTGCTTCTATAACGCCGATCCCGCATCCGCCGGATGCATGGAAGATGACATCAGCGCCCTGCTGATACTGAGCAAGGGCTGCTTCTTTTCCAAGTGCCGGATTGTCAAAGACGCCGGTGTAATTGACGAGTACCGCAGCATCAGGATTGACGCTCTTAACGCCGGCCTTGAAGCCATATTCAAATTTTTCAATTAAAGCAAACTGCATGCCGCCTACGAAACCGACTTTGTTGGTTTCCGTGGTCAGCCCGGCGATAATGCCGACAAGATATGAACCTTCATGCTCTTTGAAAGTCAAGCCCGCAACATTGGGAGCATCAACAGTGGAGTCGATGATCGCGAATTTCTGATCCGGGAACTGTGCAGCTGCCGAAGCAGTTGCTTCCTGCATCAGGAATCCTACGGAAATGACCAGGTCAGCTTCTTCTGCCGACGCAGCTGAAAGGTTTGCCGCATAATCGTCAGCTGTCTGGGATTCAAGAACATTAGTCGAGATCCCGAAATCGGCTTTTGCCTTTTCAAGTCCGGCCCAGGCTGAATCATTGAAAGACTCGTCGCCAAGTCCACCGGTATCTGTGATCATCGTGACTGTAACATCACTGGTCGGAGCAGCCTCTTCTTCAGCACCGCCGCATGCGGCAAAGCTGAATACAAGCATCAGGGCTAGAGCGATGGATAACACTTTTTTCAACATATGATTTCTCCTCCTATTTTTTGATCGTGTTTCATTGAGCAACTAAATTATATAATATATCCCAATCAAATGGAAGATATATTTATTCATGACTTATAAGGATTCCAATGCTTCCGGCAGTTCTAGGATTCCTTTTCGACAAGGCTGTCAAAGCCGGTTCCGGTGCCCCAGACCGACTCTACATGAATGACGCTGACAAATGCTTTCCGATCCGTTTTTGCGATGAACGACTTGATCAGCATGCTCTCACGCGGAGAACAGATCGTCACGATCTTATTCTTCCGTTCACCGGTATATACGCCTGTGATTTCTATGTTCGTAACGCCTCTTCCAAGCTCTTCCATGATATATTCCGCAATTTCAGAGTCATGTCTTGTAATGATTTCAACTTGAACCAGCTTGGAATCAAATCCATACATGATGATTTCCACTGTCTTTGCAAATATGACCTGCGTCACAAGTGCATAAAGCGCGATATTCCTGCCGAATATAAAGCCTGAAGATAAGATCACCACTGCATCGATGGCCAGCAGAATCTGGCTCAGGCTGACAAATGGCAGTGCTTTTTTATGAATGATCTTCGCGATGGTGTCCGTACCGCCGAATGAATAACCTCTTTCAAAGATGAGCCCTGCGCCGATCCCGCTGACTACTCCGACGTAAATAGCCGCAAGTATAATGTCTTTTTCTCCCAGAAGCATCAGGTCCACTCTCTCGAACAATACCAGAAATGCAGGATACATGATTGTAACGACCAATATTTTACGGGCTTCCCTTAGTCCCAGCAGGATCCAGCAGACTATGAAAACGGTCAGCGCCCCCGCATAGAACATTATTGAAAAATCCAATGGTATGAATTTCTGAAGGATCCTGACGATCCCAGTCAGACCGCCGGAACTCAATCCATTCGGTATCAGGATCCCGATGGTCGCAAATGCGTTGATAGCGCAGCCGATGGCAACCAGAAAAAGATTGAGCGCCAGCTCCTTGAGTCTTTCCTTTGTTATTCTTTTCTTTTTAGTTGTTTCTTCTTCATTGAGCAGTTCACTCATTTCCATTCCTCCCCTGTTCGTCTGATCACCTTAAAGCTGCTGCTTCCGAAAAGATCTACCGCCCTTACAGCGATGCATTTGTAATCGAAGCCTTCTTTTGATGTTTCCATAGCCAGCTTGCCGCTTTCGCGGCATAGAAATTCGTCCGGGCGAAACACCAGACCGTCATAATCAAAATCGACGCTCCAATAATCCAAGAGCTGAAGTGGCTCATGCTTGGACGCTTCCTTGATCATTTCCTTGTACTTGTCGTCCATCGGCAAATCGTTATAATTTTTATAAACATAGTCTTTAATCATTATCTTAACATTCATGCCGCCTGTAATTTCATGCTCTGTAGATGCAACGCCAACGTCTATTTCGACATTTTCTTCCGTCGAAGCCACTTCCGGTTCATAGAAGCAATAAGAAGCCCCCATTCCAGCAAGGCGCTTGGCGGCCTTTCCCGATGCGGATCTTCCTTTGTCGCAGGATATCCAGTTTCTCCCCATGCGCTCAGCCGCAGCCGCAAGCGTACCGGAGCCGCCGAAGAAATCAGCGACAAGATCGCCCTCGTTCGTACAGCCTGCTATTATTCTGGAAACCAGCGCTTCCGGCTTCTGGGTCGCATATCCGGTCCTCTCGGCCGACGTCCTTCCTACCATGTCGATTGTCCAAACATCCTTCATATTGACCATCGTATACCATCCAAGCTCGTCCCTATATTCTTTAACACCTTTAAATCGGTATGGCTTAAAGCCGCGATTATAGGATTTCTCTGTCTGAGGGTGGAATTGGTATTTTGCGCTTTTGGCATAAAACAGCAACGTATCATGTTTTCTTGAATAATATCTCTTGCTGACGCCTCCGGATTTATAATGCCATATGATCTCATTGATGAAGTTTTTCTCTCCGAATATCTCATCCAAAATAATTTTCACATAATGCATGACATGCCAGTCCAGATGAACGAAAAGACTTCCCCTTTCGCTGAGCAGCTCCTTCATCATCAGGAATCTTACGGTCAGCATGGCCAAATATTCCTCCATGCCATTTTCCCAGGTGTCGTGATAAACTGTTTGCCTGACTGCATGGGACATTCGCCCCTTTCCGGAATTCAGCCTGATTCCGCTGCCGTAATCGCTGCCGGAAAAGAATGGCGGATCTATATAGATCAGGTCGATCCCGCCTGCCATGTCTTTGTGCGACAATAAATTTCGCATCAATACCATATTGTCGCAGTTCACGAGCATGTTCGCGCCACCTTGGCCGACGATTTCAGTCATCAGAAGATCAGGGGCGTCCTTTTCGTTTCGGATCCGTCGATATTCCTCCTGGCTTCTTTCGATTATCTGGGGCAGTTTTGCAAGAAGACTCATTGCTTTTTCTCCTTTCAGGACCGATCAGCGCGTTCGGACCGGTTCCGGCAAGCTCTGGCCTGCCGGCGAGGATCAGCGCCTTCCGAACCAGGTTATGATTTTCGGGTTTATTGAATTGCAGCAGCGCGCGCTGCATTTTCTTCTCTTCAAGATCTTTTGCCACATACACGGATTCGTTCGTTATAGGGTCGATGCCTGTATAATACATGCAGGTCGAAAGCGTCCCCGGTGTCGGATAAAAGTCCTGTACCTGATCGGGCACAAATCCATTTTCTTTGAGAAACAGTGCCAGTTCAACCGCATCCGCAAGTTCGGAGCCGGGATGTGACGATATGAAATAAGGTATAAGATATTGCTTCTTCCCAATTTTTTCGTTTGTGTCCGCATAGCTCCGGGAAAACTTGATGTATGTCTCCTTGGACGGCTTGCGCATCCTGGACAGCACCCGCCTTGAAACATGCTCCGGTGCGACCTTGAGACTGCCGCTGACATAATGCCTGCATAATTCTTCAATAAACCGGCCGTTCTTGTCGCACATGACATAATCATAACGGATCCCGGACCTGATGAAGACTCTTTTAACGCCGTCCAGCTGCCGAACCTCCTTTAAAATATCCAGGTATTCCCCGTGATCGACCTCAAGGTTCGGACAAGGCTTGGGGTAGAGACAGTCCCTGTCTTTGCACATTCCTCGGATCAACTGCCCTTTGCAGGCTGCTTTCCTGAAATTTGCCGTAGGCCCCCCAATATCATGGATATATCCTTTGAAATCCTTTCTCTTTGTAAGACGCTGCGCTTCGGCGACGATCGAACCCTTGCTCCTGCCCTGGACGATCCTGCCCTGATGGAACGCAAGGGCGCAGAAACTGCAGCCTCCAAAGCATCCTCTGTTTGCAGTGATGCTGAATTTGACCTCTTCAATGGCGGGCACGCCCCCGAAACTGTCGTATATCGGATGGCTGTCCCCTTCGTATGGCAGTTCATAGACATGATCCAGCTCTTCCGATGTCATGATCTCTGCCGGCGGGTTCTGGACCGCAAAAATATTGTCGCCATACTCCTCAGCTAGCGGCAGACCGCTTATCGCATCGTTATTCTGATACTGGATTCGGAAACTATCCGCATAAGTGTTCAAAGAAGAAGTGATTTCCGCAAAAGGCGGGAGGAAGATCATGCCGGGCGATTGTTCCGTCAGTTCTTGACTGGCTTTGCCGATGCTTTTATAGACAGTTCCCCTGATCCAATGGATATCATGTATATCGATGCCCGCTTCCAGCGCTTCCGCCAGCTCGACGACCGGTTTTTCACCCATTCCGTAAATCAGGAGATCCGCTTTGGAGTCAAGCAGGATCGAACGCCGCACCTTGTCGTCCCAATAATCATAATGACCGAATCTGCGCAGGCTCGCCTCCAGGCCTCCGATGATCACAGGCACGTCTTTGTAGGCCTCGCGGGCTCGGCTGCTGTAAACGATCACAGCCCTGTCGGGACGGCGCCCCGTTGTTCCGCCCGGTGAATAGCGGTCTTCCCGCCTCCGTCGCTTAAATACGGAATAATGGCTGACCATGGAATCCACATTGCCGGAATTGATCAGAAAACCAAGTCTCGGTTTTCCGAATTTCCTGAAGTCATCCGCGCTTTTATAATCCGGCTGTGCCAGGATCGCAACCTTGTAGCCGTGGGATTCCAACACTCTGGATATGATGGCATGGCCAAAGGACGGATGGTCGACATACGCGTCTCCCGTGACAAGCACGAAGTCGGGCTGCTCCCATCGTCTGTCTTTCATTTCATCTGCTGTCACCGGCAAAAAAGCCATTTCAATACCCCAGATTTTCGTTGATCAGAAAGATATTTATCTTGACTGCCGCAGGCTGCCTGTCCAGTATCAGTGTCGCATTGCATATGCGCTGCGGCGAATCGCAGTTCGTGCATTTGCCCAGATGGCGGCAGGGTGTATCGAGTCCAAGTCTTTCGGTGTTTTGCGGACAAACGACATTCTTGATCCTGATCATTGCTTCTTCATAATTCCTGCTGATTTTATTGACTCCGACGATGATATAGATCCTGTCGTGGCCGAATAACAGGCTGGACAATCTGTTTCCCGTCCCGTCTATATTTATGAGTCTGCCATCCTCCGTGACGGCATTCGTTCCGGACAGGTAGACATCAGCCGTCGCCGCCGCTGCCAGCGCCTTTTTCTTGTCTGTTCCCGGCGCGCCATGCCAGTGGACTTGGTTGCCGCGCTGCTTCAGCCTGTTATATATGCCAAGATCGGTGAGCGTCACTGAACCGCCGATGCCAACAGATTCAGAGACGTCGATGCTGCCGAGCAATGTGTCTCCAGCGTCGCCGCCGTTCTCGAAGTATCGGACGCTGAAGCCGTTGAGAATCAGATTCCTGATCGTATTCTGAACTTTTTCGTTCATTTCCATACCCTCCCTTACAATTCCTCTATTTTGTAGATATCCTCACGCCTGTGCTGCAGCAAAGGGAGCTGTTCCCTGATGGCCTTCACGTGATCGAGGTCCACAGTGGCATAGACGATGCTTTCCTTCTCATCCGTCTTGCCGGAAAATTCCCCCCAGGGATTGACAATCCCCGAATTTCCATATGCATGATAAGCGGCATCCATGTTTCTTGCCGGCGATATCGCGGCAAAATACACCTGATTGTCAAGGGCTCTCGCCCGCATCGTCAATTCCCAGTGTGCCGGTCCGGTCGTCATGTTGAAAGCGCCCGGCACCATGATGAGCTGTGCGCCCTTGAGCGCCATGAGCCGGATCAGTTCGGGGAATCTCATGTCATAGCAGATCGCTATCCCAATCCTGCAAAACTCAGTATCTACAACCGTTATCTGGTGACCTCTGCCTAAAATGTCTGATTCCTTGAACCTGACACCTCCTTTGATATCTATGTCGAACAAATGGATCTTTCTGTGTTTGCCGATTTGATGCCCGTTTCTGTCAAATGTGAAGCAGGTGTTATATATGGCCGCACCCGAACGTTCCGGGATCGTGCCGCCCACAAGATATATGCCGTGCTCCTTTGCTGCCGCCGACAGACGTCGTGTCGTCTCTCCGCTTTCCGCCTCGGCATATTCCGGAAAATGATCATTGGAATAAGGGCAGTTGAACATTTCGGGCAAAGCTGCAATATCCGCGCCGCTAGCTGCGGCCTCCCTGATCATCGCTTCGGCTTTGGCCAGATTCGCTTCCTTGTCCGCGACCACATCCATCTGACATAACGCAACCTTGAATTTCATACGATCAACCTCCTAACGGTACTTCGTAGCTTCCTATGCCTTGATCGGCATGCTGCTTTTGACTTTCGGATTTAATGATGCTTACAATGTTCTCGATGATTTTTCCAGTCAGCCCCCATATGACATTTCCATCGTAATTGTAGATCGGGATCGTCATCTGTCCTTTACGCCAATTGTAACTGCTCTTGTGCTTGATTTTCTCGTAGGGAAAACCCTCGCCCGCCACCGGCGCGACCTCGAGCATCTCCACAAAAGGATCGTTTTCCATGAAAAAATCAAATGGCACCAGAAATATTTCCCGGACCTCGTCCTGATTGACCTTGATATCGATGATGTGCTTATAGTCGATGACGCCGAGGAAAGAATACAGCGTAAAATTGCTGTATGTGTAAATGTAATCAAGTTCACTGATGATCCGAATGCTGTCTGCCGGAATGTTCATCTCTTCGACGGTTTCACGGATCGCGCCTTCAGCGGGTGTTTCGCCGCGTTCAAGCTTTCCGCCGGGAAAACAGACTTCACCGGGCTGCCTCTTGAGCCCGTCGGCCCTGATTTCGAACATGATATGCGGAACGCCGTCTTTCTCGACGATCGGCACAAGCACGGAGAAATAATGATAAATGCCGTAGGGCTTTGGCTTTCTACCCGCGAATACCGATTCAATTTCCTTCGTATCCATCCCGGGTCTCCTTTCAATCTCTGTGCATACTGCTAACGAGCGTCGCCCTGTTCATGGTCATGTATGATCCAATGAATATGAGCAGGATCCCTATCAGCACATTCAATGTTATCACTTCATGAAGCACAATGACCGCTATGACCGGCGCAATGCCAGGCTTGACGAAAAATACGAGTGAAGCCATCGTCGCGTTTGACAATTCCATGGCCAGGAAATAATACAAGTAGCCCAGCCCGGTGACGGCAATGCTGACATAAAGGACAACAGCGAAGTTGTCCGCCTGGATACCCCGGACGACCGGCTTGTCCAGGATCAGCAATATCAGAAAAAGAATGCCTGCGCCAATTATGAAACTGATGCTGGTCTGGGTCAAACCACCCAATTTTCGGATGCGCCTCTTTCCTATGGCGCTGTATAGTCCGAAGGTGACGGCCGATGCCAATGAAAACAGCATGCCCTGCAATGTATTGCCGGGACTCATATTCAGCGGATTGATGATGGCGATCAGCCCCGCGATGCTGATGGCCGCGGCGATGGCCTTCGTTGGCGTCATTTTCTCCTCTGCGACATAATGCGCGAAGATCATCGTAAATATTGGATTCGTGCAAAATATGACTGCTGCCGTCGAAGCGTTGGCGCCCATGACGCCCAGCTGGAAGAAAATCATTCCGACGCAGATACAGATGAATCCAAGAAGCGTCATGTAGCCTATATCACCCATGCTGAAACGCGTTCCTCGTTTTTTGATTTCAACCATCGCGAAAGGAAGTAAAAATATTCCGCCGACAAAAAATCTGATGAAGGTCAGCTGAAACGCGTCCAGGCTAAGGCCGGCTATCTTCAGCGTCACTTCCATCGTGCTGAAGAGGATCGCCGATATCAAAATATAAATCAATACTTTTTTCATGCATTGCTCCCGATGATGCGAACGACCTTTTCGAAATCCGACAAATCGCTGAATAAGTGATCAGGCTCATATGATTTGAGTGTATCGATATCGGTCCATCCTGTTGCGACACCGACACTGACCGCTCCAAGCCTCTTGGCGCATTCGATGTCATAAGCGGAATCTCCGATGACAAACACATCCCGCTTGGTGAACGACACGCCGAAGTGGCTTTCCGCTTCTTCGATCCCGGCAAGTGCAGCATCCCATTTTTCCCCCCTGATGTCGCCGAAGCCCCCGACATTGAAATAACCCGAGATCATGACAGAATCAAGTTTTGTCCTCGCGCCGATCCTGAAATTGCTTGTGAGCAGGCCATTGAACAGTGCAGGATGCTTATCTATATAATCCAGAAGCTCCCGAACTCCGGGCATGACTCTTTTGCTTTCATTATATCTCAGTATCTCTTCAAGATTGCTGATATATGCCGACATGATCCCTTCCCGGTCCGCATCTGCGATGCTGAAGCTTTCGAGGATGCAATCCAAAATCACAGCGTCCATGGCCCTGCCTATGCCTGCCTTCTCAAAAGCATTTTCGATACCGTATATCTCCCTGAAAGTTTTGTTCAACGCCATTGTACCGTTGCTTCCGCAATGCATCAGCGTCCCGTCCACATCCCAGAGGATCAGTTTATTCGCCATAAGTCATCCCACCCAGATAATCAAATTTCCTGCCTTGATACGTATCCTGCTCCTCAAGGTTCCTTTCGATCAGCTCCTTGACCTTCCACCAGCTCATGCCCCAATTGCAGAAGACGGCGTCTTCTTCGGGAGCGCGTCCCGCCAGCCTTTGGACCACGATCCGCGGAGACAGGTGCTCGAGAAAAGCAATGATCCTTGCAGCATATTCTTCAACACTTATTATATCAAATTCTCCATTCATATACATCTCACAGAGCTTGGTTTTTTTTTCGATATACAGCGAATGGATCTTGATGTGGTCTATTTGAAGCGCCGACAATATCTTTGCCGTTTCAACCGCATCCTCGTCCGTGTCCCAAGGCAGATTCAATATCAAATGTACACAAATTTCAAATCCTCTCTGTTTGATCCGAAGCACGGCATCGATGAATTCCGCCAGTGAATGCCCCCTGTTTATTCTGGCTAACGTATGGTAATTTGCCGTCTGAAGACCAAGCTCGATGCAGACGTCTTTGCCTGAAGCAGCCGCAACAGATCCGATAGCCGCAAGATACGCTTCCGGAACGCAATCAGGCCGCGTCGCGATGCAAAGCTGGACCACCTCCTGAAATCCCGCGGCGGCTTGGCAGCTGTCCGTCAGTTTTTCGATCGGAATATACGTATTCGTATAGTTTTGAAAATAGGCGATGAATTTGGACGCATGATACTTGGGGCCGATATAGCTTATATTCTGTGAAATCTGTTCCGCCACAGTCATGCTGTCCGGAAGGCTATCGAAGCTTCCGCCTTTTCCTCCGCAGAAAATACAGCCTGACACGCCCTTTCTCCCATCCCGGTTCGGGCAGGTCGCGCCAATGTTGACTGGTATCTTATATACCTTTTCACTGTATTTTTCGATCAGATGATCAGAATAAGCGTTATATCTCAATGCCCGGCACCTCTATCAAAAGTCAGGGCGGTGAAAAGTCACCGCCCGATCGATTTCAACAATTTATTTTCCTGTCAATTGATTATTTCGTACTCAGTGACCAGCCCGTTCAGCTCCTTCGCATCCGCGCTGATGCTAACCATGAATTCAATCCCGTATTTCGTCGAGATCCTGCTGATCCGTCCAAGGAATCCTGGCAGATCAGGCACCTTGATATTGGTCTGCCTTAAAATGCTGTCTATGAAAATGACTTCGATATCATGGTTGGAACTGATGATCCCGTATAGGAATCCTATATACTCATCGGTGTTTTTAAGCTCCTCATACTCTTCCATATTGATCAGTCTGATATCATGCTTTAAATCGTATAGTATCCTGTTGTTCTTATTTATAAAAATGATATTCCCATTTCTCTTCTCTACGCTGTCATTTGCAAGGTTAATCATCATCTTTGTTTTGCCGGTGCCTTTTTTGCCTATAAGCAACTTAACCAATTTAATCGCCCCCTTTTAATTTTGATTTGGTTTTCTTTATTATACACTAGCGTGAATAGCGAGGCAAGGAAGAACGACTTGAATGACGATTATTTTTCCCTGCCAAGCCTGAGTTGTCCGCAAGCCGCGTCGATATCCGTTCCCATCTCACGCCTGATCGTCGTCTGCACGCCGGCTTCCTCAAGAATCGATCTGAATTCTTCCGTCCGCTCTCTCCCCGAGCCTTTGAAGCCCGTCTCTGAAACGTCATTCAGGGAAATAAGGTTGACGTGGCACAGCGTTCCCCTGAGCTTTCTCGCGAGTTCTTTGGCATGAGCGGCCGAATCATTGAAATCCCTTATCAGCGCATATTCATAAGTCACCCTGCGTCCCGTCCTTTCTGCATGTGCTTTCGCTGCCGCCAATAAATCGTCCATCGGATATCTGGCGCTGATCGGCATGAGTTTCTTTCTTATGCCGTCATTCGGCGCGTGCAGAGAGACAGCAAGATTGACCTGCGGCATATCCCGGGCGAATTCATGTATTTGGGGAATCAACCCGCAAGTCGAGACAGTGATATTGCGCATCCCGATGTTCAAGCCTTCCTTCGCATTCACAAGCTTAATGAAGCGTATCAGATTCTCATAATTATCGAAGGGCTCTCCGGTGCCCATAATGACGAGATGGCCGATCCTTTCGCCGGCATCTTTTTCGATTGCCAGGATCTGATCTGTCATTTCAGCCGCGGACAGATTCCGCCGGAGCCCGCCGATGGCCGAAGCGCAAAAGGCACAGCCCATGCGGCACCCGGCCTGCGACGACAGACACACGGAATTGCCGTATTGATACTTCAGAAATACACTCTCGATCGTTTGTCCGTCCGACAGCAGAAACAAGTATTTTCTCGTCCCGTCCTTTTCCGACACCTGCTTGCGAGCGATCTCAAGATTCTGAATATACGCATGCTCCTTGAGTTTTTCGCGCAGTTCCTTACTGATGTCGGTCATCTCATCAAAAGTGCGGGCACCTTTATATAGCCAAGAGAAGACCTGTTTCGCGCGGAATTTCTTTTCACCGATATTTTCAAAGAAGATTTCGATTTCACTTATTGTCATGTTTTTCAGGTTTGCTTTCATATTTCCACCGCCTTCTTTGGTTTGGAGATCAGCGCAGTCATATCTTTTCGGCATTGATCCCGGTCTTGTGTCCGTTGAGATCGAATTGTTCTAATCCTGTGGCTTTGGTTATGATATCAATGGCGAGCGTTTCCTTCATGATATAATCGCAATGCTCGTCAATCGCCTTCCGAACCTCCTCATCCGCTTCGACATAGATCCGGATATTGTCCATCATCTGGAAATCTTTCTGTTTTCTCATCTGCTGGACCTTGGAGATCAATTCACGCGCCAATCCTTCCGACACCAGCTCCGGCGTGATCGTCGTGTCGATGATCGTGAACAGATTGTTTTCCATCGACACTGTAAATCCTTCCTTCGCGGTGATGTTCACATCGATCAGATCCCTGCCGCCG
>DIEM01000028.1 GCA_002418625.1 Firmicutes bacterium UBA5774
AAAACATGAGTGATGATCAGCTTGCGCACATTTCTTGTCGCGCCCATCATCTTGCTTAGCAGCGCGTTGAGCGTATTCGTCTTCTCAAGGATCCCGCCATAGCTGAGCCCCAGATACCCAAGGGATACTGTCCACATCATCGACTGCAGGCCGCCTCTGTTCAGAAGCCTGTTGACATCGGCGATCCCCGTATCGATCGAAAATCCGTAGTTCATGAAGGACATCATTTCATAAATATTGTAGCCGTTCACAAAAATGGCCAGGAGCATGCCGATCAGGGAAGCGACGACCATTGCAGCCAATGCGCTGACCTGCCTGAATGCCATAATGAGGACCGCAGCCAGCGGAATGAGGCTCAACAGCGCGAAGCCCGGCGATACGTTAAAGTTGCTTGCGAGCCCTGCCAGTATCGCGTCGACCGCCGTGGTATCGATATCGTCCGCCGTATACTTCATTCCTATGATAAGATAAATGACAAGTGCGATGACAAATGCCGGAACAGTAGTGTAGAGCATGCTTTTTATGTGCTTGAACAGGTTCGTTTCACATACGCCAGCAGCCAGATTTGTTGAATCGGAAAGCGGAGACAGCTTGTCTCCGATGATGGCGCCGGATATGATCGCGCCTGCTGCCATGGGTGCCGGAACGCCGAGTCCCATGCTGATCCCCATGAATGCCACGCCGAAGGTCGCTCCGGTCGTCCAGCTGCTTCCGGTGGACAATGACGCCACGCCGCAGACCAGTGCCGCAGTCACAAGGAACATTGACGGCGATATCATCTGTAGTCCGTAATACATCAAAACCGGTATGGTTCCTGCTGCGATCCAGGAAGGGATCAGCATGCCGATGAACATCAGTATCAGCATTGGGATCGTAGCGATCTTACAGCCATGTACGACACCTTCCTCGATCTGCTTCCACTTCATGCCCTTTAACATGAGCACCACTGTCGCAAAGGCGATCGCGAATATAAGCGTCATGTGGATGTCAGGGCTTCCAGCCTGAAGGATCTGGATGATCAGTACAGCGAAAAGAAAAATAACGATCAGTAAAGCAATTCCAAAAGATGGTTGAACATAGTTTTTTTCTTTCTTGTCCATGATTGGATACCTCCTTTTTTCTTCTATTTTACTGACGGAGGTTTTATTATCCGTGTATTAATATTTTAATTTATAAATTATAAAAAATATTTTTAAACGGCTTAAAAGTTTTTTAAACGGATCTCCAATCGTTTTCCAGTTTTTTTACCTCCTCGAATTCCATAAGCGTTTCCCAAATGCTCTGCATCCTGATAAAATCGTTGTAATGCTTCTCAACGTCACGGTCATATTTATTAAGCTCTGTCAGGATATTGACAAATTCTCGCCGTCCGAAATACTGACACACCTGCGGCAGCGTCAGGCTGAGCTTTTCACGCATCTCTTGGATTTTTCCCTCATAATTCTCACGCTGAGTTATATAAAGAAGCAGCGGCTTGTATCGGATCCAGCCGATGCAGGCATTGTAAAAGCGGTCGATTATTTTGTCGGAATCAGCCGAAATGAAATTCAGATGTGTCGGCAGGACGCCTTCCAGCAGATGGTTGTAGGTTGAAAACCCATCGTGAAAAGTATAGCAGGGAACGCGCAGGACTTTGCGGTCGCCGAGGCAGGTGCTCAGGAAAGTATCCTCCCCCCGAGCGCCGGGTGGATTGTAAAATGGCTTGACCATACTCGGATCCTTCATATTGATGCAAAGATTGGCGCCTGATATAAACTTTGCATGGTTGATTTCAGGAACCTCGACAGCCTCATCGCTTGTAAGGATGCCTGTATCAGCATAGGTGACGCCGCCGCTGTCCATGACGAACTTGATTTTATCCCAGTTTATTATATCGTTGCTGATCGCTTCGATGAAATTTCTGAAATCCTCTTCAGTCATCGTCTCATTGAACTTGATGTACGGGATCGGTGATATATAGCCGCAGTGATGCCCATGGGTGATATCGGCCTCCGGGATATAGCGCAAATGCGTCGAGATGACATGCTGTCCGCCCCAAATCGCTGTCTTTCGTGTTTTNNGTTTTTGTAACAGCTACGGGATATTCGTCATCATCAAAGAAAATAAGATAGTCCATGCCATGCTTGATCGCAAAATACAGCACCGCGTTCCGCTGGGCCGCATATCCCTTTCCGAAAGCCAGCTTTGCTTCCGATTCGTTGATCACGTCCGCTTCCATCAAATATTCGACTTCCCGGGTGATCATATCCTTGCCGATGAACAGACTGCTGTCGATCAAATCCGAAAGCCCCGCCTGCAGGTCTGTAAAGTCCCTGACCTTGGTGTTATGGTAATTCAAGTCGTAGGCAACAAAAAGATTCAAGCCGATATTGTTATTGCCGACCAATCCTGATTCCTTCCAATTATAGATGTATGTTTTCAAGACATTCCTGAAATTTCTCCGCCCGGTCGCAAAACCGATTCCAACCTTGATTTTTTTTTCGTTATCCATTGAGCATCCCTCCCATTGTCCCTTGTAAAACTAAACTGCGCATTTTTTAAGGCCTTACTCCTATGGCCGCATTGTCGGCGATGCTATTCATCTTTTTTAAAAAAATGCTGCAGAAAGTATCCGCAGCATCGGCAAAAAAATGGTATGACTGAATAAGCATATCCAACACCTTTTTCTTCCAACGCTTGCGAGATTAGCTGACGGACTCGGATCGAAAGCTGACCCTACGCGAAGAATCGCGACTCGCCCCATAGATTTGGTTCTCCCGCTCCATTTCTGGATTCAGCGCAAATTATTAAATTATTATATCACATTATATGTATCTCCTCAAGTTCTCCGTGGTTTCCAGCGCGATCCGGCCTGCAGTCTCCCGCGCCCCGATCTGCCCAAGGCGTGCCGAGGCGTGACCTGATATATGAAAAAAGGCAGCTGCCCGTTGTCCTGGCTGCTGCCTGCGTCGCTTTTATGCATTTTTACGGTCTCTCTTTTTTCGCTTCCTCAGCTGCTTTCATGATTGAGACGGATGCGCTCGCACCGATGCGATCGGCACCTGCCCTGATCATTTCAAGGGTCGTCTGAAGATCCCTGATGCCTCCGGAGGCTTTGACCTGCATCGTTCCTCCGACAGTTTTCTTCATCAGCGCAACATGGGATGCCGTCGCGCCGCTGGTCGAGAATCCTGTCGAGGTCTTGACGAACGCAGCACCTGCGTTCTTTGACAGCAAACATGCCTCTACGATCTCATCGTCGGTCAGAAGGCATGTTTCCAGGATAACTTTAACGATTGCCCTCTCTTCACAGGCCTCCACAACTGAAATGATATCCGTCAGTACATAGTCGAGCCTGCCTTCCTTGAGCGCCCCGACATGGATGACCATGTCAATCTCGGATGCTCCGCCGGCTACAGCACTTTTTGCCTCAAAAACTTTTGTGGCCGTATCGCAGGCTCCCAAAGGAAAGCCCACGACAGAAGCGATCCTGACATCTGTTCCGGACAGCTCACGCACTGCAAGCGGAACATAGCAGGAATTGACACATACTGCATAGAATCCATACGATCTGGCCTCTTCGCAAAGCTTAACGACATCGGCCTCCATGGCTTCCGGCTTCAATATCGTATGATCAAAATATTGATTCAGTTCTTTCATGGCTTCTCCCTCCGGGATCATTCCTTGATGATCTCGCCCATCGCGCCTGTTGAGATCCCTGCGGCATTGCCCTCGTCGGTGTCAAGATGTATCTCACCCGAGTAGTTGACATTGGCCCTGATGAGTACATTGTCAAACACAGCCGCTCTGGGGCCTTCAAATTTGACGCTTACGAATTCCTTATCCCTGACGCCTGCTTCCTTGGCCTGTTCCTCAGTCAAATGGATATGCCGCAGCGCGACAATCACGCCTTCCTTGAGGTCCACCTCGCCTGCCGGACCAATCAGTCTGGCTCCCGGACTTCCCGCTACGTCGCCGGATTCCCTGATCGGCGCATCGATCCCGATCGATCTGGCGTCCGTCATCGACAACTCGATCTGAGTATTGGAACGGACCGGTCCCAGGATCCTGACGCCTTTAAGCACGCCCTTGGGCCCTGCGACATCTACCTTTTCATGGCATGCATACTGCCCCGGCTGCCCAAGATCTTTGAATACAGTCAGTTCATAGCCCTTGCCGAACAATGCTTCCAGGTCTGCCTGAGAAACGTGCAAATGCTTGTTGGATATGCCAACCACCACTTTGTAACCCATTTTTGTAACCTCCGTACTGTTTAATATTTATTTTTCCTCAAGACAAGTGATATAGGGCAGGTTTCGATATTTTTCCTGATAATCGAGACCGTACCCGACAATAAATTTGTTTTCTATTACAAATCCGACATAATCGGCAACGATATCCGCCTGTCTGCGCTCAGGCTTGTCAAGAAGCGTGCAGATCCTGAGCGTCTCGGGTTTTCTTGCGATCAGATTGTCGCGAAGGTAGTGCAGCGTCAGCCCGGAATCAATGATGTCCTCGACAATCAGCACATGCTTTCCTTCTATGCTGGCATCCAGGTCCTTCAGGATCCTCACGACACCGGAGCTTGATGTGGAAGCACCATAACTCGAAACTGCCATAAAGTCGATATTCGTATCTGCCGTGATGTTTTTAAGCAGATCACTCATAAAAATGCAGGCGCCCTTAAGCACGCAAATAGTAAGAACGGTCTTGCCTTGATAATCTTTCGAGATCTGCCTGCCGAGCTCGGCCACCCGCTTCTGGAGATCCGCTTCAGTAATCATTATTTCCCCGAATGCCAATTCCTTTTTCATGCCCTATTCTCCTTCATCATTATTATCCGCGGATCGATCCGCAGGCTCCTGTTGCGGCTTGCTTTCGGCGCCTTCGGCTTCAGGCTCGACCTCATANNACGATGATGTCCTTTCCCTTCAGCGCCTCCCGGCGTTCGCTCTCCTTGCCGTCTTCACCAAGCCAGTATTTATCCAGTTCATCTTTCAGATAATAGATGATGAATCCCCAGAGGGCGATGTCGTCCAGGAAACCGAAGCCGAGAACAGGGGCGGGAATAAGGTCTATGGGCGTCATCAGGTAAAGCACACCAAAAATAATGATCAGCTTTTTCCTCTTTGGCACTTCCTTATCTTTCATGAAGTATTTAATGGCCTTGATTCTTTTTATGAATACACTCAGAAAAATCCACTGCATAATGCGCCTCCACTATTCCTCGGCCAGCAAATCGTCGATCTGCCGCATCAATTCCTCATATCCGGTCCTTTTTAGCGTCGACACAGGCAGCACCTTGTCCGACAAGCTGAGCCCAAGCGTCTGACGAATAATCGAAATGCTTTTAACAAGCTCGTTTTTTGATATTTTATCTGCCTTCGTGCCGACCACGACACCGTCGAGGCCATAATGCCTCAGCCACTGGTACATCTGTACATCCTGTCCGGTCGGTACATGCCTGAGGTCGACAAGGAGCACGACTTTGAGCAGGCGCTGCCTGCCGGAAAGATATGCCTCGATCATGTCGCCCCAATTTTCGGTCACGCTTTTTGACACCTTTGCGTATCCATAGCCCGGAAGATCCACGATCCTGAAATCGTCATTGATCTGATAGAAATTGATCGTTCTGGTTTTGCCGGGGCTGGAGCTGGTCCTGGCCAGGCCCCTGCGGTTCAGCAGCAGATTGATCAGGGATGACTTCCCGACATTGGACCTGCCTGCGAAGGCGATCTCTCTCATATCGTCATCCGGGTATTGCGCGCGCTTGACGGCAACCGCCGCAAGCTCAGCCTTCTTAATTATCATTTTTCTCCTCGCTATCCATCAGCGCGTTCTCCAGCACCTGATCGATGTGGTCAACAGTGATGAATTTGAGCTTCTTCTTCACATTGGCGGGTATCTCATCGATATCCCTTTTATTCTCCGACGGCAGTATGATCGTTTTAATGCCGGCTCTATGTGCGGCAAGCACCTTCTCCTTGATGCCGCCGACCGGGAGCACCTTGCCGCGCAGCGTCATCTCGCCTGTCATGGCAAGATCCTTGCGAACGGCTTTTCCGGTCAGCGCCGATATGACTGATGTACACATTGTAACACCTGCCGAAGGTCCGTCTTTGGGTGTTGCTCCTTCGGGAATATGGATATGGATATCCGTTTCCTTATGGAAATTTTCGTCGATATTCAAAGCCTTGGCCTTTGAACGGATATAGCTGATACCGGCTTTTGCCGATTCCTGCATGACTTCACCAAGCTGGCCTGTGAGCTGAAGCTTTCCGGTTCCGGGCATGACCGTCGTTTCAATGAAAAGCGTATCCCCGCCGACAATGGTCCAGGCCAGGCCTGTTGTCACGCCGATCTCGTTCGCCCCTTCTACGATATCATAATGATATTTCTTCTTGCCCAGCCAGCTTTCGATATTTCCAGCTGTGACCTTAAGATCGTCCGCATGGTCCTCTACGACCTTTCGGGCGGCTTTTCGGCAGACATTGGCGATTTCCCGCTCCAGATTCCTGACGCCGGATTCTCTCGTATAGTAATTGATGATGCTCCTGATCGTCTGTTCTGAGAAGGCGAGGTTTTCGGGTTTCAGCCCATGCTCCTTCAGTTTTTTGGGAACGAGGTATCTCTGAGCGATCTTGACCTTTTCTTCTTCTGTATAGCCCGATATATTTATGATCTCCATCCTGTCCAAAAGCGCTCTCGGGATCGTATCAGTCGTATTCGCAGTCGTGATGAACATGACTTTCGACAAATCAAAAGGCACCTCGAGATAATGATCCGTGAACTCCTTGTTCTGCTCCGGATCGAGCACCTCAAGCAGCGCCGACGCCGGGTCCCCCCTGAAATCCATGCCGATCTTGTCGACTTCATCGAACAGGAACACCGGATTATTGGTCCCCGCGTCTTTGATGGCGGATATGATCCTGCCCGGTATTGCGCCTATATATGTTCTCCTGTGTCCTCTGATCTCCGCTTCGTCTCTGACACCGCCGAGCGACATGCGCACGAAGTTTCGGTTCAAGGCACGTGCGATCGATTTGCCTATTGAAGTCTTTCCGACACCCGGAGGCCCCACAAGGCACAGGATCGGGCCTTTCATGCCGCTGGACAGCCGTACGACCGCCAGATACTCAATGACGCGCTCCTTGACCTTCTCGAGTCCATAATGGTCCTCATCGAGGATCGCCTGCGCATTCTTGAGGTCCAGCTTGTCCTTGGACGCCTTGTTCCAAGGCAAAGCAAGGATCCATTCCACATAGGTCCTGATGACGCCTCCTTCAGCCGAGGCGGACTGTATTTTGCTGAGTCTTCTGATTTCCTTTTCAATTTTCTCTGACAATTTCGCCGGCAGCTTTAATTTCTTCAATTGCCTGAGCCATTCCTCGATTTCGTCCTCGATACCTGCATCCTGCCCCAGTTCTTCCTGGATTGCTCGCATCTGCTCGCGCAGATAATATTCACGCTGGACTTTGTTGATCTGGCTTTTGACTTTGATATTGATATCGTTCTCGATATTCAAAATCTCGATTTCCTTGATCAGTATCTGATTCAGGATCTCCAGCCTGGTTTCAACATCGAATGCTTCAAGCACGCTCTGCTTCTGATCCAGCTTGATATCGAGATGCGATGTGATGATATCCGCAAGCCTGCCCGGAGATTCGACAGATGCCACCGACAAAAATACTTCCGGCGCGCTTTTGGGATTCAGATTCAGATAATCCTCAAAATTGCCAAGAACCGTTCTCATCAAGGCTTCCACCTTGATCGGGACTTCCTCCGACTCATCCTCGGGAACCTCTGTGACCTTGCATCGGAAATACGGCATGTCAAAGATGATTTCCTCGATCACACCTCTGCTGACGCCCTCCACCAGGACCCTGATGGCATCTCCCGGCAGCTTGAGCATCTGCTTGATTTTCGCAATGGTGCCGACCTTGAAGAAATCATCATAAGTCGGCAGTTCCGTGTCAGGATCCACCTGGGCGGAGAGGAAGATCAACTGATCCGTGATCATGGCTTCCTCAAGAGCGCTGATCGACTTTTCCCGCCCTATATCGAAGTGCAGGACCATATACGGGAATACCGTCAGCCCCCGCAATGGTATCATCGGGATCTGCCGGACAAGCGTCTTGTCCTTCCCTGCGCCTGTGTCTCCGCCATCCGGTTCATCCTTATAGGCGGCAGAATTTCTATCAGTCCCATCGGCAGTATTGTCAACAGCCTTATCGGCAATATCCTTTATCCCTGCCGGTTTTTTCCCGCTTCTTTTTTTCTTTATTTCTTCTGTCATATCGCTGCCTCCTTTGAACGAAAACAAGCGGCCTTGGCCGCCCGTTCTACGATGCTGTTTTTTCGCCCTCGGTGTCGGCTGTCTTATCTGCCAACACTAATGTCGGCCCGGTGTTCTGATCTATCGTCCCCTTGGTGATGATGCATTTCCTTATGTCCGTCCTCGAGGGGATGTCATACATGATATCTGTCATGATATGCTCAAGAATGCTGCGAAGGCCCCTGGCTCCGGTTTTGCGGGCTATGGCCTTTTCCGCCACCTGCTCGATCGCGTCGTCATCGATTTCCAGCTCGACGCCGTCAATCATGAACAACCGCTTATATTGTTTGAGCAGCGCGTTCTTGGGCTCCTTGATGATCCGCACCAGCGCTTCCTTGTTCAACTCATCCAGTGTCACAATGACCGGAAGCCTGCCGATGAATTCCGGGATCAGTCCATATTTCAGCAGATCCTCTGCCTGCACCAATTTTAACAGTTTGGTGCTCTCTGCCTTGCTTGGGCGTATCTCGGCATTGAAGCCGATGGTCTTTTCCCCAAGCCTTCTCTGAATGATCTTATCGAGGCCGTCAAATGCGCCGCCGCAGATAAACAGGATGTTGGTCGTGTCGATTTGCAGGAAATCCTGATGCGGATGCTTCCTTCCGCCTTGCGGCGGTACGCTTGCGACAGTGCCTTCGAGAATTTTCAGCAATGCCTGCTGGACGCCTTCGCCGCTGACGTCCCTTGTAATGGAAGGGTTGTCGCCCCTGCGGGAAATCTTGTCGATCTCATCGACATAAATGATGCCCTTCTGGGCTCTTTCGATATCATAGTCCGCTGCCTGTATGAGCTTCAACAGGATGTTTTCCACATCCTCGCCGACATAGCCGGCTTCCGTCAAAGCAGTGGCATCCGCGATGGCGAACGGGACATGAAGCGTCTTTGCCAGCGTCTGTGCCAGCAGCGTCTTACCGGAGCCTGTAGGCCCGATCATGACGATATTGCTCTTCTGTATCTCCACATCGTCGTCATGGTCCTTGCTTCCGATATCGTTGATCCTTTTATAATGATTGTATACTGCGACTGCCAGCGCTTTCTTCGCCTCATCCTGATCGATGACATACTCCGACAGGATCGTCGAGATCTCTTTGGGCTTCGGCAGCGACAGCGATTCAAGATCCCCTGTTTCCGCCCCGTCCATCGCAGCGAATTCTTCCTTGATGATATCCTGGCAAAGCTCGATGCATTCATCGCAGATATATACGCCAGGGCCGGCCACAAGCCGCCTGACCTGATTTTGCGGTTTCCCGCAGAACGAACATTTCAGTTGTTTCGTTTCATCAAATTTTGTCATTTCCGATTCCCCCTGTATACGCCTCCGCCTCCTCTTGAAAGCCCGTCAGACGTCATTACCTTTTTTCGAGTATTTTATCGATGAGCCCATACTCTACAGCCTCATAAGCCGTCATGAAATTGTCCCTGTCCGTGTCGCGCGCGACACGTTCAAGCGGCTGTCCGGTATTCCGGCTCAAAATCGTGTTCAGCTTCTCGCGCATCTTTATTATGCGCTCCGCATGGATCCGGAGATCCTCCGCCTGTCCGCTGATGCCGCCAAGCGGCTGATGGATCATGACGTCGGAATTGGGAAGCGCGAATCTTTTGCCTTTTGCTCCTGCGGAAAGAAGAAACGCTCCCATGCTGGCTGCCATGCCGACACAAATGGTGGAAACATCAGGCTTGATGTAATTCATCGTGTCGTAAATAGCCATGCCGGCAGTAATGGAGCCTCCCGGGCTATTAATGTAGAAATTGATATCCTTGTCGGGATCCTCGGATTCCAGGAACAAAAGCTGCGCCACGATCAGGCTGGCGGTATAGTCATTGACTTCCTCCCCCAGGAAAATGATCCTGTCCTTTAACAGCCTTGAATAAATATCATAGGATCTTTCGCCTCTATTGGTCTGTTCGACCACGATGGGCACCAGTGTCATATCGCTCACCCCTTTTATAATAGTAAATACCCTGTGTCCTTATGTTTAAACCCGGGCCGATGTGTTATCTTATTTGATGGCCGCGTGCTCCGCAATCAGGTCGACGGCCTTGCGCATCTTGATATCTTTGATCAACATGCCGAAGTTTTCAGTCATCATCGACTTTTTGACTTTTTCGACATCCATCTTGTATTGTTCTGCCATCGCCTTGATTTCATTATCTACTTCTTCTTCTGAAACTTCAAGCTTTTCGGCATTCGCCACCGCTTCAACGAGCAGTCTGGTCTTGACCTTCTTGTAAGCGTCTCCGCGAAGCTCTCCCCTGAATTCGGCCGCATCCTTGCCCAGGTACTCGAAGTATTTCGTAAGATCCAGGCCCTGATATCTCAATTGATTGTCAAACTCGCCCATCATTTCGTCGATCTGGTCTTCGACCATGACGTCAGGGATGTCGATTTCGTTGGCATTGTAAATCTTTTCAAGAAGCGCGTTCTTCGTTTCATATTCAGCTTTTGACGCAGCAGTCTTTTCCAGTTTCACCCTTGTGTCATTTTTCAATTCTTCAAGTGTATCGAATTCGCTGACATCCTTGGCAAATTCGTCATTGATCTCAGGAACCTCGCTTTCCTTTATTTCGTGGACCTTCACCTTGAATACCGCTTCTTTTCCCGAAAGTTCTTCAGAATGGTACTCTGCAGGGAACGTGACCTTGACATCGACTTCATCGCCTGCGGAAGCGCCGACCAACTGTTCTTCAAAGCCCGGAATAAATGTGTTTGATCCAAGCGTCAGCGGCTGTCTTTCGGCTGTTCCTCCTTCAAACTGCGAATCTCCGACAAAACCGGCGTAATCGATCAGCATCGTGTCGCCGTCCTTTGCCGGCCTGTCGACCAGAACCATTCTGGAATTCCTTTTCTGGATCGACTCCAGTTCCTTCTGTATGTCTTCATCCGTGATCTCATGGATGATCTTGTCTATTTCCACACCTTTATAATCCTTGACATTCACTTCCGGCGCCACTGTGACCGTGACGGTGATCGTGAAGTCCTTGCCTTTTTCAAATTCCTCGAAATCCACGGACGGCCTGTCGACAGGGTCCAGCCCGAGATCTTCGGCGGCAGAGGGATATGATTTTGAAAATATGTTGTTGATCCCGTCTTCCAGGAATATGCCTTCGCCATAATGGGCTTCAATAAGCTTTCTTGGAGCCTTTCCCTTCCTGAATCCGTCGATCGCGTATTTGCCCCTATTTTTGAGATAGGCGTCCTCCACTGCTTTTTCGAACTCTTCAGCGGTGAATTGCATGCTGAATTTGACGTCATTTTTCTCTTTGCTTATGAAAGTTGCTTTCATTTCGTATATCCTCCTGAACATATTATGTATTTTAGTTGCCAACCGAACATTTATAAGACCAATGGGCGTCCATTGGTCTTTCAATGCAAATCTGCGTAGATATAATTATAACTTTTTTGCAGGCCATTGTAAAGCGCTATCTGACACCTGCGCCTATATTCAAAAGGGTGAGCCCTCTGGCGTATTTCGTCCGGTTTTCAACCTGCAGCTGATATTTTTCGGCAATTTCGGCTCCAATGGCAGTCATGCTGGCCTGATCCCCCGAATAGAGCTCCAGCTCAAGTTCACAAATGGGCTCATTGCCATAGTCCGTAACGATCTCGCCGATATCGATGGCAAGCTCGCAAATGCATTTGCCGGTATCGATCTTCATCTTCCTGCGCAGGAACCTGGTTTCAAGAACATTGTGCAGCGGTCGTTGCTTCAAAAGGCCCATCATGTCCTTTCCCTGGTCGCTTTCCCTGAAAACGGAAGGATCCGGAGAGATAAAGCAAATTTCGTCATCCACAGGCACATTGATCTCTTCCCGCGTATGAAGCCCTTCGTCACTGCCTCCGTTCCATTTGAGCGAAGCCACGATCCTGCTGCCTTCCATGCGTATCCTGAAAGCGATGTCGTTTTTGGACAGGATATTGTCATCCGTATCAAAATAGGCCGCCTTCATGTAAACCGTTTCACGGGAATCAAGGTCCGCAATCGAAAGAAGGCTCGCGTCCTCCCAGATCAAATCAGCGTTTTCCTTGCTGCCGATGCTGTACTTCATTTCTATTTCCATAAGCCGCTTCCTTTATGACTGTTTTCGGTTTGGCATATTTTTAAGAGCCTTGTTTATATTACCACTATTTCAAACCGCTTTCAACCATTGTTTTATTTCCGCCGCGGCAGAGCCGCCCATGACAGCTTGGCCCGGACGTTGAAAATATATGAATTTTTTGTTTCAAATCATCGATCGAAGGTATAAAATAAAAGTGCATTCGCAATATGTTATCATTGATGCCGGTGAAAACGGAGGTACATGAAATGCTTTGGAAATGTTCAGTATGCGGTTATACGACCGAAGGCGAAAACGCTCCCGAAAAATGCCCGAAATGCGGCGCTCCTGCCGAAAAATTCTCAGCGCTGGCTGCTGAAGACGCCGACAAAATCTATGCGGCGGACAGGACTAATGACATTCACATGAAGATCATCAGAGACGCCGCCAGGATCATCGACTTTTGCGAAGAGGGGCTCGATATCGACCTCGATCCCAACTGTCATGCCACC
>DIEM01000050.1 GCA_002418625.1 Firmicutes bacterium UBA5774
GAGCGAGGCAGCGACAAAGGCATGATCGGTTCAAGGTAAAATACGCAGATAAAATTGGTCAAGCCGCGAAGCGCGGAGCGAAGGCGAAGCGCGCATACTTCCGATATGGAAGCGAGCGTGAGCGAGGCAGCGACAAAGGCATGACCTATTTTAGCAAGTATATGCGCTCATGGCGGAATTGGCAGACGCACTAGACTTAGGATCTAGCGGGCGACCGTGGGGGTTCAAGTCCCTCTGAGCGCACCAAAATAAAGAATCCCATATTATGTGGGATTCTTTTATTATGTGAAGAAAACGGAGGGGCTTGCACCCGAAAGGGCACGAGCGTAAGCAGCACAGCCCTGTGGGCTGTGCCGCAGCGAGTGGTCCAAGACCGCTGGAAGAGCGGTCGCGGGGCGGCAGACTTTGCCGTAAGGAAGCGAAAGTCTGCGAAGTCCCTCTGAGCGCACCACACACTGTCCGAAAAGGCAGAAAAAAAGCACTGGAACGTTGAAATTCCAGTGCTTTTTTTATTTGCGAAGTGCGCGAAAACAAAATGGAGGCCATCACTCCCCCAGTTCCCTGATCAGATCTTCCATACCGACCTGGCGGTCCAGGATGGCAGAAGCAATGGTCACATTCGAAAGAACCTCGTTCCACTGTCAGAAGGTCTTGTTTAAAGTGAAACAGTCGAGACCTTTTCGCATCGCTTGGCAATCAACTGAAAGAATGGGTTTGCCCCACTGAATATCCATCGGAAGATAACCAATTTCACCAATGATAAATATTTTATATTCCCATGGACTTATGCGTTGACTTTATCGTATTAAGCGGGGGCTTGTTCATTCAAATGCCAAAAAGAGGAATACTTCAGTGGCAGCTTTATTTATTAAGGCCGGGCACAATCAAATAAAAATAATTAAATCCATAAATATTTCAACAAAAATTATTGACAGGCAAAAAATGTGATGCTATAATACTAACGAACGTTAAGTAAAGGATGTGCTGTATGTCAGAAAAAGATTTACGAGAGCGAATAAAAGAAGTGGCAGTTGAGCATTTCAACACCAATGGTTATCACGGAACAACGATACGTAATATTGCAAAAGACGTGAATTGCTCATTGCCTATGATCTATTATTACTATAAAAACAAAAAAGAGTTGTTTGATGAAATTATTAAAAAGGACTATTTTAATCTTTTGGAAAAGCAGGCATCACTCTTGAAAATCGACAATATCATTAGTTTTTATACAAAGTTTATTTACGATTTGAACTCCTTGAGCAACTACGATAAACAAGTATATCGGCTTGGCATCAAGGTGTACCTGTCATTTGATGGTGACGAGGAATTGATGGATCTTATGGATGAGTGGGAAAAGAGTATACTGCCCAGGCACCGTGAGATTCTCAAACCCTACATGAAGAATGTTAATAACGAAAAAGCGGTAGCCAGAGCATTGGTGCATTTATTAGAGACAATGATTGAAAATATTGTCGTAAAAAATCGATATCTTCCTGAGGATGAAATCAAGGAAGAGATTTCCATTGTTCTACAAAGCTGCGGATAATTCGCAAAAGCATTAGATTAATATAATTCGGCACGTAAAAATGCCGTTTATATTTGCCAGCAAACTAACGAACGTTATATCAATATAATGAAATAGGAGAGACAAAAATGGAAATTGAAAAAAGACTCACCATGTTACAAAAAACATATGCGGCATCCGTCGCGGAGACGGTTAATACCTATGAGAAGCTAAAGGTTTTGGAAACAATTGTTGAAAGACGAAAAGAAAGGCAGGCACAGACAGCGACCTATTTGAATCAGCAATTGAGCATTCAAAGCATTGAAGACGTCTTTTATACGCTTTCAGAAATATATGGCTGCGCAAACTGGACTGTTAAGAAGATTGAGGGCGGTTATGTTGCCACAGCGACTTCGTGTATACTTTGTGCGCTGTCAAAGAAGATGGGCGGAGCAAACCCCTGTAATGGCTGGTGCCTTGATCCTATGATTGCCATGTTATCCAACGTGAGCAAAATCGATAGCAAACAAATAACTGTTAAAAGCACTTTAATGGACGATGACTGTTGCAAAGTATCTATTAATGTCGATACAGGACTATAAAAGAAATATGGAAATGCCATCCAAGGATATTTATGCCGCGCCTAGTGCTCGCAGCAGCATAATGGGCGTGCATCTGCTTGGTGCATTCATTATCGGTGTCATAATGAGTCTGGTGGTACTGTTTATTTCTGAAGGCTATATATGGCAAACGGTGGATATTTGCTGAGTATTACGCAAGCGCTTAATGTGTTTGGGCTGAAAGTAATTTCCGCGCTTCAAGTACGGCCATAATGTGTTTCATTGTATCGTTTTTATGAGTAGCACTGCTTTTTCGGCATCCGTCTCTATAATCGGTATGTTGTTTTTTCCCTTACGTGGGTGTTGGTCTTCGGTCTGCCTGTGCGTTATATTCGAAAAAAACAAGGCGGATTAAGATTAGGCTGAACAGTTAGTATGCATTGTAAAAAGTAGTTTTATCTATATTGGCGGAGTGTATAATGGGTGAAGTTCAAAATAAAGATAAGCAAAAACATATGATTATGAATGAAAACATATGGATAGTAATGCTGAAATTATCCTGGCCCGCTATCACCGCAATGGTGCTGTTTGGACTGAATTCTGTGTTCGATGCTATATTTGTTGGAAGATATGTAGGCGAGACTGCATTGGCGGGAGTTTCTCTCGCATATCCGCTATCGCAGTTGCCGTTTGGCATTGGTTCACTTATCGGCGTCGGAGCGGGCAGCGTATTATCTATTGCGCTCGGTGCAAACGATAAATTGACGCAAAAACGGATCCTCGGAAACGCGAACTATCTTTCATTGATAATCAGTGCCATATATGGCGTGTTGGCATGGTTCTTCGCCGAACCGCTTGTCCGGTTCATGGGTGGGCAGGGCGAAGCGTTGGTGCTGGGGGCTCAATATTTCAGGGTGACCGTGATCGGCTCACTATTTTGGGTATACGGTTTTGCATCCAACATGGTGGTTCGCTCGGAAGGGAAGATGAAAACCGCGGCAGTGATAATGGGTATAGGCTTAGCAATAAACATTTTATTTAACTATATACTTGTCGGCTTATTAGGGCTGGGAGTAGCAGGCGTGGCCTGGGCTACGAACATCGGCATGCTGGTATATACTGTACTTGGGCTCGCTTACTTTTCAGGAAGCAGGGTGACTTTCGAAGCGTATCCGTTCCAGATACACAGAGATAAAAAAATCGCAAAAGCAGTCGTGTCAATGGGGATGTCCTCGCTTATAATTTCTGTAATGTCGCTGGTACAGGCGATTGTAGTATTTAATGCTCTCGCTGGCTTCGGGACCACTTCTGATATTGCGTTTTACGGGGCGACATACCGGATATTTACGCTGATGCTTACGCCGTTGTTTGGCCTTATGCGTGCGTTACAACCTGTGGTGGGGATCAATTACGGCGCGGAACAAAACGAACGCGTAATAAAAAGCGCCAAAGTTTTTATTTTGAGCGGTGTGATAATAATGCTGCCGTTCTGGCTGATGCTCATGCTGATGCCGCAGGAATTGCTGTCCTTAATGCTCCCGGGTATTGTGTTCGATTCGTCCAGCCTGCTGAATTTTCGTGTATTCATGGCGTTGCTGCCGGCTCTTCCAGCCTTATATATGGCTATGACGTTTTTCCCGGCAATCAACCAAGGCAAAGTTGCCAGCATTATTGCCATTTTGCGTCAACTTATTTTATATGTGCCGCTAATGCTGATATTGCCTAAAATGTGGGGAGTTCAGTGGGTCTATTTTGGATCAATGGCGATAGATATACTGGTTTTACTTATAACAATACTTATGTTTGTAAAGGTATTTAAATCGCTAAGAGGAGTTTAAAGTGCAGAAGTACATGGTTTGCTGGAATGAAATGATAAGTCCGATAAAATGAAGTAACCGTTTAAAACCGACACACTGAGGGCGCCGGCGTTAAGTTAGGCGTACAGAAAAATTATTATCAAAATTTAAAAAAGTATTGACAACCAAATAATGGTTTTTGTCCGAAACGATCAACAGCTTCTTCGATTCTCCCCAACGCTTAAGGAGCTTGGCAATGCATAAAAGGAGCAAGAGTATGAAAAAAGGTCAAAAAATAAAAATTGTTGTGATAGTATTGGCTTGCGTGGCATTAGATATAATTCTGCATATTATTACGAGTTCATACAGCACTATGCCTGAGAATCCAAACTTTAGCTTGGTAGCGAGTATTCTTGGCATAGAAATCACCGCTTCTCTTTGGGCTTTATTCGCATTTTCAGGTGTTGCTTTTGTATATTTGAACATCTGGAATGAGATACCCGCAGAAGGTGTGAAGAAAGGGTTACTCTATGGGGCAGCAATAGCGCTTCTTTGGCAGTTTGCAATGCTTGAGGGAGTGTCTTTGTTTGGTAATCCAATCATAAACGAAGTTGTTGTTGGCCTTAGTGATGCGATACCTGTTTTTGTGTTGAGTATACTATTGAGTAAGCTGCAAACTGAAAAAGTTGAGGGCGATCCTTCAGCAACATTTGCTCTCAGACAAAAAATTAAGGCTGTTACGATTTTTACGGTGATATTCTTGACTGGTAGATATATCGCTTATCTTTCGGGAGTAATCCAATCCGGGAATCAGGCCAGGCCTTTACAAACATTTATATGGACACTTCTGATGGGAGTCTCTATCGGGGCAGTTTTTATTCTTCTTGGCGACAGCAGAAATGGGCGGTCCTTGAAACACAGAGCAGTGAAATTCGGATTCTTGATTTTTGGTTTAAATTGGTCGGTATTCCTTGCCTTTATGCCCATATTATTTTCCGGCTATTTAGTCGACGTGTTATCTAGGATTGTTATTGACATCTTGCTTGTAACAAGCGGATATTATTTAATATTTAGCTTGGGATCGAGCCCTTCATTGAAACGAATGTCGGGGAATTTCTGCATAAAATGAAGAGTTGGGAGGTAAATTGATGAAAAAATACATAATTATAGCTGTGCTGATACTTAGTATCGTCGCACTAATACTTGGCATCATTGCATTAAGAATTAGTTGCAGTCAAAATGAGGTGCACAAAAGTGAAGACGTTATTATGTATGAAAGCGAAGCTCTTGGTTTGTCAATAGGATTTCCATCTGAATGGAAAGAAAGATATGTGATAAAAGAGTCTGAAGGAAGTATTGAGGTTTTTAGCAAAAAAGTATATGAAAAATATCCAGGAGGTGGATTGCTTTTTACAATAGAAAGAATGATTGGTGAATTGATTACACAGGAGGACATGCAGCAAGCGCCAGTTCCTCAACAGATTATTTTGAAAGGGAACGGATATACCTATTTTACACGCCAGCCTTCCGATATACAGTATCCTCTGGACGACCAGGAAGTAGCAAATGAATACATAGCTTTACGTGATTATATTCCCAATGTTTCCCATTGGACTTCCCTTTTGGGAGGCAATACACCTAAGGCTGAAAATCAAGCGTTTAAGGTCGTGGGATCAAGTTTCTTTACCGTAGAGATACCAAACGACTGGGAACTTAAAGGACTTGAGGAACCTACACTCAGTTGGAGTTTGTTTGATCAGAATAATAATGTGGCGGGAGTAATTGAATTAATTCCGTATAATAGCGAACTCAGCGATGAAAAAACAAATGGCTCGAATATGGTGAGGGAATGCTTTTGTGATGCAGATAGTTTTCGTGAAATAGAGATAGTGCTCAATTCAGAGTTTGTTGATCAAGAAGCAATGGAAATAATAAGAAGCAGTCTAGAATTTATAAACGGGCCGTTCAATGTTATTGACTTGCAATCCAATGCAATACAATATCTTTCGCGTGGCGGAAAGAAAGTTTTTGGAACAATTGAAGGTTTTGATTTTAGCAGGGATAGACCTATGACTGTTCGAATAAATGAAATGGAGTTGTTGCCTGATGATTCCGGCGAAAAATATCTTAATGGTTTCAGTATTGTAGATCTAAATAAGATTGGAACCTATCCCATGGATTTTGGTGTAAATATTGCATCGCTTGCTGAATCAGGCTATAACACTTATGGAATTTATGATATCGATACAATTGATGGGGGCTTTATATTAAACCAAGAGGATTATGATGATTTTTACTACGACTTCATTATAGGAAGCGATGAACAATTGAAAATTGTCCTGAGACGTTTTGCTCGTAAATAATTAGACCTTATGTTGGGACAAATTTCGGAAAGCCTAGATCATCAAAAGGGGTTGTTGATGTTAATTTTTATTGAAATAATGGCAGATTTTGCTTTGAAGTGATACTCACATCGGTAATATTCACCTTTGTAAATGTAAATTGGCCGTTGATACCATAAACTTCGAAGCTGGTTTTTTCGAATAATTAATGCGTTTGTGCTTGGAGCAATCCAAGGAATAGTATGCCAAAGAAGCTGAAGCATACTGTATCCAGTTCTTATGCATAGTGTAAGCAATGTTTTAATGGTTGGTGGAGGGTACGTATTTACTGCATTGTTTTCCTAAAAGTTGAAAACAGTATGTAAACTCACAGAAATCGCAAATGGAGATATTAAGTATGTTAAGGAGTCTTTATGAGTTGGAAAAGCGCAACAAAACAATTTATGACAGCGTTCACGAATATTGTTTAGCTGAAAAAGTGAATGAGGAGCAATTAAGGATTTCAATAAAAAAGAAGTATTGGTTTAATAATCCTATAAAAATGTGCAAGTTCATAGGTAATTTATTGGTCCAATGTAAAGGAGATTATTAAATAATAATGATGGGAAGGAGAAAATTGTGAATAAAATTGGATTTGCTTTTTCCGGCATACTTGTTATTACTGGGATAATTACATGGCTGAAGACTACAATGATCAATTTGGTTATGCCCCAAATTGGGAGAGTTGCTTTTCAGTCTGCAATGGCAGGCAGCTACACACCCAATGAATATCATATTGATTTTATAGTTATTAATATCTTAGCAGTAGGTTTAATAGTTATAGGATCTGTATCAGGATATTTATTTTATAGAAAAGAAACAGGCAAATAACTCAACTTTGAGTATGCGCCTTTCTTGAAGGTTTTCACTGCACCTGATGACGGTTATGCTTCCGTATCAACTGTGAATCTTACGTTTGCAGGCTATTCCGCGAATAACCTGCTTGCGGGAGGCATATCTTCAAGCAGCTTTTTAACGCTAGTCGCGCCGTACCTCTCATTTGATGGTATGAACGAGAAGGGTGTGTGCATCACTCTGCTGGCCGACATTGGAATACGCAATGGCAATACGGACATACTGCAGTGGTCCGCGGTATACAACCTGACTCATTTAAATGGATACATTTTTGCCCACCGTAATATGGACAATGTGTTGGAGTTCTATATAGAGTAGAGCCAAAGACACAATAAAGATAGTAGCATCATGAAAAAAGCAAGGAATACGACGACAAAAAGGAAAATTGCAAATGAACACTAAGATTTTACGGATTACCCGTACGGCTATTTTTATGGCCTTGCTGTTAGTATTGCATGCGGCAGCCGCGCCGCTGGGAAATATTATTGCAGGCTCTATCGTCAACTTAATACTGATTGTTTCAGTTATGACCTGCGGTCTTGCATCAGGGCTATCTGTCGCCGTTATTTCTCCGGTGATGGCTAAATTTTTTGGTATCGGCCCGCTCTTTTTTTTGATGCTTTTTATTGCGGGCGGAAACATCGTTCTTGTATTGCTTTGGCATTTCATAGGCAGTCGGCATACAACCCGTAAATACACCGCGTACTTTACTGCTATGGTTTCTTCTGCCACAGCTAAGCTTTTAGCATTATATATTGGAAACATAAAAATTGCCTTGCCTCTATTTTGGAGGTTGCCTGAACAACAAACGTCTGTAATTTCAGATATGTTTTCGATTTCACAGTTTGTTACAGCTTTGACTGGCGGTATATTATCAATCATTTTGCTTTCGACACTTAAAAAAGCCATGGGAGAACGGCGGGGATAAGATGGATTCTGTATTTGTTTGGTTTCTCTACGGCGTTGCAGTTGTTCTGCTAACTGTATCCTTCTTGAAAGATAAGACAAAAACGCTCTTATCCCTCAAAAGAGCTTGGAAGATGTTTGCCAACATGCTGCCTCAATTCATATCAATCCTTTTGCTTGTCAGACTGTTGGTTGAGGTAATCAAGCCTGATATCATACAACGTATCATAGGTGCGGACTCGGGATGTATTGGTACGGTTTTAGCCTCATTGCTTGGTGCGGTTACGCTGGCTCCTGTTATAATAGCATTCCCCGTTACCGCCGAGTTAATGAAAAATGGTGCGGGAATTACACAAATAGCGGTCTTTATTTCCACACTTACGATGGTGGGGTTTGTTACAATTCCAATGGAAATAGAATACTTAGGAAAGAAAGCTGCTTTGCTTCGGAATATGCTTGCATACATGTTTGCGTTTGTCACGGCTTATATCATCGGAGTGATATTAACATGAAAAATTGGGCTGGGAAATACTGGGTCCTTTTAGCGGCTGTGGCGGTTAATTTTACTATTTTGTTTTTATATCCACAAATAGGGAAAAATGCTTTGATCCTCACGTGGAAAATTCTTCTTGATTTTCTACTTATGCTTGCACCGGTTTTTGTTTATATCGGGTTGATTGATGTATGGATTGAACGAGAGGCAATAATAAAGATAATGGGGAAAAATTCAGGATATAGAGGTGTTCTTGTCTCTTTATTGTTAGGCGTGATTACTGCCGTACCGCTATATGCTTTGTTGCCGGTCGCCGGAATGTTACTCAAAAAAGAAAGCCGAATTTCAAACGTTCTGATTTTCCTTTGCGCAAGTTCGAGCATCCGTATCCCCTTGCTGCTTTTTGAAATTTCCTCTTTCGGTTGGAAGTTTACATTTGTCAGGTTTGGACTTAATATAATTGTAGTTTTTGCTATCGCATTTATCATTGAAAAGACTTTATCGGAAACGGATAAGAAGGCGATTTTCGATAACGCTAAAAAGCCATAATATGAATTTAATAATATTTTTAAAAAAGATAAAGTGTAAATGCAGATTTGCGGGATTATGGATGAAGAGGGATTTGAATTAAAAAATTTATGGATGATTTAGATGTGCCTATACGTTCAGAACATATACAAAGGGCCCCAAGCAGCCTCCGCTCATCAAAAGGGTACACAGATACAGATTTGTCTTTAGCATCTTTGATCACATGATAGAAATCACTGGAAATTCAAAGAAATCAGATGCAGTTAAAGTTATGGCCGGGCATATTTTGAAGAGAGGGCAAATAACAGTATGGTATAAACCTGAAAGATATAGTCCGGTTTATCATGATGTGGGATACTTTTATTATGTGAAGAAAACGGAGGGACTTGAATTCGAAAGGGCACGAGCATTCAAACTTCAAGTATGAATCGTTTGATCAGAATGATTCGGGCTACGAAATAATGCTGCGCGAATTGAGCAGCAGACGCATTAAAAAAGAAATTGCCAACGAATTTCATTTACTTGAGAATAGCGTTGTTGAAGATACTTAAGAAGGTCAGGATCCCGATTCTGTGAAGTACAGAATGACGCTTGACATTACTGTTAGAAGAAGGTTTATCCTTAAAATATAAGCGATTTATTTTACTGTAAGGAGGAACTGTCATGAAACGTAATGTTAAAGCGGTGCAGTATGGGTGCGGAAAAATGAGCGTATATCTGATGCGGTATTTGCTCGAAAAAGGTGCGGATGTCGTAGCGGCATTTGATATGGATCCTGGTGTTATTGGGAAGGATATCAGCGAAATTATTGGCGGAGAAACTCTTGGGGTCAGGATTTCTGACGCAAAGGAAGCTGATCGGATCCTTTCGGAGCTCAAGCCTGACGTTTGCGTTATAGCGACTCGCAGTACAATGGCAGACGTCAAGGAAGCTTTCACGGCATGTGCGAAAAACGGCGTTAATGCGATTTCCACCTGCGAGGAATCCCTCTATCCCTGGAGCTCATCGCCGGCAATAACAAAAGAGCTTGACGATCTGGCGAAGAAGAATGATTGCACACTCGCAGGCAGTGGATACCCCGATATGTTTTGGGGTGTTCTGGTCGATACACTTGCCGGGTCTTTGCATAAAATAAGCAGAATAGAAGGGAGCAGCAGCTACAATGTCGAGGATTACGGCATCGCTCTGGCAAAGGGACACGGCGCAGGTCTGACGCTTGTGGAATTCGCTGAAAAAATAGGAAAATTCAACGACTTAAAATCTGATGAAATAGCCAAAAAAATCGAAAACGGCGAGGTGGAACCGAGTTACATGTGGAATCAGAATGGCTGGCTGTGCAGTAAAATGGGCTTGACTCCAGTAGCGCAAACCCAGAAGTGTATCCCGACGACCTATGATAAAGATCTGAAATCCTCTACGCTTGGTATGACGATCAAGGCCGGAGATGCTACGGGCATGTCGGCTGTAGTCACAACGGAGACCGCAGAGGGCATCACCTTTGTGACCCAGTGCATCGGGAAGGTTTATGCGCCTGATGAATTCGATAAAAATGAGTGGACATTCTGTGGCGAACCTGAAATGACGAATATTGTGAATCGTCCGGCGACGGTGCAACTCACCTGTGCGAACCTGATCAACCGTATTCCTGCGCTGATCAACAGCGAACCGGGATATGTCACTACGGATAAGCTGCCCAATAATGTTTATCTCGTGAAGCCGCTGAACGAATATATAAGCAAATAAGATACTCTTAGAGTTACAGAGCCCCCTTCCAACCGCTCAATGGCGCCATTGCCCTCGTCCAACTTAAAAAAGACGTGGCTGCCTTTTCAGGCAGCNNGTCTTTTGAATGTGATATTTTAGCTGATGCTATGCGATATAGCCAAAAACAGTGAACAGTATTATTGACAGAACAAACGGAATTGCTATATACGGAAGCGCACATCTTGCATAATCCATATTCCTGATTTGTGTGGCTCCGCAGGTTATGGTAGCGGCGTCGCTGAAGAAGCAGGCCTGGCTTCCGAAGGCGGATGCGGATATGATCGCGGCCGATGCAAGATATAGATTGACGTCCATGGCGACCGCCAGAGGGATGATGATCGGGAATGAAATCGCCGCGATGCCCCAGAAGCTTCCCACGACAAACATGAGCACCGATACGGTCAGGAAGCATACGACCGGCAGCAGATTGGGGCTCAGTATACTTGTAACACTGGTGATGACATAATCGGTCAGTCCCAGCGCATTGTTCGCCTGCTGCAATATGAATGCGATCGCGATCAGCATGATGACGAACATCATATCCTTGAAGCCTTCTGTCAGGCCATCCCACATATCCCAAAACCTGATGAGCTTTTGGGGGACATACATCAGCAGGCAGGTGACCAGTCCCATGATGACGCCGTATAAGGCTTCTCCTGTTCCGACCGTGACGATCGCCGTGATCAGCATTGGAACGATGAAGTTCAAGGAGCTTGATTTTTTACCTTCATCTGAACCGGCCTGGTCCTTATATATTTCATAGGTGCTCTCTGGGAACACCTGTCCGGCCTTCGCCCGCTCTTCCGCTTTTTTCATGGGACCAAACATCGGGATGATCCCCAAAATAACGACAGGAACAACAAACACAGCGATCCAGGGATAAAACATGAACGGAATGGATGCGTAATATGCGGACGCGCCGCCTTCCACTCCGGAAGCTTCCATCTGGGCTGACATGAATGCAAACCATGTCGTTGCGGGGATCAGGACGCATACCGTGGTTCCGGTCGAATTGATGATGTAGGATAGGTATTCTCTCGAAACGTTGAATTTATCGGTGACTTTTCGCATGGCCGCTCCAACGGCCATCGCATTGATGTAGTCATCGATAAATACAAGTATGCCAAGGATCCATGTGGCCAGCAGAGCTCTTTTCCGGGTCGTGGCGATTTTCTGGATCATCCGGGAGAAGCCATTGGCGCCTCCGCCCTGTTCCAGCCAGCGGATCAGCACGCCGAAAAAGCCGACGACCAAAGCGATCCATACCATCGTCGGGTCCATCAATACCGTGTAGGTGGCGTCGATCAGACTGAGAAAAAAGCCTGACGGTCCCGAAACGATCAGAAAGCCTGCGATCGAGCCGGCTAAAAGCGGCTCCATGATCCTTCTTGTGGTCAATGCTAAAATGATTACGATCGCGGAAGGGATAAGACTAATGATTCCATACTCCATACGTGTTCTCCTTTTAACTTATAAGAATTAAAAATAAAAATATGCTTCTATAACGACCAGAGCGTATTCGGCTTCCGAAGGATTTTGCCCGGGCGCCTGTGATCAAAAACCCTGTCTTCAGCAACGATCGTCACGCCGTTAACGATGACGTATTTTATGCCTGTCGGCGGCGCATCCGGCTGTCCGATGCCGATATAATCGGCATTGTCACGGATCGTTTTCGGATCGAAAATGACAATGTCAGCGTCTGCGCCGGTGCCGATCCAGCCTTTTTTGTCAGCGATCCCCATTTGGCAGGCGGGAACGTATGTGGATTTTTTTACAGCGTCCATCATCGATAATACGCCCTGTTCTCTGACAAGCTTCTGAAAAATCCTGGGGAATGTGCCCGCGTCCTGCGGATGTCCGTTGCCGGGTTTATCCGACAAGCCCGCATCAGTAGAGATCATGGTATATGGCTGCTTGATCGCAAGCGCCAGGTCCGGCAGAACGCCGACAAAGGCCGTACCCACCGCGTCCTCCTCGAAAGTCCTGATATAGGATATGATTTCAGGAGTGGCCCGCTGGCCGGCATATTTGCCGGTGGATATCATAAGGTCGCTGATCTTGCAGTCATATCTCTTGTGCCAGCCATCAGCGAAAACCGCCGATTTTACAAAGGTCGCAAAGGATTCGTAAATTCCGGAATCGCACATGATCGGCAGTCCCTTTCCGATGGCATTTTCAATCATGATCAAAGCCATACCGGTCACTTCGGGATGTACGCCGAATTGATAGGCCAGATGTGAAATTTGAACGCGAGCCCCGGTTCTTTCCGACATGACGATCGCTTCCCGCAATCCCACCGCAAAGTCCAATGCATCCGTCCTGATATGGATCGGTACAAGCTTGTCATATTTTGCGGCCAATTCCACGAGAGGCATATATTCTTCCGGCGTTGATCCCGGAGCATATTCAAGGCCCAGTGATATGCCGTAGGCCCCTTCTTCGAGTGCCTGCTCTGCAATTTTCACCATTTCCGCGGTCTGCTCCGGCGTTGCGGCCGCATTCGGATCGTCGATTCCGGCTATTTTCCTCAAAGTCCATGAATGTCCGACCAATGTTGCATAATTAATAGGGTAACCTTGACGCTCAAGAGATTCCAGGTAGCTGCCGATAGGCATCTCAGGCGACATGCCGCAGTTTCCGGACAGGCAGGTCGTAATGCCTTGTTTTGCTGAAAGCCATGTTGAATAGAGATTCGAATTCAGATGGGAGTGGATATCGACAAAACCCGGGCATACGATAAAGTCGCTTGCATCGATGATCTCGCTTCCATCCATTCTTTCGCGAGAAACTAAGGAAATCGCGCCATCCTTGATACCGATGCTGCCGATGGTCTGCACCCCGGTCCTGGGTTCTATGATCGTGCCGTTTTTGATAACGATATCGTAAAGCATTTGCAGTGTCCTCCTGAAAAGCATTAAAAATAGAAACAGATGACTTGTTTCATTTTTCTATCATTATAACAAAAGTCGGAATATTTAAAATTATCTGTTACTATTATCTTTACGGTCCATGGGATTAGGTATATACTCCAATTGGAGTATATTGTATTGCTTTAGCAATGGGAGGTTTGATATTCAAGATGACTGCCATAAACGAGGCCGAGCGAATGAATCACAACAACATGATTTTACTGAACGATATCATTCTGAAGATCCATACGACGGAAGATTTCGAGAAAATGCGCCGGGGCGTCCTGTCTGCCCTGAGTATTCTGATCCCGGGCGTGGGAAACGTATTTTACATGGCTTCAAGATCTGAACAGTATAAATTGGCTAATCCGGCAGGAATCGGCATATCCGATGAAAGTGTCGATATCTATCTACGTGAATTTCAGGATTATGACCGAACCACATGGAGCAATGCGACACCGTTCTCAAAGATCTACGATGATTCGGCTTTTATACAAAATGAAGCATTACATCAGACGGAGTTTTATCAAAGGATCTATGCGCCCCAAAAAGTAATCTATCAGGTTACCTTGACCATCATTCATAATGGAATTTTTTTGGGGATCATCACATTGTTTCGCACGGAAGAGGAGGGGAGCTTTCAGGAAAACGAGCTGTTTCAGCTTGAGCTGCTCGCGGCCCATCTCGGTGCGCGCCTTTATCAGAATCAGCAGACCCTTGGAGCAAGTCCCGAAAACCTTCCGAATCTTGAAATTCTAATGAATCAATACCATTTGACGCTGCGGGAAACCGATGTGCTGTATGTCGTCTTGAACGGGGCAGGGAAAGAGGAGACTTGCACGCGCCTTTGCATCAGTCCTAACACTTTGAAGAAGCATATCATGAACATATATAAAAAATTCAATGTCAACAGCCGAATCGAATTGTATCACAAGATCAATCAACTTTAGGCTGCGGCTTGATTGCAAGCCGATCGGTTTTGCGTCTGAGAACTCACTGCGTTCTCATTTGTCCTGGAAATGAACATAATATTCACCATTTGCATATTTAAGAAACGAGGTGCGAAATGAAAACAGAGAAAGGCATAGCTTATTGCGGGCTTGCATGCTGCTTGTGCAGCGAAAACGAAACATGTCCTGGATGCAGGAACGATGGCTGCAGTAATAAGGAGTGGTGCAAGAATTACAATTGTTGCAGGGAGAAAAACCTTGAAGGTTGCTGGGAGTGTCATGAATTTCCATGCAGCGACAGCATGCTTGACAAGACGAGGATACGGGCTTTTTCCAGATTTGTGGTGGAATACGGCGAAGGCGCTCTGCTTAAGCGCCTTGAAGAAAACGAGAAGGCAGGCGTGCTGTATCACTACAAAGACCAGATCGTCGGTGATTACGACAAGCTGGACAACGAAGAGGAAATCGTACGCATGATCCTGCGCGGGAAGCGGATGTAGCACCCTGTCCAAAGGATGGATATCGTTCCGGCATGATCAAAGAGATATCGGCCGGGACGCCGTGGACCGGCGTTGCTTGACGCTGAAGCCGGATAGAAATCAATCGTAGATTTTCATCATGGCTTCGTTATCCTTGAACAAATCGGGGGCAAGACCGGGCATATCCATTTTATCCCAATGCGGCAGAGACTTATGGACATTTAAGTATTTCAGAGGAATGGGATGCGTTCCGACGACGACCTTAACGCGATATTTTTTCTCGATGAATTCCTTGAAATCGGCAATATAGGGACAAGGCGGATAGCCAACGACCAATCCTGTCGCCAGATGGATCGTATCGGCTCCGTTTTTGATCATTTCTTCAGGCACATATTCCACATTTCCGCCTGGGCACCCGCCACAAGTAGAATAGCCGACCAACTCGATTTCTTCATCCTTTGGATAAATAGAAAACGCTCCCTCACGATTTCTGAAGGATTTAAAACATTTGCCTCCGCCACAATCCTTGTAGCGCGCGCAAATGATGATGCCAATCTTTCTCATTGCGATGACCTCCTTGACTTCATATTATTATTTATAAAAAATCAACCATGGAGAAATCGATGTTGCCGTCCTGATCCATCAATTCCGTATCGGCATGGACGTATTGAATCGAGCCGACGAACATTTCGTGGGATCCTGTCACAATACTATCAACCACCTTGCACTCGATATTTACAGGACAATCAGTCAGAATAGGGGCATTTACCATTTTGCCCTCCTGAAGCCGAATGCCCAAATGCGCTAATTTGTCGCCATCGCGTTTGCTATGGCTTCCCAGATAGTTAAAAGTCTCTCGGTATTTTTTGTCTGTGAGATTAACGACAAAGCATCCGGATTCCTTGATCATCTTGTAAGAATATCTGGTCGGAACGATCCCGACCATTACCATAGGAGGGTCGTAACTGCAGTTGCAGCAATAACCGACTGCCAGTACATTGTCCTCGCCTTCCGCATTCCGGCAAGAAACGAGAACTCGCGGAATCGGCTGGAGACAGGTTTTCTTGTTTGCCTGGCCTTTGGCATTTTGTGAAGTTTTCAATGTATCGCCAGCATCAGCGGAAGGAGCGGCAGATGGCTTCATATCTTTTTTGTTTGATTCCTGTATCATATTCATTACTATAATAATTTCCTTTCACAAGTATCAGTTTAGATGAGGCGGGTGGCCGAATGAAGCTTTAGCGCTCATGGCGGCCATGTCTCCAGCAGTTTCCCCGTCCGAATTTTTCCTTGCAGTTTTGTGCGCATGAGACCTGCAGGGAACCGCAGGCCGGACAGGCAAATCCGCCGATCTTAATGGATTCAAGATTTTCATAGCTTTCCATCCATTCCCGGCCGCAATCAAGGCAGGTTGCTTTACAGATATTTTGGGTGAAATTACCCCCCTCAATGTGGATCGTTTTGCCATTGACGAGGCTGTCTGCAATTTTTTCTCTTGCAGATAAAAGGATGCGCTGAAAAGTTGGGCGTGAAATCTCCATCCTTTCCGCGCACTCGCCCTGCTCCAGGCCTTCCAGATCCTTGAGGCGTATGGCTTCAAGCTCTTCCAGCTTCAGTATATTGCTTGGAATGCCGTCAGTGGCGTTGTGAGTGGGAACAAAGTTGAGGATATCGGGCATTCTTTCGATTCTTCTCCATTTTGTGGGGCGTGCCATTTATATCAGCCTCTTTTCATCATGTGTGTCATGTGTGTCGATCGATGTCTTATTGCACTTGAAAATATAGTCATTGAGATCGACTCCGAATCGCCCGGCTATCATTGGGCATTTTGCTTTCAAAAGAAAAAACAATTGTCTTCCGGAATCCGAAAGCGCCTCGAAATTACCTTGCCCTTTGCTGATCACAATGTCGGCGTTGTTGAATATATCCATGAATTCCGCGCTGCATTCCTCCAGGATGGCGCCGGGAGCGTCACAGCCGGTGGAAACGATGCGCGTGCAGTCAGACAAGCCGGACGCGAATGCATCATCGGCCGTTGCGTCATTAATGATCGGTCCGCTTCTGACGCCGTAAGTGATTTTGCAGCCGGAGAGGCGCTTCGCGAGAATCCGGTCAAAAACCGTTTCACCTGCGTTATCGCCAATAATCAAAAGATTTTCTGCCGTTTCAAGTTTCTTTTCAAATAATTCCAAATCGCATATTTTGAATTTTTTCTCAAGCTCAGCCTCAAGACAGCTTTCGAGATCGATATTATTATAAATGGCCGAATCGATGATATTTCCCGTAGCCGATATTTTCAGAGCCCAATACAAATCGTTTTGTTTCATTTTAAGGAAATGGTCAAGATATGGATTTGCCTTTAAAGCAGCGTCGATATCCCGAGCTTTTATATCTGCGAAAGGGTCCCGGACACCGGTGATTTCCTTCACTGACGAATGGATCGCCCTGGCCATTTCGGGTGCGCATGTATATTTTTTATATTCGAGCAGAGCTTTGACCGCTTCGTGCATGATTTTTTCATGCAGCTCGACGTTATCAGTTACAGCCCGTGCCGTGTCAAGAGCCTGTTTAAGCAGGCACGGCAGACAATCCGGAAAAATTTGCAAAGGGACACTCCTTAATATGCAGATGGTGTTATGGCTTAATATCAATATGCTAATCCAATTATGAGCATATGTCAATATATGCGAAATAGGCGATTACAATGCCGCATTCGGGGGATATTGCGGCAAAAGACAGGATGTGATCCTGTCTTTTACTGAATGGTCGGCTATTCGGTGTCCTTTTCAATATTTGAGAGACGCTTGTTGATTTGTTCAAGCTGATTTTGAAGCACATCAGCCTGTCTCTTTAAAATCTCCTTATCGTCGTAGGCGGCTGCGCTGGGGTCGGCAAAATATGGATTCCCAAAGCGTGTCCATCCCGGCTGGCCTGTCGTATAAAACATTCTTCTGAATCCGCGGCCAAAACCGCCGCCTCTTCCATATCCGGCATAGCCCGGTCCAATGCCGCCGGCGCAATATCCCGCGCCGCGTCCTGTCATCGGGCCCATTCCCATAGGTCCGGTTCCATCTCCTCTTGGCATGTTATCCATCTCCTTTCAAATCGATGCATTCGCTATAATTTAATTCCTTGATCCCATACAGATGATCAAAGGCATTAAACACCTCTTGTCATGAAGCCTCCGCATTTCGGGCATTTGACCAAATTGCAAGGCGTTCCGACCACGTGCTGTATTTGCTCTCCGCATTTGGGACAAACACAGTAGCCGCCCGGCCCCGCATTAAAGCCTCCGGGTTTTCTTCCGAGGCCTGAACCTCTTCCGACGGGCCCTTGACCCATTGGTCCGGTTCCATCTCCTCTTGGCATGTCATTCATCTCCTTTCTATTAAATCCTTTTAAATATGGCGATATTGCCACTGCATTAGTATGCAGGTCCTATACTCAAATCATAATTATTAGCATATGCCCATAATCATCATAACGCGGTTAATGGCATATGTCAATAACTTGATAAAAAATTTTATTTTAAAATTTGAATTTTCTTTTTTGCGCAGTGTACGTCATTGGCGATCAAACATGAAGTACGGCAGGTGCGGTGTGATATTGCGTATGATATAATAAATGGGATGTAAATGTAATTAACAGCAAATATTTGAAGAAGGGTCTGCCGGAGCCATGCATGATCGCTTCCGGCGTTATTAAGGAGATTGCCATGAAAGCATATTATGATACCCACATTGCGGATTTCCGGATCCGAACGGCTTTGGAGCAGGACACCGGCCTGATCCTTCAGTTTATCAAGGAGCTGGCGGAGTATGAGCAGCTGCTCAATGAGGTTGTCGCGACAGAAGAGATCCTTCGCGAATCGCTGTTCATTAAGAAACAGGCGAAGGTCATCCTTGCGGAATACAAAGGAGAGCCGGTCGGCTTCGCGCTGTTTTTCCACAATTTTTCCACATTTCTTGGGACGGCCAACGTATATCTTGAAGATTTGTTTATAAGAGAAAGCCATAGAGGATTGGGACTTGGACAGGCCATGTTCGCCTGCCTTGCGAAAATAACGCTGGAAAGCGGAGGAGGGAGGCTGGATTGGTGGTGTCTGGACTGGAATGAGCCGTCGATCGCCTTTTATAAGCGGATGGGCGCCAAGGCGATGGACGAGTGGACCGTCTATAGAGTCGACGGAGAAGCATTGTCCGATCTTGCGAGGCGGCTGTGATTTCAGCGGGATGCAGGTGCAGGCCGCATGTCGGCTATGCTGATCTTTCGGCGCTGACCGGATCGGGGAAGCGGCTACTCCTGCTCTTTCAGATTGGAAAAGAAAAAATAGGATATTGCTGCGAAGGCGATCGTCGGAACGACAGCTTTTATATCAAAGTCCTTCATGATAAAGAGTGAAACGCCATAGAGTGCCGCAATCAGGAAAGCAATTGCCAGGATGAGATATTTTCTATTCATTTGACAACCTCCTTTCCGTAGTCTTCATTTGTTCATTATACAATAACAGGTGTGAAAAATCGAATAAAACATTGGAAAATGTAGTCGGAAAATGCTAAAATTATTCGTTGAGATTTATTAGAGACGGGAGGTAGCCGGATGAAAAGCAAAGTTGCGGTCGTCAGATGTGATTCCTACGATCCGGATCGTGTGCATGAGGCTGTCAGGGAAGGGATCCGCCTGATCGGAGGCCTTGAATCGATCATATCAAGGGACAGCAGGATCCTTTTCAAGCCCAACCTGCTCAATAAAGCGGCGCCTGAACGCGCTGTCACGACGCATCCTTCCGTTTTCGACGCCGTGATCGGGATATTTGAAGAAAACGGATATACGGATCTTTTTTACGGCGACTCCCCGGGCAATCCGACCAACCCGGAGAAAATAGCCGAGACTTGCGGCATAAAGCAGATCGGCGATAAGCACGGCCTGCTGTTCGGAGAGTTCGGCAAAGGCCGGACAGTCGATTTTCCTGAGGGCATGTTCACAAAACAGTTTGAGATCAGTCAAGCCGCATTATCGGCCGATGCTATCGTCAACGTATGTAAAATGAAGACCCATCAGCTCGAGCGCATCACGGGCGGCGTAAAAAACATGCTCGGCTGTGTGTATGGCCTGAACAAGGGAATGTCCCACGCCAAATACCCCGATGCGGATTCCTTCGGAAAAATGCTGGTCGACCTGAACAGATGCCTGAAGCCGAAGCTTCATATCATGGACGGCATCATGGCGATGGAAGGGAACGGTCCGGCATCCGGAACAGCTGTGCCAATGAACGCCATCATCATATCGACGGACCCGGTCGCAATGGATTCCGTCTTTTGCAGGCTCGTTGGACTCGATCCGATGCTGGTGCCGACGATCCGATACGGAGAGGAGTACGGACTTGGAAGGTGGCGCGATGAGGATATCGAGATTCTAGGCGCCGACATCCAGGCATTGGCCAATCTTGATTTCGATGTATCGAGGGACATCGCCAAGGAGCAGAAATGGAAGAAGCTGGCTGGGCTGCGTCAAATATTGCTTAAAAAGCCGGTCATCATCAGCGATCGGTGCATCAAATGCGGCATATGTGTCGATGCATGCCCGGTAGAGGGAAAAGCCATGCATTTCGCAGATGAAAAGCGCGACAAGCCGCCGGTCTATCAATACGATAAATGCATCCGGTGCTACTGCTGCCAGGAAATGTGCCCGCAAAAAGCGATAACGGTCAAGACGCCGATACTCGGCAGAATGTTCATTTACAGATAGATAAGTATGAGCCGGCCGGTTTGGAATAAACTGCTTGCCGGCGGATTGGAGCGATAAAATGAAGAAATACGATATCATTATCGTCGGTGCCGGAGCGGCAGGCGTTTTCATGGCGTATGAGCTTACCAAGATCGACAACAGCGCATCTGTGCTGATGATCGAAAAAGGCGCCAGGCTGGAAAAGCGAATCTGCCCGATCAAGGGAGCGTGCCTCGATAATTGCATCAAATGCACTCCGTGCCATATTATGAACGGGTACGGCGGCGCCGGGACCCTGTCGGATGGGAAATACAATATCACGACCAAATTCGGCGGCGATCTGCACGCTTATGTCGGAACGGACGAAGCGCTGGAGTTGATGGAATATGTGGATCAGGTTCTCTGCAGCATGGGCGGCGCGGACGCAAAGCTTTATTCGACCGGAAACTCCGACCTTAAGACAGTCGCGCTCAGGAACAATTTGCATCTTCTGGATGCAAAAGTCCGGCATCTCGGGACGGACAGGAATTATAAAATACTGCAGCGCATGTTTGATTATTCCAAGGATCGAATCGACATAGACTTCGAGACGGAGGTGCTGGATGTTGAGGTCCTTGAAGAGGGCTTCCGCATCAAGACAAAGACAGGCGTGGAATATGAGTGCCGGGATCTTGTTCTGGCAACCGGCAGGTCCGGCTCTAAATGGATCTCGACGATCTGTGAGAAATACAAAATCGTCCTTGAGAGAAACCGCGTCGACATAGGCGTTCGCGTTGAATTGCCGGCGGAAATCTTCAAGCATATCACGGATGAGGTCTATGAAAGCAAAATCGTCTATAAAACCGACAAGTACAATGATATGGTCAGGACGTTCTGCATGAATCCGTATGGCGAGGTCGTCTCTGAAAACACAAACGGTATCGTGACAGTCAACGGGCACAGCTATGCCGATCCGGAATTAAGGACGGAAAATACGAATTTCGCCCTTTTGGTATCCAATAAATTCACGGAGCCCTTCAAGAACAGCAACGAGTACGGAGAATCCATCGCGAGACTGAGCAACATGCTCGGCGGCGGCGTCCTGCTTCAGCGATTCGGCGATCTTGTAAAAGGGAGAAGAAGCAGCGCCAGGAGAATGGAGAAGTGCTTTACGCGTCCGACTCTTCAGGCGACGCCGGGAGATCTGAGCCTTGTCATACCCAAGAGGCAACTGGATAATATCATCGAAATGATCTATGCACTGGACAAGATCGCGCCGGGCACGGCCAACGAGGATACGCTGCTTTATGGAGTCGAAGTGAAATTCTATAACTCCAAAGTCGAAGTCGACAGCAATCTTGAGACGAAAATCAAAGGCCTGTATGCGCTCGGAGACGGATCGGGCGTCACCCATTCGCTGTCCCAGGCGTCGGCAAGCGGTGTCCATGTGGCGCGCAGGCTGGCAGAGAAGTACTTGAATAATAGATAATAATTAAACGATAATAGTTCGTGATAAAACGAACTTTAGCGAAAGAAAGCGGCTCGTTATCATGTTTTTTAAGCATAATCACTTTACTAAATATAGTATATAAGATTATAATGTAAACAGGATAATGTGCCGCCGGAGGGGAAATGGAAATACTGAAACAACGGATATTGAAAGACGGCCAGGCTTTGGGCATTGGTATCCTCAAAGTGGATTCCTTCCTGAACCATCAGTTGGATGTGGGGCTGCTCAACGAGATCGGAAAAGAGTTCCATGACCGGTTTTCCGATGTGGAAATCACCAAAATATTAACAATAGAAGCGTCCGGTATCGGGATCGCCTGCATGACGGCCCTGCATTTCAATGTACCGGTCGTTTTTGCGAAGAAATCAGAGCCGAGCACCATGACGGACGGCGCCTATGAGGCGGAGGTCTTTTCCTTTACGAAGAACAAGAACTATATCGTACGGGTTTCAAGGAACTTTCTGGACAAGGAGGACAAGGTGCTGATCATAGATGATTTTTTAGCCAAAGGCGGTGCGCTGCAAGGGCTTGAGGAAATCGTCAGGCAATCGGGAGCGAAGCTCGTCGGTGCCGGCATAGTGATCGAAAAAGCATTTCAGGAAGGCGGGAAGGCGCTCAGGGAAAAGGGTGTCCGAATCGAATCCCTCGCAGTTATTCAATCCATTAAGGATAATGATATAAAATTTTATTAAAGGCATCACTAAGGAGGAGGAAAAAAACACATGAAAAAATTTCTCGCAGTACTATTGATCCTGGTTCTCTCCATGAGCATGTTCACGGCTTGCGGCGGCGGAACTGAAGAAGAGGCCGCTCCGGCGGAAGAGCCAATGGTCGTTGGATTCATCTATGTCGGACCGATCGGCGACAGCGGATTCAACTTTGCCCACGATCAGGGCAGGCTCTATCTTGAAGAGCATTTCGAAGGCGCGGTGACAACCATTTATCAGGAAAATGTGGCTGAAAACATGCAGGATGTCACAAGCACGGCCAAGAACATGATCGATCAGGGCGCGAAGGTCATCTTCACCACCAGCTTCGGGTTCATGGACGCTACCGAGACACTTGCAGCCGAATATCCGGATGTCACCTTTATGCATTTCTCCGGCTATAAAATGAACGACACCAACTTTGGCAACTTCTTCGGCGCAATGGAAGAAGCCAGGTATCTTTCCGGTATCGTTGCCGGCATGAAGACTGAAACCAACAAAATCGGATATGTTGCGGCATTCCCATATACTGAATTGCTGATTGGCATCAATGCGTTCACCCTTGGAGCACAGTCCGTCAATCCTGACGCGACTGTCAGCGTCATCTGGACCAATTCCTGGGGCGATCCTGCAAAAGAAAAAGACGCAGCTACTGCTCTTCTCGACCAGGGATGCGACGTCATGGCACAGCATGTCGATTCCACCGCTCCTCAGATCGCGGCTCAGGAAAGAGGCGCTTGGGCAGTCGGATACAATACCGATTCCAGCGCCGCGGCCCCTGAAGCCTTCATGACCGCACCGCTTTGGAACCACGGCGTTTTCTATGCGGAACAGGTCCAGAAGGTCATGGACGGGACATGGACTCCTGAATCCTATTATGGAACCATGGCTGACGGCTATATCGGACTTCTTCCTCTGACCGCAGTCGCTCCGGAAGGCGCGCAGGAAAAAGTGGATGAGATCCAGGCCAAGATCCTTGCCGGCGAATTCCCGATCTTCACAGGTCCGATCTATGACCAGAATGGGACTGAAGTCGTTCCGGCTGGCAAATCTCTCAATCGTGAAGAAATCTGGACGATGGATTATCTTGTAAAAGGCGTCCAGGGTTCACTCCAATAATAAAAATAAAATAACAATAAATAAAAAACGGCGGCCCGGACGTATGGGCCGCCATCCGGGAGGTTAGCCATGCAACCGATTGCTGCAATCGAAATGAAAAACATTTCCAAGTCATTTGGCGCGATCCGGGCTAACGAAAACGTCGACCTGACCGTATTGGGCGGAGAAGTGCATGCGCTTCTCGGCGAAAACGGCGCAGGAAAAAGTACATTGATGAACATGCTGTCAGGGATTTACCGCCCTGACAGCGGTTCTATTTTTATTGATGGAAAAGAAGTTCGTTTTTCGTCGCCTAAAGAGCCGATCAAATTAGGAATCGGCATGATACATCAGCATTTCAAGCTGATCGATGTGCTGACCGCAAAAGAGAACATTGTTCTGGGCCAGGGCGGAAGCACCATGATAAAGGGGAAAGAACTCTCGCAAGAGATTCGTGATATATCGGACCGTTATGGATTGGATATCGATCCGGACAAAAAAGTCTATGACATGTCGGTCGGAGAAAAGCAGACGCTCGAGATCATCAAAGTGCTCTACCGGGGCGCGCGGATCCTGATCATGGACGAGCCGACTGCCGTTTTGACACCTCAGGAAATCAAGAGACTGTTCGAAATCATTCGAAATATGCGCGACCTGGGTTGCTCCATCGTCATCATAACACATAAATTGAACGAGGTTATGGAAATCAGCGACAGGATCACAGTGCTGCGGAAGGGACATACGGTCGCGACGGTGGAAACGGCCAGGACCGAGGTCGGGGATCTTATTGAGATGATGGTCGGAAAAAGTGTCGATCTGGCCATAGCGCGGGAGGAATTCCTGAACGGGCAGCTTCTGCTTCAGGTCGATAATTTACACGTTTACGACAGTGAAAAACGAGAGGCATTGAGCGAGGTGTCCTTTGATTTGTACAGCGGAGAGATATTGGGCGTCGCAGGCGTTGCCGGGAGCGGACAAAAGGAGCTTTGCGAGTCGATCGCGGGGTTGATCAAAGCCGACAAGGGCAGAATATTTTTTGACGGGGATAATATCGTCGGCAAGAATCCCCGCGATATCATCAGGCTGGGCATCAGAATGGGATTCATCCCTGAGGACCGGCTCGGAATGGGACTCGTTGCCTCCATGGATATCGTCCACAATCTGATATTGAAGGATTACCAGAATCAGCCGGGCATATTCCTGAAGCGCCGTCATATCATCGAAAAGGCGAATAAGATCGTCAAGCGTCTGGATATTCAGACCCCGGGGATCTATTCACCCGTCAGGAAATTGTCCGGAGGCAACATACAAAAAGTGCTGCTGGGAAGAGAAATCGATTCTAACCCCAGAGTCCTGATAACGGCTTACGCCGTCAGGGGCCTGGACATCGGTGCGTCCTACAAGATCTATGAGCTGCTGAATGAACAAAAGCAAAACGGTGTCGGCGTGCTGTTCATCGGTGAAGATCTGGATGTGCTGCTTGAACTGTGCGACCGCATCCTGGTCCTGTTTGACGGCAGGGTCACAGGCATCGTCGACGCCAAGACTGTAACGAAGGAAGAGATCGGCCTCATGATGGCCGGCGGACATCCGGCGAAGGAGGAGCTGACATGCTGAAGATTTTTAAAAGAGAAGATCTGAGCCGCAGACAGTCGATCACGATCAGGTTTGTTGCAATCGTTCTATCCCTGGTCTTTTCCGGAGTGTTTATTTTAATACTGGGCTTTAATCCGATCGAAGTTTACGCAAATATGGTCAGCGGCGCTTTCGGCACCGAGATGCGCGTCAGGGAGACGGTCATAAAGTCAATTCCGCTGATCATCACATCGCTTGGGATACTCGTTGCCTTTAAAATGAAATTCTGGAATATCGGTGGAGAAGGACAGATCATCATGGGAGCTTTCGCGGCTACCTACGTTGCGCTCAACTTCGCGCCGGACATGCCCAGAGCCCTTGCACTGCTGCTGATGGCACTGGCCGCCATGGTCACCGGAGGCTTCTGGGCTTTTATCCCGGCTTTTTTTAAAGTCCGGTTCGGCACAAACGAGACCATATTCACGCTGATGCTCAATTATATCGCGATCAAATGGGTGACGTATCTGCAATACGGTCCGTGGAAGGACCCTGCTTCCCAGGGCTTTCCAAAAGTCGCCAATTTTGATATCAATGCGGTCCTGCCCAGCCTTTTCGGCATCCATATCGGCTGGGTCCTTGCGATCCTGCTGACGGTGCTTATATATATCTTTATGACCCATACGAAGCGTGGGTATGAGATCGCTGTCGTCGGAGAAAGTGTCGACACGGCGAAGTATGCCGGGATGAATATCAAAGTCATCGTGATCACAGCCATGCTCATATCGGGCGGTCTTTGCGGCCTGACCGGAATGATACAGGCTTCCGCCATTGAAAAAACACTGACAGTGTCGCTTTCTGGGGGCTATGGCTTCACAGCGATCATAACGACCTGGCTTTCAGGGCTGAAAGCGCCGTATGTGCTTCTCACCTCGCTGGCTTTCGCGCTGCTTTTGCAAGGCGGGTCATTCATCCAGATCGCCATGCAGATCCCGGCTTCGGTCGCGGACATGATACAGGGCATGATCCTTTTCTTTGTGCTCGGAAGTGAATTTTTCATCAGATACAAGGTTGGATTTGTTCGGACTGAAAAGCCGGCCGTGTCCGATATCCGTAAGGAGGCTGAATAATATGCTTGAATCCTTCCTTTACGCTGCTGTCATCTCGGGAACGCCGCTGCTGTTCGCCACTTTGGGGGAGCTCATTACAGAAAAGGCTGGAAATCTGAACCTTGGAGTCGAAGGAATGATGCTGATGGGAGCGGTCATGGGATTTGGCGTCGGACTATGGACGGGCGATCCGATCCTTGCCGTGCTCGGCGCCATAGCGGCAGGAGCCTTCGGCGCGGCCATTTTTGCCTATCTGACGGTATCTCTGCGCTCGAACCAGGTCGTGACAGGTCTGGCGCTGACTATTTTCGGAACGGGATTCGCGAGTTTTATCGGCAAGAGTCTGGTCGGTCAAGTGACCCCTCAGCCGATCAAGGATTTTTTCAGATCCGTCGAGATCCCGGTCCTGTCGGATATTCCGCTGATCGGACCGGTATTCTTCAGGCATGATGTGTTTATTTATCTCGGATATCTGATGATCATCCTTGCCAGCATCTACCTTTTCAAGACCCGAAAAGGCCTGAATCTCAGGGCCGTCGGCGAAAACGCAGCGGCTGCGGACGCTTCGGGAATCAATGTGAACCTATATAAATATGTACATATCATTATCGGAGGTGCTCTTTGCGGACTGGGCGGAGCCTATCTGTCACTTGTGACGATACCTGTGTGGCAGGAAGGCGTTACCGCCGGCAGAGGCTGGATCGCCGTCGCGCTCGTCATATTCGCCTCATGGAATCCGACCAAGGCCATGATCGGCGCGTTTCTGTTCGGGGGACTCGACATTCTGGGATTCCGGCTTCAGAGCATGGGGATACATGTGTCCCAGTATCTGATCGATATGCTTCCATATATAGCGACTGTGGCAGTGCTCATACTCAGCACCAGGAACAATAAAAAGGAGGACCAGCCTCCGCGGGACCTCAGTGTACCTTATTTCAGGGAAGAGAGATGACATGGACAGGAATAAAATGAAAGGGATCGCGCTGGTGCTGGCCACCAGTCTGTTCTACGGACTGATGCCCGCGGTGACACAGCTGTCTTTTAAGACGGGGCTTTCGATCGAAACGATGCTGTCAAACAGGTATCTGATCGCGCTGGCGGCCACCTGGGCATATATTTTCGCTACCAGGGCTGATTTCAGGGTCACGCGAAAACAACTGGCGCTGCTGCTGGCAGTTGGCGTCTCGTATATTGGCGTCGCGCTGTTCATAAATATGAGTTACCTGTATCTTCCCGGCGCCATGACGTCGATCCTGGTGTTCATGTATGTCAGCATGGTCGTGCTGATGGAGATCGTTTCGGGAAGGGAAAAGCCTAAAGCGATGAAGCTGCTGTGTGTGGGAATTTCTCTGGCAGGCCTTGTGATGGTTGTCTATGATCCTTCGGGCGCCGGCGCCCTGAGCGTTCCGGGAATCCTGCTGGCGCTGGCGGCCGGGACCTGCTATGCGATCTATGCATTTGCATTGGGCGGAACAGTAACGAAGAACCTGGATTCCATCGTCCTGATCGGCTACATACTCATCATTCCGACCATTGCCTATATCGTCAGATGCTGGCAATCGGCGGAGCCCATGCTTCCGGAATCCTTCGAGCAGGTGATGTACATCCTGGCGCTGGCCATGTTCTGCACATTCATCGGCTCGGTTCTGTTTTGCAAGGCCGTCAAGCTGATCGGATCCGGAAACGCCTCCATCATCAACACAGTGGAGCCAGTCATCGCGTATTTCGGCGGGCTGCTCCTGCTGGGCGACACATTGAATTTAACGGCGATCATAGGCGGCTGCATCATTATCGCGGCGATCATTCTGCTCAATATTTCAGACGGGATTAAGGAAAGTGTTTTTTTGGATAGATAAAAAGCAGACATGCCTTGCTGTCTGCCTTGATATTGATTTCTGAAGCTGTATTATCTGTTTTCCGCTTCGGCGCCGCTCATACCGGCGCCTTTTGATTGCCGCGGCGCTACCGGGCGCAATCGGTCGAATTGCCCTGAAGGATGTCAAGACCATGCTCGACAGAAGGAAGGATATATTCCAATGTTTCCTTTATCGCTTTGGGGCTTCCGGGCAGATTGATGATCAGTGTGTTGCCGCGTATGCCGGCCTCCGCTCTCGACAGCATGGCCCTGGGTGTAATGGAAAGGCTGAGGTGCCTGACCGCCTCGGCGATGCCGGCTGCATGCCGGTCGATAACGGCAAGCGTTGCTTCCGGAGTCACATCCCTGTGAGAGAATCCCGTGCCGCCGGTCGTCAGGATCAGGTCGATATTTTCCCTGTCGGCCATGTTGATCATCTCGTTCGACAGCACTTGCTGCTCGTCCGGTACCATAGTGTAGCGTTCCAGCGCAAAGGACGGATATCTGGTCAGGATGTCCTCGATGGCCGGACCGCTGAGATCCTCGCGCTGCCCTGCAAAACCCTTGTCGCTCGCCGTGATGATTCCTACTTTATACATAGTCGTTCTCCCATATCATAATTCAAAGAGATCATATTCATTGTTTAAAAGGTCGATGGTCAATAATTTGTTGCGGAGTATGTCGCCTCTTCCCAGAAGGACTTTGAGAACCTCGCTGACTTGTATTGAGGCGGTCAGCGCAGGCGTGAACGACGGATTTCCAAGCTCCGCTTCGATGCCTTTCCCGGTGCCTTCCGGATAGATTTTTGAAAAGACGCCGTCACCGGGCATGATCGTGCAGATCTGGGCATACCAGCCTCCGATTGCCCCATGGATCAGCGGTATCCCCTGCGCGGCACATCCGGCTTCCAGAATCCTGCGGGGCTTCATGTCGTCCAGCGCGTCCACGACAGCATCGTGGCCGCGGATGATCTCCACGCAATTCGCCTCTGTCATAAACTCCTGCACAGGCGTGACATGCACATCTGAATTGACGGCGGCCATTCTGGCGACGGCAGCCATGGCCTTGCTGCTGCCGATAAGGGACTCGTCCGACAGAAGCTGGCGATTGAGATTGGTCACGTCGAACACATCGCCGTCGACAACTGTCAGGGAACCGATACCGAGCCTGCCAAGCAGCTCGATGACATGCCCGCCGAGGCCGCCGCATCCGACGACGCAGACGCTGAAGCCTGCCAGCCGTTCAACCTCATCCTCGCTCATCATATTCATATTTCTGCGGTAGCGTTCGCTGATCATGCGCTTCACCCGGCGTTTTCCGATTATTTATGCACGGCATTGTTTTTTCTTGTTATTTTATACTATAATAGAAAATAGAACAATACAAGGAGGCGTAAAAATTTGAGATTGCTGAGACGATTCCTGATCCTTTTGATCATTATGATGATTCCGGTGATTTCCATCTCGGCGGCCGGAAATATCATGACGAGGCTGCCGGATATTTATGCGTATGAATTTACAAAATCCCAGGTCCAGGAGGCGATAGGCCTGGATGCGGACGTGGAAAAGCTTTCGGGACTGTTCTCCGGGTATTTCACCGGCGGAACGGCGGAATTCCAGATCGTCGCGGAGTACCAGGGGCGTGAAAAGGCAGTATTTACCACAGCAGAGCAGATAGGCATGCAGAATGTGAAAAAAATTCTTGACATAGCTCTCGCGGCGGGCGCGCTGATGGCGGCGCTATCGGCGGCGATCATTTACTTTTTTATCAGCATCAGGCAAAAGGAGCGGATACGGAGTGCTTTTAAAATATCGGCGGTCCTTTTTGTGGCATTGTGGGTGGCATTGATCGCGGCCGTGATGAGCCAAGCGGGTCCGGATTTTCTGCAGGGGCTCTTCGCAGGGGAATTCGACCCTGAAGGTGTTCTTGGGATGCTGCTTTCAGGCGGCTTCCTGAAGACCTGGCTAATCTTTAATGTGATCGGTTCAGGGATCCTGATGTTCATCATCGGTATGATCGTTTTCAGAGTGACGAAGGAGCGCAGGATGTTTGTAAACTAAAAGGAGGTGCGGATCCATGTATCTTGGCATCGATTTGGGCGGCACAAAAATAGCCGCTGGCCTTGTTGACGATAATGGGCGCATTCTCAAGGACCGGAGGATACTGACACATCGTTCAAGACCATGCCGCGAAGTCATCAAGGATATGATCCTTATTGGAAACACCCTGATTGAGGATTGCGCCCCGGAAAGCGTCATAGCCGCAGGCATCGGAGCTCCGGGACTCGTGGATACGGAAAAAGGCGTGCTGATCAACAGTGTCAATCTAGGCTGGAAGAACACGCCGATCGCCAGCATGCTGCGGGAAGGCATCGGGGTGCCTGTGTATGCGGGCAATGACGCTACGCTGGCGGGTATTGCCGAAATGGAGGCAGGCGTTCTTCGGGGAGTCAAATGCGGCGTGATGCTGACCCTGGGGACAGGCGTCGGGAGCGCCGTTATTTGCGAAGGAAGGATACAATACGGAGCCAACAATGTCGCGTCTGAGATCGGCCATATGATCGTCGGCTCCAATTTTTACAGATGCAGCTGCGGCCGCAACGGATGCCTTGAAACCTTCGCTTCCGCGACGGCGCTGATCCGCTACGCGAAAAGACTGCTGAAGGCAGGCGAGCCGAGCGTACTTGGTCAAATGTGCCCGAACGGCAACATTGATAGCATCAGCGGGATCATGATCTTCAATGCTGCGCAGGAAGGCGACGCGGTGGCGGCAAAGGCTGTCGACAGAGTCGCCCGCTACCTGGGCATCGGCATCAGCAATGTGATCGCAGTCCTGGATCCTGAAAAAATAGTGTTAGGCGGCGGTATGTCGAAGGCCGGGGATTTTCTGCTCGACAAGGTTAAAAACGAGGTCGAGCGAATACGCTTTTACAAGGATATCCCCAGCGGGGAAATCGTTTTTGCCAGATTTGGCAATGAAGCCGGAATCATCGGCGCAGCCATGCTGGCCAGGCAACGGATAGAGGAGGAATGAAAATGGTTTTTGTATATTTGGCGGATGGCTTTGAGGAGCTGGAAGCGATCACAGTGATAACAGTCATGAGACGCGCGGCGATCGACGTGCGGACGGTGTCTGTATCCGACAGCAGGACGGTTACCGGTTCGAAAGGTATCGCTATGGAATCGGATATCCTGATCAAGGATGCAGATTATGGAAAATGTGAAATGATTGTGCTGCCGGGAGGCGGTCAGGGGACGGCCAATTTGGGAAAAAATGCGCTTGTGGTCAGCAAGGTCAAGGAATTCGCGGCTGCAGGCAAATGGGTCGCGGCGATCTGTGCCGCACCGGCGGTCCTGGGTCAGGCCGGCGTTCTTGCCGGGCATGAAGCAACAGTCTATCCGGGGGGCGAGCAGCAGTTGACCGGCGCAAAAGTCGTCGCTGACAAAGTTGTGGTCTCGGGCAATATCGTGACATCCAGGGGCCCGGGAACGGCTCTTGATTTCGCCTTCGCCCTGACAGGGATCCTGAAAGGAGAGACGGCGGCAGACAAGGTCAAGTCGCAGATGCTTCTCGTATAAACAGATGGAACAATGGAAACTGAATCTATACACTTTATGGGTGACCCAGGTCATCGCGCTGATGAGCTTCGGTTTTGGATTGCCATTTTTGCCTTTTTACATGCAAGAGCTTGGCGTGACGGATCCTGTGCAGCTCAATTTCTATACCGGACTGGCATCGACCATACCTGCCGCCACCATGACGGTCGCCGCTCCGATATGGGGCATGATGGCCGACCGCTACGGCAGAAAGCTAATGCTGATGCGGGCCATGCTGGCAGCCGTAGTCATCATCGGCGGCATGGGACTGGTCTCGAGCGTGTTCCAGCTGATGGTCCTCAGGGCATTGCAGGGGATTTTCACAGGCACAATCACGGCTTCAATGGCGTTTGTATCGGCAAATACACCGGAAAACCGTATGTCCTATGCGCTCGGCTTCATGACATCATCGAATTTCATAGGCTATTCGATCGGACCGATGCTGGGCGGATTGATGGCTGAAGGACTTGGATACCGAATCTGCTTTCTTGCCGGTGGTGCACTGATGGCTGTAGGCGTCGTTCTGGTAGGATTGCTGGTCAAAGAAGACAAGAATACATACGGGCCGCGCATCGTACAAAAACCCGTTCTGCCTGAGCGGGAGAAGAGCCATGAGATCGAGAGCATCGATGATGAAACGATGATGTCGGCGGGTCAGAATATCCCGAAAATGAGCTCCAGCCGCAGGGCATCCAGCGGAAAGCTGCTGACGCCCCTTATAATAATGCTGCTTGTGATGTTATTCATGAACAGGATGGCGAGGATCATTTTTTCGCCATACATACCAATATTTGTGCAGGAGAACCTGCACGGCATATCGGGAGCCGCCGTTTATACAGGCCTGATCAATGGCGTGATCGGCATTGCCAGTGCATTGGCGGCGGTGACGCTGGCCCGGCTTGGAGACCGCTATGAAAAACGCCGGATCGTTACGATCCTGACGATAGCATCGCTGCCGGTCGCGGTACTGCTGACCGTACCGAGCCCGCTGCCTGTATTCATGGTGCTTTTCGGGCTGTTTGCCTTCATCCTTGGCGGCGTTGAACCTATCCTGACTTCTTCGGCCTCCGAGCACACGTCGCCTGAAAAGAGGGGGCTGCTGTTCGGATTCATCGGCGCCGTCGGGAACGGTGCATTCATGGCCGCGCCCCTGATCGGCGCCGCCATAGCGGTCAACATCAATGTCAGCGCTATCCTGGTCTGCATTCCCGTGTTTCTTTTGTTCCAGCTCGTGATCACATACCGGGAATCGAGAGCGGAGCGCGCGGGCGACTGAGCAAAAAACGAGGTGACAGAAATGATGGATCTTCATGTTCATACATATTATTCCGATGGGACCAAATCGCCTGAGGAGGTAGTGCGTATGGCAAAGGAAAATGGCGTCAGCGTCATTGCGATAACGGATCACGACGGAACGGACGGCATTCCCGAAGCGATGGAGGCCGGCAAAAAATATGGCGTCAAGGTCATTCCGGGCATAGAGATCAGCGTTGATCACCGGGGCGGGGAAATGCATATATTGGGCTATAATGTGGATCTGAACAACGAGGGTTTCATTAAAGCCGTTGAACTGATGCGCAAGCGCAGGGCTGAGCGCAATGAAGCCCTGTTCAAAGCATTTGCGGAAATAGGCATCGTGATCACGGAAGAGGACATTCGGGAATTCGCCTTTTCAGATTATATAGGAAAGCCTCAATTTGCAAGAGTCCTTCAAAAGCGGGGCCTTGTTGAAAGTACGGTGGAGGCTTTTGCCAGCAAAGACTTTTTCAAGTCTGACGTGATTCGGCGGATACCCAGAGAAAAACCGAAACCTGAAGAAGGCATCAGGATCATCTCCGAAGCGGGCGGCATTCCGGTGCTGGCCCATCCGTTCACATTGAGGCAAACCATGGAGCAGCTGGACGCAACGCTGAATGAGCTTGAAGGCTATGGGCTGATGGGAATGGAATGCTATTACAGCGGGCATGATGAACTTCAGACGGAAGGATTTCTTGAGCTGGCCAGGCGGCATGGTCTTATGATCACGGCCGGATCGGATTATCACGGCGAAGAATTGGATGCCGATATACGAATTGGAACAGGGCGCAACAGAAATCTATCAGTCAGTGAAAAAGAGCTTCCGTTTCAGGTGAGACCTCAGGAAGATGAATGAACGGTCATGATCAGTATAATGGCATGAGGCAATAAATAAGGCAAAGGGCAGCGCCCATTGCCTTATTTCAGTATATTCTATTTTTTGGAGTCAGACGATTTTCAGTGTCCAATCCTCAACGTTCCAGATATCCGTGACCCAATCCCTGTAGAATTCGGGTTCATGGCAGACGAGCAGGATGGTTCCGCGAAAATCCATCAGGGCGCGCTTGAGTTCTTCTTTGGCTTCAACATCAAGGTGATTGGTCGGCTCGTCCAGCACGAGCCAGTTTGCTTCCCTGAGCATGAGCTTGCAGAGGCGGACTTTGGCGTTTTCTCCACCTGAGAGCACCATCATCTGGCTTGTGATGTGATCGTTGGTCAGACCGCAGCGCGCCAATGCCGAACGGACTTCAGCATTGGTCATGGATTGGAATTCATTCCAGACATCCTCGAGAGCGGTATTTCTGCTGTCTCTGCCGGCTTCCTGCTCGTAATAGCCGGGATGAAGGAATTCGCCGAGCTCGGCGGATCCGGAAAAAGCCGGGATCTTTCCAAGGATGGTCTTGAGCAAGGTCGTCTTGCCGAGTCCGTTGGTGCCCATGACGGCAACCTTCTGTCCGCGCTCCAGGCAGAAATTCAAAGGTCTCGTCAAAGGCTCGCCATAGCCGATGACCAGGTCCCTCGCAGTCACGATATATCTTCCGGGCGTCCTTGCTTCCTTGAAGCCGAAGACCGGCTTTGGTTTTTCTCTTGGCTTTTCAAGAACCTCCATACGGTCCAGCATCTTCTGCCGGCTGTTGGCCATGCCGCGCGTGGCGACCCTGGCCTTGTTCCGCGCTATGAAATCCTCCAAGCGTTCCCTTTCGGCGACCTGACGTTCATAGGCCCTTTGTTCCTGACCCTTTTTGATTTCATGCATCTTGACGAAATTATCGTAGTTACCGGTATATCGGGTCAGCTCGCCATCGTTGACATGGTAGATCACGTTGACCACATCGTTCAGGAACGTCATGTCATGGGACACCAGGATGAAGCTGTTTTCATAATTCTGAAGGTATTTCTTTAGCCATTCGATATGCTCGTGATCCAGATAGTTTGTCGGTTCATCGAGGATCAGGATCGTCGGGTCTTCAAGCAGCAGTCTGGTCAGAAGGACTTTCGTGCGCTGGCCGCCGCTGAGATCGGCCACATCTTTTTCCAGGCCGATGCTGCCAAGACCAAGACCGTTGGCGACTTCGTCGATCTTTGAGTCCAGCGTGTAGAATCCGCTGTGCTCAAGTATGTGCTGAATTTCCCCCGCATCCTCCATCATCGATTCCAGGTCTTCGGCCTCGGCCACGCCCATCTTTTCATAAAGGGAGAGCATTTCGGCTTCGAGGCTGTACATGTCCTTGAAGGCTTCCCGCAGGGCTTCGCGGATCGTGCTGCCTTTCCTGAGTGCGGAATGCTGGTCGAGGTAGCCGATCGAGACGCGCCGTGCCCATTCTATATGGCCTGCGTCAGGCGCCAGCTTGCCGGTGATGATATTCAAAAAGGTTGATTTGCCTTCGCCGTTGGCGCCGATCAATCCGACATGCTCGCCTTTCAACAGCCGGAAGGAGGCGTCTTCGAGGATCCTTCTCGCTCCGAAGCCATGGGTCACATTTTCCGCAATTAGTACACTCATATATTATCTCCTTGAAAGCTTTTGAACACTCAGAGTATTGTACACTAAAAGCGTCGGAGAGGCAACAGTCGAAAATTGAGTATTTACAAAATATGGAAATAATGTATATAATATACATACAAATTATCCGCGTCTGCAGGGGTTTGATAGTATGAAGGAGAGATTAATATGGCAGTGAAAAAGGAAACTGAAAGGGAAGTGACCTTCGAGATCGTCGAAAGGATCGGGGTCGTGTCGGTAAGTCCGAAGGGGTGGAAAAAGGAACTCAATATCGTTCGGTGGAACGACAAACCCCCAAAATACGATCTGAGGGAATGGGACGAGGAACATGAAAAAATGGGCAAGGGCATTACCTTCACCGAGGAGGAAATGAAGATCCTGAAAGAGCTTGTGTCCGGACTGGAACTTTAATGCCGGGGAACGGAGGCAAGGCGCTTGATCGATCAAGGAGGCGGCAGCGCCGCCGCAACGGTTGGGAATACAGGATTTGATGAAAAAATGCCGCGCCGGCTGCGTGCCGGGCGCGGCATTCCTGCTGTTCGTCATTTATAGAATTCTTCCGGCGGCACCAAAGAAACATCCTTTTCCGTCAGGATCGCAACAGCTTTTTCAGGATCGCTGACTTTCATGATCAACGGGGCTTTTCCGGCATTTGAATAGCCATACATGTAGGACACGCTGATGCCGGCATCGGACAGATATTTCAGCGCAACATTGAGCGCGCCCGGGACATCCGGCGTTACGATACAGATGACATCCGTTGTATGGACGGAAAAATCTTCTTTTTTCAACGCATCGATCGCTTTGTCAGGGTTGTCGACGATCATGCGCATGATGCCGTATTCCTCGGTTTCCGCGATGCTCAGCGCGGAGATATTGATATTGTTTTCGTGAAGGATCCTGGTTAGTTCCGTCAATCTTCCCAATTCATTTTCCAGGAAAACGGATAATTGCTTGATAATCATCTTCAATCCTCCTAAATCTTTCGCTTGTCTATGATCCGCTGGGCTTTGCCTTCGCTTCTCTGGATGGTCTTGTGCTCGACGAGCTTGATCTTGACACTGACGCCAAGGACGCTTTCGACGGCGTGCTTGATTTTTTTGGATAAGGCGTCCAATTTGACGATTTCGTCGGAGAAATACTGGTCATCCACTTCGACCTGGATCTCCAGTGTGTCAAGAGCACCGACGCGGTCGACGATCAGCAGATAATGCGGCATCGTTTCCCTGAGCTCCAGCAGGACGCTTTCGACCTGTGACGGGAAGACGTTGACACCGCGGATGATCAGCATGTCGTCGGATCTGCCGGTGCATTTGTGCATCCGGACTGTGGTCCTGCCGCACTGGCAGGGTTCATAATCAAGGCTGGTCAGGTCACGGGTCCTGTATCGAAGCAGCGGAAGGGCCTCCTTGGTCACTGTCGTGAAAACGAGTTCGCCGGTGTTGCCTTTCGTGATGGGCTCCAGGCTGTTCGGATCGATTATTTCAGGCACAAAGTGATCCTCCATGATATGAAGACCGTTCTGGTATTCGCATTCACAGGAAACACCCGGTCCGATGATCTCGCTAAGGCCAAAAATATCGATGGCTTTGATATCGAGACTTGACTCGATAGCCTTGCGCATTTCTTCGGTCCAGGGCTCGGCGCCGAAGATCCCGAGACGCAGCGGCAGCGATTTAGGATCGATGCCGGCTTCGACCATGGCCTCGGCCAGATATAAGGCATAGGATGGCGTGCATGCCAGGACCGTACTGCCGAAATCCTGGAGCAGCTGTATTTGTTTGGCCGTATTGCCCCCGGATATGGGAACGACCGTTGCGCCGATCCGTTCGGCGCCATAATGCAGGCCGAGCCCTCCCGTGAAAAGGCCGTAGCCATAGGCAACCTGTATGATGTCGTGGTTCGTGGCGCCGGCAGCGCTGATGGACCTGGCCACTACCTCGGAGAATGTCTCGACATCCTTTCTCGTGTAGCCTACGACGGTTGGCTTTCCGGTGGTCCCTGACGATGCGTGTACACGGACGATTTCGCTTTTTGGAACGGCAAACAGGCCGAACGGGTAATTGTCCCGGAGGTCCTGTTTAGTCGTGTAGGGCAGCTTGACCAGATCGTCGACTGAACAGATGTCGCCGGGCTCAAGTCCCAGTCCCTGCATTTTCTTTCTGTAAAACGGAACATTGTGGTAGATCCTCGTCACCATATCCTTGAGGCGCTCGCTCTGGATCTTGTGCATCTCATCTCTGCTCATGCATTCCTGCGGTTCATTCCAAATCATGCATATCATCCTTTCATCCATATAATTATAAGTCTTTTCCGGAATAAAAAAAAGGCCCTGTCTCATAAGAGACGGGAAACCCGCGGTACCACTCTTTTTGCTCGAAAGCCACTCAGGACATCATATCCATATCCCTGTAACGGAGGAGACCGTCGCCGCCTACTATCTGTTCAGCGGAAAAGCTCAAGGGGGAACTTCACGTCTTCCGATGCCGCCGGTTCTCATCGCTGCCGGCTCTCTGTGCGCATTGGAACGGGGCTACTTTACCCTGTCATCGCCTGTATCCTGTTATATTTCTGTCCGCCTGGCAGCATAAAATACAAGCGAACCTATGAATTGACTATATATTGGGCAAAACATTTTGTCAATAAAATATTTGTGATATAATGTATGAAAAATGCGAGCCGCCGGAAGGCGCGCACAGTTGGAAACTGATCTCGGAGGCTTTGGCGCCATCGGCGCCGGGCACCATTGATAGAGAGGACGGGGCATGAGCGATAAAGTCATGATCAACCTGAACACCGGAATGAAGACGCTTCCGATGGAAGTGGAGAAGGGAACGAAGGTTCTGGAAATCGTTAAAAAAATGCAACCGGAGCTGCCTTACACGATCCTTGCCGCGAAGGTCAACAATAAAGTGGAGGAACTGTCGAAGAAAATCGACAAGTACAGTGAAGTCGAGCTTCTGGACATGCGGAATCCCGCAACGAATTTCATTTATCAGCGAAGCGCGACTTTTATTTTTATCAAAGCGGTCCAGGACATCCTCGGGCCGGGAACGAAAGTACATGTGGAGAATTCCCTGAATCAGGGGCTGTATACAGAAATCAATAATGGACAGAGAATCTCGCAAAAGACCGTCGCGCAGATCGAAGTCAGGATGCAGGAGCTCGTTCAGGCTGATCTGCCTTTCAAGCTCGAGTTCCAGGCGGCCGAGGAGGGTAACGGCAACGGCAGCGGACAGATACCCGTGTATTCCCTCGATGGCACCAGAGACGCTTATTATGGGCTTCTTGTTCCGTCGACCGGCTATATCAAATATTTCGGACTCAAAAAATACGGCAAGGGGATCATTCTGCGCCACCCGGATCCGAAGGTGCCGGACCGGATCCCGGCATACCGGGACGACAGGAAGCTTTACGCGGCATTCCAGGAAGCCGCCGACTGGGGCAGGCTGATGGGTGTCTCGTATGTCCAGGATCTCAACAGGAAGATCAAGAGCGGCGAGATCAGGCAGATCATTCAGATATCAGAGGCGCTGCACGAAAAAAAGGTGGCTCAGATAGCGGACATGATAGCCAAACAGAAAAAAAGAGTGATCTTGATCACGGGCCCGTCATCCTCGGGGAAAACGACATTTGCAAACAGGCTCTGCGTCCAGCTGAGAGTCAACGGCATCGATCCGATTTATCTCGGGACCGACGATTATTTCGTCGAGAGAGACCAGACCCCAAAAGATGAATTCGGCAATTATAATTTTGAAGATATCGAGGGGATCGATCTTCCGCTGTTCAATAGTCACATGAACGCGCTATTGAACGGGGAAACGGTAGACCTGCCCAAATTCGATTTCTTTACCGGGACTAAAATATTCGGCCAAAGGATCACACAGGCGGAGAAGGGGCAGCCTCTCGTGATCGAAGGCATACACGGCCTGAATAAGAGGCTGACGGAAAATATACCGGACAGTGAGAAGTTCAAGATCTATGTCAGCCCGCTTACCCAGCTCAACATCGACGAGCACAACAGGATCCCGACGACTGACGCAAGGATGCTGAGGCGCATGGTGCGGGACCATCATTTCCGGAACTATCCCGCCCAAAAGACCATCAGCGCATGGCTTTCCGTAAGAAAAGGAGAGGACAAGAATATTTTTCCGTTCAGCGGCGAAGCGGACGTGCTGTTCAATTCCGTTCATATATATGAGCTGGCCGTGCTGAAAAAATATGTGTACCCGCTGCTTGTCTCAATAACCCAGGAAGAGCCGGAGTTCTGCGAGGCGGTGCGCCTGCTCAAATTTCTACGTCTTTTTAAAAGCATCGACGACGATACCATCATACCCAATAATTCCGTGATCAGGGAGTTCATCGGAGGAAGCGTGTTCTTCTAGCGCTCGGAAGAATGAGGAAATCAAAGAAAGAGATTGTCAATCAATTGTCAATACTGTACAATATTATATGTGAAAAATAGAACTTGGCCGGATCGATCCGCACCAACGCACTTGGGCGTGGCAAAGGACCGCAAGGCATCCCTGAAGGAGAGGGTATTATTATGAAAAAATTTCTGCACATCCTGCTCATCGCAACACTGGCATTCACGCTCGTTTTTGGAGGGGCAACATCTGCGTTCGGCGCTTCGGCGGCTGAAACCAACGGCATAAAAGTCATTTATGACGGTAAATATATAACCTTCAAAGACGCCGCGCCAAAAATAGTTGAAGGAAGAACAATGGTTCCGTTCAGACAGATCCTTGAGGATATGGGTTCGGACGTTTCCTACGATAATGCAACCAGGACGGTCACGGCCCAAAAGGGAGGACTGAGCTTTTTCTTCAAAATTGGCGGGACCGATATCACTGTAAACGACGGAGTTTCCACTTATGTCAGGAAGATGGATGTCGTGCCGTTCGTGGACAGCAGGACCAACAGGACTTATGTACCCGCGCGCTTCATGGCGGAGACACTGGGATATGCGGTCGGCTGGGATAATTATGACAAGACGGTCATCATCAATGATTATGGCACTTTGTTCGCCAATGCCGATGAAGATTTCTCGATACTGAATTACCTCGTCGCGACGGATATGGATCTCGAAAAGACCTGGCGCTCCGTAGCCGAATTCGAAGCGGCCTATACGATCGCGATGGGAGAGGACGTCATGGAATTCAATATCCAGGGTGATGTGGACTCCATCCAGTACAAAACGGATGCGGACATGGTCATGGATATGTCGATCGACCTCGGAGACACCATGTCGGATATGCCGGAGGAAGAACAGACAATGGCCCAGACAATGACCGACATGATGAAGGATATGAGCTATAAAATTAAAATGAATGGCAGCGATGGCATCATGTACATGAATTCCAACTTTTTCAGCACGATCGATCCGACGATGACCGACAATACCTGGATCAAGATGGATCTTTTCAAAATGTATGATGACATGGGCCTTGACATGAGAGGACTCATGAAAATGAGCGAAGAGGCGACCAGCATAGAAAAAATGCTCACGGACTACGCGTCTGTCGCCCCTCTTACGGATGCCGACAGCTTTGAAGCAGCCAAGACCACTTATGAATTCATGAAGAATCTGATTGGCGACGATGCTTTTAAAAAGCAGGTTTCCGGGAGCTCGGCAACCTATACGCTGAATATAGACAGCAGCTCCGTGGCTTTGGCGATCGGAAAGACCGCGTTGGCCGGAGGCGCTTCCATGAGCGCAGATGATATATCTGAAGTCATTTCCGCCCTTGACGAAGCTGATTTCGACATGGACCTTGTCATCAAGACCAGAAATGACGTTCTGGACACCTATACGATGGAGGGCGGAGCGGAATATGAAGATGGAAGCTTTACGCTGGACATCAGCGGCACCACCTACGACACCGATATGAGCATGAACTTCGACATGGGCGGCATGGCTGCCATGGATATCACGATGACTGTATTCGTCGAGGAAACGAGCAAGGCTGTCGACCTGACGTTGCCTGCAGGTGCCACGATCGTCGATTATGAATCCATGATGCAGTACTAGAATCACTGATACTGCAAGCGGTAAGAAAACAGTAAAACAAAAAATCACTACAATAATAAACAAGAAAAATAAAGGGCTCCCGCCGGTCGATCCGGCGGCAGCCCTTTTTAGATTGTCTGAAAAATCAAGTATTCATCACGATTTGCAAATGCGGGCAGGATATAGCGGACAACGACGGAATGACTTGTCGCGCATCCTTCTTGTCTACACTGCCATTTCATTGTATAATAATCAGCGGGACCAGCAGTGCGGCGCCGGATCATCCGGCGCTTTTGGGTGGCGCTGCATATGGCCGAAGCAAGGAGACAGAATGGAATATTTAAAAAAACTGAATAAAGAGCAGCGGGATGCCGCCGTCCACACGGAAGGGCCGCTGCTGATCCTGGCAGGAGCCGGATCAGGGAAGACCAGCACGATGACGCACCGCATCGCCTATCTCATAAAGGAAAAAGGTGTTTCACCCCAGAATATACTCGCGGTGACGTTTACCAATAAAGCGGCGGGCGAGATGCGCGAGCGCGTGCAGGAGCTGGTAGGCTCCGGTGTCAGCATGTGGATCCTGACCTTCCATGCGGCCTGCCTGCGCATCCTTCGCGTCAACGCGGACAGGATCGGCTATACGAATGATTTCACGGTCTATGATCCGACGGACCAGAAGACAGTGGTTCGAAGCTGCATGAAAGAACTGAATGTTGATGATAAAAGCTTTACGGTCCAGTATTTTCTGAGCAGGATCAGTGACTGCAAGGAGAAAGCGATCAGCGCCCAGAAATTCAGTGAGATGCACGGCAATGACTTCAAGGAGAAGATCGTAGCCGGAGTATACGGCGCCTATGAAAGAACGCTGAAAAAGAACAATGCCATGGACTTTGACGACCTGATCCTAAGGACAGTGCAGCTGTTTGAGAAGCACGACGATGTACTAGCGTATTACCAGGAGAAATTTCATTATCTGATGGTGGACGAATATCAGGATACCAACTATATGCAGTACAAATTCGTGAAGCTTCTGGCGGAAAAAACGAAAAACATCTGTGTCGTCGGCGACGACGACCAGTGTATTTATCAGTGGAGAGGCGCGGATATCAGGAACATACTCGATTTCGAAAAGGACTTTTCCAAGGCCAAGATCGTCAAGCTCGAGCAGAACTACAGATCCCATGGAAACATCCTGGACGCGGCGCATTCGGTCATTTCAAACAACAGGGGCAGGAAGCAGAAAAAGCTTTGGACCGATAAGGAAAAGGGTGAAAAGATCACTTATTTCAGGGCTGTCAACGAAAAGGACGAGGCCTGGTATGTGGCAGGCGAGATCGAGCGGCTGAAACGCAAGGACGTCAAATATTCGGATTTCGCGATTTTATATAGGACAAATGCCCAATCGAGGGCTTTTGAAGAGGGCTTCATAGCAAAGGATATCCCTTATCGTGTCCTTGGCGGCACCAGGTATTATGACCGCAAGGAAGTCAAGGATATCATGAGTTATATGAGGCTGGTCCTCAATACTGCGGACGATGTCAGTCTGCTGCGCATCATCAACGAACCGAAGCGCGGCATCGGGGATAAGACCCAGGACAAGCTGAGGACTCTTGCCGGCGTCCGTGGCGAAAGCCTGTTCGAGGTGCTGACCGATGACGAGATCGTCTCCGGCCTGCCGTCCAAATCCGTCGAAAGCATCAGGGAGATGGTCAGGGCCATTTCTGAATTCAGCGCCGAAAAGGACAATTTGAGAGTTTCAGATATTTATGACGGCCTTCTGGTCAGGACCGGCTACCTTAAAGGGCTCGAAGAGCAGAAAACAGTGGAAGCGGAAGGGCGGATCGAAAACCTTCTGGAATTTAAATCCGTCATTTATGATTATGAAAAAGAGAACAGCTTGCTGACGCTGAGCGAGTTTCTGGAGCGGATCGCGCTCATGTCTGATATTGATAATCATGATACGGATGAAAACGCCGTGGTCATGATGACGCTTCACAGCGCAAAAGGCCTGGAATTTCCGGTGGTATTCATGCCGGGCATGGAGGACGGGCTGTTCCCGGGCTGGCGCAGCTTTGAAAAGGCGGACGGGCTTGAAGAGGAGCGTCGGCTCTGCTATGTAGGCATGACGCGGGCAAGGGAAAAGCTCTATCTTACCAGTGCGGAGGAACGAACGCTTTACGGCAGAAGAAACGACACGGTTGAGTCTAAATTCATACGGGAAATCAATGCCGACCTTTTAGAGAGAGAAGGCGCGGCGGCCAAGAAGGCATCGGGCGCGGGACGAGCCGCCGATGGAGCCTCAAGTGTTTTCAGGCCATTTGAGCAGCTTCGCTATATCAAGGAAGCCCAATCCGCCGCGAAGGCTGTCAGGGATGCTTCCGATATCAAGGATGGCGTCAGGGTCCGGCATCCGAAATTCGGCGAGGGCCTGGTCATATCGGTCCAGGAAAAGAACGGATCGAAAACAGCGACCATCGCATTCGATTCGGCAGGCATCAAGCAGCTTGCCCTGGATATCGCTCCGCTCGAAGCTATATGATTGATTTTGTTTAAATGAGAGATAACAGGCAGGGATCATCACGGAAAGGAACAATTGGCATGGCGGACTCCCAAACAGGCATGGACCCAAAAGACAGGATCGATTTCCTGACCGACGAGCTCCATCGCCACAATCACAATTATTATGACCTGGATAACCCGGAAATCACGGATGCCGAATACGACCGGCTTGCGCAGGAGCTCTGGAGGCTTGAAGAGGAATATCCACTGCTCAAGAGGTCTGACTCGCCAAGCTTCAGGGTCGGCGGTGAAGCGCTCAGACAGTTCGGACAGGTGGTGCATCGGGTGCCGGTCATCAGTCTTGACAATTCCTACGACCGCCAGGACCTGATCGAATTCGACAGAAGAGTGAAGGGCGGCATCGCGGGTGCTGTCCCTGAATACGTTGTGGAGCCGAAGATCGACGGTAAGTATATTTTTATGAATAATAATATAACATTGGGATATATGCAATAGAATCACGCATTAGCAATGCTTGAGGCATTTTTGTTTAAAGAATTTCAGAACAGACAAAATATACGATTTTTTTGATGAATTTGGAAGACTTTCGTTTAAGAACTTTGTCTAATGGAGGCCTCAATGGAAAAGAATAGTAGAATAGAAGAACTCGTAGTTAAACTGAATAAAGCATCTGAGGCATACTATAATGGACAACCAGAGATTATGAGCAACTATGAGTGGGATGCCATGTTTGATGAGTTGACTTCTTTGGAATCTGAAACTGGATATATCTTACAGAATAGCCCAACGCAGTATGCAGGATACGAAGATAGTAACGGGGAGAAGGAACAACATGAGTTCCCAACGCTTTCACTTGCGAAAACAAAGAAAATTACTGAATTGCAGAAATGGGCCGGCGATAGATCTGTTTGGGTATCCTGGAAATTGGATGGATTAACTCTAGTGTTGACCTATGATGGAGGCAAACTTACAAAAATTCTAACAAGGGGAAGAGATAATGTTGGCACAAATATCACTTTTATGAAGGATGCTATTAAGGGATTTCCTTTGAAAATCAACTATAATGGACATTTGGTAGTTCGTGGGGAAGCAACGATATCATATACGGACTTTAATCAAATCAACGAAATGATCGAAGATGATGATGGAAAATATGCAAATCCACGAAACTTAGCAGCTGGGACTTTAGGTTTAGATATATCCAATGTAAATAAAGTGAAGGAAAGACGCGTTTATTTCAATGCCTTTACCTTAGTATATATTGAAGATAATATTATATCCTGGGGTGAAAGAATGGATTATCTTGAAAACCTAGGTTTCACTGTTGTTGAGAGAGAAGCCACAACCACCAGCGGTCTTCCAGAAGTGATAAACCAGTGGACCAAAAAGGTTGGATCAGGCAAGATAGACATTCCCGTAGATGGACTTGTAATATGCTTTGATGATACCGAATATGCAGCCACAGGAAGCATAACTGGCCATCACGCTACTAGGGCCGGTTTAGCCTTTAAATGGCAAGATGTCTCAGCAGAAACAGAATTAGAGTATATTGAGTGGTCATGTGCTGCTTCAACAATCTCTCCAGTTGCAGTTTTTAAACCGGTTAAACTTGAGGGGACTATTGTGAAAAGAGCTTCTCTTTGTAATTTAAGTGAGATGGAACGTCTTGGCATTGGGAAAAAGTCTGTTATATCTGTTATAAAAAGCAACAAAATTATACCAAAAGTTATCTCTGTAAAAAAATCTGAAGGTGAGCCTGAAATACCCGAAAAATGCCCAGTATGTGGTGCTAAAACAGAGAAGAAAATTAGTAAGAGTGGAACAAAAACACTTCATTGCACTAATCCTGAGTGTACGGCAAAACACGTTATGAAATTTACTCGCTTTGTAAGCAAAGCTGGAATGGATATTGATGGATTATCAATTCAGACAATGTTGAGGTTTATTAATAAAGGATATATCTCTAAATTTGCTGATATTTATCATTTAGATAAATATGCAGATGAAATCAAGAATTTGGATGGCTTTGGTGTAAAATCCTTGGAAAACATGAGGAAGGCAATTAAAAAGAGCAGAAATGTTCATCCTGTCAATTTTATTTTTTCCTTGAGCATACCCATGATTGCTACAGATGCAGCGAAAAAAATTATTGGATCTATTGGATTTGAAGGCTTTATAAATAGATTATCTGCCAATGAGGGATTTGAAGATATTGATGGTATTGGACCAGAAAAGTCTAATTCAATTATCGAATGGTATCGGAACCCTAAAAATAAAGAAAGTCTAAATGCACTATTGCCAGAATTAAATATTAAAAATGTTGAAATGAAAGCAAATACTCAAGGAAAGTGTACTGGTCTTACATTTGTTATTACGGGTGACGTTCATCATTACAAGAACCGTGATGAATTTAAGGCATATGTAGAAAGCCAGAATGGTTCCGTAACAGGATCAGTGTCCTTTAAGACGAGCTATCTGGTTAATAACGATATCGAATCAGCTTCTTCAAAAAATACTAAGGCTAAGGAGCTTGGGATTCCTATTATTACCGAGGATGAATTTGTAAGATTGTTTGGTTGAAAATAATTTTTAATTGCTTTTGAGAGGATATAAAATGATCATTCCCGAAGAATTATATGGCGAGATATATATGTTATTTTAATTCTATTAAGTTCCTAAGAACGAAAACAGTTATGAGGGGTCAGGGGATGCGGACAAAAAGTTGGACACCATCAAGGGCTCCGGAAGGAATTGAACAAAGTGTATTCGAAACATCAAAAGAAAAATGCGTTGTAACTGTTTGATCAGTGTAAATCGGTGGCCAAAGTAATTCAGCAATTAGTATACCCATCTCGACAGAGGCTATATAAATGGATTGGAGAGAGGAGTTTTCCGCCAAAGAAAAGAGCCGGCAGGAGGAAACAATATTTCGGAGCATCCGCTACATCCAACGATTAAATAAAAATTGTTATGGCAACATATTTTCGGACAAAAAAGTTAGTTTCTGCTTCTTGTAATCAGCCGGGCAAAGACACCCCAGCGTACTGTGAATCCGTATGTTGTTGAACCAATTCACATAATCAGCAAGATGCATCTTCAGCTCTTCAAGATTTCTGAAGTGATGCCTGTGGACAAATTCTGCTTTAATCAGGTGGAAAGTCGCTTCTGCGACTGAGTTGTCGTAAGGGCATCCTTTCAGGCTCAGTGATCTTCTGATGTTGAATACGTCCATGTCTTCATCGATCAGCATGTTGTTGAATTCGTTTCCCCTATCCGTATAGAAAATCTGGATTTGATCAAATGGTGCCTCAACGGTGGCGAAAGCGTCAAAAACCAGTTGCGCATCCTTATGCGCGCCGGCGCTATATCCGATGATTTCCCGGTTATGTAAATCAAGCAGGATGCAGATTAGTTCCATTTGTAATTGACCCGTACATAGGTCAAATCGCTTACCACTGCAGCATAGGCAGAATGATCGTTGAAATTCCTGGCAATCTGATGAACGTCTTGACGCTTTGATCCAGTGTGATCTTCGCATACATGTACCGCGAATAGCTGAGCACCATGATGAATACCCAGGCCTTCCGCGTTTTTCCTCCCACATTCAGTGTTCCAATATATCCGAAATCCACCTGGGCTTCTTCACCTGGCAAGGTATGTAGAACCATGAATACATCTTGTTTTGACGGCCGGTGCTGCTGGACATAATGCCTGACGCCGCTATATGTCCCTGTAATTCCATACTCGCGGACCAGATCCTGGTATATTCTCTTGATGGTCAGCCCTTTTTCCTGTGAATGTCAATCACTTTTTCTTA
>DIEM01000059.1 GCA_002418625.1 Firmicutes bacterium UBA5774
GACGCCGGCCAGGATATCCTTGTATCCGCCGCTGAAGGCCTCTGCGTTGCCGCGGACGCCAAGATTGCCGTCCAGCGCCGCTTTTGTAAGCATATCTGCTTCCGCTACCAGTTTGCGTAATTCCTGAACCATATTTTTCATGCTTATGGATAAAATATCTTTAGGGGATTTTGGCGCAACCTCTATCGAAAGGTCTCCCTTTGCAATTTTCTCTGCCGTTTCCGCCTGATCCCGAATATTGTTCACCATCTTGCCGAAGGCAATCGCCAGCTCACCGATCTCATCCTTCGTCGTTGCCCTGACGTCGACGTCTATATCGCCTACCGCCAGAACTTCAGCCGCTTCAGCCAGTTTTCGAACCGGCTTGCTGATCATCCTGCCGAGCAGGAGCGCGCCTGCGATTCCAAAAGCAAATATCACAACAGAGATCCCCAGTATAATGAAGGTCAGGCTTTTAACGTCCGCAAGGAATTCACTTTCATAATTACCGATGCCAAGCGCCCAATCAGTCCCGGGGATCGGCATGACCGCCGTCAGCCTGTTTTCTCCTGCCATAGCATAGTTTGCCATGCCGGAATTGCCGACGCCCAGCGCTTGATAGGCGCTTCCGAATTCTGCCGTCGACCCGCCTGTTTCAATATCGGCAAAAACATTTCTCTGTGTCAGGACAAGTTCCGGATCCGGATGCGCAAATAATGTTCCATCATTCGAGACAATGAACGCATAGCCTTTCTCTCCGATGCCCAGTTCGTTGGTGATTTCGTTCAAAGCGGTGCCGTCTCTCCTGCCTATCAATACGCCGACGACTTTGCCCCCCGACTCGATTGGCGCGGCTTCCATCAGCACCGGAGTCCCGGTGACCTTGCTGATCAGGATGTCCGAAGTGTTCGCTTCGCCTTGCAAAGCTTTTTGTATATAATCCCTGTCGCCAAGCTCTGAAATTTCACCGCTTAATATATAACGAGCCTTTCCATCAGGCGTCACGACAGCCATATCCAGATAGCCAAGCCGTTCCACGTCTCCGGCCAATGCCCCCTGTTGTGTTGTCCAGTCCATGGTCTGGACCCTCGCCCTTTTTGCAACCTCCGATAAAACACCGAGCTGTGTCTGCGTGATCGCTTCGATTTTCTGCGCACTCTGTTTCGCGTACTCGAGCATCGATGATTCAGCTTGCTCGATGATTATGCCTGAACTGAGCTTGACCGAGATCACTCCCAGGGCGATCGTTACGATCAAGACCAGTGCGCCTACGAATAGCGCGATTTTTTTTGATAAATTCATGTTCATAATTTTGACTCTCCTCCCACTTTTTAATTGTTCCCTTTTTGAATACCCCCAGCTTGTTGTTATCTATATATCGACATTCAGAATAAATACTTTACCGGTTTTCGACATTAATCGACAGGCAATTTTGTTGTTTCACCGGTATTTGAGTAAAAAAAACAGACGAATCAATGCTCGCCTGTCAATAATGCTGAAAATATGCTGTGTATTTTACTATAATTCTTTAAATATTCTATTCAATGATTGCACTTTCATGATACCGCTGACAAGATCGAAAAAAACCGTCCTTCCGTAATTCAAGCCGGTATCTTCGGCGATAATTGGTATCCTGGCGTTTCTTAAAGCCGCTTTGACGCTCTGTACATTCCGCTCCCCGATCGCTCCGATCGCAGAGCCCTCCTGGACCGCGAACATCTGGGCGCCGCCGGCGATCTTTGCGGTCAGCCGCGCTGGATCGGCACCTGATATCCTGATTTTCTGAACAAGGTCGACAATCGCCGTATCGGCAAATTTCATTCTGTTGATGCCCTGCGACGCAAACATACTGCTGTCCGGGAGCATGATATGGGCCAGGCCGCCGATCTGCGTCTGCTTGTCATACAAGCAGATACCGACGCACGAGCCCAGCGCATGCGTCACCAGCACATCAGGGCTTCGCCCCCATTTGTAATCCGAAATCCCCACCACGATCGCCTCACTCATAGTTCAAGCCCCAGTCTTTCCATAATGGTCCTAAGCGTTTCGATCTCTGCAAACATGACGATATTGCTCCTCAAATGATGGAATTCTCCCATAAAGCTTTCCTCAATGAACATGACCTTGTCCCCCAGCGTCCCGAACTCGATCAGCGGCACGCTCATCAGCGCGCCGGCCATGTCGATCGCTATGTATGGAATGGATATGTCTATCGTCAGCCCTGTTAGCGTCGATATCGAATTGATATACGAAGAAGACAGGATATTGCCGATCTCCTTGATTGCCGAAAGTTTCATCTCGCTGAGCTGATTTTCAACATCATCCTCAGCGACCAGAATGTCCGTTATGCCTTTGGCGTCTTCCATATCGAGCAAGAACATGATCATGCCATTGGCTTCACCGCTGAAATTGACCAGAACGCCGACGGTCATGGCCTCCGGACCGCCAAGGTCATCTACAGCGCTGTCAAAATCGACGATCTTAACCTTCGGCAGCGTGATTTCCACCCGGTCATCCAGAATGACGGCCAAGGCCGTCGCTGCGTTGCCTGCGCCTATATTGCCGATTTCCCGCAGCACATCGATCTGCGTATCATTGAGCTCTTCATAGTTCCTAAACAAAATACCACCTCGCCTCAGCCGTGTCTCGGACCGGCCTTCACTCTGACGCACGCTTTTGTGATCGCTGCCAGCACATCCGTTTCATATTGCTTTTTATAGATATTTATTTGTGTATACTGCTTGCCTTTATTTGTCGTGATATATTTCTGCGGCAGCATGTTCAGCGCCAGGGCCGCTATATCGTTTGTGCAGATCGGACAGGTGCATACATTCATTCTTTCCATGACTTCATGGATATTTTCCATGACCAGCTGCTCGGCAAGATTGATGAGCTGCGTATTGTCTTCCGGAGATTGCTCCCGCTGGCACGCGATCCTGATTTTCTCTTCGTTTTCAACGGACATCCCGGCCTCCTCGGACAGGCCTTCGACATTGCTGTCCGGAGCCTCCTTTGTTCCCTCCTGTTGCAGAGCCTCCCGGGCTTCTTCCACTTCTGTGCCCTCCGGGTTTTCTTCCTTTGAAATCATTTTTAAAACATGCTCGGTTTTATTGGTTTTTTTTGCCATTTCGGATCATCCCCTCCCGTTCCAGTAATTCATCTATAAAACATCTGTAATCAAATGTCGAATTGGACTTGGCTGAGTGCCTGTAAACACTTGCTCCATGGGCCGGCGCTTCAGCCACGGCCACCGAAGACCTTATTTTGGCATCAAAAACGACTGTACCCAGTTCCCCGGCGATCGTTTCCGCCATTTCAGACACGTCCCGGGTCAGAAGTCTTCGCTTGTCATACTTGTTAAGCAGGATCCCAAGGACCGCAATGCCCGGATTGTAGTACTTCCGGACCAGCTCAATCGTTTCCCGGAGCTGCGAGATCCCAAGCAGGCTCAATATTTCAGGCACCATCGGTATGATCAGGTTATCCGTCGCCGTATACGCATTGACCGTCAGCACGTTCAATGCGGGCGGTGTATCGATTATTATAAAATCATAATTGTTTACGATCGGTGCAATACCGTTTCTGAGAAGGTACTCCCGGCCGATATTGTTGAATTCGAGCTCGGCGCTGCTTAACAGGATATTCGAGGGAATGACGTCGATGCCATTGCTCCTCTGTATCACTTCCTCAGCCGGCTGCGATCCCTTCATGAGTTCGTAGACCGTTGGGCTGTTCTCGATTTCCGCCCCGAGGCAGAAGCCCAGATTCCCCTGCGGATCCAAATCGATCGCAAGCACTTTGTAACCCTTCTCTTCAAGACCGCTGACGATGGCGCTGGCGGTCGAAGTCTTGCCGACGCCGCCCTTCTGATTGGTCACGGCTATGATCTTGGCCATTATTTTCCCTCCTGTATCAATAAGCGTGGTGTGTGTCTTCCTTATGTATCTTTCTGTAGTTTTCAAGCTCGATCTTGAAGACGTATTCACAGATGCTTTCCTGTTGATGATTGGTCAGATTAACGAATTTACAGCCGTATCTGTATCGATAGCCTCTCTTCATTCTTTCCGCTTCTTTTCTGACGACGACGGCTTCCAGTATGAAAGGCGCCCTGCTTTGAGTGAATTCGAAATACAGCAGCTGTCCTTTAAGGAATACCCTGTTTGAATAGAAGCATATGCCGCCGACACTGATATCGCGTGCCTGCATTTCGTCATTGACCAGCAAGCCGCGTTTGCTTCTGTTGCTTTTATATGCCTTGAGGATCCTGCTCTTGAAGTCCGTCCTGACCTTGACATTCTCGCGTCTGTCCTGTTTTTCTTCATAATCGAGAATATCCAGCTTGATTTGCAGTTCTGTCGAGATCGTCACTCTGCCTTCCATGATCACTATTCCGTCATCCATATATCCGACCGCCTTGATGATCGCCTTATGCTCGACGCGCGGCAGGTCATGTCCGTTCAGGATCAGCCGATTTCCTTCGATATCATAATCTTTTGTCGAAAAGATGATATCCTTGTCAACTGAGCAGATATCGACTTTAATGTATTTCCCTTCTTTCATATCCCCGCCTCCTTTTCTTGAAATGCCCCCGAATGATCACAGGGTATTCTGCACGATTTGATCGTCGAACCAGTAGATCCTGCAATGCTCTATATTATCCAGACTGAACTGGAACCGGTTGTCTCCGAAGTATATGCGCACACCTTGATAGATTTTTCTCTTGCATGTGATGAATCCCGGATAGACTATAAATTCCCTCCGCTTCAGCAGTTCGATCTCCTCATTGAGCTCTCCCGCCTTTTCGGTCTGGAATTGGATCTGCTGCTTCAATGATATGAGCTGCTCGATCGCGTCGATGCCCAACCGGCCGCTTTCAGCCTGTTTGCCAAGCCTTGCCGCAGTATCCACAAGACTGTTTACATTATTGGCGATCGCGTCCTGCTCCTTTTCGAGTTCCGCAATCCTTCGCTCATCAATGGTTCTGATACCCATGAACTCAATCTTTGTAGGCCGCTCATGCAGATTGCCGATATCCCTGACGCGGAGTTCCCCTCCCAGCATGGTGCTCCCTCCGATCAGAACCTCTTTTGTCCCGGTCAGAATGATGTCCCCGCTGCATCTGATGTCGCTGTCAATAATATAATCGGCCATGATGCTGCCATCGACTTCAATGATCGCGTTTTCTATATACTTGCAGGTCAGGCCGCCTCCTGCGATAATTTTATTTTTACCGTCGCCGTTTATGCCGTTCATCACATGAAGGCTTCCGCCGGCCTCAACGGTTGCATCTTCGATGACGCCCCTGATTATTATATTGCCGCCGGCTTTGACCGCAATGCCGTTGCAGACATCTCCGCCGACTGTGATATCTCCGCTGAAATTCACATTGCCTGTTATATTGTTTACGCTGGAGCGGATCTGGAGCATTTCGCTGATATCGATCCTGCTTCCCGCGAAACGGACAAGGCCGTCGCAATCCGCAATCAGATGGGTGCCTTCGTCGTCGACTGAAGTATTCTCTCCCTGCGGGACCGCCGCTTCTTTGCCCTGCATTGCCGGAATGACCTTCCCGAAAACATCCATTCCGTCCGTCCCCTGTCCGGGAGCGATGATGTCGCACAGGATCCTGCCCTTTTCCGTTAATTGGAAATAGTCGATATTCTTATAATCGACCGTTCCTTCTTCAGTATATTCAGGCTCGTACTCCTTGTCCTTCTTCACATGAAACTCGATCCGGCCATTTTCACCGCTGATCGGATTGAGTCCTTTGGCGGCTTCCATCCTGAATGCGTATACCGGTGTCGCAGCAAGCTTTTCCACTACGGCCTCCCTGATGCCGTATGTGACGCCATGCGCAGCCAGGGCCTCCAGCATTTCCTCCCTGGTGGCCGGCGCCTCTTCATCGGCCGGCTTTTCCAGCTTGATATATGCGGTCATGCCGTCTCCGCTGATCTGAACCTCGATATTCCTGTTGATTCCCGTGATCTTACTTTCTTCCATCTTTCCCTCGGAATAATAATATAATCGCCTTATCTGAGCTGGTTGACTATTTTTTCGATATCATCCGCGACCTGGACCATTCTTGAATTCAGCGAGAACGCCCTGGAGGCCTCGATGACCTTCACCATTTCCTTTGATATGTCGACAGCCGACGATTCGAGAAAGCCGTTCTTAACAGTGGCGGCGGTGGCGGCATCATCCTCGCCGGCAGCCTGCGCTTCGCCTGCGGCTTCCAGAGCAGCGAATTTATTTCCTCCGACAGGCTGAAGCGCGAATTTATTGGCAAATGTATAAATTCCTATAACGGATGGATCGAAGCTGCGATTGCCCGTTGTTTCATCCGCTATAAGCGTCACATGATCGCCTTCGGCGTTCAGAACGCGTTCTCCCGACGCAGTCACAACATAGATGTCGCTTCCGTCCGCGCTTAATTTGAAACTTCCGTCTCTCGTATAATACACAGATTCGTCAGTTTGGCTTTCAACCGCGAAAAACCCCTCGCCGAGGATCGCGCAATCCGTTTCGATCCCGGTCTGCATGAGCGAGCCCTGGGTGAAATCGATGGCCGTTTTGCCAACTTTCACACCAGCTCCGCAATTGACCGGCTCAAGCGCCTTGCTGTTGATATTCTGGTAAAGCAGGTCGGCAAATCCGGCATGCTGGGGTTTGTAAGCGGTCGTGGCTGCGTTTGCCATGTTGTTTGCCAGGATGTCCATATTGGATTGCTGTGTCATCAGCCCGGAGGCTGCGGAATAAAATCCTCTTATCATCTGTTTCTTCCCCTTTCAATCTATACGAGCTTGCCGATCTGGTTGGCTGTGATCTCATTGATCCTGTCAAATATCTTGATGATCTGGCTGCACGACTGGAAATGATTCTGTCCTGCCATGACGCTGCTCATTTCCTGCGCAAGGTTGACATTCGATCTTTCAACAACGCCCTGCAATACGACGTTTGAATTCTCTTCAGCCTGGTCATATCCGCCGCCGCTGGTGAATATACTGCCGGCGACCTGATCCATACTGTCCTTGTCGGACGGAAGAGCCAGAAGCAGCTTATCCTGCTCATCCTCGCCGACATAGATCGTTCCGGCTCTATCAACCTTGAATTCCGTGGTTTCGAGCTGTATCTTGCCATTGCTGTCATTCAGAACATAGCCTGCGCCCGGAAGAACGAGATAGCCTTCTGCATCGATCTCAAACTGACCGTTTCTTGTCAGATAATCCGTTCCCTGTTCATTTTGAACGACGAAAAAGCCCTCTCCCTGTATCGCCATGTCCACATTCCTGCCGGTTGCCTCAAAATTTCCCTGAGCGAAATTCGTATATTCAGTTTCACTTATATTCATATAGGTGCTGCTTCCGACTGTCGAGCCTTCTCCTCCCTTTGAGGCATTGAGCCTTGAAAGGAGATGGTCCCCGAAAGTGGACCCAACGGTTGTCTGGCTCTTGAAGCCCACAGTTGTTGCATTTGCGATATTGTTCGACATCATGCTGATGTTCTTCTGCTGGGTCAGCAATCCCGAAGCCGCTGTATAAAATCCTCTTTCCATTTCCAACCTCCATATTCAGCATACTGTTATTTCAATCTAAGATCGATTTATTGTGATATTTTTAATAGCTGTTCATCCGATGCTTCATTTTTACGATCGCGGCTGAATGGATCTGCGATACCCGTGACTCACTGATATTCAATATCGTCGCAATTTCCTTCAACTTAAGGCTTTCATAATAATATAGGGAAATGACTTGCCTTTCTCTTTCATTGAGAAGGTCTATCGCCTCGCCGAGCTTGTCCCGCAGCTCGTTGTAAAGGAGCTCCCCTTCAGGCGAATGGTTCTGGCTTTCGTTGACATTGAGAGGCGTCGCCTTCATCATGCTTTCATAAACGATCTCCTCGTATGACAATATGATCGAATTATGCCTCTGCTCCAGGACTTTTTCAAGATGCATCACTGTTATGCCCATTCGTTCGGCAATCTGCGCCTGGGTCGGCTCACAGCCGTTTTCGCAATATAATTGCTCAAATACATCGTCGAGCTCCTTAGCCAGGTTGCGCTGGTTTCTGGGCACCCAATCCTGCTTTCTCATGAAATCGATGACGGCTCCCCTGATTTTTATAGAAGCAAATGTCTCGAATTTATTCCCGATCGTAGGGTCGAACTTTTCAACCGCATCGATCAGCGCAACGATCCCCTGGTTGATCATGTCGTCCAGCTGTCCGAAATTGTTGTAGCTTCCGCGAAAGCGAAGCACGATCTTTTTAACGATGCCGGTATACAGAAGGACGATCTCGTTTCTCGCTTCGATGCTGGCGTTGGCTTTATATGCCATCCATTGCTCCATATATCTGTCGTCCGCTTCCTGAATTGCTGCTTCCATTCAATACACCTCCTTCTCTAAAATTTCTTTTGGCCGCCTCATACGGCGCTGCCGGTCCTGATGGCGCCTATGGCCTGTATTTGCATGTTCGAATCGATTTCGTTGAATGACAGTACCGTCAGATTTGGCTGGAACTGGTCGATCAGTTTTTTGAAATAGATCCTGACGATCGGGGATGTCAGAATGATCGGCTGGCTGACCAGATCCTTCACATGCTCAATCTGTTCCGTCAGCGACTCGACTATGCTCTGTACGACGCCGGGTTCTATCGCCATATATGTTCCATGCTCGCTCTTTTTGACGGAAGAAAGGATCATGTTCTCTATATCCTGATCCAGCGTAATGACCTTGATGCTGTTGCCGTCGGTATATTTTCTCGTTATGGTCCTCTTCAGCCTCTGCCTGACATATTCCGTCAGCATATCTGTGTCTTTGATGCTCATGCCGTGGTCGCCGATAGTCTCGAGAATGCTTTCCATATCCCTGATCGGGATGGATTCCTTCAGCAGATTCGTCAAGACCTTCTGCAGGTCTGCTATCGACAGGACGCCCGGGACCACATCGTCAACGATGGCTTTATTGACCTTCGACACGTTTTCAAGAAGCGATAATATATCCTGCCTGCCGATCAGCTCATGGATATGGCGCTTGATGACCTCAGACAAATGCGTAACGATGACGGAAAGCGGATCGATGACTGTATAACCATAGACCTCAGCCATATCGCGCTGACTTTCGGCAATCCATTTGCCCGGTATCCCATAGGCCGGCTCAACTGTTTCGATGCCGTCGATCGTTCCTGTGATCGAGCCCGGATCAAGCGCCAGATAGTAATCCACCAGGACTTCGCCCCTGGCCACCTCCTCGCCCTTGATCTTGATCAGATACTGGTTGGGATTGATCAGGCCATTGTCGCGAAGGCGGACCGTCGGTACGACGACGCCCATTTCGAGGGCGAATTGCTTTCTGAAAATTACGACTCTGTCTATAAAGCTTCCGCCGCTCTTTTCATCCACAAGCGGCAGCAGCGAGTATCCGAATTCCATTTCAATCGGCTCGACGCTGAGCAGATTGTAGACATTGTCTATATTTTTGTAATAATTGACCTCGCTGAGTTCTTCCGGCTTGCTTTCCTCGGCCTCCTCCGCCGTTATCAGCACCGCCTTGGCCGCAGCCGATCTATAAAGCATGAAGCCCAGCGTGAACAGCATGACGGACAGCATGGCGATCTGGATGACAGGCGCCCCCGGAATCAGGCACATGAGCATTAACGCGCCGCCGGCGATCATGAGCACAGTTGGCTGAGACAGAAACTGCGCCTTGACATCCTGGTTCAGATTTCCCTCGGATGCCGCTCTTGTAACGATCATTCCTGTCGCCGTCGAAATCAGAAGCGCAGGAACCTGGCATACCAGGCCGTCTCCAACGGTTGCTATCGAGTATACGGAAAGAACCTGCGAAAAATCCATGCCTCCCTGGACCATGCCGATGATGGATCCTGCAATCAGGTTGATCACCGCAATGATGATCGACGTGATCGCGTCGCCCTTGACGAGCTTGGTCGCTCCGTCCATGGCCCCGTAGAATTCCGATTCCCTTTGGATCTTTTTTCTTCTCTCTTTTGCTTCCTTTTCATTTATGATGCCGGAGCTGAGGTCGGCGTCTATGGCCATCTGTTTTCCGGGCATGGCATCCAGCGTAAATCTGGCGGCGACTTCCGCGATTCTCTCAGCACCCTTTGTGATGACAATGAACTGAACGATAATAATGATGATGAATACGATAAATCCGACGATCGGATTGCCTCCGAGCACAAAATTCCCGAATGTCGCGATGACCTGCCCCGCTTCCCCGCCGTTTGACAGGATCAGCCTTGTAGAGGATATGTTCAGCGACAGCCTGAGCAGCGTCGTGATCAGGAGCATGGAAGGAAATATCGAAAACTCCAGCGGCCCGCCGATATACATCGTCGTCAGCAATATTATGAGCGAGATCGCGATGTTGATAATAAACATGAAATCAAGGAAGAAAGGCGGAAGCGGAATGATGATCAATGCTATTATCAATACGACAAATACGACTGCCACATTGTTGAATATCTTCATGACTGTTTCTTATCCTTCTCTTTATTACCATACACCCAGGCCAGAAGTTCGGCAACCGCCTGGTACAATTCCGCCGGAATATATGTGTTGATATCGACTGTTTCGTACAGGCCTCTTGCCAGCGGCCTGTTCTCTACGATCGGAATATTATAATGGTTTCCTGCTTCGATGATGCGGTATGCCACATAATCCTGTCCTTTGGCCAGGACGATGGGAGCGGGGTCCTTTTTTATGTCATATTTCAAGGCAACTGCGAAGTGGGTCGGATTTCTTACGATGACATCTGCTTTCGGCACCTGCTGGATCATCCTGTTCATGCTGACCTTCTGCTGTCTTTCCTTGATCTTGCCTTTTATGAAAGGATCTCCCTCCGTCTGCTTATATTCGTCCTTGACCTCCTGCTTCGTCATCTTCAACCGTTTTTCATAGTCATACCATTGGTAGACATAGTCGATGATCGCGACTGCTATGAAAATCAGGCATATGCTGAAAACCAGCGACATCACCTGGTCGATCATGAATGTGACGGTATCGGCCACGCTCATGCTGATCATATTGGGTGTGACCGACAGCAGCTCGCGCAGGTTTCTATAGATGATCACGATGATGATTCCGATCTTCATCAGCGATTTTATCAGCTCCACCGTAGACCTGAGCGAAAAGAACTTCTTCATTCCCTGAATGATGCTGATCCTGCTGAATTTGAATTTGAGCAGGTCGCCTGAAACCAGGAATTTCGTCTGCGCTCCTGTCGCAAGGATCGCCGATGCGCTGGCGATCATCATGATCGGCAACGCGGTCATTGCAAACACCAGCATGCAGTCGAACGCGATACGCATCACGAGGTCCGGTGTCAATGTGTTGACCGACGAGATCCTTTCGATCTGGGCGTTATACAAATAGCCGAGTCTTTGGGCGATGTAGCCTCCAAATTGGCTGATGGCAACGAAGGAGGCGATCAGTACAATGATGCTGACGGCGTCCTTGCTTTGAAAGGTATTCCCTTTCTTACGCTCGTCCTTCCTTTTTTTAGGGGTCGCTTTTTCGGTTTTATTCAGTTCCGCCAACGCGTTCTCCCCCCTTTATCACATGAAGTAGGCCAGCACATCGTGCGTTCTGGTAAGCATCAGCATGTTCACTATGGTCATGAATTTGACCAGCTCGGGTATCAGTATCAGTATGACCAGCGTTCCGATCAGGAGTTTGAGCTGCAGATTGATCACAAATACATTGATATTCGGAACGACTCTCATCAGGATGCCGACCGCGACTTCCACGAGGATCTGCGTCACAATGATCGGCAGGGCCAGCTGAAGCGCATATACCAGGATGTATGCGAACAATTCTATTATGAACAAGCCTATCCTGCTGTCTATGGGCGTCATGCCGATGGGTATGACATCAAACGACTTCGCAGCGATCCCCATCAGCGTCAAATGGCTGTTTGTCACGAAAAACAGCAGCGAGAACATGATCGTCATGAGATTTCCGTTGATCGATATCTGCGAATTGCTTGTCGGGTCATACATCAGCGCCATGCTCATGCCCATCTGCATATCGATCAATTCGCCGCCAAAATGAAACACAGTCATGAACATCTGCACGATGAACCCAATGGCGAAACCAATCGCGAATTCTTTCATTATCGAATAGACAAGCTCTATTACGGAATATTCGACAACGGATATGGTGCCGTAGCCGCCCGCGAGATTCAGCGCGATCCCAAGGGACAAACCCACCTTCACCATTGCGGGGATATTGCTTCGGCCGAAGATCGGATTGAAGAATATCATTCCCGCCATCCTGCATGTGATCAGCAGATATATCAGATAGCTGTTAAAATCGAATATCAAAGCGGACCCCCCATTGCCCTGTCATAGAGGGCATAGCATCTTTCAGATGGACGTCGCAATGAACTCGAAGATCTGATGGACCAGATCCACCATTTCCTGAAGCATCCAGCCGCCAAAAATAATCAGCACCAGCCCGATCACGACAAGCTTTGGCACGAAGGTCATCGTCTGCTCATTTATGGAGGTCGCCGCCTGTATGATCGATATGATCAGACCGACTACGATACTGACCACAAGAATCGGTCCCGCAACCTTGAATCCCGTCATGACCGCGCCTCTGAATATTTCCATCATTTGTGTGGTGTCCATAGCGACTCTCCTTCCTTAGTTATATGTCATGACAAGCGTCCTGATCAGAAGACCCCAGCCATCCACGACCACAAACAGCATGATCTTGAAGGGCAGCGATATCATGACTGGCGGAAGCATGATCATCCCCATCGACATCAAGGTGCTGGCCACGATCATATCGATGACCAGAAACGGTATGAATATCAGAAATCCGATCGTGAATGCCCGTTTCAGCTCGCTTACAGCAAATGACGGAACAACGATATCCATCGGAAGGTTTCTTGGCTCCAGATTTTCAAGGTTCGTTCTGGGAGACAGGTTTTTAAACATTTCCACTTCCTGCGTCGTTGTCTGCTTCAGCATGAATTCCTTCAGCGGCTCAGACGCGCGCGCAATGAACTCATCTGTCTGTATAATGCCGTCATTATAGGGTTTCAGGGCCGATTCATTGATCTGGCCGAATACCGGCGACATTATAAAAAAAGTTATAAAAAGCGCCAGACCGATCAGAACCTGGTTCGGCGGGCTTTGCTGCAGACCGAGCGCATTGCGCAGGAACGAAAGTACAATGATGATCCGTGTAAAGCAAGTCATCATCAGGAGCAAGGATGGTCCAAGCGTGATCAGCGTAAGGACCAGCAATATTCTCACGACGTCCGAGCCTTCTCCGTTTATGGCTATATCGACGACCGAAGGCGCCGCGTATGCCGCATCCGTCATGGCTCCGAGCAAAGCAAGCGTGATGGTGACAGCGATAAGGCTTCTGCCAGGTATATTATTTAAAAGCCTCGATGACCCATTAGTTTTTTTCATTCCTGTTTCCCTTTAGCTTGAGTGCTTTTAATATCTCCATGAAATTCTCCTTGTCCGGCTCTTCCTGATGCTGAAAATCGACAGGCTTGTCCAGTTTCGTTATGAGCTGGATATTTTTATCGCTGACTCCGACCATGTACTGCACCTCTCCGACCTCTATCAGGAGAACGGATCCCGTGTTGTTGATCATCAGCCGGTCTATGATCCTGATATGCTTGCCTCCGGCAACGTGACGCATCTTGCCGGCATACCATTTGCTGGCAGCATAGGTCAGAAAGATCACCAGGATCGTTCCCGCTATTGCGAAAAACATGGAAAATACGTCTTTAATCAATGGAATGGCCTCCTCTTAATCTCCAAGGGCGTTTTTTACGGTCTGAATCAGTCTGTCCGGCTTGAATGGCTTCACTATGAAATCCAGCGCCCCGAGCTTGATGGCCTCCACGACCATTCCTTCCTGACCCATGGCCGAACACATGACGACTTTGGCGGCGGGATTTGACTTCTTGATTGCAGTCAAAGCCTGGATGCCGTCCTTGATCGGCATCGTGATGTCAAGAAGCACAAGATCCGGCTTGTTCTCCATGTATTTGCTGATGGCGTCCTCTCCATCCCCGGCTTCGATGAAATCGGTATAGCCCGCTTTTTTCAGGTTATCCTTGATCATCATTCTCATGAATGCCGCATCATCGACTATCAATATTTTCCCCATCTTTTCGCTTCCTTTCTTTTTATAACTTCCCGTTTATTTTTCTTGTTCACTGGTTGTTTTTTATGTCTTACAGTTCGCTCAGCGTCTCCTTCAGCCGGACGATCTCCGTGATCCTGACGCTGTAATTGTCATCAACTATTACGACGTCGCCTTTCGCGATCAGCCGGCCGTTCGCCAGAACATCGACCTGAGCTCCAGCCTGTCTGTCAAGCTCAACGATGTTTCCCTGGGATAGCTCGATGATATCCTTGATCTTCTTTTTGGTCCGTCCAAGCTCAACGGTGATCTGCAGCGGAACCGACATGATCAGTTCCAGATTGTTGGTATTCGGATCATAAGCTCCGGCAGGCGTATCGAAGGATTTATAATTGAAATCCTGTGTCTCGACCGCTTTCTTCTGAGACGGCTCGGGATTGTAATAAGGTTCCGGCCTTGCTGTCAAGCCTGCGATCGCGGCGGCCACCGGTTCCTCCATCCGCGCTGTTTCAGCCTGTTTCTGAGGCGCGCTTGCCTTCTTGGCTGCCTGATCCTCCACTTCATTGGCACCAAGGGACATCTTTACGATCTTTCTGGCAAGATCCGGCTCAAGAGCGCTTATAAACTCACTGTCCACGAGATCGTCGATCACGAGGCGGAATTTGATGCTGACCAGCTCCTGTCCCTTTAAGGCGAACATACCCTTGACACTGCCGATATCCGCCACATCCAGGACCTCCGGCGGCGATATGTTCACAACATGTCCGAGAAAAGAGGCAAGGGCGCTTGAAGCGGATCCCATCATCTGGTTCATGATCTCGCAGACTGCGCTCGTGCTTATTTCGTCAAGCACGAATTCTTCATCCGGATCCGTTGAAAGAAGATGGCAAAGAATATTTTTGATATCCGCCTGCTTCAGCAGTAAAATGTTGTTCCCCTCTATCCCTTCAATGTATTTGATCAACACGCCGACTGCCGGTTCGAGGTATGCGATATCAAAATCATTGACCGAAACTGTTTCGATCCTCGGCGTCGTGATCGTCACTTTTTTATCCAATATGGTCGATACGGCTGTCGCTGCGGCGCCCATGCTGATATTCATCACTTCGCCGATAACATCTATTTCCATATCGCTTAAAGGCCTCATGCTTTCTCCGAATTCTGTCATCTGGCAATGTCACTTCCTTTCTTTAAAACTTCTCTTATTGCAATGGCTTTTCTTTTGTTGAATATGCCGATTTCCCCCCGGAACCACGTCTCACCTTCGATTGCAATATCGACCAGATCGTTTTTCGACTTATCCAATTTGATCACATCGCCCACTTCAAGTTCAATGAGATCCTTTGACAGAACGTCGGCGGTTCCAAGTATTCCCGTCATTTCAAGATTCGATTTCTCGATCTCTCCGATGATTGCCGTCCGTCTGTGCTCTTCATTTGTGACATCGCCTTTTCTGATGCTTTTTCTGGTTTGCGAGCTGATGACCTTGAGCATTGTATCCAGTATTATTCCCGGTATGCAAATATTTATTTTGCCTTGTGTCTCGTTGATCTGTATGTTCATGACGACGATCACGACACTCTCATCGGCTCCGATCCCCTGAAGTATTCTGGAATTGGTCTCTATCTTCATCAGCCTGGGGTTTATGACGATATAATCATGCCACGCGTTTTTCATCAGCGGGATCATGCCCTTGAAGATATAATCCAGCAGCCCGTATTCTATGTCTGTGAATTCCCGGTCGCTGTCGATGGGCTTTCCGCTGCCGCCCAGCAATCTGTCGATGGCGCAGAACCCGATGTCTTTGCTGACATCCATGAGTACGATATCCTCATCCTCGCCGTTATCGGTGATCCCGAAATCGATAAGGCCCATCAGGACCGAATCAGGCAGCGCATTATTGAATTCATAATACTGCTGCTCTTCGACTTCGATGATTTCAATTTTACAATAAGCCTGCAAAATAGCCGTTATGTAAGAAGACAATATTCTGGAATAATTCTCATATATGCTGTACAATATCTTGAGCTGCTCGCGTGTGAACAGTTTTGGGCTTCTAAAGTCATAATCCTTGACTTTTTTCTTTTGCTGTTCGTGGTCGGCCGCATCGATATCTTTAGCTCCGCTGATCAGACTGTTCAATAGATTGTCGATCTGACTCTGGGATAGAATTTCCGCCATAATATTTTCTCCTTTCTTAGATATTCTGCCTGGCTTCTGAGATCGGGAAGCGACTATATGTTTCTTCTATTGCCTCAACAAGTGCAGTTATTTTTTCTTTTTGGTGTTTTCCGGTTTTGATGCCTTCGAAAGCTGCCTTTTGTAGGCGATCACTTTCCCGACGATATCATCTGCGCTTTCCCTGACCAGAAAGTATTTTTCATTCACCAGCTGGATCGTTGTATCCGGCCTCTCCTCGATCGTTTCGATCAAATCGCTGTTGAGAATCAGTTCGTCGCCATTCAATTTCGTTAATTTGATCATTTCGTTCCCCTGTTCTGCAATCGGGATGCGTCTTCCGCCCGTCAGTGCTTTCATGCCGCCCTGCGCCCGGAAGCCGCACCCCTCATGCCGCTATTCTATTTTTACCCTTTTGAAATTTTATCTCTTCATGTTTACAAGCTCTTCAAGCATCGAGTCCGATACGGTGATCATCCTTGTGTTGGCCTGGAATCCTCTTTGCGTGATGATCATTTCCGTAAACTCCTTGGACAGGTCAACGTTTGACATTTCCAGCGCGCCTGACCTGAAGGATCCGGTCCCCTGGCTGCCCGGAATGACACCGACTGCTTCGCCCGAATTGAGCGTTTCCAGGAAGTATCCTTCTCCTGATTGGGAAAGACCGTCGGCATTTGCGAATTTGACGCAGGCTATGGTCGCGATCCTGATCGACTGGCTGGCGCCGTTGCCGACGGACCCAAGCAATGTACCTTCCGGTATATTCCCGACGTCTTCAAATGTGTCTGCGGAAATATTCAGTGTCAGATCGCCCATCGTTACCGATGTTGTTGCCGGAGTCCATGTTGCCGGTCCGATCGTGAGCGTCGATCCGGACTGAAGGTATGCCGAAGCTGTTATAGACGCCTGGGTCGCGGAAATGTTCCCCAGATTATTCGTACCTGTTGCAAAGGTATATTGAGTCGCATCGACCGTCACAGCATCCGCCAGTCCATCAACTTCAAACGACACTGTGTCGGTTGCGGCGTCATATGTCCCTGTCGCGGAGAAAGCTTCCCCGTCAAGATCGGTCCCGTTCAGCGTATAAGCAGTTCCATCGTAATTAACGGACATTCTGCCGATGATGTTGGCATCGGCATCGACCGTAACGCCTGCTACGGCATTTCCGTCAGAATCTCTGGAAACTGTGTCCACTGCCGTGACTGTCGATTGGATCGTCACCTTGCCCGTGTAGAGCGAATCTTCGCTGATCGAGCTGCTGCTGAGCCAGCTGGTATTTACTGAAGGCGTGAAAGCGGGATCTCCTTCGGCGATGGCGCTGATCTCACCATTCTGTCCGATCGCGATGCCTGAATATTTTTCCAGTGTCGCCGGCAGGACCTGGATCGCCACCAGCGATGAAGTGTCGACAGTTCCGTCGTCATTGAGCGCCGGCAGACCCGTTGTGCTGTTTGTCGGGATTCCGAGCACCATATTTCCATTGGCGTCGACAAGATTCCCGGCGACATCAAATCCAAGGACGCCCACTCTGGTATATTTTACCGCGCCATCGCCGTCCTTGACGGCCAGATAGCCTTCGCCGTTGATGTATACGTCCATTGCCCGGTCAGTCGTCGCGCTTCCGGCCTGAGTATTGATGACGTCGATCGAATTGACCTTCGCGCCATAGCCGAGCTGGGTCGCGTTCGTTCCGCCTGTATTTGTCGTCGGAGCAGAAGTGCTGCTGATCGTCTGGTAGAAAACATCCGAAAATGTGACCCTGCTGGATTTGTAGCCGTAAGTGTTCACATTGGCGATATTATTGCCGATCACGTTCATTTTGGTCTGATGAGCGGCAAGACCCGATACTGCTGAGTACATTGATCCTAACATTTCTTGATTCCTTTCTTTGTACATCGTGCCCTTTTGCGGATCCTTCTGTCGTTCGGGATCCGCCATAGCTTCCTTTTTCAGGTCCGGCTATATGAATACGGCACCATCGATATTTGTGAAAACGTTATCCTTCATTTCATTCTTGTCAATTACAGTGACCACAACCTTGCTTGGCGCGTTTACGATGAATGCTGCTTTGTCGGTTATGACCAAAGCGTCCTTGATGCCTTTCTTGCTGGCTTTATCACAGGCTTCATTCAGTTTCGTCAGATCTGTGCGGGTCATTTCTATATTCCTCTCTTCGGTCCTGCTGCTCGCATGCTTCGAGAAAGTGATTTCCTGCTGCTGCAGCTGCCTGTTCAGGATCTCCTGGAAAGAATTGCCTGCAGCTCCTGTCGCGGTTGACGTCTTGGGACCTGCCTGGCCGCTGCCCGATCTGATTTTTTCCGTCTGCCTGATAATCGCGTCAGCCATGCTGTAATTACTGCCGTTTATCTGACTGGACATTCTTCAACTCCTATTCTGTTTCGGAACTCGACATGCTTGATATGCTATCGCTGACGCTGCTTTGGATCTGCTTCAGGAATTCATCCACCGTCGTTCCGCTTTGAGCGGGCGCTCCGACCTTCATGACACTGCTGAGGGCATACGGCGTACCGTTTATGACCACCTCCGCATCGCCATTGAAAAGGTTTACGCCATCCACTATGCCGGTGACGCTTATCAATTCGCCGTTGTCATCCGAATATGCCACCGTTGCTTCCTTTCCGACAAGATTCACGCTATATGCCGTCTGGGACATCGAATTGAGATCCGCCAGCGCCTGAACCATCGAAAACTGCGCCATCTGAGCCATGAATTCCGTGTTGTCCACTGTGTTGTACATATCCTGATTGCTCATTTGCGCAACCATTAGTGTGAAGAAGTCATCCATGGTCAGATTTGTGGTTCCGGTCGATTTGCTGGCGCTTGCCGTCGTTGCCGGCTGATAATAATTGATTGAGTCAATTGCCATTTTTACACCCCCTAAACTGCGTAATCCATTCTCTGGGACAGGTTTCTGACGATCCGGCTGTTTTCTGCAGCCTTGACGGTCTGAATGCGATCATCCGCGTCTGCCCGGCCGTAGGTACGACCGTCGTTGTCCGAATCCCGGTTTCGGCTATTTTTGTGGGAAAATTCCATTCCCCCGTTCATGGCCATCATCTGTTCGGCCGCAGTGCCTGTGCCCGTCTGAGCAGGATGGTTGACGCTGACGCTTTCGACATGGACATTCTGAAGTCCCAGACTGGCGACCAGCTGATCGACCTGGCTGACGAGCAGCGTCTGTGTCCTGGCGCTTGCCGCCATGATGTCAATGATGAGTTTTCCTTCGCTGACCTTGAACTGGACGTCGATGTCGCCAAGATCCTGCGGCTGAAGTGTCATTTTAAATTCCATCGGGCCCTTCTGCTCAAGCTTTGCGAGGATCTCATTGCCGACCTGGCTGTATGTTCCGGCATATTCCGGCGAGCTGACGGCTGTATAAGCCGTTCCGGCTCTTTCAAGTCCGACGGCGCCGGCTGCCGCTCCCTGACCCTGGCTTTGGCTCTGGTCATGCGCGGAAACAATGTTCTGGCCCTGCTCTTTCGAACTGATCTGCTGCTTTAGGGCATCCGCGAATTCGCTCGCCTCTTCGGCGCTTACGGCCTCAAATCCTTCCAGTCCTTGCTCGGAGATGCCATCAGGCTGACCTGCTATAGCCATGTCTTTGATAATCGAGGCCGTTTCGCTTCCAATCGCTGGGTTCCCCGCCGGGTCTGCTCCCGCCGATGCTCTGGCAATTATACGGTTGTCCTTGATCTCCTTCATGATTTCACGGACCGGCTCTCCAAGCCATGCTGCTGTGTCATACTCCGTTGTTTCCGAGCTTTGCTGCATTTTTTCAACCAGATGCTGCATTCCCGGGTTGATTCCGGATCTCTGGCCAGCGTCCGCCGCTTGTGGCTCGCTAGACGCCACTGCCGCGACGCCCGATAATACTGCCTGCAGCTCCGCGATTCCGGCAAAGGCGGTTTCTGCTTCTGCAGCTGCCGCTTCAAAGTGCTCTTCTGCAAAAACCATCGGCTCATCCTGTTCATCAGCTGCCGTTAAATTGGATAGTTTTTCCGCTTCGCCACCGACCATAGCTTCCGCCGCAACTGCTTCCATGCCTTCAGCGACAAAGACCACAGCGTTTCCGGCTGCAGCGTCAGCAACGATTTCCGTCGGCATGTCTGCCATAACCGCACCCGGAATCCCTCCGCCATTGCCGCCACAGGAACAAGCCATGTTCATGGCGAACAGCTCCGCGAAGGCCTTCCCTGCCGGGCTGTTTTTCTGTCCGCCTATCGCAGCCGCATTGCCGGGATCCATTGCTCCGACTCTTGCCAGAGTATTGTTCTGAATCATATTGACATTCATTCGTTTACCTCCTTTCCTCAAATATTATATTTCAAGGATCTCTCCCTAAAACCTTAGTAGTATTTCGCGGCGGCCACAAATTCGTCCATATCCGCCTCTTCACGCTTGCTTTCAGCCTTCTTGAAATCGTCCAGCCTGTTCTCCCTGAGGTTGTCGATGGTCTTGACTTCCATCTTCATCTGCTTCACCACATTTATTTGCTCCACGATTTTCATCGATATTCTCTCGATTTCCTGCTGCGCCGCTTTTGTCTGCTCATTCAGGTCCACAATATAGTACATATAGAGCTGGCATTCCGAAGGCGTCGATGTTGTGTTGAGCTTGCTGTTGAGCTTATTTTTGCATCGTTCATAGTTTTTCTGAATCGTGTTCAGCTTATCCAGGGCCATCTGGTGTTCAAGGTTCAATTCCGACAAAACCTGCATTTCGCTTTCAAGGATCTGATTCTTGTAATTCAGAAGTTTTTCTAAAGGAAACTGGAATTTCTTCATGGCTCGACCTCCGCCTCACGGCCTAAACTGCTACTGGATCGCTTTCTCCATCATTGCAAGACTGTCATTGTACGCTATTTTCTCATCCACCCGCTGCTGCAGGAAATGGTTGATTCCGTCTATTTTGGTCAGCGCGTGGTCAAGTGCCTGATTGCTGCCGCTTTTATACGCGCCTATATTCACCAGATCATAATTCGCATCGTATATCGACATCGTATTCCTGATCCTTCCGGCAAGCTCGGTCTGTTTTTTATCGACAATATCGTTCATCAGCCTGCTGATGCTTCCCAGGATGTCGATGGCCGGATAATGGTTGCGCATCGCGATCTTTCTGGAAAGGACGATGTGTCCGTCAATGATGCCCCGTACCGTGTCGGCGATCGGCTCATTCACATCGTCGCCTTCGACAAGGACCGTGTAGATGCCCGTAATGGAGCCGGTTTCAAAGTTTCCGGTCCTTTCAAGCAGCTTCGGCAGCATCGAATAGATCGATGGGGTATATCCCCTGGCTACCGGCGGCTCTCCCGTCGCAAGTCCGATCTCCCGCTGCGCCATGGCGAATCTTGTCAGGGAATCCATCATCAGCAGCACATCTTTTCCCTCGTCCTTGAAATATTCTGCGATTGTCGTCGCAACAAGGGCACATTTCATTCTCAGCATCGGAGGCTGGTCCGAGGTGGCCACCACTACGACGGATCTTGCCATTCCTTCGGGCCCAAGGTCTCTTTCGATGAATTCCCGGACCTCGCGTCCTCTTTCGCCGACCAGCGCGATAACGTTTATGTCGGCTTTCACATTCCGGGCGATCATTCCCATCAAAGTGCTTTTACCGACACCGCTTCCCGAAAAGATGCCCATCCTTTGCCCTTTGCCGATCGTCAGCAATCCGTCGATCGCCTTGACTCCGAACTCCAGAATTTCATTGATTCTCGGCCGTGACAGCGGATTGGAGCAGGTGCTCTGTACCTCATATTGCGTATGGCACTCGATTTCACCCTCGTCGTCGATCGGTCTTCCTGTCGCACTGATGACCCTGCCGATCAACTGCTCCGATACGTCGATCTTGAGTGCCGCGTTCGTTGTCTCCACCAGATTTCCGGCCCTGATCCCCTCCGGCTCCTCATACGGCATCAGCAGCACCTTGTTTTCCCTGAATCCGACCACCTCAGCAAGGATAAAACTATCGAAGCCCTGGTAATAGATTTTGCACAAATCGCCGATCTTGCTTCTCGGCCCGATGGATTCGATCATCATCCCGATCACTTTATCTATTTTCCCGAAATAGTGATACGTTTCCCCGCTCTGAATGGCTTTAAGGCAGTTGTCCAGATTTATCAAAGGAATCCTCCTCCGGCTTCGTTTCTTTTTCTGCTTTTCTTTTATAATGTATGGTTCATCGCCTCCTTGATATGCTCAAGCTGCGATTTCAGGCTCACATCTATGATGCCGTCCGGTGTCTCCACCATGATCACGTCTTCGTCCTTGACCGTATTGACGCTGATGTTCTGTGCCATGCCCTGGATCTTCTTGGATATCCTGTGGTTTATCTTAAAGTCAATACTCTTATGATATTCAGACAAATAGATCTTGATATTGGTTTCATTCTTGTATTCATGCAGCACCTCATCGAGCATTTTCGGGATAGCGTCTTCGTCCAGGAGGATCTGCTGTTTCATGATTTTCTTGGCTATTTCCATCGACAGCATGACGATGTCTTTTTCATGCCGGGCAGCCAATGCCTTTTCATCCGCCTTGATCTGTTCAATGATATTTTTCAGCTCGGTCAGCGCGCTTTCCACCTCTTTGCCCGCAAGCTCCCTGCCGATTTCGACCCCTTTTACATACCCTTGGTCATACCCGTTTTTTTCTGCGTCCTGGACGATCTGCCTGCTTTTTCTGTGGGCGTTTTCAATGATGTCCTCCGCCCGCTTCATCGCTTCATTATCTATATGCTGGGATTTCTTGATCGCCTGAAGGATCATCATCTGCTTCTGGTCGTCGGGATATTCGTATTCCCTGTCCCGCCTGTACGCTCTGGGCTCCGAATCGGGATACGCCTTGGCATCATCCGGATTATTCGAGATCGATTTCGCTTTGAATACACTAGACAATGATCTCATCCTTTCCACCCTTGGTGATGACAATCTCGCCTTCTTCTTCAAGTCTTCGTATGATTGCCACGATCTTCTGCTGCGCCTCTTCAACGTCTCTTACCCTGACATTATGCAAATATTCGATTTCGCTCTTGATGGTCTCGGACATACGCTGTGACATGTTCTCGAATATGACAGCTGTGACTTCCTTGTTGGAGCCCTTGAGCGCGATAGCCATTTCCTTCGCCTCGACCTCTCTGAGGAATCTCTGGATCGACATCGGATCAAGTATCGTGATATCTTCGAATACGAACATCCTCTTTCTGATCTCTTCAGCCAGCTTCGGATCATTCCTGCCCAGCTCGTCGAATATGTGCTTTTCGGTTCCGCGGTCGATATTGTTCATTATTTCAGCGATATAATTGATGCCGCCGACTTCAAGCAGTTCATAAGATACGATGTTTTCAAACTTTCTTTCCAGAATGGTTTCAACATGCTTGATCACATCCGGGGACGTCTTGTCCATCCTTGCGATCCTCTCGACGACATCGACCCGCTGTTCTTTCGGCAGCTCCGCAATGATCGCCGAGGCCTGGTCGGCTCTCGCATAGGAAAGGATCAGCGCGATCGTCTGAGGGTGTTCGTTGACGATCATGTTCATAAGATTTTTATAATCGGATTTTCTGATAAATTCAAAGGCTTTTGTGCGCAGAGTTCTTGTGACCCTGTCGAGCAGCGCCGCGGCCGACTGGGCGCCGAATGCCTTCTCGAGGACATTTCTCGCGTAGGCGACGCCGCCCTCGGTATATACCTTTTGTGCGACGCAAAGGCTGTAGAATTCCTCCACCACCGAGTCGCTCATTTCGGGAGACATGGCTTCCTGCCTTGTGACTTCAAATGTGATTTTTTCAATTTCCTCTTCCTGCAGAAAACGGAATATGCTGGATGCCACATCGGCTCCCAGCGCAATGATAATCTGCGCGGCCTTTTGTCTCGGTGTCAAACTTGTATTGCTGTTCATATTCTAAATTCCCCTAATCATTCTCGCTTTTTAACCATGACTTGATCAATTGTGCTGCAATTTCAGGATTAGCTTTTGAAAACTCAAGGATTTCCTGTTTTCTGGCGTCATTTTTCTGTGATATGGGCTTGACAGGCTGTTCGGGCTCCTGCCCGAACAATTCGTCCAGCACCGGCGCTCTGGGCAAAGCTACTCCGGTTTCAATCTCCTTTTTCTTTTTCTTCCGCTTGAGCAGAAGCATCAGGATCACCGCTATAATGATCAGCAGCCCTGCGGCGGCGCCTCCGATCATGAGATATAATTTCATGCTGTCTTCCTCGGCAGCGGGCGCATCCGTACCGCCGGGACCTGCGGCCTCCTGCGTGAAGAACGAAAAATTCTGGACCGACACCATGGCCGGATCTACGCCGGTCGCAAAAGACACAAGCTGCGTGATGCCCTCTTTTTCTCCCGGTCCGAATGAAGGCGCGTCTACCGCGATCCCTATCGATATGGATTCGATGACCGGACCGACCTTCTCTGTCTGGGCGATCGACTGGCTGACCTGGTACGTCGTGCTTGCGCTTGAGCTGCTGTAGGTGCCTTCTCCTCCCTCGGTTCCCTCGGTATAGACCGGGACCTCCGCGTTCGAGCTGGTTCCCGCAACGCCTCCCGTTCCCGTTCCGCCCGCGGATTCAGAGCTTGTCGTCGTCTGGCTTGTCACTCCCGTGTTCTGTTCTCCCGACGGTGTATAGATCGTTTGCTCCGTGATCATGTTGTCCGTATTGATTTTAGCGGTCACGGAAACGCGAAGATGGTCTCTTGAATAAGGACCTTCCAAAACGGATAGGACCTTTTTCTTGATTTCAGTTTCAATTTCCTTGGTAAGCTTGACTTTGAGATAGTCCGGGCTGCTGCTTGTTGCGCTGTCCGCAAGGTCGGTTCCCTGGCTGTCCGATATCGCGATATTGTCCTTTGACAACCCGGTCACGGATTTTGCCACGAGGTTCTGTATTCCGGAAACCTGGCTGTCCGACAGTGTGCTGCCCGAATTCATATGGATGATGACTGAAGCGCTTGCTTCTTCCTTGTCTTCGTTAAGATAAAAAACATTTTCATCGGGAACCGTGATCGTCACGATGGCATCCTTGACGCCGTCGAGCGTCTTGATGCTGGCGGCGATCCGCTCCTGAAGCTGCATGTTGACGTACTGCTTCTTCTCGTAATCCGTGCTGAGCATACCGCTGCCCTGCTCGATCAGGTAATAGCTCAGTCCGCTTTTGGGATAGCCCTCCGTCGCCAGCGCCATCCGAACGCCGGATTCCTGGCTCTTGGGCACCAGGATCGCATCCCCTTCCATTTTGACGTCAACCTCCATTTCCTGGAGAACTGCCAGGATCTCGGTCGATTCCGTGACGCTGAGCTGGTCAAATATGACTACATAATCCTTATTATTCAGTATAAAGCTGAATACAAGGGCGATGACGATCGTCAGGATCGCAAGGCCCGCTACAAGGCCTTTTGTTTTATTTGATATATTTCCCCAAAACTGACTCAACGGCCCAAGGGCTTTTTTCATCTGTTCGTTCATTTTTTATTCTACCGTTCATAAAAAATTTACTTTGAAAAATCGCTCATGAGGGGATTACAGGTTTATTCTCATGACTTCCGAATATGCGTCGATCATTTTGTTCCTGAGCTGGACCATCGTCTGAAGCGCCAGATCGGCTTTTGCCGCGTTTATCATCATTGTGTGCACATCATCCACATTTCCCGTGGCGAGATCGTATGCATCCTTCTGCGTTGCCGCTTCAGTTTTTTCCACATTATTGACGACCTGCTCCAATACGCCTTTGAATCCGGCGCCCAGGGTCTCGCTGGCAGTCTGGCCGCCCTCTGAGCCCTTTATGGATTTCATGTTGTCAAGTCGTGATATTGTGCTTATAGGTACGATATACATGGGTTCACCTCATTACCTTCCGATTTCCAGCGCCTTCAGCGCCATGCTTTTAACGGCATTGAACGCGGTCACGTTTGCCTCATATGCCCTGCTGGCGCTCATCATGTCGACCATTTCCTGCGTCGTGTTGACGTTCGGCATCATGACATAGCCTTCTTCATTCGCGTCCGGATGATTAGGATTATATACAGGCACCAGCGGCGTCGGATCTTCTATGATCTGCTCCACCTTGACCCCTTTTGACTGGTTGTCGGCCGCCTTGCCGAGGGCGGTCTTGAAGTCGGTTCCTTCCATGCTCTTAAGCACGACCATTTTTCTTTTGTAGGGCTCCCCTGATTCTGTTCGAGTCGCCTGGGAATTGGCTATATTCTGGGCGATGATGTCCATTCTGGTTTTCTGGGCGGTCAGGCCCGATCCCGATATATTGAATGAGCTTAAAAAATCCATATCTATTTCTTCCCTTCACTGATTGCGTATCGCAGCCTGGCGATCCCGTCCGAAAAGCTTCTTGTCAGATACTGGTACTGCAGCTGGGTCTTTGCAAGGTCGATGCTCTCCGCATCCAGGTCCACATTGTTGCCGTCTGCTCTTGTCGAAATGTTGTCGCTGTCATATTCCCTGAAACGCAGATCTTCAATTTTCGATTTCATTTGTTCAATGCCGTTTTGTGCCGAGGCTCCCGCGCTTAAATTTCGCACTTCCTTTTCCAATGTGTTTTCAAAGGATACCTTCTTTGCCTTATATCCCGGAGTCTCATAATTGGCAATATTGTTTGATATCGCTCGCTGCCTTTGCCAGACGCCGTCCAGCGCTTTCTGCAAAACTGTATTCGTTATCGAATCGCCTATCAATCCAATCTCCCCCTTTGTCGAATTTTCCGTTGCTGTTTTCTCCGATGCCGCACCTTTGAATATGAGGCTTTTTCCTCGAAAACCATTTTTTGTGATGAATGCAATATACTATAAGAAGAAATCGAGGTCAACAAATAATCGCATGTTCTTTTTTGCATCGAACAACCTCTCAATATATTATCGATTTTCGATTATTTATCAACAAAATAATATACTAATTTGTCGAATTTTTGATTATTTTTTGTCTATATTTGTGTTTAATGTCGAATTATTGGCACATTTTCTAAGGCGATCTATTTTTTTTATCGAATTTCTTCTTTTCTCTCTTATTTGCTAAAGTTTTGATTGCAATCGCCGATACTGTATATGAAAATTAATTAAGGAATACATCGTATGGATTTTCAACCATTATCCGAACCACCCCGAGAAAGGAGGTCATTAAAGTGAGAATATCTTTTTTAAACAAGTACATTCAGCCCATAAAGCCGGAAGCCGTTGCAGAACAGAGCAAAGCGGCTGCCGTTGAAAACAAGGGCATCATCAGCAAGAACAAAGTAGACAGCGCCGAGATCTCTTCCAGCCACACCGGATCTTTTGACGACAAAAGATTGATGGTGGCAAAATCCTCGATCCTGTATGATGTTTCTGTCGGCAGCTCTCCGAGCCGGATCGCCGAATTGAAGGCGGCCATCGAAAACGGAACTTATGAGGTCCCGACCAACGACCTGGCGGAGACGATCCTGAAGGAGTAGATGCTCCGCCGGCTGCAGTTATTTTCGGAAACGAGGTCATTATGAAAGATAGTGTGAATTTCGACGCAATCATAAATGAGTTTTATATTTATCTGGGTGAGGTCCTCAAGCTCTATGAGGATTCTATTCCCACACTCAAAACAAAGCTGGCGGCCATCGCCTGCGACGATATCGATACACTCAACAAGTGCATCCGGACTCAACAGGTTTTCATCCTGAAAACCAAATCCTTCGACGGAAAAATCCTGGATTTTCAGTCAAAGCTCGGCATAACCGCCAGGAACCTCACCGATACCATCGGCTGTCTTCCCGTCGAGAATCGCCTGATGTTCTACGATCTGCTCGGACAATTCGATATCGTCATGAAAGAATTCATCTATCACAACGACAAATGCCAGGCCTTGCTGCAGTCAAAGCTCTACATGATCGATAAGCAGCTTAAGAAATTACAGGTCAAGCCCGATAATATGTTTTACAAGAACAACGCCAGGGAGGCGCAGCCTTCCGGATATGTAAAATCCTTTGAGACAAAGATTTAGTCTTCCCGGGAGGAACAGACCATGTTGAGATCGACCTTTTTAGGTTTTCAGACAGCAAGCCGCGCCTTATCAGCGAGTCAGATATGCCTCGATGTGACCGGCAACAATATCGCGAACGCGGACACTGCCGGATATACGCGCCAGAGAGTGGATCTCGTGTCGATATCCTCCAGCGGCTATACCCAAAAATATACGACGACGGGCGCTACCGTCGGCTACGGCGTCGAGGCTGTCGGCGTCAGCCAGCTCAGGGATTCGTTCCTTGATCTGCGCTACAGAACAGAGAATGCAGAGAACGGAAAGCTGGAAACGATCGTTACCGGCCTTACGGACCTTGAAAATATATTTGATGAAACGACAAGCGAAGGACTTCAGACACAGCTCACAAATTTCCTGACACAGCTCCAGGCACTGTCGAATTCACCGACCAGCAGCGATATCGCGGCTATCGTACGAACTGCGGCACAGCAGGTCACCCAGATCATGAATACCTATTCGCAGCAGATCGATCAGGTTCAGGAGCAGGTGCTCTACGGCCTCAGCAACGTCACCGTCAATAACGATTTCAATTCGCTGGTGCAGAACATCGCCGGCCTGAACGAGCAGATCAGGGAAGACCAGACCCACGGCAACCCGTCCAATGAACTCATGGACGAGCGCAATATCCTGATAGACAAGCTGTCCAGACTTGCAAACATCAAAGTCACCTCGACTCCGGAAACCCTGTCGGACAGTATCACGATCGAACGTTTGTCCATATCTCTTTATGACGCTTTGACCGGAACAGAGATCGGACTCGTCGACGACGCATTATATAACACCTTCTCCGTCAATACTTCAGGCGGCAATGTATCGATTGAGCTGAACAGCACCTTCGGGGCCCACGAAACAAAGGATATCACCGATCACATCACCGGCGGCACGATCAAAGGCTATCTCGAGATCATTAACGGCAAGGGCGCTTTTGCGGATACCGCCGCAGGCGAAAGCTCCTTCAAAGGTGCTCCCTACTATGAAAGCACCATGGATACATTCGCTGCGAAATTCGCCGAAATTTTCAACACGCTGAACGCGACCGAGGATACGTCCACGATTCCCTCGACGATCACGCCAAAGCCCCTTTTCGAAGCTTCCGATGGAAGTACGTCCATCACGGCAGGCAATATACAGCTGACCGACGCGTGGCTGGAAGACGCAACCTACCTGACAACGACCAAGGACCCCGATTCCGGCACCGGCGGCTCCGACAATATTTTGAAAATGATACAGGCAATGAATACAAAGCATACGTTCCTCGTTGACCCCGCCGACAGCGCGAGCATCCTTTTCGAAGGCTCCTTTGAGCAATTCGTGTCGGGAACCATCAGCGACCTGGCACTTGATATTTCTCTCAACAAGAGCTATGCCAAGACCTCGGATACCGTTATCACAAATCTTTTCAACTCGCGGGAATCCCTCTCCGGCATATCGCTGGATGAAGAAGGCGTCAACCTGATGGCCTACCAAAAGGCGTACAACGCGGCAGCCAGATTTATGACAGTCATCGACGAAGCCGTCGATACGATTCTGAGCATGGGCCTCGTCGGCAGATAAAAACAGTCAATGAGACCATGGAATGATATTCCCAATGAGTGCATTTGATGCAGAAAGGCGGCAGCAGCATGAGGATCACGACAAGAATGATGACAAACAAATATAAGCGGTCACTGAACGAGCTTTCAGCGTCAGTCAACCAGCTGAACGAAAAAGTATCGTCCGGCAGATCCTTCAGCAAGGCGTCCGAAAATACTTCCGCAGCGATCAGCGCCTTTCAGATCAGAAGGAACCTCAGCAGGCTTGAATCCTACCAGTCCAACATTTCCTATGCGTCCGACCTGCTCCGGAATGCCGAAACCGCCTTGATGGAAGTCAACAGCGTCGCCAAAGAGGCCAGCACCAAAATATTGCAGGGCATCAACGGATCCAACAGCGACAGCGACAGAGCCATCATCGCCCAGGAGATAAAGTCACTCAAGGATCAGCTGCTCCAGAGCCTGAATTCGAACAGCGGCGGCACCTATTATTTTGGCGGCACCCAGACAGACTCCTCTCCTTTCAAGGATGTGGGTGGCAAATTGACATACAAGGGCGTCGATTTGGATACCCTGGTGTCCGGTTCCGCCGAGGAACAGGCGCTATTGGGGGATGCACGCTATATCGACATCGGCCTCAGCCTTCAATTCGACCCGCTCCAGCCGACCAAGCTGGATAGCAGCACCGCTTTCAATATCGCCCTTCCCGGCATCAAATTCGTCGGAAGCGGCACGACGACAGTCGACGGCCAGGTTCTTTCAAACAACCTCTACAATTTGCTGGATCAAATCTCAGTCGGCCTGGCGGATCCGAATTATTCTTCGGATCAAATGGATGCGCTGCTCAGCCATTTTCAGACGCAGAGCGATAAAGTCCTCGTCACGGTCACTGAAATCGGATCAAAAAGTTCTTATCTTGATTTCATGACCAACCGTCTCGACAGCGAATCACTCAATATGCAGGAACGTCAATCCGAGATCGAATACGCCGATCCGGCCAAGACCATTATTGACTTCAAATCCCAGGAGATGGCCTACGAAGCCGCATTGGCCATGGGCGCAAAGGTCATCCAGCCGTCCATTTTCGACTATATCCGTTGATTTATCCCGGCCAGTCCGGATCATATAAGCGATTCTTGAAGAAAGGAGGAATCACAATGCGACCATTATTAACAATCGAAACGGTTCCGATCTCGATCGAATACAAGTATAAAAGCACTGCGGCCGATCCGGTGGCGCAGTCTGCAAAGCTGCGCATCAGCACCGCGGATACCGGGGTCACGATCAAGAGCAATCCGATCAGCATCAGGATGGATTCCTTCAATGCGAATGAATCCGAAGCAGGCGGCAGCAAACAGTATTCATCCCCGGACCTCAGCTTCTCTTATGATGCGACGGCTCGCTACGCGGACGGCGGCAGCCTTCAAATGGATATCCGCCTGATGGGCTCTCCCATTGAAGGCCTCGATTTCCAGCGCGTCGAGCGAAGCATCGAAAATGTCATGGGCACGATCGCATCGACTATCTCGGATCTGCCGTCGGCAGGCAGGGATATGCGCATCAATTTTCAGATTGGCGGACTATCATTGGATTCAGGCGCATTCAGCAAGTCGGACATCAGCTTCATCCCGGGCGATCTTGAATTCGAGGTTAAAGAGTATCCGAAGGTCATCATCAAATATATCGGCGGACCGATCTATATCCCCAAGAGCTCCGATCCCGACTATGTGGCTCCGGAGCAGTTCGACGTCGTAGTTTAAAGGAGGCTGAAATACAATGATTGTCAACACAAGAGATTTTGGCCCCGTTGAAATAGCGGACGAGTCGGTTTACGAATTCCCGGACGGCATATACGGGTTTGAGGACGTAACTGAGTTTGCCCTTTTCTCGAGGCAGATCGACGATATCACTCTTATATATCTGCAGTCTACAAAGGATTCAAATCCATGCTTTTTCGTCTTTGAGCCCTGGGATATCGTTCCGGATTACGCGCCCGTGGTCTCTTTCGAGGATCTTAAGGCCGCGGAGGCCGAAACGATAGACGATCTGATATTTTTATCCATCGCAACGATTCCGGACTCCATCAAAGAGATGTCCGTCAATATCAAGAGCCCTGTCGTGCTGAATCCAAAAACCGGAAGAGGCCTGCAGCTGATCCTTCAGAACCCGGGATATCAGGTCAGATATCAACCCTTTATCAAGGAAGGGGATGGGACGTCATGTTAGTCATCAGCCGCAAGGAAGGCGAATCCATCGTTATTTCCGACAACATCAGGATCACGATCGTCTCGCTCGGAGGCGACAAGGTCTCCATCGGCATCGACGCTCCAAAAGAGATCCGGGTCATGCGGCAGGAATTGCTCGAGACGGCCGAAGCAAACAAGGCAGCCGGAAAAAGCGCCGAAAAGTCCAATTATGAAGATCTGGCGGATTTTCTAAAAAATCTGAAAAAATAACTAAAGTTTATATCGGCTATACCGATATATATATCAAAGCTGCTGTGCAGCTGAACGCCGGCCGGCTCTGCGTACGGGACCGGTCAACAAATCAAAGCAGTCGGGAAGGATCCCGGCCATGAATGTTTCAAGGAGGAACACAAAATGAGAATCAACCACAACATCGCTGCTCTCAACACTTATCGCCAGTTGTCGAGCAACACAAGCGCAACGTCAAAATCACTTGAAAAGCTTTCATCCGGTCTTCGAATCAATCGCGCGGGCGACGACGCAGCCGGCCTTGCAATCAGCGAAAAAATGAGAGGCCAGATCAGAGGCCTTGACCAGGCGTCAAGAAATTCACAGGACGGCATTTCGCTGATCCAGACTGCAGAAGGCGCGCTCAACGAGACCCACAGCATTCTCCAGAGAATGAGAGAGCTTGCTGTTCAGGCCGCCAATGATACGAACACCGAGTCTGACAGAACTGAAATGCAGAAGGAAATCGATCAGCTGACAAAGGAAATCACCAGAATTTCAACTGATACCGAATTCAATACCAAGAAACTTCTTGACGGCACCATGGCCGCCAGCGCAACCTCAGGCACACCGACCGTCATTTCGGCAGCAACTGTTGCCGGCGACGTCGCCAGCGGCGTTTATACCGCAACTGTATCAGTTACCGATGCAGTAGGCGCATTCAGCGCTGCCGGAACCACAGGCCTCGATGCTGCTGACTTTGACTTCGCCGCCTCCACATTGGATGCAGGCAACTACAGCATGGTTATATCGGCTTACGACGGCGGCACAGACACAGCAACGGTCCAGTTGATGGATTCCAATGGGGATCAGGTCGGCGCGACAATGGCAGCCGTTGACCTTACAGCTGACTTTACGATCGGCGGCGTAGTTGTAGATGGAACTCAGGTTGCTGCCAATGGTACCGCTACGTTCAGCATCACGTCCGAAAGGACTCAATCCGCTGCGGTTACAGACAGCAATGGCGATGCCGTCACAGGTCTTGACCTGACGATCGTCGAAAGCGCAACCGACGGACAGACTTCAGCCATCACTGTCGATGCCAGCAACGCCATGAAATTCCAGATCGGCGCCAATGCCGGACAGACCACATCGATCTCCGTCAATGACATGAGCGCTTCCGCTCTCAGCGTCGACGCACTCGACCTTACGACTCAGACCGGCGCAAGCTCTGCTATCACCGCGATCGACTCCGCTCTGACGACGGTTTCCTCTGAAAGGTCCAAGCTCGGCGGCATGCAGAACAGGCTCGAACACACGATCAACAACCTGGGAACGACTTCCGAGAACCTGACTGCTTCCGAATCCCGAATCAGAGACGTAGACATGGCGAAGGAAATGACCGAATACACGAAGAACAATATCCTCAACCAGGCTGCGCAGGCAATGCTCGCTCAGGCGAACCAGCAGCCTCAGGGCGTTCTCCAGCTGCTGCAATAACAACTGGCGGCGAGATCATAAAACGCTTATCTTTAACAGATATGAAAAGAAGCCACCGCAAGGTGGCTTTCTTTTTCATATCCTGATATCCCCGGTCATTTGTTCCGCTTGTTCCGATTATTTCTTCTCATTGGCGGCATTCATAAGCGCCACATAAATATCGACGACGATCTGATACAGCTCCGGCGGGATCTCCTGCCCCAGCTCCAGCTTCGTCAGCAGCGTGGCCGCACTGTCGTCATGATAGATCGTAATGCCGTTCTCGATGGCGACCTGAAGGATCTTCTGCGCTATGTATCCTGTCCCGGCCGCAACGACGCAGGGCGCATCGTCCTTGTCCTTGTCGTATTTCAGAGCGGCGGCCTTCAGATCTTTTATATTTCCCTCATACTTTGACATCGATGCCCGCCTTTCTCGTCGCGAATTTCGGAAACCTCTGGAGGATCGTCTGGCGGTCGTTCCAGATCCCTACCTGATACTGGGACAGTCTGTAACCCTGCCCCTCGATAGCTTCCCTCATGTAGCTCCTGACGTTCTTGACGCTCTCCACAAGCTCTTCCGGACACCTGATGCCGAGTTCTATAAATTGATCCTTCGCCAGCAGATCCACCTCAAAGGTCCCATGCTTGTCAGACTGGATGATGAATAGTATGTTCTGCGCCTTCTTGGCGTCGCCTTTACGGTCTTCACAATTCTTGTCGATAAAAAACTCCCCGTACGTATCGTCATCGGCAAATCTGATCGGAAGCATGAAATGCATGATCGGCAATACCGGACTTTCGCTCTGCACCATATACGCCAGCAGATTCTGGGCGGCCCGAATCATGCTGGTCGACTCCGAATTGTCCAGCGTCCTTGCTATAAGCGTCGCCAGATCCTTGTCTCCCGCCGTGGCCGCGCCGATCCCCGCTTTCAGCATTTCATCCGGCGCGTTGTCCGACATCGCCTCGGCGACTGCCACTCCGACGGGCCTTCCCGCCTTCGCTTCCTTCGCGCTCAGCAGCAGAAGGCTCTTGAGATCCTCCAGGCTTTCGTCGGAAAGGTTTGTAATCATTTTAAGCTCATCGTTCAAATTCAGGGCCGCGTTCTCAAGCCGCTGCGGATCTCCCTTGTCTAGCCTGACCACATTATGGATGATCGCCATGACATTATTGCGGATCTTTTCGCTTTGATTATAGTTTTTCACGATCCGGCTCAACAATGGTATGTATTCGTTCTTGAGGTAATTCAGGATCGCCTTCGTATCGTCCGTTCCGGAGGAGAGCATTGCGTTCAGATTGTTGATGATCGCTTCGACAGCCGGCCTGTCGGCTTTGAGCAGCTGGGCGGGCAGGCTTTTATTCAGCGAGATGATGGAATCCAGAGAATTCTGCTGATTGGCATAGCTGTCGAAATACTTCAGCACGGCTGTGATGGCTTCCCTGAGCCTGGGTTGGGTCTCTATCCTCGACAGGATCCGAAGGTTATCGAAAAAGAGTCCCGCAAATACTGTTTCACCCTGCTCTCTGTCAAGCAGGGCGCCCAGCATTTCCTTAGGGCTTAAAAAAAGCTTCTCCAGCATTTCCTGTGGAATGACGCCATTGGCGGGAGGCGTTACTTTTGAAAGCAGGACCATCTTTTTCAGGCTGTCAGCCAGAATATTGGTTTCTTTGAACAATGGCGCAAGAATATCCTTGTTCAGGCTTTGCAGCAGGTTCTGCTCGAAGGGATTTTTCTCAGTTGTTTCGCTCTTGGGCGGTGATTTGATAACAACGCTTGGATTGGTAAGGTCAAAAACGCTTTCAGACGGCGTCTGCTTGGGCAGATTATGAACGTTGTCCCTTGGAATTATTGGTGTTGTTATTTTAAGGCTGTCAACCACATTATATTCCTCTGTTGCTTAGCGGTACCGGACCGCCGATGCTCCTATCGTTTCTTTAAAGCTTCAATGATCTTGATCGCCTGGATGATGTCTTCTTTTCTGGCGTCCTGCGTTGCCACAAGCAGCCGTTTGACCTCCGGCCGTTCCTGAAGGTAGGCGATATGCCTTTTCATGTCCTCGTTTGTTTCCGCGATTTCCGGACTGTTGTTTTCCGCATAGATCTCTGCTGTCGTGACGCCAAGTATGCCGCATATCTTGTTGAGCATTTCCATGTCGATGGAATTCTTCCCCAGCTCCCACGACGAAACACTGCTATGTGTGACGTCAAGTTTTTCGGCAAGCTCCTTCTGGGTCATCTTCTTCATTTTTCTGTAAATTTTGATGTTATTTCTGACAGTATCCTTGATTTGACTCATCAGTATCCGTCCTCCAAAGCCATTATCCTTGCTGTGACAATAATTTGCCCGCTCTTCGATTACATTCAGTATAATATATTTTTCACTCGTTTTGAAATATTTTTTAAAAGCGCTAAATTTTTTCATAAATAGGCCGATAGAATTATATTGTCACTTATGCTTTGAAAAGGCGGCCATGGCCATCGACTTTTTAACGGAGAAGAAGAAATGCGTGGAACTGGAACGATCAAATCGAATATCGGCAAGCATTTGGAAGAATACAATCTGGGCACGCACCTCTGTTCCATATACAGCACCCCTCAGGAGCAGCTTTCGGTGATTGTTCCATATATCAAGATTGGGCTGTCCCGCAATGAACAGTGCATCTATCTTCTGGATGAGAATGATTGGGAGGATATAGCGAACGCCCTGACTCTTTCGGGCGTGGACGTCGAAGGCGAAATGCGCTCCGAGGCTCTGATTTTCATAACGAGGCAGCAGGTTTCCAAAAAATTTTCAAGCCTGAATTCTTCTATAATGATGGATTTTTTGCTTGATTCCGTACGAAGAGCGAAATTGCACGGCTTTAAAGGCCTGCGTGTTCTTGCCGAGATGTCGTGGACCCTTGGAACGACAAGCTCGAACGAAAGTCTCGTCGAATTTGAATCGAAGCTCGACCGGTTTTTCGAGCATAATGACGCTTCACTGATTTGCCAATACAATCGCAATACCTTTCCTTCCGAAGTGATCGAGGAAATGATCTATATCCATCCGCTGATCATTTTTGCGGATATGATATGCAAGAACAGTTATTATATCCCTCCCGACCAGTATCTTTCCTCCGACTCCGCCGATCATCGCGTCAATCAGCTTCTGATCAGCATGAGTGTCAGCGAATATCTGCGGCAAAGGGGAAACAATTAATAAATTCTCTAATATTTTTTCGATTCCTGCCGATAATTATAGACATCAGGAAGTAATCAGGCGTTTGAGCGCAATCTATAATTAAGCAGGTGAAAGAACATGAGCGAATACGATTTTTCAAATGATTCCATGCTGGAAATGTATCTTTTCGAGTCAACGACGCTGCTCGATCAGTTAGATGGGATCTTGCTCCTTTCTGAAAAAAGCGGGCATCTGTCGCCCGAAAGCATCAACGAAATTTTCCGTATCATGCATACGATCAAAGGCTCTTCCGCGATGATGGAATTCAACATCGTTTCATTTGTCGCACACAAACTGGAAGACCTTTTCTATGTCATTCGTGAAAACGGTATTAAAGACGCTTATTTCAGCGGACTGTTCGATCTTGTCCTTAACGTCTCCGACTTCCTTAAGGAGGAAGTGGAAAAAATCCAGCAGAACCGTCAGCTGTGCACTGAAAACGACCTGCTTGTCAGTGATATCATGGCTTTTCTCGAAAAACTAAAAAGCGGTGACGAAGAAGACGATGCAATTGAAGCCACGGAAGGCGAAGACCCCGAAACCGAAGAAATTTTCGAGTCGGATGAGCTAGACGAAGACACCGTCGATGCAAAGATGCCGCCTCATGATGAAGTATTAGCCGAAGAAGCCGCCAACGTGCCGGATCCTGCTGAATTGCCATCGGAGACTGTACCTTCCGAAGAGAGCGCTCAGATATTGAATCTGCATATCATGTTCACGCCCGACTGCCAGATGGAAAACATCAGGGCCTTCATGCTGCTGAATATCCTGCAGCCCTTTGGACAAATCATAGCAACCGTTCCGGGAGAGCTCAACAACAACAGCGACGCTTCCGGCCTGATCGCCGCCAATGGTTTCTTCTGCAAAATCGCGACCGGATCATCCCGGGAAGAAATCGTCGATGCTGTTAAGGGCACCTTGTCGGTAAAAAGCTGCGGCTTCACCAGTAAATTCCCAAGTGACGAAGCCGCCGGCCCTATAGCAGAAGCTTCATCTGCTCCAGAATCCAAAAAATCCGCTGCCGCTGAAAAACCTTCATTAAAAGCACCCGAAGTGAAAAAGACAGCGAAGTCCGCCAAAGGCGAATCAGCATTCGATACAGGCGCCGCGGCCCAGCCGTCTCAAGTCACCGCCGCCTCAGCATCGGCAGCAGCCTCACAGGCGCAGTCCTCCGATGATTCCGGGGACGGCCAACAGAAAAAGGCCGGCAAGCAGAATCTGATCAATGTCGATCTTAATAAACTTGACACCCTCATGGACCTGGTTGGCGAAATCGTCATAACCGAATCCATGGTATCAAGCAATCCCGATCTCGCAGGCCTGGAACTCGAAAGTTTCCACAAGTCATCACGTCAGTTGAGAAAGCTGACCGATGAGCTTCAGGGCATCGTCATGTCGATTCGGATGGTTCCGATTTCTTCGACCTTCCAGAAAATGCACCGCATCGTCAGGGATATGAACAAAAAGCTCAACAAGGAAGTCGAGCTGGTTCTGATCGGGGAAACGACCGAAGTCGATAAAACGATCATCGACGGTATTGCCGATCCGCTGATGCATCTTGTGCGAAATGCCATGGACCATGGCCTCGAAGACAGGAATGCCCGAGTAGCCGCCGGCAAGGACCCGACCGGCCGGATCATCCTGTCGGCACAGAACAACGGCGGCGATATCATCATTTCCGTCAGCGATAATGGCAAGGGTCTGGATCCGGAAGTCATCCTGGCAAAGGCCAAAGCCAGCGGCATCCTGACAAAATCCCCGGGCGATATGACCGAGAAGGAAATCTTCAACCTTCTGACGATGCCCGGCTTCTCCACGAAAGAAGCCGTTACGGAATTTTCCGGCAGAGGCGTCGGCATGGACGTTGTTAAAAAGAATATAGAAAAAATTGGCGGTACCGTCACAATCGAAAGCGTAAAAGGCGCAGGCACAAATGTCTTTTTCAAGATACCCCTGACGCTGGCCATCATCGCTGGCATGGAGATCACCGCGGGCGGCAACATCTATACACTGCCGATCTCGAACATCCGGGAGTCCTTCAAGGCAAAAGCGGATCAGCTGATTTCGGATCCTGATAAGAACGAGATGATCATGATCCGAGGGGTATGCTATCCGATTATTCGCCTTCATAAAGTTTTCAATATCGATAACTGCGTGGAGAATATCGAGGACGGCATCCTGCTGCTGGTCGATTCCGGCGAACGGTTGGCCTGTGTCTTCGCAGACGGTCTGCTCGGCAAGCATCAGGTCGTTGTCAAGGCGTTGCCTGCCTTTTTGAACCGCTATCCCATAAAATATTCCGGGATAGCCGGCTGCACCATCCTTGGAGACGGAGGCATCAGTCTGATCCTGGATGCCCAAGGTGTTTTAAATCGGTTCTAGTTCAAAGGACATGGAAAGGAGCGGGTCATGCTATACATAACAGACAGAGAATTCGTTGAAATTTCAACATATTTTAAAGACAATTTCGGCGTGAACCTAACAAACAAAAAGCCGTTGATCGAAGGCCGGCTCGGTAATTATATCCAGCAGCTTGGTTTTGAAACTTACAAAGACTACTTTGAGCATGCTAAAAGCGATGCCAGCGGTGACGCCATGTCGACTTTGATCAGCAAACTCACGACGAATCACACCTATTTCCTACGGGAGTCGGAGCATTTCGTCTTTTTTAAGGATAAAATCCTGCCTTGGGTAGATAAGAAATTAAATTCAAGGGATCTCCGGGTATGGAGCGCAGGCTGCTCTTCCGGCCAGGAGCCTTATACGCTCGCCATGATCACGCAGGATTATCTGGGCAGCGACGCCCGGCATTGGGACAGCAACCTGCTTGCTTCGGATATATCAACAAAGGCGCTCGCATCCGCCAAAGCCGGCGTCTACTATTCGGATGAACTCACGGATATTCCGAAGCCATGGCTGAACAACTATTTTACAAAGCTTGATAATGAACGTTTCGAGGTCGCCGACAGGATCAAGAAGGAAGTGGCCTACAGGAATTTCAACCTGTTGTCTCCCTTCAACTTCAAGAAACCGTTCCATGCGATTTTCTGCCGAAACGTCATGATTTACTTTGATATACCGACTAAAAACGAAATCATTGAAAAATTTTATAACGCGCTGCTGCCAGGAGGCTATTTCCTCATCGGCCACAGCGAGTCCCTGGCATCCTGCACGCACCGTTTCAAATACGTTATGCCCTCAGTTTACCAGAAGGAAATGTGATAATTTTAACATTGCTGCGAAGAATATATTAAACTTATTCCCCTTTCTGCCGATATATTACTCGTGAGGAGGTGTTCCCATGACATCGATAAGTTCCGTTTCATCAGCAACAACGACAGCATCCGTAAGCAACGGCCTTGGCGGCCTCGTTTCAGGCATGGATGTCGATTCCCTGGTTGAGCAGCTGACGATATCCGGCCAGGAAAAAATAGATTATCAGCAGCAATCTCTGCAAAAGCTTGAATGGAAACAAACTGCGTACCGGGAAATCACGACTGCATTGGCAGAATTCAAGTCGACTTATTTTGATACGCTGTCCTCGACAAATCTTCGAAGCACATCCTTTTTCAATACTGCGACCGCCACGTCCTCTTCCGATGCCGTGACTGCCACCGCAACATCAAACGCCGTCGCAGGATCGATCACTATTGAAAGCATCTCGCAGCTGGCAACCAACGCGACGCTCAGCGGCTCGAGCACCGTTTCAAAGGCGCTTTCCGGAAGCTTGACAGATACCGGGACCCTGACGGAAGAAGAAATAACGACCTTGCTGTCCGAGCTGGAAGGCAAGTCGATTTCACTTTCTCTCGATGGCAAAACGAGAACCATAAGCTTCGATTCGACATTCACCGCAGCCGCGGGAACAACCGCCGAATCTCTTGAAGCCGCATTTCAGGACGCTTTGGATGATGCCTTCGGCAAAAGCTCCACCGGCGAAAGCCTTATGACAGCTTCCATTACCGGAAATTCACTGTCCTTCTCATCCTCGTCCTCTACGATCATCGTGTCCGGCGGAACGGCCGTTTTAGAGACCTTGGGGTTCACAAACAGTCAGTCCAACAGGATATCAGCGGCCTCGGCCTTGTCGGCTTTATCGCTAAGCACGGCCCTAGAAGGCGAAACCTTCGAATTTACGATAAACGATGTTGATTTTTCTTTCTCCGGCTCTTCGACCCTGGACGATATCATTCGTGAAATCAATGGCAGCGAAGCCGGCGTAACCTTGAAATATACGTCGCTTTCAGATAAGTTCACCCTGACAGCCGACGAAACCGGCTCGGGAGACAATATCCGGATAAGCCAGGCGACCGGCAATCTGCTGACTGCGCTGTTCGGTTCGGATTCTTTTACGGAGGTCGAAGGTATAAATGCCGAGTTGATCATTGACGGACAGTCCGTTGTAAGATCTTCAAATGCCTTTACCCTGGACGGCGTAAAAATCGTACTTAAGGATACGACCGAAGCCGGAGATGCTCCGATCACCATTGGCGTCGAAGCTGATTCCACAAAACTTCTCGATACAGTCAAGAAGTTTGTCGAGGATTATAATACACTTGTCGACAGGATCAATACCCTGCTGAAGGAACGCGCCGACAGCGATTATCCTCCGCTTACCGATGCTCAGCGGGAGGATATGTCAGAAGAAGAGATTGAAAAATGGGAAACCAAGGCCAAAGCCGGCCTTCTGGCCAACGATTCGACTCTGCGCAGCATCGTCAACAATTTGCAGCAGATCATGTTTTCTTCGGGTACCGGAGCTTTATCTCTTTACGATATTGGCATCACGTCTGCCGGGTATGCTGAAAATGGCAAGCTGCAGATCAACGAGGACAAGCTCAAGGATGCGCTTGCGTCAAAAAGCTTTGATATCATGGAGCTGTTCACCGATACGAACAATGGCCTTGCCAACAACATCAACACGATCCTGAACAATGCCATCGAAACGAAAGGCGTTCGCGGGTCCCGCGGCTCCCTGGTAGAACTGGCCGGCGTCGCTTCCACCACTTCCGATACACAAAACAGTATCTTTGACCAGATCGAAACAATCAATGAACGGATCGAGGATCTGAAGGAACGGCTTGAAGCCGAACAAGACAGATGGTGGACCAAATTCACCGCCATGGAAACGGCGCTGTCAGCACTGAACTCGCAAAGCGCCATGCTCGCAAACATGCTCTCGTCATAATTTTAAAGAGGAGTGAATAATCAATGCAACAGGCTAACGTTTACACGAAATACAAAGAGCAGACGCTGTCCACGCTGACGAACGGTGAAATCATCATCAAATTGTTCGAGGAAGCTTCGAAACAGGTTACAATGTCGATGTTCCTGATCAACAAAGACGATTATGTCGCTGCCATCAAGTGCATCCAGAAGGCCCAGAAAATAATCTCCGCCCTCCGAAGCAACCTGGACATGAAATACCCTATCGCCCAGGAGCTGAGCCCGATCTACCTTTTCATATATGAAAAGCTGGGGGAAACAATTGTATCGAAGGATGTGCCGCTATTGAAGGATCTTCTGTCCATCATTGATGAATTCAAGGTCACCTTCAGGCAGGCTGACAAGCTGTCCAGAATCAATAAATAGGGGTGTAAAAGATGGCAAACAATTCCGAAGTATCCCAATTCGTTGAAAACAAGATCTTTCTGATAAAAAAATGCATCGGCATCAATAAGGACCTCATGGATGCCGGCGACGACGTCGACTCCATAACCTCCCTGATCGAACAAAGAGGCCTGGTCCTGAAAACGCTCGAAGACCTTTCCGCAACCACCGATCCTTCCATCGTGAACGGCTGCGATCAAAAACAGAAGGATTCGATCAACAGAATGCTCACCTTGCTGCTGGATCTCGACAAAGAGCTGATGGCGGCCATGAGTGAAACCAAATCAAGGATGATAGCGTCGATCAAAAGCAATGTAAACAATCGAAAGGTCCTGAACTACGCAAGCATGGACGTCAATTCTTCAGGCACTTTTCTGAATCTGAAAAAGTAAACGAAATATATCAGTCAAATATCCATATTACAGAATATCGTGCGAATTTATCACACGATATTTTTTTGTGTTTATTTGTGACACAATTGTGGTACAATTTAATTGTTAATATTTAAACATACATTGACGGTTGAATGTCCTCACCCGCGGTATCGTAGAATATATGAATGGGTTTTTCTTTAGCGCAAAGGAGGATACATCATGGTAGGCAAAATAGGCAAGTACAGACTCGAGAAAACGGATGACGGCACACTGGTCGTAGCAGGCAAATCCAGCATCATCAAGACGGTTTCCATACCAAAAGGAGAATATCTGGAGGTCAAAGGTTCCTGGTATGTGGACCAGCTGCCGACAAAAATCGTCATCGAACTCAAGGACGGTTCCCTGGAAATGTTCAACCTTTCTCCCTTCAAGAAAATAACCTTCAGGGATCTGCTCCAGTACAAGGGGCTTCATCCACGGAAGCTGAAGGGCGATCCGCTGCCCGAAATGCTTTATCAATATTATGGCCTCACCCATTACAAGGAAACCATGTCGGAAGTCATTAAAATAAGGCTGAAACCCTCAGAAAGGGACAAGCTCAGCACTGTTGCCGAAGCTGCGGATCTTTCAGTCTCTGAATTCATCCGGGATTACATCAAGACGCTATCCTGCTCCTGATGGCTATAAACAGATCTTTAAATAATAATAGGGCTGTCTCGATTGAGGCAGCCCCTTTTGCCGGCCTTCGGCCAACCTGTTCTAATTTATGTCGTCAGCGACTTCAAGTATGGTGATATTCAGGAATTCAGCTTCCGATAAATTGATCTCCCGCGGCTCGCAGGCTTCCCCGCTCTGTTTCAATATCCTGACTCTTGGCCTGAGGCAATAGCTCTCGAAGTTTTCAATGACGATGCCGACACTGCCGTCACTGAGTCTCACACAGGTCCCGATTGGATAAGGGGCGATTTTCCTGATGAAAATATTCACGAGATCCGGATCGAACAACGTGATCGACGATCCCATGATATATTCCATGACCTCCGAAGGAGGCAATGCTTTTCGGTATGGACGGTCCGACGTCAACGCGTCATAGACGTCGGCGATCGATATGATACGGCCGAAGAGCGAGATGGAATTGCCTTTCAGGTTATTGGGATACCCGCCGCCGTCGTACTTTTCATGGTGGTCCAGTATGCCCATATATGAAGCCGTTGTGACGCCGTATCCTTTCTTGATATACTCGCAGCCCCATTCGGAATGCTTTTTCATTTCAGCAAACTCTTCCTCGGTCAGAAATCCGTTCTTGTTCAGGATATCCTTTCGCACGAATACTTTCCCTATATCATGAAGCAGCGCGCCATATCCGAGATTGCAAAGATCCTTCCTGCTGAAGCCGATCGATATGCCAAGAACGATCGATAAAACAGCGACATTGACGGAATGGAAATAAGTATAGTCGTCAAACACCTTCATATCGACCATATTGATCATCATATTCTTGTTTTTCAGAAGCTCGTCGACGATCGTCTCGATCTGGAACTGCGCCTCCTTGAATTTCATTTTCGTGTTCGGGTTGCTTTCCTCGGAGCAAATGAAAACTTCCTTGATACTTTTAACGCTCTGAGCCCTCAAACGCTCGTCAATAATGCTGGCGATAAACAAATCTCTCGATATGTCGTCTTCCACATAAAGGCCGTTGAAGTTAAGCTTCTTTATCATATCGATATATGGTCCTGTCAGGGTCGTATCTTTTGCCAGCAGCAATTCGCCATTTGAACCGAAAAGGTTGTCTCCAAGGAGCATACCTTCGCGCAGGCAGTGGGTTGGGACAAATCTCATCAGTCACCTCATAAAACAATACTCTAATAAATAATTATATCACCACAGTATCAATAGCGCCACATTAAAAATCCAGAAAACCTTTAGTCGAAAGGAAGTGGAACAGCAGCAGGATCGCCAGGAAGGCAGCGCCTGTCCTGTGCGCCTTGATCCAGTCTCTGATCCTGAAACGGCGGCCGATCGCGGCAGCCAGGCCCATAACCGCAAGCACCGCCAGAATGAATGTTCCTGTATGAAACTGAATGAAGCCTCCCATCAAATACCCATGCATGATTCCGGCCAAAAGCGCGGCAGCGCCCAGAAACGGGTGCGGCAGGCGAAGCCCTCCCGAGATCTGCTGCAGCATGCTGTTTTTATTATTATAGAAACGGCGGTTGATGCGCCTTGATAAAAACAACATGAAATTGCAGATGATGATGGCGGATCCGATCATGCCTAAAACAGCAGCCACGGATCATTCCTCCATTCGGCCGACCACCGGCGCGCTTTTCAGCATATTGCTGCCGTGCGGAGCCTTTGAATCAAGCGCTTCGGTCTGGTCGGCGCCGGCATCGAATCCATTATGCATGCCTCCTGCCCAGGACGAGATCTCCGTTACATCATAGACCAGGCCATCGATCGCTATGTACGCTTCGCTTCCATTCTGCCCATCGTAGCTTGCTAATTCTTCGGCAGTGAATACCGGCAAATCCTCCGGCGGTTCTTCCGTCTTTGCTTCACCGCCCGCTCCGCCCCCGCAGCCTGTCAGTATCACCGCGCCTATAATTAGCAGAACAACATACAACCGGGTTCTTTTCCACATGTCTGATCACCTCCGAAACATCAATATAATTTCGTTAATGCAGCGCCTGAAGCTCATGCAGGCTCTCTCTGATAATCGTTTCGACCTTTGCCCCAAGCTCTGCGGCTTCTTCCCTGGACAGATCCTTCGTCCCAATGGGCTCCAGGATCTCGATCCATACATCCGTCGAAGCGGGATATCCGTGCTCCTCGAACGATCTGTAAGATCCGCTGATTGCAATCGGTACTACCGGTACACCGGTTTTCGTTGCAAGCTTCAGACTGCCTTTTTTGAATTCATTCATCTGCGGCCCCCTGCTCCTGGTCCCTTCAGGAAATATACCGAGCGAATAACCTTTCTCCAGAAGCTCAATGCCGGCTTCGATCGCCCTCAGCGAGGCCCTTGCGTCATTGCGCCTGATAAATACGCTTCGAACGGCTTCGATACATTTGCCATATACCGGCAATTTCGCCAATTCTTCTTTGGCAACATATCCGGCCTGCCTGTTGACAGAAGCGACCACGATAGGGATATCGGCATAGCTTTGATGATTGGATACAAACAAAACCGGACAGTCAGGAATATTTTCAACCCCTCCGACATGCAGCCTGACGCCGAAATGGCGCAGCACACCGCTGCCCCATTTGTATTGGTATTTCCTGATCGCCTCGATCTCGGCGGGAATATCCCCGGCTTTCCTGTATCTTTTGATTCTCACATAATATGGCCACAAATAAAATATGTAGGCATACATCCAGATGCCGAAGGCAGCCATCCTGATCGCTTTAATCATCATTATCCCCTATTTTTCCAGCCATGGCCCGATGGCAATGCTCTTATCGATTCTTTCGGCGATCTCCATCAGGCTGTCAAAGGATGCGCCGCTCTTCATGTATAACGTATGCACGTATCCGTCCTTATACCAGATCGCAAGTCCGGCTTCGTCCTTCGTATATCTCAATTCAATGGGAATCCCGTCAAGTTCTGAAGTTTCGGTAACCGCGAACGCGTCATAAACGCCGCTGACATCCCCTTCCATTTCATCGGCGGTTCTGAATGCGACAGCGTTTCCGTCAACTTTGAAATCCACCTGTCCAACTGCGCCTGCCACGACGTAGGCATGCTCGAAGGCATAATCCTCAGGCCAGCCATTGATGCTCCAGCCAAGCTTCTCATCAAAATCAAGCTCTGACATTTCTTCCATCGGGTTCGGCAATTCACTTTCAGCAGGCTCTTCCGTCCCGTTCTCTGGTTCCGGCAACGGCACCGGCTCCTGCTCCGCGGGCGAGCAAGCGGCTGCAGCTGAGAGAATCAATATCAGGAACACTGCTGTTAAGATTCGTCTTTTCATTTTTATCATCCCCTTTCCGCACTCTAATTATAACCCTTTTCCTTCGACCCATAAATGTTTTTTTGCCGCGGACCAATCTAAAGCAGGACCGGCCGCGATTAATCCGGCCGGTCCTGCTTGTATCCGTCACATATTCAGCGGGTGCGGCATCATACTCGGCCCCGCGATCCGTCAGGCATTTGGCGGCATCGGCTCCCCGCTGGCCGCCTCATCCTTCTTTTCAAAAATACCGCAGACGGTTTTTCCCGATAGAACGTCTGATATCAAGGCGACTCCCCTGCCGCCGACATCATGGACTTTGATGATTTCCGCCATATCCGGTTCAGCTGATGTGATGATTTCATGAAGGATGTTCTTTTCCTGATCGAAAAACGATGGGTTATGGAATATCGTCGTTTCATCCTCAAAAATAGCGGCATAAAAAATTTCCGTCTCTACCAGATCCTGGAAAAAATGGCTGCCATAGGAAAGCTCCGGCATATATCCGGCGCCATGATACGCCACCTCGCAGGCGATCTTCATATTGGAAATTTCAGCAAATGACACGGGAACGCCGAGCTCCGGCGACGATGTTCCCAGTCTGCCCGGAACCAGTATCATAACCGCCTTTCCTGAATCTTTATAATAGTGGTTGATTTTTCCTATGGTTCTTGCGACATTTGCTTTTTTATTATACGGATATTCGTAATAGCTCTTTGGATCGATCTGTATAACGACATCCACAGGCTGATAGTACGCTCCTCCCATCGTGCCGCCATTCAAAGAAAAGAAGCATTTTTCTTCAGCTATTTCAGGCACTTCGACCTTGACGCCGATCCCTCCGACCTGGAGCGGCCTGCATTGGAGCAGGTTCAGCACAAATTCGCCTTCCTCATTGAAATTGACGGCAAATTCTATATCCACAGGATATTCGTATTCTTTCGAGACGACCACCATGATATCCTTCAGCATCTTGACAAAATCTTCTCTTTTCAGAAGATTGCCGCAGGTCGTAAACACGATGTCCTTCCTGATATTGCGCTCGCGAAGCTCGGCTTCCCTTTCGTAATCATGCTCGATCATGAACTTTTTGAACCACGCCGGAAGCTTATCGCTGATATCGGCGATGTCGAGACCCTTCATATTTTTCGATGTCAAACACAGCGCATCGACTTTATTCTGGACAAACCTGCTCTTATCGCCTTTTCCTGCCGAAGGCAGAAGTCCCGGCTTATCCAGCGCGGCGATTCTGGGATAGTCGCCGTCCGTCCTGTCAACGGCTCTTGTTCCCAGTCCCATGACGATGCGTATCATCCCTTGGTTCGGATCGATATCCTTGTCCCATCTATACGAATTATAAGAATATCCGACGCCTGCGGCGCAGGGCATGAACACATCGTCAAATAACGATCCGGATACGCGCTGCACCAGGATCGCCATCTGCTCTTCCCTCATGTTCAAACCTCTTTGGAGCCTGTAGGCAAGCGCCGATTCGTCCATTGTACTTGCATAGACAGTCTTTACCGCATCCTCAAACGCCAGGAGCCTTTCTTCAAGGCTTCCGACATTGACGCAGAATATCGATTCATATTTACCGGCGAACGCGTTGCCGAATCCGTCTTCAAGCAAACTGCTCGATCTGACGATAATGGGGCTTTGGCCGAAGTACTCCAGCATACGCCTGAATTGTTCCCTGATATTTTCAGAAAAACTTCCCTGCAGAATCTTCTCCTTGATGTCTTTGGCTGCTGAAAAGTATCCTTCCGGAGTCTTTTGCTTCAGTCTCATCGTCCAGCAGTCGTTCTGTATATTATAGGTATGGAACAGGTTGGAGCCGATGTAGAAAGAGTCATGGGGCTCAATCTTGCCGACGATTTTGGGCAGTTTATTGCTGACGATCTTTCTGGACAGCAGCATGCCGGCGGCCTTGCCTCCGATATTGCCGACGCCGATCATTCTTTTTTTAAGTTCAAGCAGATCTTCCATCTTGAAATTCTTGCTTGCGATACCGATGAGTTTTTCGTCACTTCCGAAAAGCATCCTGCAAAGCTCTCTGATAACCTCAGGCTTTTGTTCCCTGGTCACTTCAAATTCAGCCTTCCTGTTCATAAAATATCTTTCCCAGCTGTCAAGGTTGAGTTGACTCTCGGTATTGCCCGTGCTCCCGATCAGGGAATAGAATTTGCTTATCCGGATCCCGTCTGTCAGCGGAACGAAATTATCCTGCTCCTCTTCCGTTTTCTTTTCCTCGAGGATATGTGGGAGGAACATGCTTGGAGAATAACGGTTCCATACCTTAAGCGGATGCAGATACAGTTCGTCATCCGTTCCGAATACGTCTATCAGCAATTGAGTCGTCGCCCGGATCCTTTCCATTGCTGCGAACGAGTGGTTGTTCCGTGTTATTGCAAAGTAGCAGACTGATTCCATCTCATGCAGAAACGGGCATGTGACAAGGAAAAAGTTCCTGATCATGAAATCGGATGCCCATGCTTTCTGAAGCGCTGAAATGCTGTCAAAAATATAAAAAGTCTCTTTGCCTTCCCTCGCGATCATATCGTGCACCTGGACGGCAAAAGACTCGAAGCCTTCATTTGTATTGAATTGAATTATTTTAAGGCCCTCCTGCGGCACAAGCAAAGGATCATGCGGCGCAAACCTTATGTACACCAGATTCCTGCCGTCTTTGATCGCCTTTGCGGCGAAAGGGCGGACAAAAAATTCATATTCTGAAATGTCTGAGACCTGCCAGACGACATTGTCGCCGAGCCTGATATGGTCTAGAAGCCTATCGACTCCTAAAATCCCGGATTCCACTTTATCAAATATCATCGTGTTACCCTCCTTTATCAGTCTGCCGTTTTATCTTGCCATCCCAAGACCAAATTTTTCCCTGACACGCTTCATGGTTATCTCCGCCCGCGATGCGGCTTTTTCACTGCCCTTTTGAAGGATCTCCGGCAATTCGGACGAATGTCTGATTTCATTGAAGTTTTTTTGGATCGGAGCGATTGCGTCACAGGTCACGGCGACAAGATCGTTCTTGAATGCACCATAGCCGCAGCCCTCGTATTTTTTTTCAATATCCTTGATTTTCATGCCGGAAAAAGCGCTGTATATCGACAGTAGATTGCTTACGCCCGGTTTTTTTTCAATATCAAACCGAATAATCCCGTCCGAATCAGTCGTCGACTTCATGATGGTCTTCTTGATTTTATCCGGAGTATCCAGCAGCGAGATCCTGCTATGGGCGTTTTCAGCGCTTTTGCTCATTTTGGATGTAGGATCGTCCAGCGCCATGATCCTGGCCCCCACCTCCATGTTCCGCTCTTCCGGAACCACAAAGGTCTTTCCGTATTTATTGTTGATTCGGATCGCTATATCCCTGGTAAGCTCGAGATGCTGCTTCTGGTCATGCCCGACCGGGACGATATCCGAATCGTAAAGCAATATGTCCGCAGCCATAAGCACAGGATAGGTGAACAGCCCAGCCGGAGCCGACTCCTTTTCCCTGCTCTTTTCCTTGAACTGAGTCATCCTGTTCAACTCACCCGTATATGTATTGCACATCAGCACCCACGCCAGCTCCGCATGGGCCGGAACATCCGACTGTATGAACACGATGGATTTTTCAGGATCAAGCCCGACGGCCAGATATAATGCGGCTACATCCAGGATGTTTCTGCGCAATTCCTTTGGGTCCTGGGGAACGGTGATCGAATGCATATCGACGATGCAATACGTACACTCCATTTCCTCCTGCAACTCAACGAATTGTCTCAAGGCTCCCAAATAATTTCCGATATGAATATTGCCTGTCGGCTGCACTCCTGAAAAAACCTTCTTCATTTTATCTACCGAATTCCTTTCTGAATCTGTCCCTTATCTTTTTTTCGATCCTCGATATCGTCATTTGAGAAACGCCCATGGATTCCGCTATGTCCTGCTGGATCCTGTTTTCAATGAATCTCATCCTGAAAACCGCTTTTTCCTCCGAGGACAGGGTCGCGAGGATCTCCTTGATCATTTCCGAGTTTTCCAGCTTCGTAAAGCCCTCCTCTTCCTTGCCGAGGTATTTGTCGAGCGTATTCTCGTCGCCTTCAATGCCGTCGTCGAAGCTTTGCTGAAGCGAGTAGGTTCCGTAAGCCTGATTGCTTTCCATCGCCTCAAGCACCTCTTCCTCAGAACACCTGAGATATTCGGCGATTTCAGAAACCTTCGGGCTTCGCAGCAGCGTTCTTTCAAGCTCGTCCTTTGCCGCCGGGATTTTGGCTCCAAGTTCTTTCAAACGCCTCGGAACTTTCATGGACCAGCCTTTGTCGCGAAAATACCGCTTGATCTCACCGATGATCGTCGGCGTCGCGAAGCTGGTGAATTCATATCCCTTGCTGATGTCATACCTTTCAACGGCAAAAACTAAAGCCATGGAACCGACTTGATACAAATCGTCGTATTCCACGCCTTTATTTAAATACTTTCTGATCAGAATGTCCACGATATAAAGATATCGCTGTACGATCTCGTTTCTCGTCTCGATGTTTTTATCCCGGACATATCTTTCAAAAAGTTCCCTGTTGCTGACTTCTGTCTGCCCCTTTTGTAGAACGGACATGCTTCACCTCAACGTTAAATATATTTTACCATTTGGATCCGTGTTCCTTCTCCAAGCTTGGAGATAATATCGACTTCATCCATCAGCGCTTTGATGATGAATATCCCGAGTCCGCCCTCTTTCATTTCACAAGCGCAGGGTTCGCGATAATCATTCATATCATACCCGCCGCATGTATCCGTTACGAGAATTATGAATCTGTCGGCTTCAATGGTACATTCGACTTCATAGCAATTTTCATCCTTGTCCCCGTGCCTGACGACGTTTGTGCACGCTTCCGACACAGCGACCTTGATATCTTCGATCGCTTCAAGGTCAAAGCCTGCGCAGTTCGCCACAGAAGAGACTGCAAGCCGAACCACCCGCACATATTCGGGTTTTCCAGGGATAGAAAATTTCAATAGATCACCCATTGTTTTTCTCCTCATTACAAAAGTATTTGATCAAGACTTGTGATAGTAAGCAGTTTTCTGATGTTTTTTTTGGGATTCAGGATCCTGATGCGATTCCGGTCGGCTTTCATTTTTCCGTACGTGCCGATGATCACGCCGATTCCCGTACTGTCGATGTAATTCAGGTTGTCAAACCGGAGCGTGATGTCGCCCTTGTTTTCTTTATATGCTTTTTCCAGCGATTCCCTGAATTCATTGACCGACGAAATATCAATTTCTCCCGTCAGGTCGATTTCCCATTCATTGTTGTCGTTGTCAAAACTGCTTTTTATCTGTAAAGACATCTTTACTTCCTCCTGATTCAAGGTATACCCTTATGAGAAGAGTTCAAACACGGGCTTTGCTTAGATTCTAATCCTCATCCCTGTTGATTTCAAGCCCGATCTGGGTTTCTCCGCTTTTACCGTTCTCCTGCTCGCCGTTTCCTTCCTTGCCGTCGCTCTCGTCGTTTTCAAATGCGTCTTCCTCGTTGAATACTTTGGCCAGCGAAATGATGTTGGCGTCTTCATGTACGCGCATGATCTTCACGCCTTGCGTCGCCCTGCTGAGTCTCGATACCTCCGAGGCTTTTATCCTGATGATGATCCCGTCTGAATTGATCAGCAGCACTTCGTCATTGTCATTGACGACCATGGCGCCGATCAGCTCTCCGGTCTTGCTGAATTTGGACTTGTCATATGTCAGAAGGCCTTTTCCGCCCCTTGCCTGGACTTTATAATCTTTAACAGCCGTTCTCTTGCCGTAGCCGAATTTGGTTGCGACCAGAAGCTCTTCATCTTTTTCGGCCAGTTCCATGGCGACCACTTCGTCGTCTTTTTCCAGCAGTATCGCCCTGACTCCGCCGGCATTTCTACCCATGCTTCTGACGTCTTCTTCGCTGAAGCAGATGCATTTGCCGTTCTTGGTCACAATTATGACATTGCTGGTGCCGGACGTCTGCTTGATGCCGATCAGTTCGTCATCGTCCTTGAGGCTGATTGCGATAAGGCCCGCCTTCCTGCTGGTATCAAACTGGGCAAGATCTGTTTTCTTGATCGTGCCTTTCTTTGTTACAGCTATCAGATACTTGTCTTCGGCAAATTCCTTAATAGGAATGACCGCCGTGATCCTCTCCCTTTGCGTCAAGTGGAGGAAATTGACGACCGGAGTCCCTTTTGCCGTTCTTTGAGCTTCAGGGATCTCGTATGCCTTTATCCTGTATGCCCTTCCCGTATTTGTAAAGAACATCAGATAATCATGGGTGGATGTCGTTATCAGCTGGCGCACAAAGTCGTTGTCCCTCGTCGTCACGCCCATGATGCCTCGTCCCCCGCGCTTTTGCGTCTTATAGGTGTCCGCCGTTACCCTCTTGATATATCCCATCTGCGTGAGTGTAATGGCGACCTTTTCCTCCTGGATCAGATCCTCCTCGTCAATGTCCTCCGCATCGCTGACTATTTCAGTCCGTCGCTTGTCTGCGTATTTTTTCTTGATTTCAAGCAATTCTTTTCTGATCAAGCCCATCAGCACCTTCTCGTCCGATAGAATTTCCTTGAACCAGAGAATCTCTTTCAGAAGCGCTTCGTATTCCTGGTCGATCTTCTCCCTCTCCAGTCCCGTCAATCTCTGGAGCCTCATGTCCAGGATCGCCTGGGCCTGTTTGTCTGAAAATCCGAACCTATCGGAAAGCTTCACCTTCGCTTCGTTCGCATTGGGCGATTCCTTGATCAGCCTGATCACTTCATCGATATTATCAAGCGCGATCTTGAGCCCTTCAAGTATATGGGCCCTTTCCTCGGCCTTTCTCAGGTCGAATCGTGTCCTTCTAGTCACGACATCCTTCTGGTGCAGAAGGTATTGCTCCAGCATCTGGTACAGATTCATCAATTTGGGCTCGCCGTTCACGATCGCCAGCATGATGATGCTGTAATTGTCCTGAAGCTGCGTGTGCTTGTAAAGCCTGTTCAGCGTGATTTGCGGATTTGCGTCCTTTTTAAGTTCAATGACGATACGCATACCGTCACGGTCAGATTCATCTCTTAAATCGGATATGTGGTCAAGCTTCTTCTCCCTGACGAGATCCGCTATTTTTTCAATGACTCTGGACTTGTTGACCTGGAAAGGGATCTCCTTGATGATGATCTGCTGCCTGCCTTTTGCTGTGAACTCGATTTCAGCCTTTGATCGGACGACGGCTTTCCCCTGGCCGGTCCTGTATGCCTGCCTGATGTCGTTTTTGCCCATGATGATGGCTCCGGTCGGAAAATCCGGCCCTTTGACGATTTTGATCAAATCCTCGACGTCGGCATTTTCATCGTCAATCAGTTTGACCGTCGCGTCGATGACTTCCCCAAGATTGTGCGGCGGTATGGATGTAGCCATGCCCACGGCGATGCCGTTGGAGCCGTTGACCAGAAGATTGGGATATCTTGCCGGAAGCACGATCGGCTCATCCAGCGTCTCATCAAAGTTCAGCGTATAATCTATTGTTTCCTTGTCTATATCCCTGAGCATCTCGAGAGCATACGGCGTCATCCTGGCTTCCGTATACCTCATGGCCGCCGCGCTGTCTCCATCGACGGATCCGAAGTTTCCGTGTCCGTCGACCAGCATGTAGCGGATCGAGAAATCCTGGGCCATCCTGACCATTGCATCATAAACGGAAGAGTCTCCGTGCGGGTGGTATTTACCCAAGACGTCCCCGACGATACGTGCGGATTTCCTGTGCGGCTTGTCCGGCGAAAGGCCCAGCTCCGACATGGCGTAAAGGATTCTCCTGTGGACAGGTTTGAGACCGTCCCTGACGTCAGGAAGCGCCCTGCCAACTATGACACTCATCGCATAGTCTATATAGGATTTTTCCATTTCTTCATTTATATCGCGCTGGATCAGTTTTAAATCTTCAATTGAATTGCTCACGCTGTCTTACCTCCTATATATCCAGATTTTTGACATATTTGGCGTTGTCCTCAATGAACTTCTTCCTCGGCGGAACCTTGTCGCCCATCAGCGTCGTAAATATTTCATCCGCCGCGGAGGCATCGTCAAGCGTCACTTGTATCAGCGTCCGCGAATCGTAATTCATCGTCGTCTGCCATAGCTGCTCCGCGTTCATTTCACCAAGGCCTTTGTAACGCTGGAGTGTCATGCCCTGCTTTCCGCCCATTTCCTCGTATACCTTTTCAAGCTCCCTGTCGGAATAAGCATACTTCTCGTGCTTCCCCTTCTTTACCTTGTACAGTGGCGGCTGGGCTATATAGACATACCCATTCTCAACGAGCGGCGTCATGTATCTGTAGAAGAACGTGAGCAGAAGCGTTCTGATGTGGGCTCCGTCAACGTCGGCATCTGTCATGATGATGATTTTATGGTAGCGCAGCTTGTCCTTGTTGAAATCAATGCCTATGTTGCAGCCGAATGCCGTGATCATATTCTTGATTTCATCAGAGTTCAGTATTTTGTCAAGACGCGCCTTTTCAACGTTCATGATCTTCCCTCTCAAAGGAAGTATCGCCTGGCGCTTTCTGTCTCTGCCCTGTTTCGCAGAGCCGCCTGCGGAATCCCCCTCGACGAGGTAGATTTCTGAAAGCGCCGGGTCTTTTTCGGAACAGTCCGCCAGCTTCCCGGGCAGCGTAAGGCTGTCAAGTATGCCTTTTCTTCTTGTAAGTTCTCTGGCCTTTCGAGCGGCTTCCCTTGCCCTTGCGGCGCCAAGGCACTTCTCAAGGATATCCTTGGCCTGGGATGGGTTTTCTTCCAGAAACGCCGTCAGGTTTTCATTGGTCGAACTTTCAACGATCCCGCGCATCTCACTGTTGCCAAGCTTGGCCTTTGTTTGCCCTTCAAACTGCGGCGAAGTCAATTTCACTGAAATGATCGCCGTGAGACCTTCCCTGACGTCCTCTCCGGCAAGACCCTCTTCATTGGCTTTTATATAATTGTTCTTTTTTGCGTAGTCATTGAAAACCCTGGTCAAAGCAGACTTGAAGCCGATCATGTGCGTTCCGCCTTCAATCGTGTTGATATTGTTCGCATAGGAAAAAATCAGCTCATTGTACCGATCCGTGTACTGCATGGCGACTTCAACTTCATACTCTTCTTTTTTATGTTCGAAATAGATAATATCGGAGTGGATAACTTCTTTATTTTTGTTCTGATGCTTAACATACTCCCGGATCCCGCCTTCGTAGTGGAAAACTTCTTCTTTTTCCTTATCTTCCCTTTCGTCTCTGAGCATGATCCTGATGCCCTTGTTCAGAAAAGCCATTTCTCTGAGCCTGTGTTCCAGGGTCGAATAATTGAATTCCATTTCCTCGAAAATTTCACTGTCGGGCTTGAAGGTGGTCTTGGATCCGGTTTGCGTGGACGTGCCTATTTCTATAAGCTTCGATGTCGTTTTTCCCCGGGAATATGTCTGCTTATACAGTTTCCCGTTTCTCTTGATTTCAACGTCCATGTATTCGGAGAGTGCGTTTACGACCGACGCGCCGACGCCATGAAGCCCTCCGGATACCTTGTATCCTCCGCCGCCGAATTTTCCGCCGGCGTGCAGCACGGTGTGTATGACTTCCACGGCCGGTATTTTAAGTTTGGGATGCAAGTCTACCGGCATTCCCCTGCCGTCGTCTTCAACCACGATCGAGTCGTCTTTTCTGATCGTTACGCTGATATTTTTGCAAAATCCTGCCAGTGCTTCGTCGATACTGTTGTCGACGACTTCGTAAACCAGATGATGGAGTCCTCTTGGCCCTGTTGTTCCTATATACATCCCCGGTCTTTTCCTGACCGGATCAAGACCCTCCAGCACCTGTATCTGTTCTGCGTTATAGTCTCTTGGAGCAGCTGATGTCATCAAAGCAATCACCTCTTTATGTATTTATTTTCGGTCATTCTGACCACTCTTTTCCTACTTGGGTTCATCCCTGGTCAAACCTTCATATAGTGGTTCTTTCAATTCTAAACCACTAAATATTATACACGCAAACCTTTCTATTTTCAATTTATATTTTAAAAGGATTCAAACCTATACAAATGCCGGTTTGCTTGCTTTAAACCGGCATTTTGAGTCTTGTGGTCATCAATTAAGCGGCAGTATATATGCCCCCGCACCAAAATCTATTCCCCTCGAATTATTCTTCCGTTTTCTATTATAAATACCGCATTTTCTGAAAGCGTTCCCTTTACAAAGTCGCTTATTTCCGTCGTCGTTATGAATAATTGTACATCTCCGAGTGAACTGATCAGAAACTTTTGTCTGGAAAAATCAAGCTCCGACAATACATCGTCTAATAACAATATTGGAGTCTCTCCCGTTTCTTCCTTTATCAGTCTTATTTCAGCCAGCTTCAGCGACAGCGCGGCAGTCCTCTGCTGGCCCTGGGATCCAAACGATCTTATATCTATACCATTTGCCGATATTCTCAGATCGTCCCTATGCGGGCCGGTCATAGTCGTTCTTCTGAAGATGTCGTTCCTGTATCTGCTGTCCAGCTTCATACTGAATTCTTTCTTTTGACTTGGCAGATCCGACATGACGGGAATATCGCTCTCGTAGATAATTTCCAGTTTTTCGCTGCCGTCTGTTATTTGATGATGGATATCTTTGCTGATCCTGTCCAGTTTTTTGATGAAGGCTGCTCTTTCAAGAATGATCCTCGCGCCCGAGTCTGCCAATTCATCATTCCATACCGATAGCATATCCGGGTTTATATTATCCTGCTTAAGCAGGGTGTTTCGCTGGAGCAATATTCTTTTATACCGGGCGAGTGTTTTATAATAGACCGGCTTTATTTGACACAGCTCCCTGTTTATGAATTTCCTTCTTTTTTCAGGCTCTTCCTTTACTATTTTAAGGTCCTCCGGCGAAAAAACAACAATATAGACATTTTCCAGCATATCTGCATTTTTAAGCACTTTTACGCCGTCTATTCTAACGGTTTTATGGCCTTCCTCCAAAATGATCTCCAATTCTATTTCTGCGTCTTCTTTATAAGAGATTGTTGATATCCTGGCCATCGGTGTGTCGAATCTGATCATTTCATTATCTTTCAACGTTCTGAAAGACTTTCCCAGAGACATCATGTATAACGCTTCAAGCAGATTTGTTTTCCCCTGTGCGTTATTTCCCGTTATAATATTTACTTTTGGGTGGAATTCAACCTTTTCTTCGGTATAATTCCTGAAATTCTGAAGTCTGGCTTCCTTAAAATACATTTTTCTATCCTTTTAAACAAAATGGCTGCGGGATCCTGCGCCGGCGGCGCCTGATCCTCGGCAGCCATTCTTTTTATTTTGTTTGCCGGTCAGCTGGCTGTGATCCTTACCGGAAGGATCAGATATTCAAAATGATCTCCTTCGACAGGTCTGATCAGGCAGGGGCTGACACTGGAATTGAATTCCATTTTTATTTCTTCGTCAGATACCGCTTTCAATACGTCAAGCAGATATTTCGAATTGAATCCTATATCGAGATCCTCCCCTGTTTTTTCTACAGATACATCTTCCTTGACATTTCCTTCTTCCGATCTTGAGGTTATCCTCATTTCATTTTCATTGATGCTTATTTTTATAAGATTATTCTTTCCTTCTTTTGCGAGAAGCGAGGCTCTCTCTATGCTTTCAAGAAAATCGGTTCGGGGAACGTGTATTTTTGTCTTATGCTCTTTGGGGATGATATCCTTATATTTAATAAATTCACCTTCCAGGAGACGTAATACGATTTTCGTGTCTTCAAGGTTTATTATGGCTTTCTTTTCATCCAGAATTAATGATATTTCCTTTTCCTTATCCTCATCGACCAATATTTTTTGTATTTCGTTCAGTATCCTTGCCGAAATGATTATTTTTCGCCTCTCGGCATTTTTCATATATTCTTTAGTCACAGCCATTCTGAAGCCGTCAAGAGCCACCATATTCAGAGACTCTTTATCCATCTCGATCAGAACGCCGACTATGACACCTTTCGCTTCATCTATGCTGGCTGAAAAAGAGGTCTTTTTTATCATTTCCTTGAATAATTCTTTATCAATGCTCACAGCGTCATTGTGACGAATTTCTCCAATATTCGGAAATTCCTCCGCCGGCTGCCCTATTATGACGAATTCAGAGGAATGGCATTTTATTCTGACATTGTTATTTTCAAATAATTCGATTTCAATATCCTCATTTGGAAGCTTTCGGATGATATCTGTAAATAGTCTGGATGAAACCACTATAGAGCCTTCTTCGAATACAGAAGCGCTGATTTTCTTTTCGATGCTTAAATCAAGGTCTGATGCGGCCAGCTTTAAAATATTGTCTGAAGAAGCTTCTAATAAAATCCCTTTCAAAATAGGAATCGTCGTTCTTGTAGTGACAGCTTTGCAGACAGTATTGAGGGCCTTGGATAGCAGATGCTGCTGGCAGATGAATTTCATGGCACTTCCTCCTTTTTATATAAGTATAAACTTAGTAATAATAGTAATAGGGCCTGTGGATTTGTGTATAACTTCTGTGGATAAAGGAAAAACAAGCACAGCAGGATATTTTTTATGTCAAAACAGGTGTGAATAACTTGTTTAAGTTACCAAGAGGCCTGTGTATAAACTTTAATCACTTTGAATATCTGTCGTCAGTGCATTTATGATCTCTTTTAAATTATTATTAGAGACCATTTCCGAAGAAATTTTTTCACAGGCATGGAGGACAGTCGTATGATCCCTGTTTCCAAAAGACTCCCCTATCTTTGGAAGAGACATATCTGTCATATCACGGCACATATACATGGCGATCTGCCTGGGGTATGAAAGGTTTCTGGAACGTTTTGCGGATTCCATATCTGAAAGCTTAATGTTAAAATGCTTGCAGACACAGTCCTTGATCAGTTTAGGAGTCACTTTTTTATTGCTGGCTGAAAAAATATCCTTCAGGACATCCTTCGCAAGATCCTTGTTGATCTTTTGATTTGTCAGGTTGGCATAGGCAATGACCCGGATCAGGGCCCCTTCCAGTTCGCGGATATTGGATTGTATCTTTTCGGCGACGAATTCAATGATTTCCATAAGATTATCATTTACTTCGACATCTTCAAGCTCAGCTTTTTTTATCAAAATTGCGACTCTTGTTTCATAATCAGGAGGCTGGATATCTGCGGTGAGGCCCCATTCAAATCTGGAGCGGAGGCGCTCTTCGAGCGTTATAAGCTCTTTGGGAGGTCTGTCGCTGGACACGATGATTTGTTTATTGGCTTCATAAAGCGTATTGAAAGTATGGAAAATCTCTTCCTGTGTACGCTCTTTTTTTTCAATAAATTGAATATCGTCTATCAAAAGAACGTCTATATGACGATATTTGTTTCTGAATTCAACATTCTTGTCTTCGCGGATAGCTTTTATGAGCTCATTGGTAAACATTTCGGAAGAAACATAAAGGACTTTGAGCTTCGGGTTCTGTTGTATGATGAAATGTCCGATAGCATGCATCAGATGGGTTTTTCCAAGGCCGGCGCCGCCATAGATAAACAGAGGATTGTAAGCCTTGGCGGGCGCCTCGGCGACAGCCAGCGAGGCAGCGTGCGCAAAGCGGTTGTTGTTGCCGACAACGAAGGAATTGAAAATATATTTCGGATTCAGGTAGAGTTCATCGGTAAAAGGCTTTTTAACTGGATCCCTGGGTTCGGAGCGAATAGCGTCATCAGTCTCTACGAAAACGACACGCAAAGGGGTACCAAAAGCCTGCTTCACTGAATTTTCAACAATTGAAGCATATCTGGTTTCCAGTATGGATCTTGAGAAATCATTGTAGACCTGCAAATAAAGGCGTCCCTTCTCCTCATCCAGGGAGATGGGTTTTAAGGGAGCCATCCATGTATCATAACTTACCGGAGTAAGCTCCGGCCGTAAATAATCCAATGTTTTTTTCCAATTTTCTGTGAGAGTGTTCATGCTTTAGTGACCTCGTCTGCCTTCTGCGTAAATATAATTTATCAGTGGATACATAATAACAAAAATACTTATCCACAGGCAAGCCTATTCGTGAAAAATTGGCAAATTAATTTCCTGGCACTTATTAACAGCATGTGTATAATTTTTATCAAAGTTATAAACAGCCAGAATGTAACAGTTTGGAGATTATTTAAGTATAAAATTGTTGACATCAAAAACCTTTAAATGTATAATAACAAAGCGGTATACCGGAAAGATTTCCTTAAGATATACACAGTTTAATTGGAGGAGGTGTCAAAGTGAAACAGACGTTGCAGCCGAAAGTAAGGCAGAGAAGCAAGGAGCATGGCTTCAGAAAAAGAATGAGTACAAAAAACGGTAGAAATGTTTTGAAAAGAAGAAGAACAAGAGGGCGAAAAAAATTAACAGCATAGAGACCGCTACACGTGGTCTTTTTTTTAAGAAGGAAAAGGCATGCTAAAACCAGACGTTTTAAGGAGAAAGAAGGATTTTTCCTCTATATACAATAAAGGAAAGTCCGTCGGCGAAAGATATGTCGTTGTTTTTTTCCGTAAAAACGGGTTGGCCTACAACAGAACGGCTTTCCTTGCAAGTAAAAAAGTAGGAAAAAGCGTGATAAGAAACAGGGCGCGCCGGCTTATGAAAGAGAGCTACAGGGAAGTCGGAGAGAGGATCGATATAGGATACGATCTTATTTTCATTGCTCGAAACAGCATCCTGAATGTAAAGTGCGGCGATGTGCGCAGATCGATGGAAAGCGCTTTAAAAAGAGCAAAAGTGCTTAAGGATGACAAGAGAGCGCAAACGCAAAGTTGAATAGGGTGAGTGACCTTGAAAACCATTATAGTACTTTTGATAAAGGGATATCAAAAGATCATTTCGCCAATAATGCCCGGGAAATGCCGGTTTTACCCTTCCTGCTCCACTTATACGCTGCAGGCCGTGGAAAAGTACGGGGTAATCAAGGGTCTGTATCTAGGAACCAAAAGGATATTGAAATGCCATCCTTTTCATCCGGGAGGATATGATCCCTTAAAATGAAATTGAAATTTCAGGAGGACATAGATGACAGGAATAATAGCAGAACCCCTGGGACAGCTGCTGTATGCCCTATATAACTTTATAGGGAATTACGGGATAACGCTGATCGTATTTACAATAATTGTTCGAGCGTTTCTTTTCCCATTATATGCGGACCAGATCAAGCATTCTTCCAAGCTTCAGGATGTCCAGCCCAAGATAAAGGACATCCAGACCAGATATGCCAATGATAAAGAAACCATGAATGCCAAAATGATGGAACTGTATAAAGAAGAAAAGGTCAATCCGGCACGCGGATGCCTGCCTTTGCTTATCCAGATGCCGATCATTATTGGTCTTTTTGCATTGCTTCGCAATCCGGTCGCCTACATCGACAATACAACGATGCTGATGGCGATCCACGAGAGCTTTCTCTGGATAGCGGATCTTAGCCAGCCTGACCTCTGGGTCCTTCCGATCCTGGCGGGCGTAACGACGTATATTTCTTTTTCTCAGACTCAGACAAGCCCTGAAATGCAGTCAAACCCAACAATGGTCATGATGAAGTACGTATTTCCGATCATGATCGTCTGGTGGGGAAGATCGTTCCCGGCCGGATTGACGCTCTACTGGTTCTTCGGTACATTCATACAGATTTTCCAGACAAAGGGCCTGAATATGTGGAAAGAAAAAAGACGCAGAAAAATGAGTGAAAGTATTGATTAGCTTCGTCAAGGAGGATTATATACAATGGAGTATTCGGAAAAATGGGGAAAAAATATCGATGATGCGACAAGATTAGCCCTGGCGGATCTTGATTGCTCGATCGATGAAGTTGAAGTCATTATTCTCGAAGCCCCATCAAAGGGTTTCCTGGGAATCGGCGCAAAAATGGCGAAGGTAAGAGTCGAAAAGAAAAAGCCGCCAACGCCGGAACAACTGCGGGCAAAGGCTAGAGCCGAGGAAGAAGAACGAAGGCAGAAAGCAAGGATCGAAGCGGAGGCGAAGAAGGAAACCGAAAAGGCGCGGGAAGACCTTCAAAAGGATAAAGAAAAAACTGAGCTGAAGCAGGTTGAAAGATCCGAGCAGAAGCAATTTGAAAAAAGACCGGATAGAAGGATTCCGTCTGACCGGCCTGCGGGAAGGCCAAGAAGAGAAGAAAGATATGCCGACAGGCCGAGAAGAGAAGAGAAAAAGCCTGTTGATATAGCGAGCCTGACTGAAGTCTTTGGAAGTCCGGCGGAGATATTCTTAAAGGATATCACGCAAAAGATGGGTCTTGAACTCAATATCCGCGCTTTTGAAGGCGAAGACAATGTGTATGTGAATATAGACGGCAAGGATTCCGGAACGATCATCGGGAAAAGAGGCCAGACCCTTGACGCTGTTCAATATCTCACGAGCCTCGTTGTAAACAAAGACAAGGAGAAACACGCCAAAGTCGTTGTCAATGCCGAGAATTACAGAGAAAAAAGGGAAAAGACCCTCGAACAGCTGGCAAAAAGGCTTGCCGACAAGGTATACAAAACCGGCAAGAGCGTCAGGCTTGAGCCTATGAATCCTTATGAAAGAAAAGTTATTCACGCGACGCTTCAGAACAACAGCCATGTTACGACCAGAAGCGAAGGGGAAGAACCATATAGAAGAGTTATTATTGAGCTTAAATAGTGGAAGATCCCGAGACAATAAATGACCTGTGGAAGCTCACAGGTCATTTGGTTTTCAAGGGCAGGGGGATGATGATATGGATGATACGATCGCTGCGGTCGCAACCGCGCCTGGAGAAGGCGGGATCGGGATCATAAGGATCAGCGGAGAAAAAGCCGCCGATATCCTTGGCTGCATTTTTGTCCACCGGGAGCAGGGGACGCCGCCGATGGACCGGCAAGCCTTCGAATTTAAGAGCAGATGCCTGTATTACGGCAATATTGTCGACGCCGCCACTTCGGAAGTGATCGATGAAGTTCTGGCGGTCTATATGAAGGCGCCAGCAACATATACAAAAGAGGATGTCGTTGAAATCAACTGCCATGGAAGCATGATCTCGTTGCGGAAAACGCTGGAGCTGATATTAAGGCATGGCGCGAGACTCGCGGATAGAGGCGAATTCACCAAGAGGGCATTTCTCAACGGCAGAATCGATCTTTCCCAGGCGGAAGCGGTCATGGACATGATCAGCGCCAGGACAGACACCGGGTTCGAAGCGGCCGTGACGCAAATGGAAGGAAAGCTTTCTCAAAGCATCAAATCGATCAGAGATGAAATCCTTCAGCTTCTCGCACATGTGATCGTCAATCTGGATTACCCGGATGCCGATATAGAAGAAATCACCTATGCACAGCTTGAGAAAGCATTGGCGGAAATTCGCCTTGGCATAGCGCGTCTGGCAGAGACGGCCGCAACCGGAAAAATTATCAGAGAAGGTCTCAATACTGTCATTATCGGGAAACCAAATGTTGGCAAATCCTCACTTATGAATGCGCTCGTCCGGGAGTCCAGGGCCATTGTGACCGAAATTCCAGGCACGACGCGGGATACGATCGAGGAGATCATCAATATCAATGATATACCGATCAAGCTGATTGATACGGCCGGGATACGCCAGACAGAGGATCTCATTGAAAGGATAGGCATTGAAAAGAGCAAGCAATCCTTCAATAAAGCCGATCTGGTGATTCTGATCCTGAACGCGGCAGAGGATCTTACAGAAGAGGACATTCATATTATCGGGCATATCAAGGCGGCAAAAACGATCGTGCTTCTGAACAAGACAGATCTTGGTCAATTTCTGTCCGAAGAGCATGTGAAGGGATTGCTTCCGGATGCGTCGGTGATACAGACAGCCATACCGGAGGGTAAGGGCATCGAGGCGCTGGAAAAAGAGATCTCGGAGTTTGTGTACGGAGGCAGGGTAAAACAGCGGCAAAGCGTCATGATCACAAATGTCAGGCATAAGGAGCTGCTCGAGCAGGCAAGATCGTCAATAGACGATGCGTTAGCGATGTGCCGATCCGGCGAGGCGCTGGATTTCATAGAAGTCGATATAAAGCGAGCCTGGGAGCTTCTAGGTGAAATTGTTGGAGATACGGTCTCTGAAGATATCATCGACGAAGTGTTTTCGAGGTTTTGTCTTGGAAAATAGCAGGGAAACAACATGAAACATTTTATTATGGATACATACGATGTCGTTGTTGTCGGAGCGGGCCACGCCGGGTGCGAGGCGGCGCTTGCTGCAGCGAGAATGGGCATGCGGACGCTGATCTTGTCGATCAATCTTGAAGCGATCGCCATGATGGCGTGCAACCCTTCTATTGGCGGTACGGGAAAAGGGCATCTTGTGAGGGAGATCGATGCGCTTGGCGGAGAAATGGGAATCAATATCGACAAGACGTTTATTCAAAGCAAGATGCTGAATACGTCCAAAGGCCCGGCGGTGCACTCGCTTCGGGCGCAGGCGGACAAGAACCGATACCATTCAGAAATGAAAAGGACGCTTGAGCGGCAGGAGAATCTTGACGTCAAGCAGGGAGAAGCTGTTGAGCTCATGGCCGGCAACGGCACTGTCACCGGAGTCATACTGAAGACAGGTGCAGCATATCTGGCGAAAGCAGTCATCATAGCGACCGGGACATTTTTGCGCGGAAAGATCTTTATAGGCGAATGGTCCTTCGAAAGCGGTCCGAACGGGTTGTCACCGGCGGTCGAATTGTCATCCAGCCTTGAGGCGAATGGATTGAAGCTCAGGCGTTTCAAAACAGGAACGCCTGCAAGAGTCGAGGGAAAATCGCTTGATTACTCAAAAATGATCGAGCAGCCGGGCGATGAGAAAATAGTGCCGTTTTCATTCATGAACGATCATCTGGAATGCGATCAGGTGTCCTGCTGGCTTTCGTATACCAATGACAGGACACACGAGGTCATCAGCCAAAATTTTTCCAGATCGGCGCTTTTCGGAGGCAAGATAGAAGGCGTAGGGCCCAGATACTGCCCCTCGATCGAGGATAAGCTCAAGAGATTCGCAGACAAGGAGCGCCATCAGTTATTTATAGAGCCGGAAGGCCTGGATACTGACGAGAAGTATGTGCAGGGGATGTCGTCCAGCTTGCCGGAGGATGTTCAAAAGGCTTTTTACGAAACGATAGAAGGACTTGAGCATGTCAAGATCGTCAGGCCTGCATATGCGATCGAATACGACTGCATCGATCCGCTTGAACTTCAGATGACGCTGGAGCATAGGAATATCAAGGGATTATATTGTGCCGGGCAGTTCAACGGAAGCTCGGGCTATGAAGAAGCGGCGGCGCAAGGCTTGATCGCCGGCGTCAATGCCGCACTCCGCATAAAAGGAAAGGAACCCTTTATACTGGACAGGTCGGAAGCATATATCGGCGTCCTGATCGATGATCTGATCACGAAGGGAACGAATGAGCCATATCGGATCATGACATCAAGGGCGGAGTACAGGCTCATTCTGCGACAGGACAATGCAGCGTCCAGATTGACGGAGAAGGGCTACGGCATAGGACTTGTTTCAGAAGAGCGTTATCGGAAATACATGGGAACGAAGCAGGCGGTGGAAAAAGAGCTGGCAAGAATGGCGAATGTCACGGTGACGCCTGCCGGTTCAAGCGCGTTTATGGAAAAATATGGAAGCAGCCAGCTTCAAAACCGCATTTCGCTGGCAGAGCTGCTGAAGCGACCGGAAATCAGTTATGCCGTCCTGGCGGAGATCGACCCTGAAAGGCCGAGGCTGTCGGATCATGAAATTGCCCAGATAGAAGTACAGATCAAATACGAAGGATATATCGCAAAGCAGCTGCAGCAGGTTGAAAAATTTAAAAAGCTCGAAAACAAAAGGCTTAGCGCGGATTTTGATTATTCGGCTATTGGCGGGCTTCGCATTGAAGCGATGCAGAAGCTGAATCGTTTCAAACCCGTATCGGTCGGGCAGGCTTCAAGAATCTCCGGCGTATCTCCGGCTGATATCAACGTGCTGCTGGTTTTCCTGGAAAAGGAAAGGAGAAAGGGATGAGAGATGTTCTGATGCCTTTGAAGGAAGCGATCGATGCCATGAAAATAGATTGCGATGAAGCAGCGCTTGGCAAGTTTGAAAGTTATATGAAAAATATTTTGTTATGGAATGAAAAGGTCAATTTGACTGCTATCCGGGATGAAAAAGAATTCGTCATCAAACATTTTGTGGATTCCATAATGTGCGCGGACCATATAGGGAAAAATGGAGCAAAGACGATTGTAGATATCGGGACGGGTGCCGGATTTCCGGGGATCCCTTTGGCTATCCTGTTTCCTGAAAAGAAATTTACACTTGTTGACTCTACGAGCAAAAAAATCAACATAATAAAGAGCGTATCGGAGGAAATCGACCTTAACAATGTTTTTTTTATTCACGCCAGGGCGGAGGATCTCGGGAACGATAAAAAATACAGAGAACGCTTTGACTATTGCGTATCAAGAGCGGTGGCCTCCCTGTCAGTCCTATCGGAATTCTGTCTCCCGCTGGTCAGGATCGGAGGCCATTTTGCGGCATTCAAGGGCAGTGACATCGAAGGCGAGCTGGCGGAAGCCGAAAGAGCAATAAGGGTTCTGGGCGGCAAAGTCGATTTGATACAGCCGTTCCTCCTTGAGACGATGGATATCGGACACAAGCTGATTTATATCAAGAAGATGGAAAAGACACCTGAAAAATATCCAAGAAAGGCCGGAAAGCCTTTAAAAGAGCCGATTTAAAGAAAGATGTTTCACGTGAAACATCTTTCTTTTATATTATGGGATATTTCAGTAGAGAAAAAAAAACAAATAGGCTATAATATAAAAGTGACGGCTCGATGCGTCGACCGGTCGAAGACTTAGGACGGCATAGGGCTTCATCGCATCGCAAGCAAGAGCAGCTAATATATTATCAGTGATAAGGGGTGACAGGTTTGGGAAAAGCAATCGCAATATTCAACCAGAAAGGCGGCGTCGGGAAAACCACAACAAATATAAATCTCGCCGCATGTCTTGCTTTAAAGGGTAAGAAGGTCCTTATTCTGGATATTGATCCGCAGGGGAATACGACCAGCGGTATGGGGATCAACAAGAAAGGGCTGGAGAAGACCATGTATGAAGTCCTTATCAACGATCAGCTCAAGCCAAAAGACGCAATCATGCATACGTCGATCAAGAATCTGGACATCATACCGGCCAGCGTGCAGCTGGCAGGCGCAGAAATCGAGCTTGTGCAGCTGGAATCGCGCGAGAAGAGGCTTAAGAAGGCGATCGATACGATCAAGGACATGTATGATTATATTTTCATAGATTGTCCGCCATCGTTGGGATTGCTGACGATCAACTCATTGACGGCAGTCGACAGCGTATTGATACCGATCCAATGTGAATTTTACGCGCTGGAGGGAGTAAGCCAGCTTATGAGCACAATAGAGCTTGTAAAGAAGAATCTGAATAAGAATCTGGAAATACAGGGAGTTATCCTCAGCATGTTCGACGGGCGAACGAATTTGTCGATCCAGGTCGTTGAGGAAGTGAAAAAGTATTTCAGGGAAAAAGTCTATACGACTGTAATCCCAAGGAATGTGAGACTTGCTGAAGCGCCGAGCTACGGCCTGCCGATCACAGAGTACGACAGGAAATCAAAAGGCGCCGAAGCATATTTGGATTTCGCCGATGAATTTTTGGAGCTGGAGGAAGAAAAACGATGACGGCAGCGAAAAATTCCGGACTGGGCAGAGGGCTGGAAGCGCTTTTTAACGATGTTCAGATAAATATCGATCGCGGCGGCAGAGATTTGGAACCAAGCGGCAACGAGATCCTCTTTATCAGCATCAATGATATAAAGCCGAATTCAAATCAGCCCAGGAAAACTTTCAGCGATGACAAGATTGAAGAATTGGCGCAATCCATCAAGGTTCACGGCGTTATTCAGCCAATCATGGTCCAGAAGGCAGAAAAAGGATATGAGATCGTTGCCGGAGAGCGTAGGTGGCGCGCTGCGCGCAAGGCGCAGATCAAAGAACTTCCGTGCATCATCAGGCAGCTTGACGAACGCGAAAACATGCTGGTTGCAATCATCGAAAACATGCAGAGAGAAGATCTGAACGCGATAGAAGAAGCGCTGGCATTCGAACAGATGACCAGAAAATTTGATTTGACACAGGAAGACATTTCAAAAAGTGTAGGCAAGAGCAGGCCATATATAACGAATACGATAAGATTGTTAAAGCTGGATCAGGAAATCCAGCAATATATAATGGAAGGAAAGCTGTCCGGTGGGCATGCGAGGGCGATTCTGTCGATCAAGGATATCAAAAGGCAGCATGCCGTCGCAAGGATGATTATCGATAAAGGATTGTCGGTGAGGCAAGTCGAACAGATCGCCGGCGAAGAGGCGGCTGCCAAAGACAGGAAGAAGCCTCTTAAAAGAAGGATTGTGGACAGCGAGATCGCTTCGGTCGAAAACGAACTGAAAACTGTATTCGGCACCAAGGTATCCATTACACATGGGAAAAAGAGAGGAAAGATCGAAATAGACTACTACAGCAAGGAAGAGCTGGAAAGACTCATCGAGCTGTTCCTTAGCCTTAAATAAGGATGAGAGAACGATCCGGAGTGATGTTTCACGTGAAACAAACCATGGAGGAGATATGAAAATACTAATAATAAACGGTCCAAACTTAAATATGCTTGGAATCAGGGAGCCTGAGATCTATGGAAGCATGACCCTTGATCAGCTGAATGAAAGAGTTGAACGGGAGGCGGCGTCGCTGGGGATCGAAACGGAATTTTATCAATCGAACCATGAGGGCAGCATTATTGATAAAATCCAGGAGAGCTATGGGAAAATAGACGGTCTGATTATTAACCCCGGTGCGTTTACGCATTATAGCTATGCTATTCGGGACGCGCTGGCTTCTGTTGATTATCCCGCTGTGGAAGTACATCTCAGCGATATTACCATGCGCGAGTATTTTAGAAGGACTTCAGTCATTGAAGATGTTGCTGCAAGGCAGATCTACGGCAAGGGCGTTGATTCTTACATCGAGGCGGTCCATTATTTTTACGGCAAAAACAAACATGAAGGCCGATGATTTTACGGAAATCAGGTGAAAGCAAATGGATGGATGCAAGCAAGTTCTTTCAGATATAATAACGAGTGAAGCCGCAAGGTCTGAATACAACAGTTTCTATGCGCTTGAACTGTTAGGAGAACCCATGTGGGAGCCTCCGATCATCGGATTTGCTTCAGGAGCAGATGCGTATTTTCAATTCTGCAGGAGCGACATCGGAGAATTCTTCTGGACGCCATCGGAAGCTTTTCAATTGAAATTCAAGGAGCGGCCGCGAAAGGACAGCGATTTGACAGTCGTCAGTATTGCATATCCGCAGACAAAGGCCACAAAGGCGGATCAGCGCGTCAGCTGCGGGCGTCCCAGTGCCAGGTGGTCTGTTACAAGAGGGGAATGGGAAAAGTTCAATAGCAGTGTGTGCGCGAAGGCGTTGGCTGAAATGGAAAATATTGGAATTTGCGCAGTAGCGATCGATTTGCTGCCGGAATTCAGGAACCGGAATTCCATCAAGTACGGGGCCGCTTCAAGCTGGTCCCACCGACATGCCGCTTATGCAGCAGGGCTTGGAACATTCGGGCTCTCGGACGGACTTATTACGAGACGCGGCAAGGCCATGCGCTTCACGACGATCATTGTCGATAAAATAGTAGAGGCAGATGCGAGGCCATACAGTCAATACAATGAATGGTGCCTCTTTTATAAGGACGAGACATGCGGAGAATGTGTCATAAGATGTCCTGTTGGCGCAATCAGTAAAGCCGGGCATGATAAAATGCGATGCGAGGCGTATCTGGAGCATTTGCTGAAGAATATCCCGCCGCAGATCGCGGCAGAAGATAAGAGCCATTACTACGGCTGCGGCTTGTGCCAAAGCAGGATCCCCTGTGAGGATGGGATCCCGGAAAGAGCAGCTGTTGGGATGCAGGGAAAGGAACGGGGAAATGACGGAGAGGAAAATTGAAAGCTACGAAGAAAACCTGATGGATCAAGTGATTGAGAACATGGAATATATGGTTCGCGTACTGGATCAGGAAGACAATGTCATATACATGAACAAGAAAATGCGTGAGGAATTTGGAGACTTTACATGTCAGAAGTGTTTCAATCTCATTGGCGCAAACGAGAAATGCGTTGATTGCATTTCTTCGACGTGCCAGAAGACAGGGAAGGCCGAAAGCAAGGATGTTCAATACGGAGAACGTATTTTCAAAGTCATTGCGTCTCCGGCAAAAACAGAAACTGACAAAAATTATGCCATCGAACTGTTTCACGATATAACGGTACAAAAGGTTCTGCAGGAAGAGATATTAAATCAGTATGATAAAATGAAAACCGACCTTGAATTTGCGAAGCAGATCCAAAATCGGGTATTGCCTATAAGCGATACGTATTGGGACGCGGTGCGGTTTGATGCAGCTTATGTTCCGAGCGAGGATCTGGGCGGGGATATTTTCGATTTGATACGAATCGATGACAACCATATCTTGTTCTATATGGCGGATGTTTCGGGACACGGCATAAAATCATCACTTTTGACGATGTTCCTGAGGCAGGCGATCCGGGGCAATAAGAGCGACGCGCTGGATCTTTGGAAGATGCTGACGGAAATCATCAAGGGCTATAATGATTTAAAATTGGGTGATGAATGCTACGTTTCAATCATTTTTGGATTATATGACATACAAAACAAAGTGGTGACTTTTGTAAATGCCGGGCACAACAGTCTGCCCATTCATATAAAGAGCGTTGGAGAACCTGAAGAAATCAAAATTTACGGAATGCCTGTCTGCAATCTGCTTAGTGAGGCGAATCACGATATCAAAATCATAAAAGTAGCACAGGGGGATAAAATCATCCTGCATACAGACGGTATATCAGAGGCATTTAATGAAGCGACGGGCGAGTATTTTTCGGATACACGGTTCAGTGAACTGATCAATGAAAACAGAAAAGAAAGCGGAGACGTTATCGTTAAGAAGGTGATTGACGAAGTCAAAAGTTTTGCCAGAGGCCAGCTTGCAGACGATGCGGCGATACTCACCTTTGAAATTCTATAAAGGAAAGCCGGTCAAGCTTTGCTCAAACGATCATGCGTCTGTTTTGGGACGGATTTCAAGAATGCCCATATTGGCCAATGCATCGGCCCGATTGTTCATTTCGGTTACTTTTAGAAAATCCTCCATAGTAAAAGCAGGGCCGTTCCATTCGACAAACTTCTGATAGAGTTTGTCGAGATCCGTACTTTTACTTTTCAGGTTGACATGGCCTTTGACGCGATAGAAGCGGATATCATGCTTTTCCAGATAAAATAGCAAGGCCTCCCAAAGATCCCGGTTTTCAACGTCGGCTTTCTTTCCGGTTTTCCAATTGTTGAGGCGCCATTTATCATACCATCTGTCCCTGAAGCAATTCATCAGATAGGAGCTGTCGGAAAAAACACGAATCACCTGGCGGTCCTTCTTGAGGGCCTCCAGTGCAAAAAGCAGCGCCTTCATTTCCATCCGGTTGTTGGTGGTGTCCGCTTCGCCGCCGAATAATTCCTTCCGGTGCTGTCCGTATTCAAGTATGGCGCCCCATCCGCCGGCGTTCGTCTCGTTCTGGTTTCCGGAGCACGCCCCGTCAGTGTATATATTGATGTATTGCATTGATCCGCTCCTGACTGGCTGAATATTTCTTTTTCTATTATGCAACAGATTGATGCCCATGACAATAAAGAAGGCTGAATAATGTTTCGATTAAGGAAAATGTAAAATGTTCTTAAAGCCGTTGTAACACGTTTGTAATAATTGTGGGGTATACTAATCACAACTGACAGTATAGGTGTATTTATTCATAGGTAAGAAAGGAGGAGGTTTCATGAAAAAAGTCACTATGGCCGTTGTCATTGCTTTAGTAATGATGTTTAGCTCACTATTTGCATACGCGGATACGGACGCCAATGTAGTCGTTGTCAATCCGGGGCAGTATAGCACGGTCTATTCCGATAATCTCCTCATTTCTGTAAAAATCCTTGAGCCAAAGACGATCAGGGTATCTTTTTATGAAGAACTGGAAGTCAGAAACGATGTCGCAGTGACGGTCAATGTCAATAATATCAACAGCACGGAAGACCTGCTTGCCATAGCGGATTTGACCAGCGTCCTGATGTGCGACAGGGATTATTTCGATTGCACGAATTATCTGAGCTTTTATACGAAAAGCATGAGTGATCTGGCCCCCGGACTATATAGGGTGCGCGTCGATACGCTCGACAGTTATGGTTATGTGGCATATACAACGAACACATACGTTATCATCAAAGACAAGAGCCTTGAGGAAGCAGACGCCAGCGTTTTTCTCGATACCGAGCCAACGACGCTGCAACGGCTGCAGAATTTCTTTACGAACATATTCGGAAATTAAGGTGGCGATCACCTGATGAAAAGGCCATTTAAAAAGGAAAGATTCAAAACGATAATGATAGTAGTATTGTTCGTTGTGACAATACTACTATTGTATTTTTTGTGGGAAGACAGTTTCAAGAGAAGTCTGCGTTTACCAATGGATCTTTTAAGCCAGGGCAATGATGCGCCGGTGACGGAATTGAGTGAAATCATGGATCCGGCCAGGCTGGTCGTGAATTTCGGCGGGGAGACACACACCATATTGACGGGAAAACAGCTCGGGCAATGGGACGCTTTGGTAGCTGAATTTGGAAAATTCAGCGAAGCGGGTACTGTCACGCTGAAAGAAATAACAAAGGCACAGTATGATGAAGCACTGAAGGTTCGATCAGTCAGGGCGGAATTCAGCTATTGGCTGCCATTTACAGATACGCTGGCGTATTTTGATATAGCGGCAGGAGCCGACTACAGCAAGGTCGAAGCTTTTTCGGCGATCGCTTATTCGACGGCGATCCCCGAGAGTATTCTGGTATATGATGGTAAAAACAAGAAATATTACAGGCTGACGGCGGAAACGGATCGAACAGCCATCGGCGTGATCATTGACGAGATAGAGGCCGGCAGATTCGGAGCCTATTTTCCAATGGGGAGTTTTTTGGGTATCAGCAATCCGACGCTCATGCCGATCGCGCTTCAAACAAACATGAGGGCACTGCCGTTTGACATTGAGATTAAATATTACGAGGAGGAGAAAATCGTTGACTATGCGAAAACCTTTTTTGGTGAAGGGTTCGATTTTGTCCGAAAAATCACGGAGAACGATGGAACGGTCATTTACATGTATGGATATGGGCAAAAGAATCTGATCATCGACCCCAACGGCACGATTGAATACAGGGAAGAGCTGAACGATACGGGTGCCGCCCAGGTTAAGTTTTATGAAGCCATGGACACAGCGCTCCTGTTCATCGATACCCATGGCGGATGGTCGAGCCTGAATGATTCGGAATTGACCCCGTACTTGAAAAAGGTCAATGAAATCAAAATAGACGATGTAAAGGGATATGAATTTATTTTCGGAATGATGATCGACGGAAACCCGCTCTTCTATACTGACAACGCTGAAATCCTGAGTGTTGGCGTTGTTGGCGGAAAAGTGGTCAGGTTTAAAAGGGAAATGACGGACATTGAGGCGAATATACTGACGGAAGTCTCAGAAAGAGCCGTTCGCGATACGTTGGATCCAATCAACATACTCACAGAAAACTATAAATTCATTAAAAGTGTGCTGAATGAGAATGGAATCACGGTGGCAGGCGAAACAGACACGGAACTGTTTGAAAACACCGCATCACTGATTGACAGAATAGAAACAGGCTATGTTCGCATTGAGAATGGCCAAAGCACCCGGCAAAAGGAGATCTATCCAGCCTGGGCATTTACGGTAGGGAAAATAAGAATTTACTTCAACATATACACCGGAGAAATACTGGGAACCTCCGGCGGTGCGCAGGGGGGATCCTGATGGACTGGACGAGAGCAAAAAGCATTCTGATCATCGCCCTGCTGATAACGAATCTGGTTATTGGCGGCTCGATCGTTTATCAAAATATCGTTGAAGCAGAAGCAAAAAAGACGTTTCTAAACAACACGCTCGACATTTTAGAACAGAAGAATATACATATTGAATGTGAAATCCCGGACGATCGCGTAAAAATGCCGGTTCTTTCTGTTGAATATGATGATCTCGACCAGACGATTTTACGCGGACAGCTTTCGCTTATGGAAGCGCTTCCGGAGTCTTCCCGCAGTGAAAAGGACATTGTGGCGCTGGCGAACAAGGCGCTGGAAAAATCCGGGATCATGACAGATAATGTCGAATATGATAGGATCGAGGAGTCCGACGGAAAGACAACCGTCTATTATGTCAACAAGATAGACGGCGTATTGATCGAGGACAGCTATATACAATGTGTCGTTGAGGATGGAAAAGCAGTCGATATCAAACGCCTCTGGCTGGAGCCCGTTGAACTCGGAAAAAACAAGAAGGAAGTCATCCCGATTGCGGAAGCGCTGATTCGGCTTATGCATGATAATCAGGAATTTGACGAGATCCGAGTCGAAGAAATTGAACTTGTCTTTTGGCTGGATACATCTTCTCTGGATCTGGGGTCCGCAATTTCAGATACGGCATTTCCGGCGTGGAAAATCACTTATAATAATGGTAGAATAAAGCATATAACAGCTTTCCGCCAATAGTGCGGCAATAATTCGACAGACGAAGCAGGGGAGATCAAATAAATGGCATTAAGCTTTTGTTCATTTTCAAGCGGCAGCAGCGGCAACTGTTATTTGGTGGAATCGCCGGAAACCGCGCTTCTGGTTGATGCAGGGATCAGTGGCAGACGGATCCTGGAAGGACTTGCTGCAATCGGAAGCGATCAAAGCAAGCTGGCCGGATTGCTCGTGACCCATGAGCATGTCGATCATATTCGCAGTATACGAACATTATCAAAAAAGAAGAGTCTTGATGTCTATGCCAATGAAAGCACTTGGGAAGCCATGGGCGTCCAGATAAGGGATGAAAATAAAAAAGTTTTTCTGACCGGTGAAGCATTCCGAATCGGAGATATAGAGGTCAAGCCGTTCAATGTTTTTCACGATGCGACGGAGCCGGTGGGTTTCTCGTTCTTTAACGGCGGCAAGCAGATCAGTATCGTTACAGACACGGGCTGCATAACAGATGAGATCATTGGCGAGATCGCGGCGGCGGATTTGCTCGTTCTTGAAGCGAATCATGATGTCAACATGCTGAAAATCGGCAGATACCCATGGTTTTTAAAGCAGAGAGTGCTGGGAAACGAGGGGCATTTATCCAACGAGGCGGCAGGGGAAGCTCTGCTCCAAATTCTTGAAAAGGATCAGAAGGAACGACGCGTTCTGCTTGCTCATTTAAGCAAGGAAAACAATTTCCCGCAGATGGCGTATCAGACAGTCAAAAACATGCTTGAAGAGAGAGAATTTTATATAGGAAGGCATATAGAAGTCAGCATGATCGTCAGAGATGAAATCAGCTGCGTTTATCAAACTTGATCGGGAGACGGAACTATGACGCATGAACGATATCGGGATATCATCAAAAGGGACGACGAGACAGTGGATGACAGCGGCCAGAGGGATTACGCCTACGCCGGTGAAGCAGAAACAGATTCTGAATACCGCGAAGGAGCCTTAAGCGGGTATCCTTCCGGAAAAAAAAGAATCGCGTGGATATTGGCCGTGGTGATCATATCTGTGTGTGCCGGATTTGCCGGCGGTCTGCTGGCGATTGTATTCGGGCCGTCCTGGCTGACAAACAGCCAGGGTGCCGGAATAAACATAGAAACCGAAAGCAATATCAATACAGCGCAGGCTGTGGCCGAGAAAGTCATGCCTTCAGTCGTCGGCATCAGCACGCAGGTCATCTCACAGACCATATTCGGACAGAGCCTTCAGCAAGGGGTCGGTACAGGCGTTATCGTAGATGCCAACGGCTATATATTGACGAATTCACATGTCGTCAACGATGGAAACACCAGAGCTATCATCGTGTATCTATATGATGGAAGAGAGTTGACGGGAGAGGTCCTATGGAACGATACGACGATCGACCTGGCAATCGTCAAAATCGAGGCCAGCCAGCTGCATGTCGCGGAATTGGGGGATTCAGAAGAGATCAGGGTCGGACAATTCGCCGTTGCCATTGGAAATCCACTTGGCTTTGCTTTCGAACGGAGCGTTACAGCCGGGATCATCAGCGGACTGAACAGATCGATACCGGTTACGGCCAATCAAACCATCGACGGCCTGATCCAGACAGATGCCTCCATCAATCCGGGCAATAGCGGAGGACCGCTGCTGAATGCAGCAGGTGAGGTCGTCGGCATCAACACTGCAAAGATCCAGACCGGAGAAGGGCTTGGGTTTGCGGTTCCCATCAATATCGCAAAGCCCATCGTCGAGGAGGTCAAAGAAAAAGGACAATTCAACAGGGCATATATCGGCATACAGGGCATCAATCTTTCCGAAGTGCGCGACATGTATCCCGAAGAAGATTTCAGCGTTGAAGCAGGCGTATATGTCTATCAGGTTTTTGAAGATTCCCCCGCAAAAAAGGCAGGCTTAATGGAGCATGACATCATCGTCAGGCTTGGAGACGCCAAAGTGGACAATATGAGCCAGCTGACAAAAGAATTGTTTACTTATCGGCCTGGTGATACCGTGGAGATCGAAATCGTCAGGGATGGCGGAAGCATGATGATCGAGGTCGTCCTGATCGGAATCATCCAGGAATGAGCGTTGTATAGCAGCGCTGGGGAACAGGCATGAATATTACTATTGTATGCATCGGCAAACTCAAAGAACGGTATTGGGCAGACGCGGTCCAGGAATACAGCAAAAGGCTGGGCAAACATTGTCTATTAACGATACGGGAACTAAAAGAAGAGAAACTGCGGGATGATCCTTCCAAAGCCGAAGAAGACGCTGTGAAAGAGGCGGAGGGCAGAAGCATCCTCGGCTGTTTAAAAAGCGACGCGCTTGTTATCGCATTGGATATCAAGGGTACACTGCTGTCATCAGAGGAATTGTCAGCGAGAATCAATCAGGCTGGCATAAATGGAACGAGCAGCATCACCTTTATTATAGGAGGATCCATCGGCCTTTCCGATGAGGTGCTTGAGCGGGCCGATCTGAGGCTGTCTTTTTCCAAGATGACCTTTCCGCACCAGATGATGCGTGTCATTTTGCTGGAGCAGATCTATCGAAGCTTTAAAATCATCAAGAATGAGCCCTATCACAAATGACGAGCATATTAGAAGATGTATAGCTCCTAAATATGAGTTCGCGCAATGCACTCATTCAGGAGCTATATGTTTTAAACAATGCATGCTATAATTATGCGATTATAATTTCAGACAAAACTATTTAGAATAGAAGGATAGAAAAAATGATCCAAGTAGAAAAACTTTCCTATGGTTTCCCTGCAAAAGATTTATATAATGAGGTTTCGTTCACATTGAAAAAGGGGAAGCATTGCGCTTTTATCGGAAGCAATGGCTCTGGAAAATCGACGCTTGTTGATATAATCATTCATCCGGATAAATATCTCTACGATGGAAAGATAATCAAGGATGAAAGTTGCCGTATTGGCTATGCCAGCCAGTTTGCTGTGAGGGATAAAGAGCAGGAGTGCACTGTTTTTGAATATCTGAGCGAGAGATTCGTGGAAAATCAGCAAGCGACAGCTGCTGTGTGTGAAGAAATGGCGTCGGCTGAGGATGTGGAGCCGTTATTTGAGCGGTACCAGGCTCTTTTAGATGCCTTTGGGGCCATGGACGGAGACAATTATGCAAATAATATACGTAAGCAGCTTTATGTAGCTGGTATGCGTGAATTGGAAGAAACAAAGCTATCGCAACTTAGCGGCGGAGAGTATAAATTGCTTCAGATTATGAGAGAAATGTTATTGTCTCAAAATCTTCTTGTAATGGATGAACCTGATGTATTTCTTGATTTCGGCAACCTGAACAGACTTTGCCGGTTGATCAATGATTACAGGGGCACTTTATTGGTTGTTACGCACAATAGATATTTATTGAATCATTGTTTTGACATGATTTTACATCTGGAGAACGGTGAGATTCAGGAATATGAGGGGAGTTTTACAGAATATAGTTGTTCCCGGTTAAAGGAAAAACTGAAACTCAAACTGCAGAGCATTGAAGAACAGGAAGAAATCGAGAGAACAGAGAAAATGGTAGATATTCTGCGCACAAGAGCAACAATACTTGTCAATCCTGTCATCGGAAGTGCTGTAAATGCAAAGCAAACACAGCTTGACCGTTTATATGCAAGACAAATCAAGGAACCTTTTATTGAAATTCGCGAGCCGAAGATTGAATTGCGGTCAGGAGAAGCTGAAACAGGGCATACGGTTTTAAGCATTGCTGATTATAATGTTTCATTTGATGAGAGTTTATTGGAGAATATCAATTTTGAGTTGCTGGCTGGTGAAAAAGTAGCCGTCGTTGGTGCAAATGGTACAGGCAAAACTTCTTTGATTCGGGATATCTTGAAGAATGACCATCCTTCCATCCATATAGACCGGAATACAAGCTATGCATGTTTATCTCAGCTTAAGGGAGAAAATATAGACGAAACAAAAACGGTATATGATATTATGGAGAACCTGGGTTTTGAGACAAGGGAAAGTATCCGCGAGTATCTCGGAAAATATTGTCTGGAAGGCGATACCTTAAAGCAGAAGGCAGGTCAGTTATCCGGCGGTGAAAAGAACTTGCTCCAAATTGCGATAGTTGCGAATACAAAAACGGAACTCCTGATTCTAGATGAGCCGACCAGCCATTTGGATCTTTACGCGCAAATGGCTCTGGAAAAAGCCATTTGCGACTATAAAGGGGCTGTGCTCATGGTAAGCCATGATTTCTATCTTGTAGCCAATTGTGCGGATTACGTTTTGCTTGTGGAAAACAATACGATCAGACGTATGCGGACACGGTCTTTCCGAAAAATGGTATATGAAAGATATTTCGATCAGAAGTATTTGGAGATAGACAAGAAAAAACAGAAATTGGAAGCCGATATTACATTGGCCTTTAAAAAGAATGAACTGAGAGCGGTTGAAAGGCTTTGCAGCCGGTTAGAAGCGATTAGCGCTGAATAGCGTGGGGTTTAGAGAAAAAATGACTGAATTATTAGCGCCGGCAGGAAATATGGAAGCTTTGAAGGCAGCAATTTCTAATGGTTGTGATGGAATATACCTGGGAATGCAAAAATTTGGTGCACGTGCATATGCATCAAATTTTGACTTGGAATTACTAAAAGAGGCTGTTAAGTTTGCGCACCTGAGGGATGTTAAAATCTATGTTACAATGAATACCCTCGTTTTCGAAAACGAAGTTGAAGAGATGAAAGTGCAGATGTATCAATTGAATGAAATCGGTGTCGATGGAATCATCGTTCAGGATCTGGCGGCTTTCGATTACATCGTTAGAAACTTTCTTGATATGGAAGTGCATTGTTCAACGCAAATGGGAATAGACGATTTGGACGGCGCTGTATTGTTTAAAGAACTTGGTGCCAATAGAGTTGTTCTGTCCCGCGAGGTTGCGATTGAAAAAGTAATGGAGATAAAGAGGATCGCTAAAATCCCTTTGGAAATTTTTGTTCATGGCGCTTTATGTATATCTTATTCCGGAAACTGTCTGATGTCCGGATTAATCGGCTATCGAAGCGGGAATCGTGGAAGATGCGTCGGTTCATGCCGTAAGGAATATGAACTGATCGACAAGACAGCAGGTACATCGTTTGGGGAAAACCATATTCTATCTGCCAAGGACTTAAATACAATCGAGCATATTGATGATCTGAAAGAAATTGATTCTTTAAAAATAGAAGGCAGAATGAAAGAGCCTGCATATGTCGCCAACGTTGTTTCAATATATCGCAAGGCCTTGGATGATAAAATCACCGAAGAAGATAAAGATAACCTGAACAAAACATTCAATAGGACCTATACTAAAGGTTATTTGTTTCACGAAGATATTAAAGATATCACAAACATCTTAAGACCTAATAATTTTGGTTATGAAATTGGCAGAATCAGCATGATTTTTAAAGACAGGTATGAAATAACGCTGACACGTACATTAAACCAGAACGATATCATCAGAATAAGCCATAACAATGAAGATGCTATTCTAAATGTTGTAAAACTGTACGATAAAGATGGCAATTTAATCAACAAGGCAGATGATGTCTGCTATATCAAAATCAAAGAAAAGTTGTCTGTTGGTGATTTAGTATATATAACGAAGAATAATTTCTATTACAAAGAGTTGGAATCATCAATGGAAAAAGAGTTTAAGCGCTTTAGCCTGGATATCGGAGTGTATGCGGTTCCGGATTCAAAGCTGATCATAGAAGCAGAGGGCTTAGGCTTCAATTATTCATATCGAAGCGAGGAAATACTGGGTAAGGCAATTAATAATCCAACAACAAAAGAACAGGTAATAAAGCAATTTTCAAGATTAAACGATACCATATTCGAACTTGGTCATGTTGATTTTGAGGAATGTAGTGCATTTATTCCGGCCAAACTGTTAAATGCGGCAAGAAGAGATATCGTACAGGGCTTGTATGACTTAAAGCTCAACAGCAAGAAGAAAAGAACCAAGGCGTTGAAGGCAAAAGAAAAAATTGGATTTCCCCTTGAAAAACCATACCTTACGGCCTCTGTAACGACCAAGGAACAGTATGATGCTTGCGTGAGCTGTGGCATTAAGGAAATCTATTTTGAAAACATTGTTAGAAGAAACCAAAATGATTATAAGGAAAAAGAAGGGCAGCTGCTGATCGGAGGATATGGCGGAATCCATCACTACAGAGAATCGAATCCTTTCGTCACGGACTATTCTCTAAATGTAGTCAATTCGACCAGTTGCTATGAATTATTTAGATTAGGTGCGAAACGGATCACTTTATCTTATGAATTGAACAAGAGACAAATTGAAGATTTAATAAATGCCTATTATGAAGAAAATGAAGGATATCCTGCGCTGGAAATGATTGTATATGGTAGGGCTCCTTTGATGTTTACAAAATATTGTCCGCTGAAAAGAATGAATAAGTGCGGTATCTGCAAAACGAAGAGCTATGAGTTAAAAGATGAGCGCGGAACGTTCCCGATCATCTCTCATGATGATTGTACAACGACTATCCTTAACGGGAAGACGCTAAATCTTTTAGATGAGCTGCAAAGCATAAAAGGAATCGAGGCATTCAGATTAAACTTCACAGTTGAATCAAAGGAGCAGGTTGTGAAAACCATTAATAAGGCCTTTGGCAAGTTAAATGGCAGTGTGGACAAAGCTGTCTTTAATCAGGAAACAGACACAAGAGGGCATTTTAATAAAGAGATTCTGTAGGAAATTTCGGTTCAAATCCAGGCATCGTCTGTTAAAAACGTTGTCGGGCATATGTTACGGAGAGCCTTATCATAAATGACGGGTGTTTTATAAATATTTTTAAGGTTTGGATGAAAATCAAAGTGTTAAAATTGAAAGTTTGTTTGCAAACAACCTTTCACAATTGCTAATTTCAAAACATTGAGAAAGGAAATGTCATGGAAAATAAACTAACTCCTGAATTAAAATCGTACAAAGAAGAATTTGATTTTCTTCATAAAAAAATTGGAGAAATTGAATGGGAAATTGCTATCATGTTTTATAGAAAAAGGCTGTGAGAAGTAGCGAAATTGATATATTATCTGAACGACTTGAGAATTATAGGTCTAATATTAAAATGCTAGTTGAGAAGATAAGAAATGAAGTAACAAGAATTAACAATGACAAATAGAATGTAAAGATCTTTGGATGAAAATCAGACATTCTTTGATTTATTGATGCGAGAGTGGATCGGCTATACTAAACTGGACAGATAAAAAGTTACAAATAAGTTAAAGAAAGCCTTTAAATATTGAATTTATTATCATTGGGAGGAATTTGAATGGGGAGCGAGATTCATATGCAAGATTTGGCATATAACAATAGAGACAAGGTCACTACTGTTTTAAAAGGTATTAGCGGAGCAGTTCCAATTGCTGGACCAATGATATCAGAGATATTAGGAGCAGTGATACCACAGCAAAGATTGGATAGAGTTGTAGAGTTCGTTGCTTGTTTAGAAAGAAGTATTATACAATTTGATATGGAGATTGAAGAAGTCCGAAAGAAAATAAATGAGCCTAATTATACAGCCTTCTTCTATAAAGCTTGTTTACATTCTGCTGATTCAACATCTAGTGAAAGAATTTCTAGAATCAGAAATGTTTTTATTAGAGGAATTAGAGATGTCGATCAAGATGCATTACGATATGATTCAATACTTACATTGTTAAATAAACTCAATGATGTTGAGTTTACATATTTACATATGTATCATTTGCTTAAGTGGGATATTACGGCATTTAAGGAATTTCAAAGTCAGAATGATGGAATAATATTGTACCCCGTTGTTGTAGGTGGAATGTCTCAAGAAGAAAAAGATAAAGAAAATGCGAAACTTATATATTCCAATAACCTTCAAAGTCTTGGGCTACTAGAAATTGAGTATGATAAAAACGGAAAAGGCAAGTTTAAATGTTCTGCAGTTGGTGATATGTTAATCCGATATGTAATGGACATAAATGTTTAGATGCAAAAATCTCCAGGTGGAACTCAAGTACCTTTTGATTCCTTTATGCGCAAATGTTTTGAGTAACTATGAGAAGGATTAGGTGAAAATATGCCAGATAATGATTGAGACGAAATCCATTTTGGGGAAGAAAAAATTTGGCCAAATATAATAGATTCTGGCGAAGATAATATCGAAGTTGACCCAAACGTACATAAGCAGACATTTGAACTTCTTTTTAAATACGGTCACAAGTGGGCTGAGATTCATGCATTGAATCATAATGGAAATTACTTTTATTAGAATATATAATGAATGTTATTGTTAAAAAATACAGGAATAGATATCTAGGAGGATACATAATGTCAGAACAAACAATTCAGAATACGTTGTATTCTACACCGGTGAGTATACTTGACAAATATACTTGTTATAGTTTGGGCGCAACAACGGTTAAAGATTTAGTCGGACAAAATATACTCGAGGGCGTATTACCAACAGTTAATCTGGGGAAAAAGCCTGATGTTCTCATTGTTAATAAAGATAAACACGTAGTAGTATTTTTAGAATTTAAGTTACCATCTGAATTGAATTCAAAAAAGAAAATAGATAAGGCTGTTAAGCAGGAAATTCATGTAGCAAGAGATGTAAATGCCAAGATATATGTTGTTTCAGATGGCACCTCTTTTTATTGGTATAATCCTTACACGGAGAATCGTATAAAGGATGAAAATGGAAATGAAATAAAGACGGAGATAAAACCAAGGCATGAAGAATTGAAATTGGCAGAATTTATTAACCGAGTTGCTTTAACTATATCAAAGACAAATGACAAGTTATTAAAGGCAGTTGATTGTGATCCAACAAATTTAGCAATGAAAATTGGAGGAATACTTAAGAATATAAGCTTTGCAACACCTAAAGATTCTCTTTATACTTTTGTGGAGCTATTTCTTTTTAAGTATCTATCTGATATTGGAATACTAAAAGCAAGTGATTCTTATAATGAAGTATATAAAGCTTATTTAACAGTTTCAGAGGAAGAGGTACTTTATAGGTATCTTTATGGAGCAAGAGAAACAATTAATCTTCTATTTCCTGCTGCACCTGATAACACAACCATAATTAACGGAACTATCTTTCATGCATTTAAAGATTCAAAAGGTGCATATAAATGTAACGGAACGGATGCTAAGACATTTCATGCAATACTAAAATTGTTTAAAGAATACGAGAAGGAAAACGGGCCCTTTCTTAGCATAAGCCGCGATTTTAAATCCAAACTGTTCGAAACTTTTACAAAGCAAGAAAAAACAAAGCAAAATGCGGGCAAATATTTTACTCCTCTCAAAATCGTTCAAGGTATGGTTGATATGGTAGATATTGAAGAGGGAATGTTAATTTGCGACCCTGCTTGTGGAGTAGGCAAGTTTTTACTTGAGGCAGCTTCAAAATTAGAAGACACTATATCGTTATCAAATGGACATGTGGAAAAAAAGATAACATTAATTGGTTTTGAAAAGGAGATGGACGAAAAGGGAGCAACCAGCGGGTACGATTTAACGACAATATTAGCAAAAGCAAATATGCTTATTTATTATTCGAATCTGTTTAAAGATAATAATAACGTTGCCGATATTCAAATTTTAACCAATGAATTATTAAATGAAACATTCCATTCAAGTAAAACCATTTGCGGAACACTAGATAATCTAGAAGAAAATAAGTACGATTTAATACTAGCTAATCCTCCTTATTATCAGAGCGGAATAATAACTAAAGAAGCAAAATCTAAAGGCTTTTACTCAGAAGGAGGAGCAGGAGTAGAGGGTTTGTTTTTGGAGTGGATAGTAAAATCCTTAAAAATGGGGGGAACTGCAAATATCGTGTTACCAGATGGTATATTTAATAATTTGCAAAACCAGAAACTAAGAGACTATATAATAAAGACTTGTTACGTAGACGCGATTATTTCATTACCACTAAATACTTTCTTTAATACTCCTAAGAAGACATTCGTTTTGACAATAGTTAAAAAGAATAATATAAATGATAAACAGAATTATCCTGTCTTTTCTTACTTATGTAACAGCATTGGAGAGACTCTCGATGTTTGTAGATTTGATATAGATGATAATGACTTTGGTGAGGCGGTCAGTAAATATGTTCATTATCATAAATCACAGGACAAGTCAAAATTACCTAAATTTTTGCAAGATGCTTTTGCCTTAGACGGCAAATTGAAGTTTTTGCCTGTAGATTCATTTACATCGGGTGAAACATGGTACATAGATAATAGATGGACCGACGAAGAGAAGGTTGCGTTAGGATTTAAGGAACAGACAAATGCGTTGAGTGTAACAGAATTTCAAATTCTAATTGATACAATTATTGAGGAAATCAACAGCTATAAGGAGGACGTGTTATGTCTGAACGAAGAATAGTTGGGTTTCCTTTAGAGGATTTGTTTACAAGCAAAAGGGGAAACAGTATTTATACAAAAAAATACTGCCATCAGCACCGCGGGAAGTATGAAGTATATACAGGAACTACAATCGGGACATTTGCTAGTATTGATACATATGAATATACAGAGCCCCATTTAACTTACACAACAGATGGAGAATATGCAGGAACTGTAACCATAATCGTTGATGATAAATACAACGTGGGTGGACATAGGGCAGTTTTATTTGCAAAAAGCTCAGAATTGCATATTGAATACTTTAAATACATACTAAATTCGATGCTCAGAAGCAAAGTAAAAGATGGCAGCGTTCCCTCCGTTACATGGACAAATATAAAGAAACTGTCAATACCGGTCCCAGTTAATGAGGAAGGAAAATATGATATAAATGAACAATTGAAGATTGCTGAAAAATATAAAACCCTTGCATCACGTAGAAGAATCCTTGAGGAAAAAATGTTAGAGTTTAGTGAAAGCTATATTGCTTTACCCGCTAATGAATCAGGGTATAAAGAAGTGAATCTGAATGAAATGTTTGATTACAGGCGTGGTGGAAGCCGTACTAGAGCATTTTGTAACCTTCATAAAGGAAAATATCCTGTATGGTCAGCAAATAATGTTGAACCATTGGCACATGTGGATTTTTATGACTATGATGGAAAGTATATATCTCTATCAAGAAATGGAATCGCTGGGAAGATAACTATTCTAGAAGGTAAATTTTCTATCAATGAGGATCGCTTTTTGTTAATACCGAAGGTTGAAAATATAGACTATGATTTTATTAAATACACCGTAGAACCGATTTTGAGAGGGAAAAAGAAGGGAAGAGCGGGACATAATGGGCAAAACGAATTTACTAAATTGTCATTTTCTATACTTGATAATACCAAAATCAAAATGCCAATCCAAGAAAACGGACAGTATGATTTAGACAAGCAAAATGAAATTTCTCTAAAGTATAATAAATTGTATGAAGTGAAAACAGGAATATGCAATATCATTAACCAATTGGTTTCAACTGATATATTAATGGACTTTTAAATGTTAAAAAGTGCCTGAGTGATCGAGCGCTTTTTCTTTGCCCCTTAAATCGCTGAAAGGTATTGTGTAAATGTTAATAAAAAGCTAATTAATCTAACTGCTTCAAAGCCCTCCAAATAGAGGAATAGCTCAATTGTAAGCAGTCAAGCAAAATGTACAACTTTACGCCACAAAGTGTACAAAAAAATTGTCCTAACTCGTGATACCTTTTCTGTGCTCCAAGCGGTAACTGTTTCCGGTCATATTCAAGATTTCACAGTGATGGATCAAGCGGTCCAGAATGGCCGTAGTAATGACGGCATCGCCGAGAAAATCCACCCATTCATCAAAACCTTTGTTGGAGGTTATGATCAGGGATGTCTTTTCGGCCATGGATGATACGAATCCGAAGAATAAATTCGCCTCAAGCGTGCTTAAGGGAAGGAATCCGACTTCATCGACCACTACATGTGAATGATATTGTAAAAGTGTA
>DIEM01000071.1 GCA_002418625.1 Firmicutes bacterium UBA5774
CGACACCGAATTCGACAAGTATTGACAGCCGTAGCGGGACAATCTGATCGACAAAGTAATCGGAGTACGCAGATCAAATGTGCTTATCATAGTCCTGCGTGTAGTGTATAATAATAAAATGACGCACAGATAATAATGCCGACGCCGGCCCGGGCAGGGCCGGCCAATAAGGTGCATGGAAAATCCGGGGAAAGGAGCTGATCGGTTTGGCAATCAGTAAAAAAATCAGAGTTTTGATTGTGGATGATTCATTATTGTTCCGGGAGACTCTTTCCAGGGAAATATCCAAGGACCTCGGAATAGAGGTCGTTGGAACGGCATCCGATCCTTTCGCCGCCAGGGACATGATTCTTGAGCTCGAGCCGGATGTGGTCACGCTCGATGTTGAAATGCCTAAAATGGATGGCATAGCTTTTCTGAAAAAACTGATGCCGCAGTATCCGCTGCCTGTCATTGTGGTCAGTTCTACAAGCAATAATGTTTTCGATGCGCTGAATGCCGGTGCGGTTGATTTTGTAACAAAGCCAAACTTCGGCAAACAGGGGGGGCTGGGCTCCTTCATCAATGAAATCATCGTCAAGATCAAAATTGCTTCCACCGCCAAGGTCGCGAGCCAGAAAAAGGACTATGTCCCGGTCAAGCCGATGGCAGAGGCAAAAGTCAATTCGCTGGATCATGTTATCGCGATCGGGGCTTCGACAGGAGGCACAGAGGCGATCTACGCGCTGATCAAGGCTTTTCCGAGAGATATGCCCGGAATCCTGATCGTCCAGCATATGCCGCCGGTCTTTACCCGCATGTATGCCGAGAGGCTCAATAATTCATGCCGCCTGGAGGTAAAGGAAGCTGAAAACGGGGATCTGGTCCGTCCGGGACGCGTACTCGTCGCGGCAGGCGACTACCATATGGAGCTTGCGAAAGAGCGCGGCGGTTATTCGGTCATATGCCGGCAGGGAGAAAAGGTCAGTGGACATTGTCCTTCAGTCGATGTTCTTTTTGAATCTGTCGCCAAGACGGCAGGCAAACGGAGCATCGGGATCATTTTGACCGGCATGGGAAGCGACGGCGCAAAAGGGCTTTTGAGCATGAAAAAGCAGGGCGCGTTTACGATCGGACAGGATCAGAAGACATGCATCGTCTATGGCATGCCGATGGTAGCTTATAATATTGGTGCGGTCGACAAACAGCTGCCTTTGGACAAGATACCGCAGGAAGTCTGCGATCATTTGGCTATTATTTGAACCATAAATTCTTACCGGGAGGGCTATATTTCATGATAAAGAGCGAAAAAGGCGGCGTTGGTAATGGCGCGATGACGGTGGAAAACGGGCAAGCGGATGAAGAATCGTCATTTTTGGCAAAGATGAAGGCCGTTTTTGACAATCTGCCTTTCAACTCCTGGGTCAAGGACAGCAGGGGCGTATATATAGCAGTGAACAAGACCTTCGCCGATTCGGCCGGCTTAAGCGATGATGCGATCCTCGGTAAAACGGACGGGGATATCTATGCGCCCGGGCAGGCGGCTAAAAATAAGCTTAGGGACAGAGACTGCATACAGGAAAAAAAGAAAATCCAATTCGAGGAAACGACTGCCGACGGTCGGGTCATGGAGTTTTGCCTGAGCCCTGTCGTCGAGGCGTCGGGAGAAATCGTCGGAATAGCGGGATTTTCAAGAGATATCACCGATGCCAAAATCTCTGAAGCTGCTTTGCTGGAACGCGAGGAAAGACTTAAAAGGGCACAGGCGATGGCGCATATCGGAAACTGGGAAATGGACAAAGGGGATTCGACAGTATGGGCCTCGGAGGAATTTTTCAAGATATTCGGATTTGAGCAGGCAGAAGAGCGTTCGTTGCCATATGACCGGATCAGGCAGGCTATTTCCGGGGAAGATTTGATGAAAAACGATGTGGCATTCAAACTTCTGATGGAAAAGAACCGCGACTATGACCTCGAGTACAGGATCAAGAGGCCCGGTGACGGTGCGGAGCGATTCGTCCGCTCGAGCGCCGTCATGGAAAAGGATGGCTGCGGTGCGCCATATAAAGTTTTCGGTGTCATACAGGACATCACAGATATCAAAATGAGGGAAGAGCAGATAAAATATCTTAACAGGCATGATCTGCTGACCGGAGTCTATAATAGGACCAGCTTTGAAAAAGAACTCAGGCGCTGGGACAACGAGAAGGGGCTTCCGCTCTCGCTCATCATGGTCGACGTCAACGGCCTCAAGCTTACGAATGACATGTTCGGCCACAGCGAAGGCGACCGGCTTCTGATCGGCGTCGCAAAAATTCTAAAGGATTGCTGTCCGATAGGAGGGCGTGTGGCAAGAGTGGGTGGAGATGAGTTTTGTATGCTTCTGCCGCGAACGAGCGCGGAGATCGCCAGAAGCATCAGCGCGCAGATTTTGAGGGCCTGTGAAATATCGAACGGCGCAAATTGCCTGGAACTGATTTGTCCAAGCGTTTCGCTGGGCTATGCCACCAAAAGGGACCCGGAAGAACCGATCAGCAATGTAATGAACGAGGCGGAGGCTTTTATGCAAAAGCGAAAGCTTCTCGAGAGAAAGAGCCTGCGCAGCTCGGTTTTGTCTTCGATCAAAACCACGCTTTTTGAAAAAAGCCATGAGACGGAAGAGCACGCGGAACGGCTTGTGGAGCTTTCAAGACTCGTTGGCATGGAGATGGGGCTTACGGATTCGCATCTATATGATCTAAGCCTGCTTGCCTCTTTGCATGATATCGGCAAATTGAGCATTGACGAATATATCCTGTGCAAGCCCGGCAAGCTGACCGATGAGGAATGGGCCGAAATCAGGCGTCATCCCGAAGTTGGATACAGGATCGCGAAATCTTCTCCCGAGTTGATGGCGATTGCGGATTATATCTTGTGCCATCATGAACGATGGGATGGCAAGGGATATCCACAGGGATTGAAGAGCCGCAATATTCCGCTCCTTTCGAGGATATTGGCCGTCGTCGACGCTTACGACGCCATGACACAGGATAGGGCCTACAGAAAAGCGACAGCAAAGGAAAGCGCGATCGATGAGATCATCAGGCACTCCGGCACCCAGTTCGATCCGGATGTGGCAATAGTCTTTATCAAAACGATGCAAAACAGATTATCATAGCATCTTATGCGCCAAAGAGACAAAAGGAGGTGTTTCAATGGAAGTTTATGTAGCAAGGCAGCCGATCTTCAACCGACGCATGGATGTCTTCGGATATGAATTGCTTTATCGAAGAAGCCTGAATAATTTCTATGAAGGAACTGATGACACTCATTCGACAGCGGAAGTGATCAACAGCGCCTTTTTGGTTATGCAATTTGATGAATTGACCGAAGGCGGCATGGCGTTCATAAATTTTTCGACTGAATTGCTGGAGCGGGGGATCCCGCATCTGCTTCCCAAGGAAAAAGTGATCGTTGAGATCCTTGAACATGTTGACGCGACGGATGAGATCGTCGATGCATGCAAAAGGCTCAAGGACTGCGGCTATACGATCTCGCTTGACGATTTTGTCTTTAAGGAATCGTATGTTCCGCTGCTGGAAATGGCGGATATCGTGAAGATCGAATTCGGCGCGGTGTCCATTGCAGATCAGAAAAAGCTGATTCAGAAATACAAGCATAAAATCAAATTTCTTGCCGAGAAGATCGAGACGAGGGAAGATTACCAGTTGGCTGTCAGTATGGGTTATGAGCTATTCCAGGGGTTTTTCTTCAGTAAGCCCGTCATCATGAAGGGCAAGGAGATAGAGGGGCCAAATCCGAACCTGTATAGAGTCGTCAGCGAGCTGAACAAGCAGGAGCCTGAATTCGAATCGATCACGTGCATTATTGAAAGAGATATCGGATTATCCTATAAATTGCTCAGGCTGGCAAACTCGATCTATTTTGCCGCCGCAACAAAATTCAATTCGATCAACGAGGCGATTGTGAGGCTGGGCGTTGAAGAGATGCGCAGATGGGTTTACCTGATGATGCTGAAGGAGATCAGGACGGTTGAAAACAGCGAGCTTGTCAAGACCAGCATCATTAGAGCCAAGCTTATGGAATTGCTGGCGATCAATCTTGGCCTCAAGGAAAAAAGCTTCGAGTATTTTCTGACCGGCATGTTTTCTTCCATTGATATTCTTTTAAACAGGGACATGGATGACGTGCTGGAGGATCTTTCGCTGAGCAGAGATGTGGAGGACGCGCTTCTCGGATATCTCAATGATATTCGAAAGATATTGAATATTGTGCTGGTCCATGAAATGGCCAACTGGGAGAGCTGGGAAAATATCAGTATTGAAGTGGGCGATGCGAGCATATCGAAAGAAAGATTCATGGATCTTTATTTCGAAGCTATTCTATGGTCGATGGAAATGGACTTTAGGAAATAAACGGATCAAATGTGGGGGGTTCCCCATTATAATAATTTGAAAGAAGGCCGGGCTATGAAAATTTCCGCAACAGACATCAGTGTCAGTGAGTATAGGAAGCTTTCAACTGAATTGACCAAAAAGACGGACTGCATCAGCAGGTCCACGCATGAGATCAGAACGATCATCGAGGAAGACAGCGGGCTGACGCTTGAAATCGTTGAAAAGCTGAAGTCTGTCGACGGGATCGCCAACAAGATCAATCTGCTTGCAATCAACGCCTCGATCGAGACCATCCATGCATCGGGACTCCTCAGCGGATTTGAAAGGATCATAGCGCAAAACATGCTCATTCAGGCCAGGCTGATCGCGAGGCTCCTTGAATTCAGGCAAGATATGACTAATGAAGAGCTGACGGAACTGATCCGGCAATGCGGCGTTGAAGAACTTCACTTGACGGATCAGGAAGGGTATGTGACGCATTCGAATGTTCCCGGCTGGATCGGAATCAAACTCGCGGATTCCGATGTTTATAGAATACTCGAGGGATCGACCGAAGCCGTTGTGCTGCCAGCGGCTGGAAAGCTGCTGGAAGGCGTGCTTTTCAAGGTTGTGGCGGCAGCCCGGCGCGACAGGCCGGGACTGATCCAGATCGGGTGCCGGTATCAGCAGCCGCAGGGCCAACTTGCCATAGACGGCTTTGGTGTTGTGGCACAGGAAGCAAAGCGTCTGGCTGATGAAGCGAAGCAAACCGCGGCGAGGATCGCCGAGATGCTTATTGATGTCAACCGGAGCATGGAGGAGCTTGACGGCTTGTCCTCAGCGGCGATAGATGCGGTTGACAATGCGGCCGACGCGTCTTCCGGCAACGATCTGGCGATAACTGATGCATCAACAGGTGGATACGAGGCGAAGGAGGCTGAAAAATATCTATCCGGAGCCATCGGATCGATAGGTTTGAAACTTCAGGATGTCGGCAATGGTCTCGAGGTCATGAGAAAAAGCTTTCGGGGGATACTGGGCCCATTGTCCGAAATAATAAAAGTCGCCAAACAGACCAATCTGCTTGGCGTCAGGGCATCGATCGAGGCGGCGCATTCAACCAATGATAAAAAAGATTTCGATATGCTGCTGAACAAGCATATGACGATACAGGCGAGGATCGCGGCATTTGTACTGGAAGCGCATCCTTCGATGACTTGCGATGAGATCACGGAGCTCGCAGGGTACGCAGGCGTGGATGAATTCTGGATCGCCGGCGGGAATGCCGAGGTTGAGATCACCAACATCGTCGGAGGCGTTGGATTCGTCTATAAAAACGAAGGGCAGACCGCGCCATATCTAAGGATATTGAGCGATCCGGACCTGGTGATCACCATGCCGCCCGAGATGAGGACGCTCGACAATAAAGTGTTCAAATATGTAGCGGTCGGCAGAAAAGACAAACCCGGCTTTCTCCAGGTCGGCAGGGCTTCAAAGATTTATGGCGAAAGCACTGCGGAAGGCTTTGCTGTTGTAGCCAGACAGATCAAGGTGCTGGCTGAGCAATCAAGGGAAATTGCCGCTGAAGTAGTCGAAATGATTGAAAGTATGGACAATAAAGCGCAAAAGGCAGACGAGATGATCAAAAGCAGCAGCAAGGCCTTCTCAGAAGCGGTCGGAATCATTAATAGGCTCGCCAAAATCAATTAAGCGATGCAATTGACTATTTAAAATAGTTGAATATTTCAGCGGCAAGGGCTTCCGGTGTTTTTCCGGTTATATCAACAGTCATGGCCGCTGCGTCTTTATAGAGGTTTTTTCGTTTTTCCAGCAAATCGGCGAACTTGTTGAAGCGGATTTGCTCGTCTGCTATGTCAAGATAAGCGAAGGGTCTGTTCGAGTCATTTTTAACCCGGTCAAAAAGCAGGCTGACATCGCCGTTCAGGAAAACAGCGGGTCCGCATTCCTGCAGTTTTTCGATGTTCAACGCGTCATGGATGATACCGCCGCCGCACGAAACGACGATCCCGGATTTCTCACATAGCTTGTCAAGCAAACGGCTTTCCCGGTTTCGAAAATCGTGCTCGCCTCTTTTGATGAATATGTCGCGGATCGTCATGCCTTCATCCTCTTCGATGACACTGTCCATATCGATATACTTGTAGCCGGTTATCCGGCTGAGCGCCAGGCCGACAGTCGTCTTGCCCGATCCCATGAAGCCAATCAGGAAGATCCTTTCGGGAAGAGCCCTGCGGGCTTCTGCGGCCGGGGCCCCGTTGCCGGGTCCGGCAGCTTTTTCTACTCGATCCGTCATTGTTCGCGTTCCTTTCATCATGCGGCTGTGTGAGCCAACAAACACTTTTATCACAGCAGGTATTGCTGTATAATTGTACTATATGCAGAAAAGTAAAAGCAATATCAATTTGGTGTTCGCCAAAGGTTCAAAGATAAGGACCATTCGACCGGCATGTCCCGGATCGGATTTCGGCGGCGGGAGTGCGTATGAAAAAGACAGCAGATTACTACAGGATCCTTCAAGTCCATTATGATGCCGGGCAGGAGATCATCGACGCGGCCTATCGGCGTTTGTCGCGGATGCACCATCCCGATGTCAACAGAAGCCCTTTTGCAGCTGAAAAAATGAAAACCATCAATATTGCCTATGAAGTGCTTGGAAACGCGTCCAAAAGAAGGGATTACCATTCGGAATGGCTCAAAACGGCCGCTACCGGAAATCGCTTCGAGATGAAGCAGAAGAATTGGGAGCCCCCGTCCGATCCTGCCTTTGACGTTCTGGATGCGTATTTCAGGGATCTGGCCAATGAGCAGTGGGAGGACGCTTACGCGAAACTGACGCTGGCAGACCAAGCCAAGATACCGCTGTCGGATTTTGTGGAATGGAAGAAAGCGGTGGCAGAAATTTACAGGATCGGGACATACAGCATCAAGTATTTCCGTACTTTTGATGATTGTGAATACGCTGATGTCAGCTATTGCGAGATCAGGCAATTCTCAGTGAACGTCAGCGAAATGCAGGTGCTTTCGGGCCGAATCAATGAAGACAATACACAAAAGTATGTCGCGATGGATGGCGGCTCGTTCAGGGTCTGTCTGGGATATACGGATCTCAAGCCTATAATCCTGAGATTCAGGCAGCTGGCGCGAAACATGTCGAAGGTGGACACGGAGGAAGTGCTTGCCAACGCCGTGATCCAGATCGACGCACAGACGGGGCTGTTGAGCAGGACCGGATTTTTGAACCAGACAGCTCGGGAGACTGCAAGGACGAGAAGATATTCGAATCCATTGTCGCTGGCGATGATCAGGATACAGATATCGCGGGATCTTAACGATGAATTTGCTGATGAATACTATAGCAGATGTCTTGTATCGATCGCGGATATCCTGAGGACTAATGTCAGGGAAACGGATATCATCGGCAAGTGGGACGATACGATATTTTGCGTCCTTTTTACCGAAACGGATTTGGAAAGCGGCAATATTGCACTTAATAAACTGATCGAGCTGATCCTGAATGACGGTCAGTCCGGATTTGAAACATATGCGGGCATTGGGGCGGTGAGCGGAGGGCCGATCGAAGAAACGGCCGGCCGGGTGCTGGACGGAGCTGCCAGAAGGTATATGGCATTGAAACCGGATGAATGGACAGAAGGGCCGAAGGTCGGTAAATATAATTTGAACGATATACTTGGATTCAACAGGCCAAGGATGCCCCGCCTGTGAGTATATGACGGGCACGGAGATCGAAACTAAATATGCGGCCTGCCTTGTGAACGAAAAAAAAGAGTGATAAAATATTTTTTACAGGTATGTATAATGCTTGATCGGAATCCATAACTTTATATGTATGCGCATTTTCATTTTTACTCGATCTACCGCACTTATATCTAAAAGGAGGAAAGATGTATGACAGAAAGAAGCATTAAGTACGCGCAGTCCTTTAAGGAACAGTTCACGCTGCGCGGGATGATCATCGGTGTCATTGGCGCAGTGGTCATCACTACAAGCTCGATGTATGTCGCGCTGAAAATGGGAGCGCTTCCATGGCCTACCATTTTCGTTGCTGTTGCGTCGATGGGGGTTTTGAAGCTTTTTGGCAATACCAACATCAACGAGATCAACGTCACCCATACATCAATGTCTGCGGGTGCCATGGTGGCCGGAGGCGTCGCGTTTACGATCCCGGGTATCTACATGCTCGACCCGGATGCTGCAGTAGGCAGTCTTCAGCTTTATGCCGTCACGTTCGGCGGCGTCGTCATGGGACTTATCTTTACCGCGCTCATAAGAAAATATTTTGTAGAGACCCAGGCACTGCCCTATCCAATGGGCATAGCCGCGTCTGAAACGCTGATCGCCGGAGACGAGGGCGGAAAGAAAGCCGTGCTGCTCGGTGTCACGATGGCAGTGGTTGCGGTATTTGTTTTCGTCAGGGACAAGCTGCTGCTGATACCCGGAGCGCTTTTCAACCAGACGCTTCTGGCCAAAGGCATTCCGTTTGGCGTATGGGTCGCGCCAATGGCGGTCGCGATCGGATATATAATCGGGCCGCTGTTTACCGGCGTCTGGCTTCTGGGAGCGCTCATAGGCTTTTTTGGAATAGATATGGCCGGTGTGGCCATGGGATTCTTCGCCGACCTGGCGGCGGCAGACGCTTTCAGACAGAGCCTTGGCATCGGCGTCATGGTAGGGACCGGCATCGGAATCCTTATCAAGGGCATATTGCCGAAAGCCAGGGAGATATATGGACCGATGTTCAGCAAGGAATTGACGAAGGGCGCATTCATAAGCTTGAGATGGACGCCTATCGCATTTGTTCTGCTGGCATTTGTATTCACATTCATAACAAACATGGGCATTGTCGCAAGCATCATCACGATTCTCGGCGTCTGGATAACCACATCCATGTCCGCCCAGATCGTCGGGCAGACCGGTATCAATCCGATGGAAATATTCGGGATCATCGTTTTGCTCGTAGCCAAGTTCGCGACAAGCATCGGACAGCTTGAAGCCTTTTTCGTCGCCGGAATTGTCGCCGTCGCCTGCGGTCTTTGCGGGGACGTCATGAATGATTTCAAGGCCGGACATATCCTTAGATCCAATCCGAAAGCCCAGTGGTTCGCAGAATGCATCGGGGGCCTGGTCGGCGCGCTGGTTTCGGTGCTTGTTCTTGCCGTCATGTTCAAGGCATACGGCGCCATGGGACCGGGAACCGAACTTCCCGCGCCGCAGGCGGCGGCTGTCGCTGCTATGGTCGGCGGCATCCCGGATATGACCGGGTTTGTGATCGGGCTTATCGTGGGCGCATTGCTTTATATAGTCAATGTCCCTGTCATGACGCTCGGCATTGGCATATATCTGCCGATGTTTATAACTTTGACTGTTGCAGTAGGCGGAGCACTCAGGCTGATCGTCAATCTCGTCGCGCCTGATTTTGCCAAGAAGGACACAGGAACGGTCATAGCGGCCGGATTGCTTGGGGGCGAAGGAATCACTGGAGTCCTGATCGCGATCTGGGCTGTTGCCAGCGGCATCGCCGCCGGTTGACGGAATATTGCACGATCCATTGATAAACAGGACAGCCGCCCGCGCGGGCGGCTGCCTTTTATGGAGGGAGAAAACAAATGAACGAGATTGGAATCACGGATATCAAGGGCATCAAGGTCGGGCACGCGCAAAACAGAGAGGCGGCCACCGGATGCACTGTCGTCATCTGCGAAGAGGGCGCCTGGGCAGGCGTCGATGTCAGGGGCGGCGGGCCCGCGTCGCGTGAGACGGAGCTGCTCAAGCCTGTCAACCTGGTCGAGCGGATCCATGCAGTCATGCTGAGCGGCGGAAGCGCCTACGGATTGGATGCCGGATCCGGAGCCATGCAATACCTGGAGGAGAAGGGTATAGGCTTTGATGTACAGGTCGCAGTCGTTCCGATCGTCTGCGGAGCATCGCTGTTCGATCTGGCCGTCGGGGATCCGAAGGTGCGGCCGGATAAGGCCATGGGCTACGAGGCTTGTGTCAATGCGTCGGATGGTCCGGTCGAAGAGGGCAACGCAGGAGCAGGTACAGGCGCATCGGTCGGAAAGCTGCTCGGTCCGGACAGGATGATGAAAAGCGGTCTGGGGACATACGGACTGCAAGTTGGAGAACTGCAGGTCGCGGCGATCGTCGCAGTGAATGCGCTGGGCGATATCATCGACGTCGATTCGGGCAAAAGGATCGCCGGGCTTCTGAGCGAAGACGGCACAAAAATTGTCAGTACGGAAGAGGCGATGTACGCCCAATATGAAGACAAGACGAATCTGTTCAGCGGAAATACAACGATAGGCGTCGTTGTTACAAACGCAAAGCTGACCAAGACCCAGGCCAATAAAATCGGTTCGATCGCCCATAACGGCCTTGCAAGGTCGATCCGGCCTGTGCATACGATGTTTGACGGAGACACGATTTTTGTCATGGCGACAGGCGAGGCCGACGTCATGCCGGATGCTGTGGGCGCGCTTGCGGCAGAGGTCATGGCAAGGGCCGTCAATAGAGCGGCGATCCTGGCAGAGCCTGTTTGCGGGCTCAAATCCGCGAAAAATATTGCTTGCAAATAGGTTGCCCTATGTTATAATAGTAGGGCATTGATATGCTCTCTGCTCCGCTTCAAGCGGGGCCATTTAGTCCAAAGGGAGGTGAAACGTATGAACAATTATGAACTAATGTTTATCATCGAAGCTGCTTTAGACGACGAGAAAAAACAGGCTGCTATTGAAATGGTCAAAGAAATCATTTCGGCAGATGGAGAAGTCGGAAAGGTAGACGTTTGGGGGAACAGAAAACTGGCATATCCGATCAATAAGAAAAATGACGGATATTATGTGGTAGTCACATTCACGGCCGGCTCGGAACTGCCCAAAGAGTTAGACAGAAGGCTGAAGATCTCAGACAGCATCATAAGACACATCATCATCAACAAAGATGAGAAATAGACGGCGGTGATCAGATGAACTCAGTTGTATTAATAGGAAGATTGACCAGAGATCCGGAGCTTCGCTACATTTCTGAAAACCAGAAGGCTGTAGCTAGTTTTTCCATCGCTGTCGACCGGCCTTTCGCCAAGGATAAGGCTGACTTTTTAAATATCGTGGTATTTGGGAAGCCGGCTGAAAATTGCGCGAATTACCTTGTAAAGGGCAGGCTCGTCGGCGTTCAGGGCAGGATCCAGACAGACAGTTACACCGCACAAAATGGTGAAAAGAAGTATAAGACGGAAATCATCGCAGACAGGGTCGAATTCCTGGAATGGGGCGACAAGCAGCAGAAGGCCGGCTTGAAGCAGGACTCGCCGAAGGGCGGCTCTCAGATCCCTGACGGATTCCAGACGCTGGACGATGACGATGAGATCCCGTTCTAAATTCAGATAAGGAGGTAAGTGAAATGCTAGAAAAAAGACGCGGAATGCGGAAAAAGAAGGTTTGTCAGTTTTGCGCCGACAAAACCGAAACAATAGATTACAAGGACGTCAATAAACTTGGAAGATACATAACTGAAAGAGGAAAGATTCTTCCTAAGAGAATAACAGGCACCTGCGCGGTCCATCAGAGAGAAGTGACAAGAGCGATTAAAAGAGCAAGGATCGTTGCATTGCTGCCATTTACATCGGACTGATCTTGCAAGACGGAAAAAAGGAAGAAGCGAGCGATCGCTTCTTTGTTTTTTAGGGGAGGCACTATGAACACCAAAACGAAGGCATTGTCTGAGGCGGCTCTTATAACTGCGCTCATTTGCGTTGTCGGGCTAGCCGGGATGTATATCCCGTTTCTCGGCCTGATCGTCTATTTTAATTTTGTGCCGCTGATCGTCCTCGGAAAGAGGCATGGCATAAAGTACACTATAACAGCGCTTGCGGCAGCGTCTGTGATTTTCGGGATGTTTGCCGGACCGGTCGCCGCCATATCCCTGCTGCTGCTCTCCGGAACCTCGTCGGCCGTGATGGGAGGGCTTCTATACATGGAAAGACCGCCATATCAGGTTCTCGGCGGAGGGATCCTGATGGCACTGGTAAGCACGGTGATCATGATCGGGATCACGCAGCTTGCTACAGGTATACCGATGGCGGAGGCGATGAAGTCCATTTTTGCGGAGTCGTCGGAAATTCAGCAATCAATGCTCGATGTTTTAAAGACGGATGCCGAGACGGCTCGGAATATGCAGGAAATGATGTCGAAGGCAAGCGAACAGGCGATACTGCTGATACCGGGCGTGATCATCATATGGTCGATAGTATCGACATTCATAAACTACTGGCTGGCAACGTTGATTTTGAGGAAGCTCAGGACCTACATACCGCCGCTGCCGCCGTTTCGGGAGTTCTCGCTTCCCAAAAGCGTTTTGCTCGGCACTGTCATCATCTATGTGCTCTCAATCGCAGCCACAGCAATGAAGCTTGTGGATGAAAACGTCCTGATGACCAATGTCCAGATGCTGATGATCTACACATTTGCTGCGCAGGGCCTTTCCGTCGCGGTCTGGTTCATGCACAGACGCAGTTTCAGCAAGGTGGTCAGCGCTATAGTCATCATTTTTGCGATCGCCAATTCTTTTGGAGTGACGGTCTTATTCGCTCTCGGAGTCACGGAATCGGCGTTCAGAGTGCGCGCAAGAGTTGGCGAAAAGGTAATATAGGAGCCTGGTGCATCGAATTTTTCTGTTATCACGTTTGTTGAAATATGTTATAATTAAACGTCGGTGCAGAATATGGGAAACTAGAAACGGGAGTGGCTATGGTCAATCGATTGAAGTATCTAATAAAGCCGGATATAAAGACAAACCTGTTTGCGTTATTTATTTTTGCGTGCGTCATTTTATATTACAATCTGGCATTCGGCGTGATTGCGCTTGCCATCGTGCTATATCTGCTTTATTACAGCAAAAAAATTGAAACCGGCAAAAAGCAAATGCTGAAGGAATATATCGAGAACATAACGGAAGAGATGGATGAAACGATCCGATATTCAGTGATCGATCATCCCCTGCCGATCTGCATGATCGACCGCGATGGCGTTGTTTTCTGGGTCAACAAGAGATTCGGAAGCATCCTGAGCGATGTCGAGGTCCTTCACACGAAGATAACGGATATCGTTAACATCAAAATAACCGATCTGCTGTCAGACGACAAGGACAAGCCGCTGCTGGCCGCCGTGGATGGCCGGACCTACAGGCTGTCGACTTCGGACATCAATGTAGAGCAGGCAAAAAATATCATGGTGTACTGGTTCGATGTAACGCCCCATGAATTGCTGAAGACTTTATATAAAGATGAAAAGAACAGTTTCGCTTATATCCATGTCGACAATTATGACGATCTGATGGACAGCTCGGCTGCCGAAAAAAAATCCATCATCGCCGCACAAATCGAAAAGACGATCAGGCAGTGGTCGGCAAAGCTGTCCGCTGCCATCACGCGGTATGACGATGACAAATATTTCATGGTCTTTGAGAATAAAAACCTAGAGAAGGTTGAAGAAAATAAATTTTCGATTCTTGATGAAGTCAGGGATATAGAAACTGAAGCGGATTTCCCCGTTTCGCTCAGCATCGGCATCGGATTTGGCGGTAAAACGCCGCATCAGCAGCAGGAATATGCGCAAGCGGCCCTTGATCTTGCGCTTGGCCGCGGAGGCGACCAGGCTGTTGTTAAAAAGATCAACAAGATCGAATATTATGGCGGAAGACTGCAGGCTGTCGAAAAAAGAAACAAGGGCAAATCGAAAATAATGGCGCATGCCTTGAAACAGCTGGTGGATCAGTCTTCAAAGGTCATCATAATGGGGCATAGGAAGCCGGACATGGATTCGTTCGGATCTTCGCTTGGGATCCATCGCATCGCCAGGAACAGGAACAAGGATGTTTATATTGTACTGAATTCTTTCAACGATTCGCTTCAAAATATACATAAGCGTGCTGTGGACAGCGGCAATTACACCTTTGTCACCAATAGTGCGGCATTGGGCATTGTAGACAAGGACACGCTGCTGGTCGTCGTCGACACCCATCGTCCGAGCTTTACCGAATGTCCGGAGTTGCTTTCAAAAACAGAACGGATCGTTGTGCTTGACCACCACAGGAAGACTGAGGAAAATATCGACAACGCAACGCTTACATACATGGAATCCTACGCTTCGTCGACAGCCGAGCTGATCACGGAGATCCTTCAGTACATCGGAGACAAGAAGGAGATCGACAAGTTTGAAGCGGAAGCCCTGCTGGCCGGGATCACGGTGGATACAAAAAGCTTTTCTTCAAAGACCGGCGTCAGGACCTTTGAGGCGGCTTCGTGGCTGCGCCGCAGCGGTGCGGACACGACAAGCGTCAAGCAGTTCTTCCAAAACGACATCGAAATGTACAGGCTGAAAAGCGAGGCCATACTCAACGCAAGGATCATTCAGGGCGGTGTGGCGATATCAAGATGCGAAGGAACAAAAGCGAATATAAACCTGATTACTTCGCAGGCAGCCGACGAGCTGCTGAATATCAGAGGAATCAAAGCGGCATTCGTGGCAGGCAGGAATGATGATGACAAGACGGCTGTCAGCGCCAGATCCCTTGGAGAGATCAATGTCCAGACCATCATGGAAAAAATGGGCGGCGGCGGCCATTTGACAATGGCCGGCGGCCAAGTGGACATGTCTGTGGAAGATACGATGAATGAAATCGAACGACTGGTTCTCGAAGCAATCGAAAGAAAAGGCTTGTGATAAATTTTGGTTCCGCAGTACAGGGGGAGAGAAACATGAAAGTGATATTGATCAAAGACGTTAAAGGACTTGGCAAAAAAGGGCAGATGGCGGAAGTCAGCGATGGCTATGCCAGAAACCTCCTTCTTCCGAAGGGTTTTGCGAAGGAAGCGACGGAACATAACATGAAGGCGCTGGAGAAACAGAGGGCAGAGGAAGCGAACAGGATCCAGAATGATATCGCTTCCGCCAGGATCATCGAGGAAAAGATCCGGGATATCGAAGTGAAAATAGTATCGAAGGCCGGCGAAGGCGGCAAGCTATTTGGAGCTGTGACTTCAAAAGATGTGAGTGACGCACTTCTTGAACAGCACGGCATCAATATAGACAAGAAAAAGTTCGCTTTGGAAAATCCGATCAAGCATACGGGTGAATATACCGTGGATGTCAAATTATATCAGGAAATAACCGGTAAAATCAAAATTAAAGTCGGTGTCTGAAAAGGAGAGCCATCATGAGTCAGATCGAACGGATACCGCCGCATAACGACGATGCGGAAAAATCAGTGCTCGGCTCCGTCATATTGGATCGGAACGCCCTTTTTGATGTACTTGAAATACTGAAGGCGGAAGATTTCTATAGCGAAATGCATAAGGAAATCTTTACGGCTATCGTTGAATTGAACAGAAGGAACGAGCCGGTCGATACGCTGACCGTCGCAGAGGAGCTAAAGAAGAGGAAATCGCTTGAAATGGTTGGCGGCAGAGCATATATTGCTTATCTGTCGACCGTTGTGCCATCGACCTCGAATGCGGCGCAATACGCGAAAATTGTCAGCGAAAAGGGTATTCTGCGCAAACTGATCAATACCGCGTCAGATATAATAGAAAAGGGCTATCAGGAAAAAATGGAACCGAACGAGGTTCTGGATTTTGCGGAGCAAAGTATTTTTGAAATAGCGCAAAACAGGCAGCTCAAGGATTATCAGCCGCTGAAGGATGTATTGTGGGATAATATAAGTAAAATCGATGAGATTTCAAAGCTGGAAGGCAATCTGACGGGTGTCACGACGGGGTATATCGATCTGGATTCAAGGACTTCCGGCATGCAGCGTTCAGAACTGATCATTTTGGCGGCCAGGCCCAGCATGGGGAAGACAGCGTTTGCGCTCAATATCGCCCAGAACGCGGCGCTGAAAGGCAAGGCCAGAGTACTGATCTTCAGCCTTGAAATGTCCAGCGAGCTGCTGGGCCAAAGAATGCTCAGCATGGAATCGAAAGTTGATATCCAGAAACTCAAGACCGGGACATTGGAGCGGAAGGATTGGGATCAGATCCATATCGCTCTGGATACATTGTCCAAGGCCGAAATATTCATAGACGACATGCCCGGAATCAGCATCATGGAGATGAAGAACAAATGTCGGAGACTGAAGGCCGAGAAGGGCCTCGACCTCGTCATCCTTGATTATCTGCAGCTCATGAACTTCCATGGCAAGGCAGAAAGCAGGCAGCAGGAGATCACGGCATTGTCGCGGGCGCTGAAGCAGCTGGCCAGGGAAATGGACTGCCCGGTGATCGTGCTGTCACAGTTGTCGCGTGCTCCAGAGCAGAGACAGGATCACAGGCCGATACCATCCGATCTCCGTGAATCCGGTTCGATCGAGCAGGACGCGGACATCATCATGTTTTTATACAGGGATGAATATTACAATCCCGATACGGAAAAACCGAACGAGTGCGAAGTCATTATCGCAAAGCAACGAAACGGTCCGACAGGAAGCTTTGATTTGACGTGGCTCAGCAAATACACGCGTTTTGTTGATAAATATAATGGTTGATGAGGAAATGAGGTAGTGATCATGGAAAAGATCAATGAGTGGATGCTTGTCGGAGATGTCCTGGATATGGATGCCGGGATCACGGATGTTTTGATCAAAAACGGGATGAATTGTCTCGGATGCCCCGGCTCATACAACGAGAACCTGAAAGAAGCGGCCGAAGGCCACGGCATCAGCCTGGACAAGCTGATCGCCGATCTCAATGCGTATCTGGACAACAAAGAAAAATAATCACTGGCGGGCAATGTTATTGCAGCGGATAAGGAGGTGCTGGACTTGAGCAGTTTAGCAATTGTAGGATCCCAATGGGGAGATGAAGGAAAAGGTAAAATAATCGATTATCTCGCGGCCAAGGCCGATATGGTCGTCAGAGGACAGGGCGGCAACAATGCGGGGCATACGGTCGTGATCGGCGATAAAAAATATGCGCTGCATCTGATACCATCAGGGGTGCTTCGCAAGGGGACGGTCAACATTATAGGAAACGGAGTGGTTCTCGATCCCGAAGGGTTTTTCAATGAAATCGAAAAGTTGTCAAGTGAGGGCGTCGATACGTCCACCGTATTCGTGAGCGACAGAGCCCATGTTGTTTTTCCGTACCATAAAATGCTGGATGCGCTGGCCGAACAGGCAAGAGGCGGGGATGACATCGGAACGACTAAAAAAGGCATCGGGCCCTGTTATATGGATAAGGTCGAACGCAGTGGGATCCGGACCTGCGATATGCTCGATGAAAAACTGTTCATAGAAAAATTATCGGCGCAGATCGACCGTAAAAATGACATCATCGTTAAAATATACGGAGGTGAGGCGCTCGATAAGGACGCCGTCATTGCCAAGTATACCGAATACGCCAAAAGACTCAGCCCATTCATCAGGGATACTGGCCTGATGGTCCACGAGGCTGTCACAAGCGGGAAAAAGGTCCTTTTTGAAGGCGCCCAGGGCTCCATGCTCGATGTGGATCTGGGAACATATCCGTATGTGACGAGTTCACATCCGACATCAGGAGGATTCACCTTTGGCAGCGGGATCGGTTCAGGGCTGATCAGAGAAGTTCTTGGGATCACGAAAGCGTATACGACGAGGGTCGGCAAGGGGCCGTTTGTGACCGAGGAGGACAATGAGACAGGAGACCGGATCAGGACGCTGGGCCATGAATTCGGGACTACTACAGGAAGGCCAAGAAGATGCGGCTGGTTTGACGCGGTCGTTGTTAAATATTCGGCGCGCATCAATGGCACGACGGGGCTTTCTCTGATGCTGCTGGATGTTTTCGATCAATTCGACACGATTATGCTTTGCTGCGCCTATGATCACAAGGGGTCGGTTATGGAGCATTTTCCTGCCAGCCTGGACATACTTGGGGAATGCAAGCCCGTTTATAAGGAATATAAAGGCTGGAAGACCGATATTTCAAAATGTCAAAAGTATGAAGACCTGCCGGAAGAGACGAAGGATTACATCAAAGGCATCGAAGAAACGACAGGAGTGCCGGTCAGGATCATTTCCGTCGGCCCGGGAAGGGAACAAACCATCGTCAGGGAAGAACTGTTTTAGGTGGACAAATGAATTTCAGGCGGGAAAAAATCGGCGATTATTATCTGCGGGATACACACCTCGAAAATATCTTCATAAACGAATATATGCCGAATGCGGATGGCGTTTTTGTGAAGGTCTATATTTTTGCGCTCATGTACGCTGGCCATGACGCAAGAATGACCAATGAAACCATAGCCAAGCACCTTGGAATCAATGTTCTTGATGTCCTGAAGGCCTGGGATTACTGGGAAAGTCAGGGCATCATCAAAAAGAGCACCGGCGGCAAGGGGAAATTTGAATATGATGTTGAATTTTTAAGCCTTAAGGAACTTGTTTACAGCAAGGTAAAAAAAAGCAGTAAAAGCGACAGTACCGTACCCGCCGAACATAAAGATTTAATGGAAAATGACGATATAAAGAATATGTACAGCAGCATTGAGCAAATCACCGGCCGATTTTTTGAGGGAACGGAGCCGCAGGAGATCCTTTCCTGGATCGTCGATTACCACGTCGATCCGGATTTCGTGCTCAAGGCGTATACGTATTGCGTCAAAAAGCGGAACAACGCAAAGGCGAAATATGTTGCTTCGGTCATTAAAGAATGGATTGGACTTGGCTTGAAAACAGCGGTGCAGGTCGAAGATTATCTGGAAGAGACCGACAACAGGCACTTCATGTACCGGAGAGTGCTCAAGGCGCTCGGATTCTTCAGGCACCCGACGGAAGAAGAAAAAAGGATCATGGATACCTGGTTCGATGAGATGGCCTTTAATATCGACATGGTGCTGGAGGCTTGCAAAAAAACCAGCGGGATATCGAATCCCAATATAAATTATATCAACAGTGTCTTAAAGGGCTGGAAAAGCGGAGACCGATCCAAGAGCCAAAAGGCGAATTCATCAAGGACAGGCGTCATCAGTACGGCGATCAAGTCATATGATGAGATCAGGGCCAGAAACGAGCAGGAAAGTGAACGCAGACATGCGGAAGTCTATGCGAAGATCCCCAGGATCAAGCAGATCGACGAGGAAATCCGTAATACCGGTCTGAAGATCTCAAAACTGATGCTGTCGGGAGCTTCGAACATGGAAGCCGAGGCTTCCGCAATCCGCAGACAGGTCGACAGCCTCAACGGCGAGCGGGCGTATCTGCTGACGGAGAGCAACTATCAGGCCACATATCTGGATCCCATTTACGACTGTCCGCAATGCATGGATACGGGCGTACTGGAAAACGGTGAGAGATGCAAATGCTTTGCATCCAAGTTGAAACAGGAATAGATTGTACCCCTATGTTTTTTTGAAATATAATTGTAATAATTCGCAATTTATATTATAATTTCAAGGTAGTGTGTCAATAAATAAATGTATATATAGACATGGGTACATATGACAACACCCCATCGAAAAGATGGCTGGGAGGGAACATATGACTTTAAGTCGCGAGAAGCGGACGCAGAGAAAAAAGAGCAGGATCTACAGACTGATCAATCGTGCGTGCAGAATCAACTTAATTAAATTTTTCAAAAGAAACCTGGGAGACAATTCGAATCTTCCTGTTTCTCGTCTAAAAAACGATCCGGAGTCTATGAGAAACGACTATTTTTCGGCTAATTTTTCTTTTCCGGAATATGAGCAGGAAATCGCTGCTATCGTGATCGAGCCTGAGCAGGAAATCGCTGCTATCGTGATCGAGCCTGAGCAGGAAATCGCTGCTATCGTGATCGAGCCTGAGCAGGAAATCTCCGCTATTGATTTAGAACCCGCGATCCAGCCGGCTGCCGAAGGGCAGGCGGCATTTGCTGTGTCTGAAACCCTACGCCCGGAGCAGGAGACGCCGGTTTTGAGTGAAGAGCATATGGTCATTTCGAGAGCCAGCATCATAGAAGCTGATGACGAAGATGTCGTTGTGACGCCGTATGGTACGTTTTCCAGATACAAGCAGGAAGAACTGCTTGACCGGTATGAATCTTCGGAAACAGATGCGGATCAGCATTCTGAAATCATCGTTACCAATGCCAGAGAGATAATAACGCAGGTCGCGGACAGGACAGCGGCAGTATTCGCTGCAGCTTTTGCATGGACCGCCATGTTGTTTCGCGTTGCTGATTGCAGGATCTGCAGAGGTTTTATCGTGTTCACGGCATGGGCATTCAGCGGTATGGCGCATATCGGAGCAAGGATCCCGGAGGTTTACAGACGGAGACTGACCGCGGCAGGGTCGGGGGTGAACGATGCTCTTTTAAGGGCCATGGAAGCGCTGGAAATTGGATTGGCTAAATTGGATGACCGTTTGATGGCCGCTGAAGAGAAAGCGTTGAAGATTCTTTCGTCAGCCAGGCGCAAAGCAGCTTCGATAGTGCGATCGGCCCTACTGAAATGCTACGCGCAAGTTAAACGGATATCGGCCGGCTGGCAGCAAGTCATAGAGTTTACAGACCGGAACAGAAGAAAGTGCGCGTTCGCGTCCGTCAGCGTACTTGCTGTCCTGACTGCGGCGGCTATGTTCATCGGCAGCGTATCGGCGTATGAATATTCATATAACGGCAAGGTGCTCGGTATTGTGAAAAATCAAAACGATGTTTATGTAACAGTGGACGTGATCGGCGACAAGCTGGCCAAGGCATACGATGCGAATATCATCATCAGCAAGGAAGAAAATATAGCATTCAACAGGGTATATGGACTTGACCTTAAAATCGACAGCCGCGAGGAAGTACTGAACAGCTTTACATACCTGAAAGACATGGAGGTAAAAGCTGCAGCCATCAAAGTCAATGGCAAGCAGGTCGCGATCCTGGATAATAAAAAGAGCGCGGAGTCGATGCTTGAGGCGATCCAGAATAAATATATAAAAACGAGTGACAAGATAAAGTACGACGAGATAGGTTTCGCTGAAGACGTTCAGATCACGGAAGTCGGTACAAAACTCGGGAATCTGCAGGATAAAGAAAAAATCCTTGAATATATGATGACCGGCGCAGTTGAAAAGAAAATACATGTCGTCAAATCCGGGGAAACCTTCTCCGGCATAGCCAGCGCTTATGGCATCAAACAGGATCAACTGAAAAGTTCCAATCCCGATACGAACCCGGATAGGCTTCAGATCGGGCAGGAGCTTGTTCTGACTGCTTCGGTGCCGGTAGTGACCGTGCAGACGGTTGAAACAGCGGAGTATACTGCGGCGATACCGTTTGTAATAGAATACGAAAATACGGAAGCGAAGTATAAGGGCGAACAGAGTGTTAAAAATAAGGGTGTCAACGGCGAAAAGCAGGTCGTTGCCCAAATCACCAGAAACAACGGAATCGAGGTCACAAGGACCGAACTCAGCGCGACAGTGATTTCTGAGCCAGTTGCGCAGGTCGTTCTCGTCGGGACAAAGAAGCTTCCTCCTCTGATTGGAACCGGTTCGTTTTCGACACCAGTTCGGGGAAAGATCACTTCGCGATTCGGCACTCGATGGGGCAGGATGCATGAAGGCGTTGACTTTGGGGCCCCGACGGGTACGCACGTATCGGCAGCGGACGGCGGAACGGTAACCTTTGCAGGATGGGACGGCGCTTACGGCAATGTGATCCGCATCAATCATGGCGGCGGAAAAACTTCAGTATATGCTCATCTCAGCAAGATACTTGTCAAAAAAGGCACAAAGGTATACAAGGGACAGCATATCGGAAATGTAGGGAATACCGGCAGGAGCACAGGGCCGCATCTGCATTTTGAAATCAGGGTGAACGGTGTGCCGAAGAATCCCCTTAATTATTTGTAGAAGCAGGCTGACAGGGCATATATCGGACATAAGATCCCAGAATCTTATGTCCTTTTCAAAGGAGGATTTTCATGAGCGATAAAAAAATACTGATAATAGAAGACGAAAAATCCATTTCGGACATAATCAAATTCAATCTGGATAAAGAAGGATTTGATACAGAAACATCTTATGACGGAGAATCCGGGTTGAAAAAGGCTCGTGAGTGGAAACCCGATTTGATCCTGCTGGACATCATGCTCCCTATCATGGATGGATTCCAGGTATGTAAAAAAGTCAGGGAGACTTCAAACGTCCCTATTTTGATGCTGACCGCCAAAGAAGAAGAGGTCGACAAGGTGCTCGGCCTGGAGCTGGGCGCAGACGATTATATTACAAAGCCTTTCGGAATGCGGGAACTTGTCGCGCGTATCAAAGCCAACATGAGGCGCATCGATCCGATTTCAAACCAGCAGATCGAGCCGCAGATCCAAACCTTCGGGAATCTAGAGATCGATCTGAACAGATACGAGATCAGAAAAGGCGGAGTCGCGCTGGAACTTACATTAAGGGAATTCGAACTGCTCAAATATCTGGCAGAGCGGGAAAACAAGGTTTTTTCAAGAGAGCAGCTGCTGGAGGAAGTCTGGGGTTACGAATACTACGGAGATATCAGAACAGTCGATGTGACTGTGCGAAGACTAAGGGAAAAGCTGGAGGACGATTCGAGCGACCCTAAATATATCATGACCAAAAGAGGGATCGGATATTACTTCAGGAGGCCTTAATAAATGTTTGGAATAAAAAGATGGAGCAGCATCAGATGGAAGATCGTTTTTATTTACTTCCTGCTGGTTTTTATTGCAATGACCATCATCGGCGTCTTCATCATCAATCAGCTCGAAGCCTATCATATGGATTCCGTACGCCAGGATTTCAGGAAAATCGTTGACAACGGGATACTTGTCTCATTCGAGACCTATGACAACTTAAATGACCACGAAGATGAAATTCAAAAGAACATCGAATCCTGGGGCATGAGCATCCAGGAGGAAATTTTTGTTGTCGACAGCAACTTTAAAATCATAGCGGATGCGACTGAAAGCAAGAGCTACATAGGGCAGAGCGCAGTCGGCCTTCTTGAGAACGAGCTGATCATGAAGGGCCTGCACGGAGAAATCGCGGATATGGACGGCTTCAGCTCCAGTCAGGAGATTCCCGTTAAAAGTATGGTTTTTCCAATCAGCAAGGATGGCATCAGCATTGGCGTACTGTATTTGCGCGCAGATATTTCAAGTGTTTACGACGCATTGGACAAATCAAGAATGATTTTTATCAAAGCGATGCTCCTGGCATTGCTGATCACGGTCCTGCTTGGTTTCCTGATCGCCCGCAGCATAACCGTCCCCATCAATGACGTCACGGAAAAGGCCGAAAAAATGGCTCAGGGAGACTTTAGCCAGGAGGTCGCGGTCAAGTCGGACGACGAGATCGGTCGGCTTGCAGAGATGTTCAACCTGCTGAAGCGCAAATTGAATATCACTTTATCCGAAATTTCAAATGAAAAGAGCAAGCTTGAGACAATCATGAAATATATGGCCGACGGATTGATCGCAGTCGATCTTTCAGGCCGGATCATTCATGCGAATGCTGCTGCGATGAGCATGCTGCATATCACTGAAGATGATATACAGAGCCGGCACTTTGATGATATCATTGAAAGATACAGCGGCAATTTGACCCTTGGCGCGATGAAGGAAAAATCCGCCAAATGGGAGGGCGCAACAAGCTTTGATTATGACGGGTCGACTTTTTTTGTCAGATATGCCAGATTCAGGGATGAAAAAGATTCCGATATCGGGATCATCATGATGATACAGGATATCACCGAACGACAGAAGCTGGAAAATATGCAGCGTGAATTTGTTGCAAATGTTTCACATGAACTGAAAACGCCTCTGACGACGATAAAAAGTTACACTGAGACACTGCTCGATGGGGCGTTGAACGATATGGAGACGACAAAGGGATTTTTGACCGTCGTGGATGAAGAGGCAGACAGGATGACAAGACTGGTCCGGGATCTTCTTCAGCTTTCCAGGCTTGATTACAACAGGGAGAAGTGGAACAAGCGGGAGAACAATATCATTTCGATTTTAAAAAATGCCATCGTAAAAATCGAATTTACAGCAAAGAGCAAAAACCAGCATATCGACGTGCTGTTCAATGATGACGACAAACTGAGGGTCTACAGTGATAAGGACAAATTAGAGCAGGTGATGCTTAACATCCTCAGCAATGCCATTAAATATACGCTTGAAGGCGGTACAATACATGTAGACGCCAGGCAAGATGATGATAAAGTAAGCGTTATAGTCACTGACAACGGGATCGGTATTCCGGAAAGCGACATTCCTATGATCTTTGAGCGATTTTATCGGGTCGATAAAGCAAGATCGCGGGCCATGGGCGGAACGGGGCTCGGATTGTCCATAGCAAAACAGATCATTGAAGAGCATAAAGGCACTATAGACGTCGCAAGTATCGATGGAGACGGGACAAAAGTGACAATAACATTGCCACTGGCCAGAGGTGCGGAATGAGAAAAAAATCCAGAAGGTCGGGGCAGGTCATAGATCTGGCCGAGGCTCGCGACAAAAGGAAGCTTAAGCGAGAGGCTGAAGTACAGAAAAAGATCGGTAAGCAGAAGAAAATCGGCAAGCAGAAGCCTGAAAAGAGCAAAAGGCAAGCTGTCAGGACCAGCCGCCGCCGTTATTTCGCGGCCGGCGTTCTGATGGGCATTTTTTTATTCATGGGATTTTCCATGTTCAATATCGTGAATCTGAAGATGCAGGAAGCCGAGGCGATCGAGCTGCAGAAAAGACTCGCAGATGAGAAGCAGCGGCTGCAAACGGAATTGTCAATTGTCCACAGCCCCGCTTATGTCGAGCAACAGGCCAGAACACAGCTGAAAATGATCAAGCCGGGAGAAACGCTATATATCTTTCCGGAGGATGGGGATGAAAGCGGCGCCGCCAATAGCGCCGGAGAAACGGAGTAAGCAGGAGACGATATGATCAGGGAAGTAATCGTTGTAGAAGGACGAGACGACGAGGCTGCTGTCAAGAACGCAGTTGAAGCCGAAGTCATTGTGACGCACGGATATGGGATCAGAAAAGAAACGTTTGAATTGATTGAACGCGCGTACAATAATAGCGGGATCATTATATTGACAGATCCTGATCATGCCGGGGAGAGAATAAGAAAACGGCTGGCTGAACAATATCCAAAAGCAAAGCATGCCCATATTTCAAGAGATGAGGCAGCGAAGGGCATGGATATCGGCATTGAGAACGCTTCCGCACAGGCTATCAGGGAGGCGCTTGGGAAGGTCAGAACAATATTAAGCGAAGAACGTGTCGAATTTACCCAGGATGACATGATCAATTATGGCCTGGTCGGAGAACCCGGCTCGGCAGACCGGCGCGAGCAGATCGGGAGACTGCTGGGCATAGGTTATGGGAATGGAAAGGTCTTCTTATCAAGGTTGAATCACTATGGGATCACACGCAAGGAGTACATACAAGCATGGATAAATTATACACGCCGGGGGCAATTAAAAGAATAAGAGAAGCACATGGCTTCAGGCTCTCGAAAAGCTTGGGCCAGAATTTTCTCGCGGACAAAAATACTATCGAAAGGATCATGGAAGGATCGTTGATAGGCGATGAAGATTTGGTGATAGAGATCGGGCCGGGCATCGGCGTGCTGACAGAGGCAGTCGCGGGGCGCGCGAAAAAAGTCATCGCCATTGAGATCGACAGCCGGCTTATTCCCATACTGAAGGAAACAATGGCTGAGTTCCGGAACGTTGAAATAATAAACAGCGATATTCTGAAAACAGATCTGATCAAGCTGATTGATGATAATCCCGGGTATCGGGGAATAAAAATCATTGGCAATCTGCCATATTATATTACGACACCGATCATCATGAAGATCCTCGAAGACCGTGTTCCGGCTGACAGCATCACGATCATGCTGCAAAAGGAAGTGGCTGACAGGATCAGGGCTAATCCGTCCACTAAGGACTATGGCGCCTTGACTGTGGCGGTACAGTATTACTGTACCGTAGAAGTTGTTGCACAGGTGCCGAGGGAAGCCTTTGTGCCAAGGCCCAATGTGGACTCAACTGTGATCAGGCTCGACATTCGCAAGGATAAGCCGGTCAACCCGATTGACGAGAAACTTTTTTTTATGATTGTGAAAGCGGCCTTCGGCCAGCGCCGGAAGACGCTGTTGAATGCCTTGTCTGCTCCGGGCTGGATGCAGAAGCATGAGATCGGGGAAATGCTTGATGGGCTAGGGATCGACCCGTCGAGAAGGGGAGAAACCTTGTCCATCGCGGAGTTCTCGCGGATCGCGGATGAACTATGGAAGCGGCGGAGAAATACATAAAAAAACAAAACGAATTATCAGAATATTCTTGCTAAATTCGACAATATATGCTATATTTACATCAGAAGCAAGGAAGTGCTAAGGGCACGCCGAACTTCGATTCATTCGCTGCAACGAGTAAGCAACAAAGCAGCATCAACAGGACTACAAAAGGCCGCAAAAGGATTGTAAGAAGACTCAAGACTACAGAAATGTGGAAAAGAAGAAAATACAAATGCGGCGAGAATGTTGGAAATAATGTAGGAAAGTTGATAAAGCTGCACAGAAGCAGAAAGTTGTAGAGAGGGAAGGTGGTTCCGCCAGAAGTGTTAACTGAAAACGGAAGGTAAGTCAGCCATAGGATGTAGTGATGGCTGACTTGCTTTTTTGCGTAAAAATATGATCCGGCGCTAGGCCGGATCTTTTGTTTGCTTCAATGCCGGTTCCCGGGCAGGCTCCGCCTCGGGAGGAGGTTTGTTTTGACGGGACCGGGGCTTCAGATCCTGGAAAAAGAAGAAAACTCCAGCCATCAGGAAAAGATCGCCAATGCTGAGCATTTGCGGAAAAGGATAAGGCTCCGGTATGGGTATGATGTCGGACAGGAAACTCAGCCTTGTAGAATCGGTGACGAGCGCGTGGAAAGTATCCAGGATATCCGAGGTAATTGAGGAGATGTCATACCCCGCATATTCGAGACCGCCGAGCCATACGGGCATATATCCATTGTTGACGGCTATGACCGCAAAATTGAGGCTTACGCCGGCCAGCGCCAGCTTCATTGAAAACCGGCGCAGGTTTAGAAGAATGCATAATAATATCAGGATATAGGATACGATGATGGATACGTAATGAAAGTCAGGCGGAATAATGTCCAAAGACAGCAGCGATTGCAGCAGTACCGATACGATCAGAAAGTACCATCCATGTATCCGCAGCCGCTTAAGACTTGCAAATTTGCCTTTTCTGCATACTAATACCGCTCCTGAAGCGGCAACGGTTTCTATCAGCATTTATATCAAACTTTCACTTTCTGCCTGAATTATTTTACCGGATCCTGACTGCCGACGGCAAAAAAAACCTCGTCAGCGGCCGCAGCCATCTGCTCGCTGATCGATTTCTGCGCTTCGAGCTCTTCTTTTTCCTTTTCGAGTATATCGATGAATATTTCGATGAGATCAGGATTAAACTGTGTCCCTGCATTTTTACGCAGTTCGGAAATAGCGACATCGGTCGGCAGGCCCTTTCTATATGGCCTGTCGGATATCATGGCATCGTAAACGTCGGCAACCGATAATATTGATGCTTCAATGCAAATTTCCGATGCTTTCAATCCGTTTGGATAACCTAGTCCGTCAGGCCTTTCATGATGCTGTGCAACGATCTTTGAAATGCCTTTCAGGAAATCGATGCCGTCAATGATCTCTGCGCCGATCTTGACGTGATCCTTGATCGTCATATATTCTTCGTTTGAAAGCGAGGATGGCTTCTTCAGAATACTGTCGTCGATGCCGATTTTACCGATATCATGAAGGATCGCTGCATTTCTGAGATTCTCCATGCGATCGTCCCGCAAATGAATAGCGTTTCCGATCAGCTCGGAATATTTGAGTACGCGGGAGGCATGGCCGCTGGTGTACATGTCCTTGGCTTCAAGGAACTTATTGAACGCCGCAATCGTTTCGATATAGGTATGCTTCATATTCAGGTAAAGCTTGAATGAATATCGAGCCAGCAGCAGCGGTGCGAAGAACAGGATAACAGCGGGAGGACCGTAACTGATAAAGGCCAAAGCAAGAATGATCCCGATCATGCCAATGGCAAAGATATTGAAAACGACGCCCTTGAAATTATTGAACCAGGTTGGCAGGAAGGCTTTTCCTGACAAAAGTGCAATGAGCTCCGACATGATGAAGCTGTTGACGAACAGATATACGACCACGGTCAGTATCGTAGGGCCGAACAGGAATTGTCCATATTGATGATTTGAGAAAAATGAAAATACCAGCCCTGAGACGCCTGCCGAAAAAACAAATGTTGAAATGTTGAATATCGATTTATAATAGGGGGTATTCAGGATGTGCGAATAGCCGTCGTCTGTCCGGACGACCGAAAAGACATAGGATGCTGCAGCGACGATGATCGCGAGCAGCGGCCCGCCGATGATCGTGGCTGCCAGATATATGGCAAATCCGACGGATACGCCCATGCCATTTGGAAGAATGATGGTCAGGGATTCTGATATGATCGCCAGCACAGACCAGAAGACAATCACAAAGGCGATGCTGTAGTAGGATGAAGCAAAGTAGAACTCGTTTGGGAAAGCAAAAAAATCTGAATTGACTACATATGCCACCAACAACATAGACAGCACGACCATTATGCCTATATAAGCAAATGCTTTGCGCGGGATACCCATATTTACTCCTTGTTTTGATCAGACCGGATGCAGATCGATCGTCTTATCTCCAGGAGAATCCAGCACCTGCAGAAAGAACAAGAGCCATCACACTTGTAAGGGCAATTAAAATTCTTCTCATCGAATATAGCCTCCTTTATACAAAGAGCTACGCCTACTCGCTAATTGAGGCATGCTATATCCGCTTCGCTATTGAAAAAAGTACTTATTATTAACGGAATTTACATCCGGTCTGATCTTAGCATATGAGTCTTGCAACGATTCGGTTGACGGCATCCAGGGTCGATTTGACCACGGATTCGATACCGCTTTTTGTACTGATGGCGGAACCGCAGACCAGGATCTCCTGATCTCCAACCAGCGCGGTTATGTATGTGAGCACGGTATCCTTGCCGGATACGTTTACTTTGGTCACGTCCTCGATCGCAAATATGCTTTTGCGGTCGCAACAGTTTTCGACCGCCTCGATCGTTGCCTCGCAGGAAAGACGCATGACATTATGTGTCGTGGAAATGCCTGTGCTTTTTCCTTCGAACAGCTCGCCGTCCTTCTCGAGAGTAACGATTGCGGTAAATTGATTGCCCTTGCTTATATTTTCAACGCTGATCAGCCTGAAGCGGCAGTCCCTAAGCACGCCTGCATCACCTTCGACCTGCGCGACGCTGATCATCTTGTAGTCGACATGGATATCGAATTGCGAAACCAGAACGGATTCGACATCCCGCGCGATCTGCTTGGGATTTCGAGATAAATCGGATACGATATGGATTTCTTTGATTTTGCCTTCTTCTTCAATGATCTTGCTGGTAATGACTGAATTGATCTTGTTCAAAAAACCTTCAATGATCTTCGCTTCCATAATCCACCTATATCCTGCAAAAAATAAACTTACACTTATCCATATTATAAGTAATAAAAACAAATAAAGCAATAAAAGACTATGAATATTTATGACTGAAAACGTATATTTTTGAGAATAAATTTCGACATTTGAACGGCTTGAGGGTTTGAAGCGCCGCGGCAGCGCATGAAACTCGTAAAAAGAAATAAGTAAAATTGGAGTTGACTATTGAAAAATCTGAAAAGTTGACATTATATACTTTCTCATATAGAATAAAAAATGTTCGGCGCCATGAAGGCTTCGACCTGCCACGAAGGCATATTTAAACGGCTGCCGGCTTCATTCAACGATATGTGCCACGAAGGTACAATGTATTAACGCATTAATACGTTTGCTTTGGTGGCCTTCATTTTATTTTTGCATAATCAATTAAGGAGGAACAAAAAATGCACATGGCTGACGCGCTTATATCCCCTGCCGTCGGCGGCGTAATGATGGCCGCCGGCGCAGGAGCGATCGCATATTCCGTATCCAAAGTCAAAGAGGACCTGGATGAGAAAAAAATTCCGCTGATGGGCGTCATGGGCGCCTTCGTATTTTCTGCACAGATGATCAATTTTACGATTCCCGCTACCGGTTCGAGCGGGCACCTTGGCGGAGGGATCCTGCTGGCGGCGCTTCTGGGACCATACGCCGGATTTCTGGTCATCACATCGGTGCTATTGATACAGGCGTTTTTATTTGGAGACGGCGGACTGCTGGCATTGGGATGCAATGTCTTCAATATGGGATTCCTTACCTGTTTCGTCGCTTATCCGCTGATCTACAAGCCGATCATCAAGCGCGGATTGAATGTCAGGAACATATCGATCGCAACGATGCTCGCCGTTATTGCCGGACTTCAGCTGGGCGCGTTCGGCGTTGTGCTGGAAACGCTGGTTTCAGGCAAGACGGAGCTTCCGTTCGCGGCTTTCCTTGCGCTGATGCAGCCCATTCATCTGGCCATCGGTATCGTGGAAGGCATAGCTGTTTCGGCAGTTCTGTGCTTCATTTACAAATTTGATCCGGAGTTGCTTCGGACTGCGGTTCCGTGCGCGCACAAGCAATCGGCCGGACCGGTCAAAAAAACCATCGTGATCCTGCTGGCGGCGGCATTGGCTGTCGGGGGATTCGTATCCTGGTTCGCCTCCGAGAATCCTGACGGACTTGAGTGGGCGCTGACCAAAGTAACGGGAGAGCCGGAGCTTGAGTCGCAGAGCGCCATTCACAGCCTGGCTTCCGGTATTCAGGAAAAGACTGCGATCCTGCCGGATTACAGCTTGAAAAACGGGGCGGCATTGCCGGCGCAGGCAGGGACGACAGCCTCCGGCATTTCCGGCGGATTATTGACATTGGCGCTTGCAGCGCTATCGGGAATTGCCATAACGAGATTTAAAAGGAAAAAGGAATGTCAAAGCTAGGAAACGCACTGGCAAAAATAAGAACGCTTGAAGAGCTTGCGGGTAACAATACGGCGATCCACAGGCTGCATCCGATGGCGAAGCTGATCACCACATTCGCTTATCTTTTCGCAGTCATTTCATTCGAAAAATATGACCTGAGCGGACTGATCCCTTTCACACTGTATCCGGTGATCATGATGTCGCTGTCGGAAACGCCATATAGACCTTTATTGGCAAGGCTTCTGGTTGCTCTGCCGTTTTCGTTTTTCGCGGCGCTTTCAAACGTTTTTCTTGAGAGAACTGTGGCCTTTGAATATGCGGGGATATCTGTCTCTTTCGGCCTGATATCATTTGTTTCGGTCATCGTCAAAACGATGCTGACGGTGATGGCGGTGCTGATACTGGCCGCGACGACGCCGATGGAAAAGACGGCGCATGAATTGATCCGGCTTAAGGTCCCGAAAATATTCGTCATCCAGCTGATGCTCACATATAGATACATTGGCGCGCTGATAGAAGAAACAGGAAACATGATCATGTCCTATCATATGAGGTCGCCGAGGCAGAAAGGCATAGAGCTTGGGCACGCCGGGACATTTGTCGGTCAGCTGATCCTGAGGAGCTTCGATAAAGCGGAGCGGATCTATTACGCGATGAAATGCAGAGGCTTTGACGGAGAATACGGTGCGGCGGCTTCAGGACCCGCCGCTTCGGCTGATTGGATCTTCACGGTCGGAATGATCGTCGTTTTTACTGCGATGCGGCTTGTGAATATCAGTATCGTGCTTGGAGACATTATGGGCAGGTTGTCGGGAGGAATGTGATTTGATAAAAATCGAAGGTGTCAGCTTTACGTATCCGGATGGGCATAAAGCGATCGACAATGTCAATATAAAGATCGGAAGCAACGAGACCGTCGGCATCGTCGGCGCGAACGGAGCAGGGAAATCGACTCTGCTGAAATTGCTCACGGGGATTGATTTTCCTGAACAGGGAAGCCTTGAGGTCAACGGGATCAAGGTTCGCAAGGATACGCTGCGCGAAGTCCGGAAGAATGTCGGTATTGTTTTTCAGAATCCGGATGAACAGCTTTTCATGACAAAGGTGCGTGATGATATTGCATTTGGTCCAAGGAATTATGGCATGGGAGAAGCGGAAACGCAGAGACGAACGGAAAAAGCGCTGAAAGCACTTGAGATCGAGCATCTTGGAGAAAGGGCGCCCCATAAGCTGTCGGGAGGGGAAAAGCGCAGTGTTGCCATAGCCTCCGTGCTCTCGATGGAGCCGTCTGTTTTGCTTCTTGACGAGCCTTCATCCTTTCTGGATCCGAAATGCAGGCGGAATCTCATCAGGATCCTGCAGGAGCTTGAACTGACGCAGATCATCGCGACTCATGACCTTGACCTGGTTCTGGATGTCTGCGACAGAGTCGTCGTATTGCAGCGGGGCAGTGTTTTCGCCGATGGCAAGCCAATCGAAATATTGTCGCAGGGCCAATTGATGTCGGAATGCGGATTGGAAACGCCGCTGACGCTCATGAGCTGCCCGATATTGGAAAACGGATGCTGCAGATATGCTGCAGAGGGAAGCGGAAATGATGAGAGACCGTAAAGATAAATTGGCTCTTTTGAAGGAGTCTGCGAAAAGTATGGGGTCTGTCGCGATCGCTTTTTCGGGCGGAGTGGACAGCACCTTTCTGTTGAAGGTCTTCAGCGATGCTCTCGGCGACAAGGCCGTTGCGATCACCGCTGTCGCCGCATCATTTTCTGAAGACGAAACAACCGCGGCTGAAGACTTTTGCAGAAGCAATGGCATCAGGCACTTTAAAGTCGATATTGGCTGGAATGATATGGACGCGTTTTCGCATAACCCGCCGGACAGATGCTACATTTGCAAAAAAATCATTTTCGGCAAATTGAAGGAAATGGCGCGCGCGCAGGGGATCCAAGCCGTAGTCGACGGCACCAACCTGTCGGACAGCGCTGATTACAGGCCTGGCGCGGCGGCATTGTCGGAGCTTGGGATCAGAAGCCCGCTTAAAGAAGCGGGGCTGACCAAGGATGAGATCAGAAGCCATTTGCGGGACATGGGCCTTGCTGTCTGGAACAAGCCGGCCTACGCCTGCCTCGCATCGCGGATCCCGTATGGAGAGCCCATCACCGTCGACAAGCTTCGTCAGATCGATATGCTGGAAAGTGAATTGCGCGGGATCGGGTTAGTCCAGGTTCGCGTCAGACATCACGGGGATGTGGCGCGGATCGAAGTCGATCCTGCCGAAAGGACGATATTCTTCAATCTCGATTTTATGGATAAAGTTAATGAGATGGCAAAGTCCGCCGGATTTGCCTATGGCGCATTGGATCTTGGCGGCTACAGGACAGGAAGCATGAATGAAACGCTTCCGATTTGCAATAAAAGGAGCGAAGCTGAATGAATGGTGATTATCTGAAGAAAATTCTGGAGCAGGTGGCGTCGGGGGCGGTGGAGCCTGATGCCGCGTTTGAACAGCTGAAGAGTCTGCCATATGAAGATATGGGCTTCGCCAATATCGACCATCACAGGAATATACGCACCGGTTATCCGGAAGCGGTCTATTGCGAAGGTAAGACGCCGGAGCAGACGGCAGCGATCATTCAGAAGCTTATGGCGCACAATACGAATATACTTGCGACCCGCGCTTCCCGGGAGGTCTATGAAAAAGTCAGGGAAGCTGCCCCGGATGCTGTTTATTACGAAACGGCACGCATTATAGTTGTCAAGCGGGAGGAGACGCCCATATCGGACAAGATCATCGCTGTCATTACAGCCGGGACCTCTGACATTCCGGTCGCCGAGGAAGCGGCGGTCACGGCGGAGATCATCGGCAATAAAGTGGAGCGCATTTATGATGTCGGTGTCGCGGGGATCCATAGACTGCTTGCGAAGGCAGACAGGATACGAGCCGCCAATGTGATCATCGTTGTTGCCGGCATGGAAGGGGCGCTGGCAAGCGTTGTGGGCGGCCTGGTCGACAAGCCGGTCATTGCGGTGCCGACCAGCATAGGCTATGGCGCCAGCTTTGGAGGAATTGCGGCGTTGCTGGCCATGCTGAACAGCTGCGCTACGGGCGTAGGCGTCGTTAATATCGATAATGGCTTCGGAGCCGGATATTTGGCTTCGAATATCAATAAATTGAAATAGAAGGCGGCAGGAATATGGAAAAGATCCTATATTTTGATTGTTTTTCCGGAATAAGCGGCGACATGGCGCTTGGCGCGCTGCTGGACCTCGGGCTTGATCCGGCAAAGGTTCGGAACGAACTGGCGACGCTTGGGGTCGGCGGTTATGAACTCATTACGGCTAGAACCCAAAAATTCGGCATAGAAGGAATGGACGCAGACGTAGTCCTTCAGACGGCAGAATCCCGCCACAGCCATGAACACGAAAGAAATTTTGAACAGATCAGGGAAATCATCGAGAGCAGCGCGATCAGCAAAAGGGCAAAAGAAATGGCGACCGGGATTTTTTTCGAAATCGCGAAAGCGGAAGCGGCTGTCCACGGCAAGGATATTTCCGAGATACATTTCCACGAGGTGGGGGCAGTGGACTCCATTGTGGATATCGTCGGCGTCTCCGTCTGTCTCGACATGCTCGGAGCAGACAGGATATGCTGCTCGAAGGTCAGGGAAGGCAGCGGATTTGTGGAATGCAGGCACGGCAGGCTGCCGGTTCCGGTTCCGGCTGTCGCAAAGATGATGGAAGGCAGCGATATCGTATTGGCAATAGGCGATGCGAAGGGTGAACTCGTCACGCCTACGGGCTTTGGAATATTGAAGGCGATGGCTGAAGGCTCTGACGCAATGCCTGCCATGAAGATCGAAAGGGTCGGATATGGTTTTGGCAAAAGAGATACGGGAAGTTTGAATGCGCTTCGGGTGTTCATGGGCCGAGCGGAAACGGCCGATGATAGGGTTTCTGTCATCGAGGCGAATATCGACGACATGACCGGAGAAATGCTCGGGCACGCGATGGAGCGGTTTTTTGCGGCGGGAGCGCTTGACGTCTATTTTGCGCCTGTTCAAATGAAAAAAAACAGACCTGCGGTCACCATGACGGTGTTGTGTGCAATAAAAGATACTGAAGATATGACGAAGCTGTTTTTCAGGGAAACATCGACATTAGGCGTCAGGACCACTGAGACTGCAAGAATGGTCATGGAAAGAAGCTTGAAGACGATCGAAACGGAATTCGGTCCGATCCGCTTCAAAATCGCCTTTTATGGAGACATCCGCAAATCATCGCCGGAGTACGAGGATTGCGCAGCGGCGGCCAGGAAATCCGGACTTCCGATCCGTGAGATTTACAGAAGGCTGAAAGATTTTATCGAATAGGGGCCTATAATTATTGACTTTTGGCCGCTGAAATATTATACTCAAATTCGGACTGTGGTGTCGGGACGTAGCGCAGCTTGGTAGCGCGATTGGTTCGGGATCAATAGGCCGCAGGTTCGAATCCTGTCGTCCCGACCACAAGAAAAGAAGAGGGCCGTCTTTAAATGATTGGATAAATCATTGAGAGACGGCCCTCTTCTGACGATTGGCGGCGATTGAACGATTATCAGGGGATCCATGTCAATTCCGGTTTGATGATCTTGTAGATGTTGTTTTCCGGCACGATTTTATACTTCGCCTCATGTATGATCGCAGTACCTGCAGTGGAGTGGTATTCTCCGCTGACTATCGCAGTGTAAGTTTCTCCTTCGTCTTTGACGACATTGATGATTTCATAATTTTTTAAGATTTCAAGAGACGTTTTTCTTTGCGCTATAAAGGCGTCATAATCTTCATGCCTTTCAGAAATCGGCGTCAGCAGATAGAGATGGCTGAACTTTCCGCCTTTCTCCGCGTCAAGATATCTTTTGACCGCTGCCGCAGGCGATCTGGCCAGAATGTCTTCGCCGGGCTTGCGGGTATTTGGATCGATGCGTCCGTGATAGAAAAAGGTCATGGGTTCGTAATTGTTCGAAGCGTTCCAAATGATATATTCGTCGATTCCCAATTCCATGGCGGCCACGATCTGATCGGATATTGCCTTCGCATCGTAGGGGATGCTTCCTTTTATCCAGTTTGCTGTGAAGCCCTGGAACCATGGCCGGATGATCCCCGGATGCCTCTGCGCCGCATTCCGTTCGATGGCTTCCATGAGCGCGAGCCTGGAAACATGATACGGCTGCCGGTCCGGGACGGCATAGCCGTAAATACCCGGGCCATAATGGCTTGGATAGATCATCGGGCAGATATAGTCGGATTGATTGGCGATTTTTCGCCAGGTCTGTCCGATGTCTTCCGGCTTGTCATCCCAGGAACGGGTCGCAACGCCGAATACATCCGCAGAAATATGGACATTATACGGCAACAATTCGGAATTGGCGTATTCCAGGAATTCTTCAATGGCTTCATCCTTATCCCTGCCATCGCGGCCGGGGAATTGCGTGATCGGATTGTAATCGGCGGCGTGATCGGGAAAGCGGACATAATCATACTGGATCTCGTCAAAGCCTCTGAGCGCCGCCTCCTGCGAAATCGATACGATATATTGCCAGACATACTTGTCAAATGGATTCACCCAGGCTATGCCGGCATCATCCTTATAGACGCCGCCGTTCAGAAGCTGGATCGCGTGTCCGTTCATTGCGCGGGCAAAATATGGATCCTTGAAAGCCACGATCCTGGCGATACAATAGATATCCTGGCTTTTCAGGTACTCGATCAGCTTTTCATAATCTTTAAGAGGTGATGACCAATTGGACCCGATCTGATTGACGATTTCAATATCGCTTTTCCAGGCAACCAGTCCATCGTCATTTTTGATATCGATCACCAAAGCATTGACCTCCGTGCTTTCACAGATCGCCAATGCCTTTTCGAGTTTGTTGATTTCTGCCAGACGATCGGGATCTTCGGGCTTTGGGGAGCCTTTGGCCATGGAGTCGATACAATCGGCATAATAATGGATATCATCTTCGTTAAAATTGAACCCCGAGACATTCGCCGTAAGATACAAAGCCTTTGCCTTCACGGTTTTCAGGTCCGTCTCCCGTCCCAATTCCGGAAGCGGCACGTAAAACGCTCCCAATTGTTCCTTTCGCTGCGCTTCCAGGGCGACTCTCTCTTCGAGGAGCTCTGCCTGATCTTTTTCCGGCAGCATTTCGAATTCCGCGCTTTCAATGGCAGTCTCAGAAGTGCTTTCCTGAGGATCACGGCCGGCGCTCGGGAAACCTGAGCAGCCTTCTGCAGCTATACAGAAAACAAGAATGATGACGGTTAGTAATAGTGCTTTTTTCATGGTAGTCCTTATCTGCCTCTAGCGTGGCCGGTATGTATAAAATTCTTTCCCATCTATAGAACTCAGCCATTCCATGTTTTCTTCGGGAACAGTTATGATTTGCGATATTCCGTCGCTGATGAATCTTTGATCCGGATTTTTGTCAAAGTAGTCAATATAATCATAAAGGCCCACGTTGTCGACTTTCATTTCACTCGCCCTGATTCTGGGGATGCTGCTATGGTCGAATCTTGTATCGTAGGGTGAACGGCCCGGGTTCCATCCTACATTCATAACAGCGATGTTATTGTAGACGGTACCCGCATGGCTGCCTGAAATCAAATACGCTGCCAGCGATGGATCCGACGGTCTTTCGCCATAGGGGAGAGCGAGAGTGTTCACATCATAATCGTCACGGCCCAGCAATATTTTCAAAAATTGAGCCTGGGACCCTATCTGCTCTCTTATCGTGTCCGATGACGCTGTTTTAAGGCTGACGTGGTCCCTGGTATGGTTTCCGATATCCATTCCATGATCGACAATAAAGCGAAGCTTTTGTGACGCCAGCCCGCTTTGCTTGAATGGCATATCGCCATCGATGAAAAAAGTGGCTTCCAGCGGGAAATCAGGATGCTTTTGATGAAAATCGAGCAATAATCCGATTGCGGATACCGAATCGATCGATCCGTCTTCCAGATATTTAAAATTATTTAAATTTCCGTCGTCAAATGTCAATACTATAGGCGTCAAGCCTTGCTCTGTGCTGATGTTGCCGGTTACATAGTCTGTTAGGCTGATGGGTCTGTATCCTTTGGTATAAAGAGTGTTCAAATCATTCGTAAAATTTGACGGTGTCCTGACCCATTCGCTTTCTTCGTTTCCAATATTATGATACATCAGGACCATGACTTTGCCCGCTTCGTTTGGCTTCATATCCAGGTTGATGCTCGCTTTAAGATCTTCGGGAGAAATGGAATCGGAAATCGCGGAGGGATCTGGGGGCTGTTCCGTCGCAGGACTTGCGCCGGCCTCCTTTTCGCTGGAGCCTGCAGTGCTGCCGCAGCCGGCGAACAGGAAAATGAACATGAAAATAACAGCTATTGAAAAAACTTTCTTCATTTGATAATATCCCCGGTCGGTATTGATTTGTCGGATGTTTCTAGATTATAACATTTTTCTAGCGGCTCCGCCAGCCTAAAAGAGCCTTTTGCAAGACGGCAGCGGCGGTGGAATGACTGAAAAAGAGGCATATCGCGGACGCTCGCCGCAGATATGCCTCTTTTGTCTGTAATGTTGAATTTGATTTAACGTACGATCAGGACCGGCTTTTGCACATGATGCAGGATCTTGTTCGTGACGCTGCCCATGAACAGCCGCTGCGTTGCGGAGCCCATTCCATGGGAGCCCATGATCACCATGTCTGCGTCACTGCCTTCGATGTAATCGATAAGCGTTTTCGCCACAGGGCCCTGGAGCATCGTGGTGTCCACCTTGCACACAGAAGCGTCGCAGGATTCTTTTATGCGTTTGAGCAGCGCTTCGGCTTGCTCCTTGACCATCTCCATATATTGGGGATAGCTGAAACGTTCATTTCTCAAGTGTTCCAATTCATGAGGATAGCTTTGGGTACCGCTGTCGATCACATGAACGAGTTCGATATCGCAATTCATCAATTTAGCCAATTCCAGTCCCTTTTCTACGGAGTGCTTCGAATACTCGGAAGCATCGATTGGAATAAGAATCTTTTTCAATTTGATCACTCTCCTTTTATCCATGCATAGGCTTGAGAACTAAATTATATGGACACATCGTATCCCGCAGGCTGATCGGTCGGCTAGAATACGAAGCCGGCAATCAGGAACGCGACAGCGGAAAACGCGGCGGCAAGAAATCCGAAAGGTGCCTGAGTGAAGGCATGATCGAAATTGTTGCAGCCTGTTGCGGCGGATGTCAGGATCGTCGCGTCGGAATAGAAGCAGATGTGGCTTCCCCATACGCCGGCTGACAAAACGGCGGCGACGGCAAGCGTGACATTGGCATCCATGCCGATGGCCAAAGGAATAACGATCGGAAGGGCGATGATATACATGCCCCAGTTGGTTCCTGTGATGAATTCGGTGATGCCGAGGACAAAGAAAATGATGAAAGGCATCAGCTGCGGTGTCATAATGGTGCTTGCCGATGAAATGACATAGGCGGTGAAGCCGATCTGATCATTGACGGAAGCGAAGAGGAACGCCAGAACCATGAGCAGCAAAGGCAGGATCATGTTCTTAAGTCCTCGGAGTGAAAGGTCCGTAAATTCTTCCGCAGTCATTATGTTCTGCGACAGGTATAGAATAAACATGAAGGCCATCGTCGTGACGACGCCCATCTGCATGTCCACATCAAAGTAGATCGTTGAAGCAACGAGGAAAATGATGGGGAGGAAAAAATTCCAGATGCTTGGCTTGTCCGGAACGGGGATCTCGTCCTGTCCGGAGCGGATATCGATTTTTTCGGAGCCCGGAGGCGCTAGAATTCCTGTCTCCAGAACGCGCTTTTCGGCTTTTTTCATCGGGCCGAATGTCGGGATGATGCCAAGGATGATCAATGGAACAATCAGGGCCGCAAACCATCCATAGAAGTTGAAGGGTATCGTTTTCACAAAATAAATAAGACCTTCGCCTTCAGGCGCCCAACCATTGGTCTCGAGAAGCTTGCCGCAGAATACGGCCCAGGTCGAGATCGGGATCAGGACGCACAGAGGGGCTGCGGTGGAGTCTACAACGTAAGCGAGGAATTCCCTCGGAACCTTGTGCTTGTCCGTCAGAGGAGCCATGCAGGAGCCGACGGTCAATGAATTAAGGTAGTCATCGATGAAGATGATTATACCGAGGACCCAAGTCCAAATAAGTGCTGATTTCCTTGTTTTGGCGCGCTTTGAAACCCATTCGCCGAAGGCAAAGGCGCCGCCTGCCCTTTCGATCAGCGTTATAATGCTGCCCATGAGGCCGCAGACGATGATCAGCCAGGCCATGTCTTCGCTCATCATGACTTCCAGCAGGGAGCCGTTGAACGAGCCTAGGACATCACCCTGGGCCACCATGAGGAAGCCCATTATTGAAGCGAGAGTAAGCGCTTCCAATATTCTCTTGGTGATAAAAATGTAAATAATAAGGAAAAAGGCTGGTACCAGCGCTGCCGGGCCAAAATCGGCCGGATCAGCTGGAAGAAAGTTGGCAAAGACCATTGTGACCGCTATGATTGCCAGGATCATGACAAGTGTTCTACGTCCGTTGAAAGATGCTGCCTCGATTTGAAGCTGTTTTAACATTCTATCCCTCCTTTTTTGATAATGTATTATTAAATATAATACATTACGAATTATATTCGTTGTAATAACGAAATTCAATGGCTAAAAAAAAAAATAATAATAAATAAATTGAATTTTCTGATGATTGCTGCCGAAACCGATGCTGTGTTATGATGAAAACAAATGTCAAGCTGAGATTTTAAAATAAAACCAGGAGGCTGACGGCCATGACCATCATTCCCGACAACAGGCCGTAGAGCGTGAGATGGTGTTCTCCGTATTCCTGAGCGGTCGGAAGAAGCTCGTCGAAGGATATATAGATCATGATTCCCGCGATCGCGGCGAAGATGATGCCTAAAAGCGTTTCATTTATAAAGGGCGCCAGGAACAGGAACGCGAAGATTGCGCCGAGAGGCTCCGCCGCACCTGAGAGGAGCGAGTACAGGAAAGCTTTTTTTCTGCTGCCCGTGGCGCAATAAGCCGGAATGGCTACGGCGATGCCTTCCGGGATATTGTGGATCGCGACGGCGAAGGCTATGGCGATTCCCAGCTTTGGCACTGCCATGGCGGACATGAAGGTCGCCAGACCTTCCGGGAAATTATGGATCGTTATTGCAAGTGCTGTCATGACGCTGGTCTTCATGAGCTTATGGGGATGATACTGGGGCACCTCGCAGTTGCCGATTTCTTCGATCGTGTGCATTTCATGAGGATTTTCAGAGGCGGGGATCAGCTTGTCGATCGCCGCGATCAGTGCGATGCCGAGAAAAAAAGCCACGATCGTGGATATTCCGCCTTGAATGTCGCCCATGCTTTCGGTCAGCCGGGATTTTGATTCAGGCAGGATCTCGTTCAGCGAAATGAAAATCATGATGCCCGCGGAAAAGCCGAGAGCGACGGAAAGAAATTTCGTGTTTGTTCTTCTGAACAATAGTACAAACAAACCGCCTATGCCTGTCGAAAGGCCGGCGCATAATGAAAGTGTCAATGCCAGGACCCAGTTGTTGGCTTCCATAAGAACTCCTTTGCCGGATGATATCCCGAAGAGCACGGGACTGGAGGCTTGGCCTCACAATTATTAAAGCACAAATTTCCGCTTATTGGAATACCGATAATGATATTCTTTGGCACAAGAGACACATCGAAGGCAGAAGAAAAATATCGAAGAAAGGGCAGGTAGGAATATGCCGCATGAATTTTCGAGAACAGAGAGGCTGATCGGCAAGGACGGCCTGGACAGGCTGAGAAACGCAAGGGTCGCGATTTTCGGTGTCGGCGGCGTCGGGAGCTTTGCAGCCGAGGCTTTGGCAAGATGCGGGATTGGCAGACTCGTACTCGTCGACGATGATTGCGTCTGTATTACAAATATAAACCGACAGATTCATGCAACGCATGAAACGGTAGGCATGCCGAAGGTTGCGGTCATGAGGGACAGGATACTTGCTATCAATCCGTCGGCGGAGGTGGAGATCCATCGGGAATTCTATCTGCCCGGCTCCGCGGAGCGTCTTATACGCGAAGATTATGACTATATCGTGGACGCCGTCGATACGGTGACGGCCAAGATCGATATCATCATCAGCGCCATTGATAAGGGGATCCCGATCATCAGCAGCATGGGAACCGGCAATAAAATAGATCCGACCCGTCTTGAGGTTGCCGATATTTATGCGACATCGATCTGCCCGCTGGCAAAAGTCATGAGAAAGGAACTTCGCGCCCGGGGCGTTCGGGCGCTGAAGGTCGTCTATTCCAGCGAAGAGCCGATCAAGCCCCTCGATTTGGCTGATGAGGATGATGGGACCCGCGAATGCGCTGAAGCGCCGGCAAGATCCGAAGCCGGCCGTCGGCAGGCTCCGGGCAGCATAGCGTTCATGCCTTCTGTCGCAGGACTCATTATTGCCGGAGAGGTCGTCAAGGACCTTACAGGCATTAAAAGATAGGAAACGGCTCCGCAGTTTCTACAGATCGCGATATGAAGTCCGTATCGAAAAAAGCCTTCATTCAATGGAGGTTTTTTTGTGGCGAAGCATTGAACACACGTTCTTGATGCTGTATAATAAGAACACAAGTTCGTTAAACGGGCAATGGTTTCATCGGGCATCATGGCTGCGGATAAGGCAACCGGATCTTAGAGGGTGATGATATGAATGATCTGATCGATAAACTGCGCATATTGTCGGATGCGGCAAAATATGATGTTTCCTGCGCCAGCAGCGGCGTTCAGCGTGAAAACGGCGGAAAGATCGGGAGTGCCCAAAGCATGGGAATATGTCACTCATGGGCTGCGGACGGCAGGTGCATATCGCTGCTCAAAGTGCTGTTTACAAATAAGTGCGCCTATGATTGCCAATACTGTGTCAACAGAAGGTCCGCGGATGTGGAGCGGGCCAGCTTCGAGCCGGAGGAGCTGGCCGGGCTGGTGATCGAATTTTATCGGCGCAATTATATTGAAGGTTTGTTTATCAGCTCTGCGGTGGAGGTATCGCCGGATCATACGGCGGAACGCATCATCAGAGCAATCCGCATATTGCGCGAAAATGAAGGGTTTTCAGGCTATATCCATGCCAAGATCATTCCCGGAGTGTCTCCCGAGCTGGTACATCGGATCGGTCTTCTTGCCGATAGGCTGAGTGTCAATATCGAGCTGCCCACGACAAAGAGCCTTGAGCTGCTTGCTCCGCAGAAAAAGATGGATGCTATCGCGCGCCCGATGAAACAGATCACTGAGACGATCAAGGACAGAAAACTTTTAGCGGGACAAACCGGAGGCTTTACAGACATATGCGGCAACCCGCTCATGATAGCTGAAACGCCGGAAGGGAAAGCGTACAGTACGGCGGTGCCGTCCGTCCAGGGACGGCAGCGCGAAAAATTCGCCCCGGCAGGCCAGAGCACTCAAATGATCATAGGCGCGACGCCTGAGACTGACCGAAGGATCATCAAGACCTCGGAAAGCCTCTATAAGGCCTTTCTCATGAAAAGAATCTACTATTCCGCTTATATTCCTGTCGGAAACCCGAGCTCCGGCTTGCTGCCTTCCGCTATGACCGCACCTCCGTTAAGGCGTGAGCATCGTCTCTATCAGGCAGATTGGCTCATGCGCTATTACGAATTTTCGGCTGATGAGATCGTCGATGAAACGGATCCTTTTTTAGATCTTGAGCTTGATCCCAAGATCGCCTGGGCGCTTCGCAATATCAGCCGATTCCCGATTGAGGTCAACAAGGCAGGCTACGAGGAGCTGCTTCGGATACCCGGAATCGGCATGGTATCCGCACAGCGGATCATGCGTCAGAGGCGGCTGTGCGCCGTGAAGTTCGAGGATTTGAAAAAACTCGGCGTCGTTGTGAAGAGAGCCCAGTTTTTCCTCACGTGCTGCGGCAAATACTACGGATCATCGAAAATCGATCCTGAAAAGATACGGATGAAGCTCATACCTGCGGAGACACAGCTGTCGCTGTTCAATGAAACGGGCCTTGCTCCGGCAAGCCGGGAGGTGGCAATGCATGGTTGATTATTTATATGACGGCACGTTTGAAGGACTGTTGAGTTGCATATACCTGAATTACTATGCGGACAGGGCGGAAGGCATCTATGAAGAAAAGGAGTACCAGGCTTCGATCCTGAGTATACCCATAATAGTCACCACTGATGAGAAAAAGGCCGAGGCTGTTTACGAGGGGATCAGGCAGAAGATTTCTGAAGAGGCACTTGAGCGCGTTTATAGAGTCCATCTGTCCGCTCATCCCGGCAAGGAGAATCTCATATTGCGTTATGTCAGGCTTGGATTCAGGATGGGCGGCGGCATCAGCTCCCTCCATGCGCATCCGGACGTTCTGTCGATGCAGGAGCTGGAGAGAAGGGTGAATCTGGAGCGCCACCGGCTGCTTGGGCTGCTGCGGTTTTCAGAAATCGACGGCATCCTCTTTTGCCGTGTGGAGCCGGATCATGACGTGATCGAATTGATGGCCGGGCACTTTGCTGCACGATATCGGAATGAACGTTTCATTATTCTCGATAAAAGACGCAGCAAGGCGGTTTTCAGTGAAAATGGCCTGTGGTACATCGCTCCATTCGATCCCGGAAAATTACCGGAAATCGAAAATGGCGAGAAAACGTACAGGGAATTATGGAAGGTCTATTTTGAGCATATTGCCATCAAAGAGCGAACAAACCCGAGATGCCAGAAAAACTTTATGCCGGCCAGGTACTGGAAAAACCTCGTGGAAATTGATACAATCGATCTGAATCAAAGGAGATGAGCATATGAAAGTGGATTCGACAGATGAACAGACGATTAAAAAATTGCGGGGCATCATTGCCGGCAGCAGCGGCATTGTTTTTTTTGGAGGAGCAGGCGTGTCAACAGAAAGCGGCGTTCCGGACTTCAGATCTGAAATGGGACTTTACAACGCGGTTCAAAAATACGGGCATTCGCCGGAAACAATGCTGAGTTACAGCTTTTTCATGGCTGAAACGGAAACCTTCTATGATTATTACAAGAATAATCTGATACACCGGAGCGCAGCGCCGAATCAAGCGCACAAGGCGCTGGCCAGGCTGGAAACCGACGGCAAGCTCAAAGCCGTCGTCACGCAGAATATTGACGGCCTTCATCAGATGGCCGGAAGCCGAAGGGTTTTTGAACTGCATGGTTCGGTTTTGAGGAATTACTGCATGAAATGCAAAAGAGCGTACGATCTCGCCTATATCATGGATCCGGCCAATTGTTCCGGCAGCATTCCAAAATGCTCGGCCTGCGGCGGACTTATCCGGCCGGATGTGGTGCTGTATGAGGAGGCATTGGACGAAAGTGTCATCGCCGGTTCGATCCATGCCATTGAAAACGCCGATACATTGATCGTTGGAGGCACATCCCTCGTAGTATATCCTGCCGCAGGGCTCATAGAATATTTCGCCGGACGCGATCTGGTGCTGATCAACAAGTCAGAGACCCAATATGATCGGCGCGCGGATCTGGTGATCAAGGATTCTATTGGCGAGGTGCTTGATCGTGCTGTTCTGGAATGATCATTCTTCGACGACGTTGAACAGGGAGCCGATGCCTTCAATGGCGCAGCATATTTCATCTCCGGCGCCGAGGAACACCGGCGGAACTGCGCCCAGTCCGACACCTGCCGGAGTTCCGGTCAGTATGATATCTCCCGGCTGCAGCTCGTAGCCCCTGGAAAGGTCGCTGATGATAGCCGGTATATCGAAAATGAGGTTTCGGGTATTTGATTCTTGCCTGATTTCGCCGTTGATGTAACATTTGATGTCGAATTCCACAGGGAACGGAGCCTGCGATTTATGCAAAATCCAAGGGCCCATCGGGCAATGGGATTTCAGGCTTTTCCCCTTGAACCACTGCGAATGGTCCTTTTGAAGATCCCTTGCCGAGACGTCGTTGGCGATCGTATATCCAAACACATAATTTTCCGCGTCCTCGGGCAGGATATTGATGCCGTTTTTACCGATGATCACTGCCAGCTCCACTTCGTAGTCAAGCTGTTCGGTGCAATTATCATGACGTAGGATGATTTCGTCCGGACCGATCACCGTGTGGGTCGCTTTTGTAAAATATATAGGTACCTTTGGGATATTAGCGCTGCCGCCGGTGATCCCCTTTATCTCTTTTACATGATCTTCATAATTCTTGCCCAGGCAGACGATATTGCGCCGGGGGACAGGTATTGGTGCAAGCAGCCTGACTTCGTCCAGACAAACAGCCAGATCGGGCCGGGTCCCGAAGAACATGGCGAGCTCGTCGGTGTACTCATCTTTATAGGAAGCGATGAAATCAAGCATATCGGCCGGGCAGGAGAGACCCTCGCTCAGAAAGAAATGCTCGATCAGAAAAGCTCTGTCTCCCGCTCTGTCGACACAGCAGATCTTTTGTTCGCCATTATATTCAACCGTCGCGTAAATCATGGCTGCCACCCCTCTTTGCATAGTGAATTGTCGTATCCTGATTATATCAGAAAATCAGGGGATGGAACACCTTTTAGTGGCAAGGAAGCCCTTTTTCTGTTATTATATTTCTGAAAGGGGGGAGGCATATGGAAACGCAGAATCTATTGATCCTGATATCGATACTTATGCTTTTTTGCATTTTTGCGGGCAAATATCTTTCCCGTTTCGGCGTACCGATCCTTCTCTTTTTCATCGGCATCGGTATGTTCCTGGGGTCTGATGGCCTTATAGGAATCAATTACGATAATCCATACATGACCAAGGAAATCGGGAATATCGCGCTGGCGTTCATCCTGTTTTACGGCGGAATGGATTTTCGCTGGAAAACAGGCAAAGAGATCATCTGGCAGGGGGTTGCACTGTCGACTGCCGGTGTTCTGTTGACAGCCGGGGCTGTTGCCGCGGTGACATGTTTTGTGACCGACATGACACTGCTTGAAGGATTGCTGCTTGGCGCCATCGTCTCCTCGACCGATGCAGCGGCAGTATTTTCAACGCTGCGGTCGCAGAAGATCAATCTGAAGGGCAGATTGGCCGCTCTATTGGAGTTTGAGAGCGGAAGCAATGATCCGGTGGCCTATCTCCTGACCATCGTCATGGTCGGCATTGTCGCCGATCCAACAAATTACACGGCTGCAAAGGTGGCATTGATGCTGACTGAGGAAATCGTTTTCGCGATTGCTGTCGGCGCGCTGGCCGGATATGCGGCAGTCCAGATCCTCAACCGGATCAGGTTTAACATAGAAGGATTCTATCCGATTTTCGGCATTGCGCTGGTCGTTTTCATCTATTCATTCACAATGGCTATCGGAGGCAACTATTTCCTTTCGGTTTACTTGGCCGGCCTGATCATCGGCAACAGCAGCTTCATTCTTAAAATGAGGTTCATTCGATTTTTCGACGGACAGTCCTGGCTCATGCAGATCGTTCTTTTTGTCACGCTGGGCCTGCAGGTTTTTCCAAGCCAGCTCGGTGAAGTGGCGGTGCCTGCGCTGATCATCTCCCTGACGCTGATACTGATCATTCGGCCGCTCATGGTCATACCGATCCTTTCGTTGTTCAAGGTGCCTATCAAGGAGCAGCTGTTTGTAGCGTTTGTCGGCTTCAGGGGCGCAGCGTCGATCGTATTTGCCACATATCCGCTGATTGCCGGGATCGGCGTAGCCAATCAGATATTCAATATTGTCTTTTTCATTGCCTTGTCGTCGATCATCCTGCAGGGTACGACGCTGCGGCCGCTGGCCTTGAAACTGGGATTGGCCGTTAAGTCCAGCAGTATTTATGAAATGAAAAGATTCAACGATTACGCGGACGAAATAGATGATATCCATGTCCTTGGAGTTTATGTCTCCTATGAATCGCCGGCAGTCGGGTACAGGCTTGATGAGATCGTGATGCCGAAGGACGTCAAAGTGCTGGCCATAAGGCAGCATGAAAAATTCATCATTCCAAGCCACAATACCCGGCTTGGGATCGGCAACAGGCTTCTGCTGACATGTATGGATGAAGAAATACTTGCGGATTTCTGCCGGGAAATGAAATTCGACTCATAAATAATCAGAACTTATCTGAATTAAGCGGGAGCTGATTCCGTTTAATCGCTTCGTGGTATAATAAAAAATGGAAAGAAGGGTTGCATATGAATATACTGGTCACAAATGACGACGGAATAAACGCAAGAGGGATCAATTTCCTTGTCAAGTCGCTGTCTAAAATCGCAAATGTCTATGTCTGCGCGCCGGATACGCAAAAGAGCGCCTGCGGCCACGGAATCACTGTTGCGCTTCCGATCACCATCAAGGAGGTTCTTGTTGAGGGTGCTGTAAAAGCCTGGAAAACCTCAGGAACTCCCGCGGATTGCGTCAAACTGGCTGTCAAGCAGCTGCTGGATGAGAGAATTAACATCGATCTTGTGTTTTCGGGCATCAATCACGGACCGAACCTAGGAACGGATACGCTATATTCCGGAACGGTTTCGGGAGCAATTGAAGGCATCATTTGCGGCATCCCGTCCATCGCGATCTCGGCGGACAGCCACCGCCCCGAGCACTTTGAAGGCTGCGAGGCCATGGCGCTCAAGGCTGCGAGGATCGCGTCGCATAAACTTGATAAAAATACGGTCTTGAACATAAATGTTCCGGATCTGCCTGTCTCGGAAATCAAAGGGATCAAAGTCACCAGGCTCGGCGCCAGAGAATATGACGAAAGCTTTGAGATGAGAAAGAATCCCGCCGGCCAGCATTATGTATGGTATGCCGGGACGCCGCTCTGGTATGAGAACCTTCCAAACGATATCGATGTGGTCGCAGTTCAGAATCATTTTATTTCGATCACACCGCTTCATTACGACCTGACTGATCACAAGCTGATCGAGGAAGTCAAAACCTGGGGATTTGATTTTTAGGAGGATAGCAGATGAAACCATTAAGGATAAAAAAAGATGACGCAGTGCTTCTCGTTATTGATTTTCAGGAAAAACTGATGCCGGCGATGAAAGATAGCGGGACTCTTGGACAAACGGTCGCGAAAATGATCAGGGGCTGTCGAATACTTAACGTTCCGGTAATCGTCACGCAGCAATACACGAAGGGGCTGGGGCAGACGGTGCCGGTTATACAAACGGCGCTGGATGAAGAGAGGACCGACATGGCGCCGAGTTACGAGCTTATTGAAAAGACAAGCTTCAGCTGCTGCGGCGCGATCGATTTTGTCGACGCCGTTCGGAAGTCCGGCAAGAAAACCATTCTTGTCACCGGCATTGAAAGCCATATATGTGTCCAGCAGACTGTACTGGATCTGCTGGAAGGCGGATACGGCGTGTTTCTGATCAATGACTGCATCGCTTCAAGAAGCAATATCGACAAGAAATTCGCGCAAAGAAGGATGGGAGATGCGGGAGCGGTCGGAACGACATATGAATCCGCGCTTTTCGAAATGTGCGTCAGCGCCGGAGCGCCCGAATTCAAGTCGATTTCGGCATTGGTCAAATAATGGTCCTGGGAAGACGGGATCACTGAGGGTGAAAGATTATCATGTTTTTGTTTGAAAACCAAATAAATTTAGATAGCAGGAAGATCCTGGAGCAATATCTGAACGCCTATGAATACAAGGGTTCCAGCTTCACGTTCACCTCATTGTATATGTGGCGGGATATCAATCTTTTCAGCTGGCAGATCATTGGAGATTATCTCTGTTTGTCCGGGATCAGCCATCTGGACCTGGATAAGGAGGAGCCTTTTCTTTTTCCGCCTTTGACCAGGACCGGAGCTTATGATCCGATAAAGCTTGCGGAAACCATTCTCGCCGCAAAGAAGATATTTGAGGACAAGGGCCATGTGTTCACGATGAGGCTGCTGCCTTTCCATATGATCGACATCATCGACGCGGCGCTTCCAAAGCAGCTTTGCTTTATTTCTGACAGGCCGAATTATGATTATGTGTATGCGACAAAGGACCTGATCGAGCTTGCTGGCAGGCATTATCATCCCAAGAAAAACCACCTGAATTATTTTAAAGGACATTATGATTACGAGTATGGACCGCTGACCTCAGAGATGGCGGATGAAGCCATGGAGTTCATCCATGCGTTCAATGCGCGCAAAAACCTGCCTGATTATGAAATGGGCCTTCTCAGGATGGAGGAGCAGGCTATGGACGATGTGCTGAGAAATCTTGAGAAAGTTGGCTATTTGGCGGGGGCCATACGGATCGGCGGAAAAATTGAGGCGATAAGCATTGGCGGTTATCTGGGCCGAAAAACCGTGACGGTGCATGTCGAGAAAGCCAATACGGAATTCAGGGGACTGTATCAGGCCATCAACAATGAATTCTGCAAGAACGTCGCATCCCGAGTCAAATGCATCAATCGGGAGGAAGACATGGGCATTCCCGGATTGAGGAAGGCGAAGCTGTCTTACCATCCCGTCAAGCTCATCGAAAACTACATTGCTGTATTTAAAAGCGACACGCAGCACAAGCCGAAAGAGTGAAAACCCATTTCATAATTAGAATTTTATGACTATTTTTCAAACACTTGTATTTTTCAGCAAACGATATTATTATAATAACATTGATTGCTTTGCATACAATATGCAAAGCCAATATTTCTATGGAGGGCTAGCGGAAGCCTAATGTGCAGTTGATCCGCAGACAAGTAATGACAAAAAGCCATGCTGGGTGGCTTCAGTAGATTTTCGTAAAAAAAAAGGAGGCATCTCAAATGAGAGAAGTAGTAATCGTCAGCGCAGTCAGAACGCCGGTAGGAAGTTTCGGCGGAACACTCAAGGACACATCAGCTGCAGCACTGGGAACCATCGCGGTCAAGGCCGCATTGGAACGGGCATCGGTCACGGCGGACATGGTCGAAGAACTTGTTTTCGGTTGTGTGCTCCAGGGCGGTCTCGGACAGAACGTCGCAAGACAGGTTGCGATAGCATCCGGAATCCCACAGGAAGTACCTTCATTCACACTGAACAAGGTCTGCGGCTCCGGGCTCAGAACTGTCGCGCTTGCAGCGCAGATCATCAAGGCCGGAGATGCTGACATTATCGTGGCCGGCGGCACCGAAAGCATGAGCATGGCGCCTTACGTCGCGCCAAACGCGAGATGGGGAGCCAGAATGGGCGATACAAAAATGGTTGATATGATGGTATATGACGGCCTGACCGACATATTCAACGGCTATCACATGGGTATCACTGCCGAAAATATCGTCGACCAGTGGGGACTCAACAGGGAAGAACTGGACGCTTTCTCAGCCGCCTCCCAGAATAAGGCTGAAGCGGCAATTAAATCCGGAAGATTCAAGGATGAGATCGTACCGGTCGTCATTCCGCAGAAAAAAGGAGATCCAATCGTTTTCGATACTGACGAATATGTCAAATTCGGTTCGACTGTTGAAAAACTCGCCGGCCTGAAACCGGCTTTCAAAAAAGACGGCGCGGTCACTGCCGGAAACGCATCCGGAATCAATGACGGCGCTGCGGCGTTTGTCGTGATGTCCAAGGAAAAGGCGGAGGCGCTCGGACTGAAACCGCTCTGCACGATCAAGTCCTATGCTTCGGCAGGCGTTGATCCTAAAATTATGGGCATGGGCCCGGTGCCGGCTACCAAAAAAGCCCTGGAAAAGGCAGGCATGACAGTATCCGATCTTGATCTGATCGAGGCCAACGAGGCGTTTGCCGCACAATCCGTAGCTGTTGGAAAAGAACTCGGATTTGACAGCGCCAAACTGAATGTCAATGGCGGAGCGATCGCTATTGGACATCCGATCGGAGCTTCCGGCGGAAGGATCCTCGTTTCACTTCTTTATGAGATGGAAAAGAGAGATTGCAAGACCGGTCTTGCCACACTTTGCATCGGCGGCGGTCAGGGAACGGCGATTATTGTCGAAAGATAAGCGCAAAAGATAAACGGTAAAGAAACAAAGGCCACTTGAAAATAATCATGCTATGGAACTCCTGCTAGAAATAGCAGGAGTTCTTTGGTATAGTACATATGACCGGAAATAAGAAACTAACGGAGGTCGCTTTGCACATGCTTGAAATTTCAATTGATGCATACGCCAAGATCAATTTGGCGCTGGATGTGACAGGAAAACGTCCGGACGGATATCACAATGTGCGGATGGTCATGCAGATGATCGATCTGCATGACAGCGTCTCTATTCGTGCGGAGTTGTCGTCTGAGCCTCAAATCGTCCTGGCGCCGGGAAGGGCGGATCTTCCGGCCGGCCGGGGCAATCTGGGATACCTGGCGGCAGAAATTTTCATGAAAGAAACGGGCCTTGCAATCAAGACCGTCATCGAAATAGAGAAAAGGATCCCTGCGGCGGCCGGACTTGCCGGCGGAAGCACGGATGCCGCGGCTGTTCTGCTCGGACTGAACGCAATTTTCAAAACGGGGCTTTCAATCACTGATTTGATGCGTATCGGCGTAAGGATCGGGGCGGATGTGCCCTTCTGCGTCATGGGAAATGCGGCGGCCGGAAATCTGGACCCGGATGGTTCGTCGTCGAGCTGCGCGCTTGCCGAAGGGATCGGGGATATTCTGACGCCTCTGAAACCAAAAGACGCCAAAGGTCCATTTCCGGTGCTGACGGAGCTGTTCCTGGTCCTGACAAAACCGCCCATTGACGTACCAACGGCAAAGGTCTATCAAGCCCTTGATTTGAGAACGATCGGCAAGCGGCCGGATACATCGGAGCTGATCGATGGCCTTATGGAAAACGATCTTGAAAAAGTCACCGGAAATATGATCAACATACTTGAAAACGTAACGCTGAAGGAGTATCCTATTGTTATGTATACAAAGAACAATTTGCTCGATACCAAGCCCATCGTTGCATTGATGAGTGGAAGCGGCCCTTCGATATTCGGGATCTTCAAAGAAAAATCAAAGGCTGAGGATGCTTGGCGCATAATGGCCGGAAGCAATGCGGAAACCTATCTTGTCAGAACAAAATAAATACAATAATTGAACAATTGCCAGGGAACAGAAAACAAAATAATATTATAACGAGGTGAGAGTATGCTGAATTTCGACATTCAGAGCCACAGACCTCTGCGCGAAATCGTTTATGAAGAACTCAGAGATCTAATATTAAGAGGGGAAATCAAGCCGGGAACCAGAATGATGGAAATCGAGCTGGCTGAAGATATGGGCGTGAGCCGGACCCCGATCAGGGAAGCGATCCGAAAGCTTGAAAAGGAAGGGCTTGTCACCATAGAGCCCCGGCGGGGCGCCTATGTGTCCGATGTTTCAGTCAAGGACATGGTCGATATACTGGAGGTCAGAAGCACGCTGGAAGGGCTGGCTGCTTATCTTGCGGCGAAGAGGATGACCAAGGCCGAACAGATGGAGCTTCTCGAGGCGTCTTCGCGGTTCAATGACGCGCTGAAAGCCGGGGACATGGCCGGAATGATCAAGGCGGACACCCACTTTCATCATCTGATGTTCGCCGCCAGCCGCAACAAGCATCTGCTGAAAATGGTCGAGGCGCTCCAGGAGCTGGTTTTGAGATTCAGGTATATTTACTATAAAGATTTCAAGAGGGCCGAGGAGATGCCTGCGGAGCATTTGAAAATTTACGAGGCTATCATATCCGGAAATGCCGACGCGGCGCGAACGGAAGCATTCAACCACATAGACCAGCTCAAGGAGATGATCCTGAGAGACGATATATTTTAACGGTTGGGATGGTCTTGCGGAATGTTCTCCTGAGTGGTGTCTCAAGGCAAAGAATTTTGAGGGTTGCAGAATAACGCATTAAAAACGTTCATGTTTGAACGTTTTTTAATTTAAAGAATAGACATTGGGATGACTGATCGGTGATACAGTTGAAAAATAGAATGGAAAGATATATGATTTTAGTAATGAAAATATTGGGTATTCAACGATGATTCCAAGCTGTCGCCGACATCAATTCGCTGGATAATGGGCGGGGCTCAAGAAGCGGGGGAATTGGCCGGTATGGAAGCCGAGGTAAAAAATGAAAATAATTGATCTGACGCATACGATATCAGAAGACATGCCGGTTTATCCGGGAACTGAGAGGCCGAAACTGCAGCCATTAAGCTCATATGAGGCGGATGGCTTCAAGGAAACCTTGATGATCGTGCCCACTCATACGGGGACCCATATGGATCCGCCAGCTCATCTTTTCAAGGGGAAAACGACACTTGACCAATTTCCGATATCACAATTTGTCGGTAAAGCCCTGGTGGTGGATTGCTCTGATTTGAAGGAAGGGCAACGGATCACGATCGATTACATCAACAGGGACAGGGAAAAAGCCGACAAGGCGGAATTCATACTTTTCCGGCTAGGCTGGGATAAATATTGGGGAACCGTGAAGTACTTCGGGGATTACCCGTATATTGACGACGATGTGGCGGACTTTCTTATTGCGGGAAACAAAAAAGGCGTCGGGCTTGATGTCATGGGGATCGATCCGATTACGGACACGAATCTGACCATTCACAAAAAACTGTTTGCCAACAGTGAAATTATTGTGATCGAGAACCTTATGAATCTGGAGCTGGCAGGCACCGGCCTATTTACGTTCTGCGCGCTGCCATTGAGGCATATCGACGCCGATGGATCCCCGATAAGGGCAATTGCGCTGCTGGATTGTTAAAATGGCCAAAAGGAGAACACCATGAGCAATAATGTACCAATTAAAGATTTTCTGATCAGCCATGCCGGGCTGGATCCAGTATCGTTCCATATGCCTGGGCATAAAGGCTCGGAGATTTATAAAAGATTTGGCTTCAACGATTTTCTTGAGAATATCATGGACTGTGACATCACGGAAATTGCCGGAGCGGACAATCTGTTCCAGACGGAAGGAATCATCGGTGAATCGCAGGAGAGCTACAGGAAACTGTATGATTCTAAAAAGTCATATTTATTGATAAATGGAACGAGCGGCGGCATAATCGCTTCGATACTGGCAGCTGTTCCAAGTGGCAAGAAGTTGATCATGGCCAGGAACTGCCATAAATCTGTCTTCAACGCATTGGCTCTGGCCGACGTGAAGCCGCTGTACGCATACCCCGAGATGATCGAAGAGTACGGAATTTCGGGTGCGATCCCGCCGGCAGAGATAGAAGCATTATTACAGTCCGATCCTGATGCTGAGGCGGTCATTCTGCCAAGCCCGAATTATTACGGTGTTTGCTCGAGTATTGAGGCTATAGCCGAAATAGTCCACAGGCACGGGAAAATACTGATTGTGGACCAGGCTCATGGAGCCCATCTCAAGATATTCAGCAAATTCGGCATTGGCGGTTTGCCGAAATCCGCGGAGGAATCCGGCGCGGATATAATCATCAACAGTATTCACAAGACGTTGGCATCATTTACGCAAAGCGCGATCCTGAATCTCAATACCGATTGCGTATCGCAGTATCTGATCGAGGATAAGCTCCAAAGCATCGAAAGTACAAGTCCTTCATATTTACTGATGGCTTCCCTGGATATCAACGCAAATATGCTTTTAAACCATGGAACGGAACTGATGCGGGACTGGGCGGACAATTTGGACTATTTTTACGAGGAAGCGCGGAAAATCAAAGGTCTCGGATATACGAAAAAAATTCCGGGCATGGACTGGACCAAGATAAATTTCAGTTTGGGTAGTCTGGGGATCTCCGGAGATGAACTTGAGACGATTCTGGCGGAAAAGTATAGGATATTCATTGAGTTTCATACAGGCGATCTGGTCATGTGTATGACGGGCATCGGCAATAAAAAATCTGATATCGGGAAATTGCTTTTCGCTTTGAAGGAGATCGCCGGGGAACGGGCCGGAAGCGTCGCGGCCGGCCTGCCGGCAAAAGCCCATGATTCAGGCAGGATGCCGGAATTCAAGAGATCGGAGCTGTTTGAAATCCCAAGGGAAAAAACGCGTGTCCCGCTTCTGGAAGCGGAAGGAATGATATGTGCATCAAGCATCATTCCGTATCCGCCAGGCATTCCGCTCGTCTGCCCCGGAGAAAAGCTTGAAACAGATACGCTTTTGTATATCAAGTCGCTTCGAGATCATGGAAAAAAGGTCATTGGCGTGGATGCCGAAGGAATGGTTGCAGCAGGCGCAGGCGCCGACGCCGGTCGATGATGGAACTGCCATCGGGAGCACCTGCTGTTTTGGGATTTAAAAAATGGGATCTATCGGACACCGGTATCATAGACGATGTCGACCTGCGTCAGTCGCTCCTTTTCGATTTCTATGACCTTCGATTCCGCACGCGGAAAAACAGGGCCTCCCGGCTCCGGCCGCAGCAGATACGTGCCCGGCTCAAGGAACACCTTGAAGCTGCCGTTTGCGTCTGCGGTGAAGGCGGTGACTTCGTCTGAGCCGTCAGCGGTCAGTATCGTGACTTCGGCGGCATAAGGGATATAATTGCCGCCGGAGATCTGTCCGCCAAAGAACGGCTTGACCGGTCCCAGAATCACCTTGCCGAAAATACCGCTCGAAATGATCCTTTCGGTATAGAGGCTTGAATAGCTCATATACGAATAAAGGATCAGCGTGACGACGATTATTAAAAGTACAATATTTCTGAAAGCCGTTCCCATATGCAGATTTTATCATTCGCCACCGAATAATGCAAGATGGGCGGGCCGCGCCGCGGTCCTGCGCCGGGTGGCGGGCGACGGTAAAAATGTTTGGATTCATCTGCTTCGAATGCTATAATTAAGAATCAGTATAAATGATGGAGGATGAAATCCGCATGCATGAAGTGAGAAGCTTTTTAAAGATATTCAGATTATTTGACAAACGACAGAAGATCAATGCTGTCATTCTTCTGTGCATGACGGTCGTCGGTGCGGCTGCCGAAACCTTGAGCATCGGCGTGATCCTGCCGTTCATGTACCTTATCCTGAATCCGGGCATGATCCGGCAATACGATATATTGCAGCGGATACTTGAGCTGCAGGCGGTCGGCTCCTACAGCCGGTTCGTCATTGTCATGTGTGCCGCGCTGGCGCTCATTTTCGTGCTCAAAAGCCTATATATGTTCTGTCTGATATACTTTCAGAACAGGCTATCCTATAACCGGCAGGTGGCTATATCAAAGAAAGTCTTCAGATCGTATCTGATGATGCCGTATTCCTTCTTCTTCAACCGAAACAGCGCCGAATTGCAGCGCAACGTCAACGTGCTCGTGCCCAATGCGGTGACCGGGGTATTCCTGTCGGGGCTCACGCTGATCACTGAATTGCTTATCATCATATTCATCACCATATTTTTGTTCCTTGTCAGCTCCATATCGGCAACGATCATTGTTTTTGCCCTCGGCGGGATCTGCTTCAGCTTCTATAAAAGGCTCAGGAAAATTGTGGACAGGAACGCCAAGTCGGAGAACAAATACGGATTTCACATGGTCAAATCGGTTAATGAGGGCTTTGCGAGCATCAAGGAAATCAAGGTCCTGGGCAGGGAAGCATATTTCATCGACGAATATGAGAGATACAGCAAGGAATTCGCACATTCCAAGGCCGTCAACAACCTTCTGAACCAGACGCCCAGACTCCTGATCGAACTGGTCACGGTCCTTGGTGTCATCGCCATTGTCGTTGTCAATATCATGGCGGACAAGGAGATCACGGAGATCATTCCGACCCTTGCCATTTTCGGCATGGCCGCTTTCCGTGTCATGCCCTCGATGAACCGTGTGCTGTCCAACCTGACGAGCATTCGCTACAACGGAAACCATCTGGATGCGTTCTATGAAGATCTGAAAACGGCGGGCGAAACATCGGGCGACCAGCCTAAGGAGGAAAAAAGGAAGGAAGGCGAGCCGTTCAGATTCGGTGAAAAAATTGAATTGAAGCAAGTCAGCTTCCGCTATCCCAATACGGAGGAGGACGTGCTCACCAACGTCGACATGGTGATCGACAAAGGCAGGTCCATCGGTATCGTCGGACCTTCCGGCGCCGGAAAGACGACGCTGATCGACCTCATACTTGGTTTGCTCGAGCCGACATCCGGAAAACTCATGCTGGACAGCACGGATTCCGCCGATGTTCTCGCCGAATGGCGCAAGGATGTGGGGTATGTGCCCCAGAATATCTGGCTGACTGACGACAGCATCGCCTGCAACGTGGCTTTTGGCATAGCCGGTGACGAGGTCGACGCGAACAAGCTTTGGAAAGCCCTTGAAATAGCCCAGATCAAGGAATTCATCGAGTCTTTGCCGGATGGCATCGAGACCAGAGTCGGCGAGAAGGGCATCAAATTGTCGGGTGGCCAGAAGCAGCGCATTGCCATCGCCCGCGCGCTGTACCATGATCCTGAAGTCCTGGTTTTTGACGAGGCTACAAGCTCGCTGGATACGGATGTGGAAAAAACGATCTCGGAGGCTATTGGAACCATAGGCAAGACGAAAACGATGATCATCATCGCCCACAGGGTCAACACCCTGGACGCATGTGACGAGATTTATGAAGTCAAAGGAAAGAGCGTTGTTTTGAAAGAAAGAAGGGATCATGATGTCAGGTAATATCGATGCTGCCAAAGCCCGCGAACTGGCTGCGGAAAGACACAGGGAATGGCTGTCGGTCAGCGGAATGGATCAGGAGCTGCTTGCCGAGCTTCAGGACATGGATGAGGAACAGATCCATGAATGCTTTTACAGGGATCTCGAATTCGGCACCGGCGGACTTCGAGGCATTATCGGCGCCGGGACGAACCGCATGAACGTATATACGGTTCGCAGGGCGACACAGGGTTTTTCTGATTATATCAATGGCAATAATGAAAGCCCTTCGGTCGCCATCGCCTATGATAGCCGAAACAAATCCGATGTTTTTTCGCAAAACGCCGCCGGCGTATTTGCCGCCAACGGCATCAAGGTCCATATCTACAAGGAGCTGATGCCGACGCCGGCTCTTTCGTTCGCTGTCCGGCATCTTACGGCGGATGCGGGGATCGTCATAACGGCCAGCCATAATCCGGCTCAATATAATGGATATAAGGCCTATAACAATGAAGGCTGCCAAATGACGCTTGAGGCCGCTGAAGAGGTTCTTGCGCGTATCGGGCAAGTCGATATTTTTAACGACGTGAGATATATGGAATTCGAGGACGGCCTGGCGGCCGGAATGATCGAGTATATGGGAGAAGAAACAGCTGAGGCGTATCTGGATGCTGTTCAGCAGGAAAGCATGAGCGTCTCGGCGGGCTGCAGCCTGCCTGCCGGTCACTGCAACGGTGGCTTGAACGTCGTCTATTCTCCGTTGAACGGCGCGGGAAACAAATGCGTCCGCAGTATCCTGGCCAGGATCGGTGTCGGCAGGGTGTCCGTCGTCGCGGAGCAGGAAATGCCGGACGGCAATTTTTCGACATGCCCGTATCCGAACCCGGAAAAAAAGGAAGCGCTTGCCCTGGGCCTTGCGCTTTGCGAAAAAATGGCGGCTGAAGCGCGGACTGGAGATGAAATCCCGGATCTGCTGCTTGCCACCGACCCGGATGCCGATCGCGTCGGCATAGCCGCCAGGCATGACGGCAGATATATGCTGCTGACTGGCAACGAGGTCGGCGTGCTCCTGCTTGACTTTATATGCATGATGCGACTTGGCGCTTCCGCTGAAAGCGGCCGTGAGCTGACGATGCCCGAGGCGCCGGTCATGATCAAAACCATCGTCACGACGAAAATGGCGGAGGATGTCGCCGCAGAATATGGCGTCAGCGTTATCAACGTGCTCACCGGGTTCAAGTTTATTGGCGAGCAGATTGGATGGCTGGAGCGGAAGGGCGAGGAAAGCAGGTACATATTCGGCTTCGAGGAGAGCTACGGTTATCTGGCCGGCAGCTATGTCCGTGACAAGGATGCTGTCAATGCCGCCATGCTGATTTGCGAGATGGCTGCATTCTATAAAAATCGGGGCTGGACGCTGATCGACAGGATGCATGCGTTATATGACAAATATGGATACTATAAGAATGATTTGCTGGATTTCGGTTTTGAAGGAGCTGCAGGCATGGAACGGATGGGTGCAGTCATGAACATGCTCAGGAGCAAGCCGCCTGTGTCTGCGGCAGGCAGGACCGTGCGTGAAATCGCGGATTATATGGGGCAGGCCAGAACATTCTACGATGCTTCCGGGAAGACAACAGGGCAGGAGCCGATCAGCCTTCCGAAGTCGGATGTGCTGGAATGTGTTCTGGACGACGGCAGCAGCTTTATTGTACGGCCCTCCGGAACCGAGCCGAAGCTAAAATTGTATATATCCGCCAAAGGCGCGACGGCAGCCGATTCTGATGAGATCGTCAGGAAACTGTCTGTTGAATTGTCCGGTGTGGTTGCCGGGATCTAGATTCGGGAGGATTCAAATGAACAAAGTAATAACCGGCATGGACAGGAGCAAATCTTACCGGGTCTACCTTGCCGTGACCACGACGATGGCGGAAGACGCCAGGCTCATCCACGGCACATCGCCGACAGCGACGGCGGCTCTCGGCAGGGTGCTGACCGCGGCGGGCCTGATGGGGCTCATGATGAAAGGGAACGATGCCAAGCTGACCGTGCAGTTCAAGGGAGACGGCGGAGCGGGGGAGATCCTGGCCACCAGCAACGCAAAAGGCGATGTGAAGGGATATATTTCAAATCCAATGATCGATCCGCCGCTCAAACCGAATGGCAAGATGGATGTCGGCGCAGCCCTCGGTATCGGCATGGTGGTCGTCATCAAGGACTTGGGCCTGAAGGAGCCATATATTGGAAAGATCGATCTGGTATCGGGAGAGATCGCCGATGACCTGACGGCGTACTTCTTTATATCCGAACAGCAGTCAAGTGCGGTCGCCCTCGGCGAGATCATTGAAACAGACGGCAGCGTCAGGGCGGTGGGCGGAATGATCGTCCAAATGCTTCCGGACGCGAAGGAAGAGGCAGTCGAGGCGCTGGAGGAACTGTTGGATCGGATGCCTCCGGTCAGCACACTGATCGATGAGACATGCGGAGCTTCGGCCGGAATGACGGAAAAGGCTGTTATGAAGGCTCTGATGGACAAAGCATTTAACGGGATGCCGGACGAATTCAAAGTCGAGGCATTGGAACTCAGGGACATTGGATGGAAATGCGACTGCTCGGCCGAACGGCTGGAGCAGGTTGTCATCAGTCTGGGGAAGAAGGAACTGGCACGGATCATAGAGGAAGACGGCGAAGCGGAACTTGTTTGCCAATTCTGCCGCAGCCGTTATCATTTTGACCGGGAGCATCTTGAGCGGCTGCTGCTGGAAGCGGCCAGGAAAAAATAGTCATTTCTGTTTGTTCAATACATCTTTAAAAACATTAAAACGTTGAAATTCCAATAAACGGACGCTGTCCTCCCGGCAGGGTCCGATTGCTTTTTATTGCTGTTGACAGATTTTTAAAACGGTCATATAATTAGTTGCAATAGTTTGATAATCAAAATAATTAGAGAAATATTACAGTGATATGAAGGAGGTATTCTTTTGGGAGTAAAGATCATAGCGACCGGAAAGGCTCTGCCGAATTTCAAGGTGGATAACGATAGAATCAAGGAGCTTGTCGATACGGACAGCGAATGGATCACCAGCAGGACCGGCATCGCGGCCAGGCATGTGGCACTGGAAGAAAGCGCGCTGCAGATTTCTGTCAGAGCGGCGCGGCAGGCGATGCGCGGAGATGCATTTTTGGGAGTGAAAGGCGGCTCGCCGGGTGAATTGCAGCCGGGCGCCGGAGCGATAGATCCCGCGGACATTGGATTGGTCATTTTCGCGACAGTCACGCCGGATATGCTGGTACCCTCCATGGCATCCCTTGTGAAAAAAGAAATGGGACTTGAAAACGCCGTGGGCTTCGATCTCAACGCCGCGTGCAGCGGATTCCTGTTCGCTGCCTGGACGGCCCAGAGCCTGATGATGACATCGGGCATAAAAAAGGCCCTTGTCATAGGGAGCGAACGCCTGAGCAGGATCGTCAACTGGGAGGACCGCGGGACTTGTATCCTGTTTGGGGACGGGGCCGGCGCAGCTGTTCTGGAGCTCGATGATTCCAAGACAGGCATTATCGATACTCATATGCAGAATTATGACGACGTCAATGATGTTCTGATCTGCGGTATGCAGTACATAGAAATACCGTTTATCAAGGAAGAGCCCAAGGACATGTTTTTAAAGATGAACGGGACGCAGGTTTTTCGATTTGCTGTCGGAGCGGTTTCCGAAGTCATGGACAAGCTGCTCGCAAAAACCGGATATTCGGTCAAAGACATAGATTATATAGTGCCGCATCAGGCTAACATAAGAATCATAAATAATATTGCGCAGAAGTATGACATCCCCATCGACAAGTTCCAGATCAGCATCGAGAATACCGGGAATACCTCTGCGGCCAGCGTGCCCATGGCGATGGACGACCTGCTGAGATCCGGAAAGGTCCAGGCAGGCGACAAAGTCATGCTGATAGGATTTGGCGGCGGATTGAGCGCGGGAGCCATGCTGGTTGAATTTTAGGAGGCAGAATGAATGAAAACAGTAATCAATGAACTACTTGGCATC
>DIEM01000004.1 GCA_002418625.1 Firmicutes bacterium UBA5774
CGCAGGCCATCGGTCACAGCTTCGAAGTATCGCGACCGCCCATGCCGCTGTTTTTTTCGGTGTCAAACGCTCTGACCGTTCAAATTCCAGTCATCACACGGCAAAAAGTAACACTCCGGTCACAAGTTTTAGGAAAGTTCAAAAAAGGGCAATATTTTGTGTCTAAAACTTTTAAAGTATGGTATAACTATATTACAAAACAAGTCACAGACGGCTTCCGCCGATCTGAATAGTTCAAAAATGAAATGGAGGAATTTTACATGAACAAAGTTAAAAAGCTCATGAACCGTAAAGGCTTCACTCTCATCGAGCTCATCGTCGTCATCATCATCATCGGTATTCTGGCTGCAATCGTTATCCCTAGACTTGCGGGATTCCAGTTGCAAGCAAAAATCAAAGCAGATGTAGCTACAGCAAAAACCATCGCCACGGCTGCAATGACTCAGTATGCCGAAGATAATACTGATTCAGACTCAGTAGATGATCTTGAAGGCACTTATCTCCCAACCGAGACCCCTGATCCACAATGCGGTGGTACTTGGCTCATCACTATGGATGATGGTGAAATTGAATCCATCATTAATGATGGCGGAGACCCAGAAATGACAATGTTCCCATATGATGGCAACGAAGCAACGTGATCTTGAGAATTTAATTCATTAAGATTCATAAAACAGGCGGACCGGAAGGTTCGCCTGTTTTATTGATTCTCTGTCAATTGTCGGGACTATCTCCTCAAAATAGGTTAATATCCTGCCGCGGACGAGTGCAAATTTGTCCGCAATTACCTATCTCAAGCAGTAAAAGTTCTATGGCTGATATGGCTAGCATAAAAGTTTCTTAAGAAAGCGCGGCGATATCTGACAGCGACTGCTTGATTCCTTTTCTGACGGCTTTGATTAATATTATTGTTGGCGCTGGATAATACTTACCTTACCGAACAACTCATGATAGCCATCCGGTATTGTCGTTCGTTTATGCGGTTTTACGCAGCAAGCTGGCGACGAACAAGCATTGCGGATACGGGCATGTATCCAGATTGTTTTTTAATACCAGACAAGTGGTATATGCTCCGTCAGGGTCTCATCAAAGCCCGCTGATTTTTAAATTCCGACGCATAATAATACGGAGCAGAATCGCTCTGCCCCGTAAATTTTATCGTATTGGAAGTTATAAATCCAAGTGATCTATAAACTGGCCTCGTCGATCATCTTGTAGTAGACAGCATCGTATTCCGTGTCCAGATTAATATAGATCAGGCTGTCATTCTGCGTCAGGATGCTGCCGCTATAATCATTGGTGTCCTTGGCATGCAGAAAGATATTCAGCACATTGTCGCTGGTCCCCTGGCGGAATCGCATCGTCAGGCTTTTCAATGGGTAAGGCGTTACGAATTCCACCTCGTCATCCAGCGTTTTCTTGTAGAATTTTCCGTACTCGCCGTCTGTTTTGGCATAGATGCAGGCAAAGCCGGCCGGCAAGGTCTCCGGGATCTCATCCAGATTCATAAGCTCCACCTCCGTCGCGGTGCCGACCTCGCTCTCCAATATTCCCACAATCAGGCGGAACTGGGACTGGGCGTCGACCTGCTCCGCAGTGACGCGATAGGTGCTCAGCGCCGTCGTATAGACAGTATAAGCCGTCGCCGTCACCAGTACTACCAGCATCAGCACGACCATGAGCTCCATCAGTGTGACGCCCCTCTTATTAGAAGTCTTAATCAATTTCCCATATCGCTTCATAGGAAGCCCGTCCTCTCATCAATCTGCAGGGATATAGGCCTTCATGGTCGTGTCGTTGAGCTCGCTGTCCGAAGTGACGGTCACTAGGGTGCCCCCGATTGTCTTGGAGTGAATGCCGCTGAATTCGATGGTGGCCTCCACAGTGTCGTCCTCGGCGTAAGTGCCGGTGCCGACAGGCATGCCGTCCACCTGGAGTTCTTCGTCAACAGGTGTTATGATGGCGCCGCCCAAGGCATTCTCCACCGTTCCGCTGGCGTTGCCCGTGACCTTGGTATTGTCTCCCGATTCACGGGCGATGAATAGGCCCGCCACAAAAATCGTGACGACCAGCGTGGCGATGATGCCGATCAGCGCGATGCTGACGATGACCTCCACCATGGTCATGCCGCTGTTATTCATTGGCTTGATTATACGGCTTCTGTATTTTTCATTCATGCTGAACACGCTTCATCACCACTTTTTCAGCCAGTAGCTGCCGCCGCTGTAGGTCAGGGTGTCGGTGCCGCTGACAGGAATGGATATTTCTTCTCCAACAAATATTTCCTCGCCGGGTCCTTCCGGATTATTGTCCGGTTCCTTATAGGTGACGACTGCATTGTTCTTGATCTCAAGGCCGCCGACTACGATGGAACCCGTATAATCGAAGCTGTTCTTGAACGAAAGGCAGGTGAACGGCGCATAGATATAGACATTATCCATCGTGATCTTGTTTTTGCCAAGATCGAATTCCATATCGTTGGTCTCCACCTCACGCTGATCTAAAGGCTGATCGATGATGAAATAGATGTGGGAGCTGCTGGAGGATATGGTGAACGGCGTTTCATTGTTGCTGTTGGTTGTCAATGTGAAATCCACGCCGTCAGCCTTCTGGTCATAGATATAGATGTAAAGGTTGTTGCCGCCGGTCACGTTGAACTGGTAGCCGTTCTTTTTGTCAACCGTCACGCTGTTGAACATCAGCACGACATCGCCGCCGGTGGCGTCGCTTGTATTGACAGTATACGTTCCGGACCATTTCACGGCCTGCTTGTAATAGCCGTTGTCATCCTCCGCGGTCAGCACGCTTTCAAGGTTGGTAGTGCGTTCCTGCAGGTCGCTTACTGCAACGGGCAGAAGCGAGGAAGGCTCAACGATATCCGCCGCGGCTGTCGGCGGCGTCTTGTGGAACGGTACCGTGCTGACATTGTCACCATTCTCAAGTTCTCCCTCATATACGATGCCGCCGATGACCTCCGCCGATGAAGCCCCGCCGCCTTCCCCGAAGGTCAGGTCGCCATAGGAGTAGATGGCGTTGTCAAACAGATTGGATACGATTTCGATATCCTGATCGAGCGTCTGAAGGGTGATCGTGTCGCCCGGCTCGACTCTGATGCCGACCCATTTGACAGCCTTGGATTCCTTGCCGTCCATCGAAGCCGTCGCCGTCAGCTTGAAGGCGTCGATAATATAATCGTCATCGGGATCCGTATTCGGTATCGGCGTCACGACAACTTCAAATTCGGTCGAATCCGTATCGAACCCGTCAATCGTTACAAAGTGCGTATATGATCCGGACGACGGCAGGATATAATCCATGAAATCGCCGTACAGCGCTTCATAGTCATTGATATCTCCGGCATAGGATGCGATGATCGCGTCCAGCGCCAGGTCATACTCCTCTTCGGTAGGGATCAGGCCAGCCTCAAAATCGGCATTCAGAGCGTTCACCTCGATGGCCATATCGTTCATGATGGCGCCCTTGGCGTCCTGGACAGCGCCAAGCTCGTCAAGCATGCCCTTCTCCACTGCTTCTACCGCGGAGCGAGCCGCATAGTAGGCCTGCTTTCCTTTCTCATCATCATGGCTGAATTTTGTATCGCCATAGACCATGGCCACGGCAGTCGATGTCAGGATCATGATGACGACAAATACAAGCACCACGGCGACCAGCGCCATTCCATTCTGCTCTTTCAGCTTGCTTCGGATCTTAAGAATGTTCATAACATCATCTCCTTCGGATTCCATTCATCATGAGAACGGATTGGCCTTGCCCTTGATATAGGCAGGGTTGAACTGCAATTCAATATTCTCTGCCTCATTCGGCTTCGCTAACGAGTAGACGCCCAGCACAAGCTGGCCGCTGACGCCCGCGGCGTCTCTTGCGTCCGCTATCGTGATCGATTTGACGATGACGCTTCTGTCCATCGTCTCCACCGCTTTCATGAAAGCGTCGACGGATTCATAGGGGACTCCCACGAATCCAATGACAAAATCGGAATACGCGACCGCATCCGGCGGCAATTCCTTGGATTTTTTCTCTTTCTCAACGCCTGTCGCCTTTTCGATGGCTATCGCCGCATTGGTTTTTGACGCCAGCTCCATCAAAGGATAAGCGAGAGGGGTGTATTCAGGCTGTTCCACTTTGATACTATCAGCCGCCGGTTTGGAAATGGTCACAGAATTGACCGGCAGCGCGGCTCCCGCGATCAGCTCGTTCAGCTTCACCAATATGCGCTCTTCGTTGATTTCATAGAAGAACTTCCTGTATTTCTCCGAGAGTGCTTCCTTCTGCTCCACTTCCTCTTTGCGAAGCTCCGGCAGCTTCTGGACTATTTCCGATACTCTATTATACTCCGCTTTCGCGGCTTCCGCATCAGCTTTCAGCAATTCTTTGCTCGTCAGCGCCGGACTGATGACGAAATAGTAGGCAATGAACGCCACAAGGATCAGCGCCAGAATCATCAGAAGGTTTTTATCTCTTTCATTTGTCGCCATTTTGGGCTTGATCATTCTGTTTCACCTTCCTTCACGGCATCGCTTTCCTGCTCCGTCTCTTCGGCCTGCGCCTTCTCCTTTAATATGCACTGGATGTTGGCCGTGAGGCCTGTTCCGCCTCTGCTGGCCGAAACGCTCGCGAGATGGACGTCGCTGAAAATCGCCGTTTCCTTCATGTTCATGAGCAGCTCGGCCGCGGCCCGCCGGTCAGGCACGGAAAACGCGAATAAGGCGACAGCGTTGTTCATGTTCAGGCTGTTGATCGATGCGCCCGCGGGTATCGTCGAAGCGATCTTCGCCATGACCTCTGTTCCGAGCAGGTCGCCCTTTTCCAGCTTTTCGAGCGCGACCTCCGCATTTTTGTCATAGGCGTTCATGGCGTTGATGCTTTGCTCAAGCTTGTCGGCCTCTTGATAATTCTCGCTTGCTTTTATCTCATTGGCTTTTTCGGTATAATCCTCTATTTGATAAGATAAGAATAAATTCCATATGATCAGTCCGATGGACACGGCCACCACGAGCAGCAGCAGCATGGCGCATACGAACACTGTCGATTTGGGGTTGATATTGATCCCCTTTTTCTTTTCATAAACCTCGAAAAAATTATAGTCCCTCACATTCATCACCTGCCTCCATCTAATATCGTATCAGCGCGCCGATCGCATTGAGATACGATTCGATTGGCGTCGCAGGGTCTTTGAATTTAACGTTGGTGATATTCCTGACCTGCTCGGCAGGCACATTGAAATTGGATTCGCAGTATTCGGCCAGGCCGGCCATGTTGCTTCCGCCGCCGAACAGCAGGATCTGCTCCACGTTGCCCGAATTCGCCCTGCTGGTGTAGAAGCCGATGATCTTTCGGATCTCGTCGGTAAAATTGTAGAAGAACGGCCGGAGAATGTTGAAATACTTGATGGCCGTCTCGTCTTCGCCGAAGAAATTGAAGCCCTCCTCCTTCAGCTTTCGGATCTCCTTTTCGGGTGTGAAGGTTTCGTCGTAGATATATCTTTCGATTTCCCCGCAGCCTGCGTTGAGGTGGCGGTGAAACACCGGCTTGCCTTGGGAAACGATATAGATGGTGGTCAGCGTGTCGCCAAAGTCGATGAGCATCGTGGCGTTGCCGTTCAGTATCTTGTCATTGACGACTATTTCACGGTTAAGAAGCTTTTCGACCGCGTTGACATTGACATCCATCGCGACAGGTTTCAGCTTTGCCGAAACAAGGATGCTTCTGTAATCATCCACGATCTCCTGATCGATGGCGGTCGCCCTGTATCTGGTCAAGGCGGTTCCGTCGTCGCCGATGACCTTGTCGACCGGCTTGTATTGAACGATGTCCGTCGGCAGGATGTGATAGGTCTGCACCAGCTCGTTCCGGATCATTTCATCCAGCTCCTTGGGCTTGGCGTTGGGCATGTCGATGTCCCGGATCACTGCTCCGGAGGCGTTGATCGTGACGACCGCCTCCCTGGTGCCGAAGCCACCGAGCTTGAATGCCTCCGTGACCGCTTCCGTCAAGAGTCCCGCGTTCGTGATCGTTTCGCCGCTGAAGCAGCCGTCCGGTACCGGAAAGACAATGGCCTTGTCGATATGCAGCAAGCCTTTGACATTGCTGCCCTCGACCAAATGCAAGTTTTTCCTTCCCACATCTATTGTCAATAATGAACCCAAATAAATCCACCTCCATCAGTCTATATTGCTAAATCACTATTATTTATTTATTTTATCAACCCATTGACTCATAGATCTCAAATACCGGCAGCAGGATCGAAATGATGATGAACCCGACCACGGATCCCATAATGATGATCAGGATCGGCTCGATCATGCTGACTAGCTTCTGGATCGCGTTCTCGACTTCGTCGTCATAATATTCCGCTGTTTTTTCCAGCATCATTTCCATGGTGCCGGATTCCTCGCCGATGCCGATCATCGAATATACCATCGGCGGCAGGATGTCCGCCTTGCGGAGCGACTGGGAGAGCGGCAGGCCTTTGCGGATATCCTCCTTGGTGATGGCCAGGCCGTCCATGACGATCCTGTTGCCGACAGTCTTGATGACGATTTCAAGCGACTGCAGCAGCGTCATGCCGCTGGAAAGCAGCGTCGACAACGTCCGGGTGAAACGGACCGCCGAGATCTTGGTGATCGTCGGGCCGACATTCGGGATCTTGAGCAGGAATTCATGCCAGCTCCTTTTGCCGTCCTCAGTGTTGATGTACGCCCGAAGGCCGAAGACAATGAGGCCAAGCACCACGATCATCAAATACCAGTAGCCGGTCAGGAAATTCGAGAATGCCATCAGTATCCGTGTCGGCAGCGGCAGCGTCATGCTGGCGGTGAACATGGTCATGAATACCGGCAGCACATAGGCCACGAGGATCAGCACGACGGCGATACAGAGAATGCTCAGGATGACGGGATAAGTCATCGCGGTCTTGATCTTGTTCCTGAGCTTCACGTCATGCTCGAAATGCTCCGCCAGCTTAAGGACGACATTGTCCATCTTGCCGCTGGCTTCGCCCGCCTCGATCATGCTGATCATGAGCTCGGGATAAAGATCGTCCTTCCTCAAAGCTTCCGACAACTGCTCGCCCTTCTGCACCGATTCATAGAGACGCTTGATCGCTTCCTTGATATTTTTTTTGTCCATCTGCAGATACAGGATGTTCAGCGCCTTGACCAGCGTCACGCCGGCTTCGAGCATGGCGCCGAGCTGCCTGCAGAGCATGGCGATGTCCTTCATGGAAAGTTTAAGCCGCTTGCCGCCGATGATATTGTTTTTCTCATCGACTTCCTTGTAGGTGATCAGATAGAGCTTTTTCTCCTTGAGCTTGAGGACCAGATCGGCTTCATCGTCGGCCTTGATCAGGTAACCCTTCAGATCCTTCCCATCGCTTTGTTTTACAGTACATTTGTATTCCTGCATCTCACACTCTCCAAAATTAATATTGCTTGATACTATTTATCGTACGCTTGCAAAGAATAATTATCCAGAATTTAGCATATCGCCATGATTGATTTGCTGAATGGAAAACCGTTGTTTGTCCATATGGATCCCCATGCGGACTTTTCCACCCTGGGACTTGATATTAACACGTCCAAGTCTCAATGGAGTCTCATTTCAGCTTGAATTTTCAAAGTTTTCAAGAATTATGACCGCTTTTCTTCTATTGTCGAATCTCTCATTTTTATTAAATTATACTGCATTATTATTAAGAGTACAAATGATTCCCACCGGATGCGCTTTATCGGTTTGCTCTCTTGATCTCATCACTTTGCTGTTTCCTCAGGCGATATACTGTCGATATATTTTCTCAGCGCCGCGATGGTTTTTCTTCTGCGATCCGGACCGCCGGCTTCCGCTGTCTTTTTAAGGATTCTGTTCAAATAATTGACGAACGCTTCCGTTATGGCCGTTTCGCTTATGGCAAAAATAACAGCCGGCCTGGCGGTTTTCACGACGATGACGCCTTCCCGCTCCTTGACATAGATCAGGCTTCCGGGCATCACGCTTTCGGGCGTCAGGCAAACATGATAATTGGGGCAGCTTTCAAGCAGCCGCACTATATTGAGAAGATGGCCGCGATAATCCTCCGGCGTGTAGGCGTAGCTGACATAGGACGGCGTGTCGCAAAAGCCGGTGCATACGCTGCCGCTCATAAGCTCTTCAAGGCACGGCAGCTTGATGATTTCACTGAAGCCGCACTTTTTCAGTCGACTTTCAAACCCGTTGATCCGGCTTCTGTGATAATAAAGCAAATCCTCGCAGCTGTCGGGCTCCTTGCGAAAGCACATGCGTTCCGCGATTTCCATCGGCATCGTCATGCATGACAGCGAATCGGTCTTGATGATCCCACGGGATTCGAAATTCTCGAACTCCGTGATCATGTCGCTGTAGCCGCTGACGTCGCTTTCCGTGAATATTTTCATAAGAGGCCGGCATAAACCGAGAAAATCATTGAATTCAGCAGCCAGCGCATCGATCACGCCTGGATCTGTATAGAGGAAATTCGCCGCATTCCTGGCGCCCTTGCCGATCGAGGATGAATTGACTGCGGCGATCCCCGGCGCGATCATCATCGTTCTGCCGAAGACCTCCTCGCGGGACATCGGATTGTAATACGGCTCTATGGCTCCTGTCATATAGACCGGAAGCCATTCCCTGATGGAAGCCAGCATATCCTCAGGGCCGCGCTTGACCGTATGGATGATCTTGATCCTGCAGCCCATCGTGATGAGTTTTCCAAGCAGGACCGACCATTTCGAGGTGAACTGCTTGTCATGAATAAGCCATTCGACGTCCTCGCTGCTGTAGAGCATCAGCGTAACAGGCTTTTCGCTTTTCAGCACCATCGTTAAAAAGGCTGTGAGCGCCCGTTGCTTTCCGGATATGCCGTAAAACACCGCGTCATGGGGTTCTGTGATGATTTCGCCATGGCTGGGATGGTCAGGCTGGATCGAACGCTCCGTATTCTTCGCAGCCGGAAAGGACAATTGGAAAAGGAAATTTTCAACATTACTGATTTCGCTTTGCTCGTTTTCAAGAAGCCAGGAAGCGATCCGGTCCGCGAAAACAACAGCGTCGTCCTGCAGCTCCGAAGCTCTGACGCCGAGCACTTCCCCCAAGGCAAGTTTCTGGATGTCGCTCGTGGTACAGGCGGCGAAATATGCCGCCATCGGACCTAAATAATTCTGATTTTTGGAAGGCGGCCGCTCTCCGCGCCGGAGCCGGCTCACGAAGGAGGCATCCAGCCCGACATTTCTGGCCAGCTCGCTGTTGGTGACATTGGCAATGCTTATCAGCAGATCCAGCTTTTCACCAAAGGTCATGCGCCCACCTCCTTTGAAAGTAGTGTACCATAGGTGATTTAAATCCCGCAAGCGGTTTTGGCACAATCTGTGCCAAAATATGTTAAATTATTGTTACAGACCTTCGATCTAAAGGATTTCGCTGGATTTCGGCTGGCGTGCCTGCCATACAGATAGACGGCTCATTTGTCCTTGCGCCAATAAAAAAGCGGCCGCGCGTTTTTTTCGCTGTCGCTTTTTATTTTCCGTGCTATGACGAAGCTTCGCTCAATGCTGCTACGCTTCGTTTTTCCAGTCATCCAGCTTTTGCATGATCGCCGTATAGGTCTGATCGCAGATTTCAGGCAACTCCCGGCCAAAGGCTTCTCTTGCCTGGCCGAAGCCCTTGTCTATGGCCGCGATCAACTCTTCGAGCTTTGATTTGTCGCCGCCGGATATGGATATCGCAAAATCGACGATCCTGTCGCTGACTGCTTCTACGCTATAATAGCCTTCAAGCGCGGAAACCTGTTCCGTTTCAGCCGTGGCTGCCGCCTGTCCCGCCGTCGGTCCTGCTTCGTCTGTCAGAAGTATATCTGTCAAATCCGTCATTTCTTCAGATTCCTTGAAGTCCTTGTTTTGCTTCAAAATCAGTTCCCTGACCAGATTTCTCAAACTATTCAGGTTTTTCTGCTCCTGTCCCTTGATCGCTTTGACGTCCTCGGCGCTCAGTTTATAGCCGGCCTTTGAATAGGTGACCGCTGTTTCAGCGCCGCCGCCAATCACTACAGTATCCTGCTTCTGGATCGGACCAGCCTTAGAAATTTCTGATTTATCGGCTTTAGGCTCCTTTTGGGAATCTATTTTATAATTCGTATTGCTCCGCTGGATGTTGCTGATCATATTCGTCATATAGGCATCCCTCCCTGGCTATAACCATGAAATAGTTTATATGCCATATATCGGCAGCATGCGAAAAAACTTTAGGGCATGGGAAAAATCATAAAAACTGACGCGCAGCGAGCCGAAGCTCTCTGCAGTGATACTATCTGATCCGTTCATAGGCAAGATCATAAACCGCTTCATCATCTCGAACCGAAATCACGATGATGCTCATGACCGCGGCTTCTTTAACAAGTCTATAGACTATGCGCAGTCCAGGTTTCAGCAATTTGATTTTCATATAACCAGCAAGGTTCGCCGACATGAAATTCCCCAGTGGCTTTCCATAGCCACCCTCTGTTTGCGGCAATGGATTATATGATACCTTGTCGATAGCTTTCAGAACCAGCAGCTGCTGAGAATGATCAAGCGCTTCCAAGTCCCTGACCGCCTCTCTGGTGTATTCGACAATCCAGCCCATTATTCGATCTCCACTTCGGTGTCTTCAAGTTCCTCCCTGGAAATTCCAAGGTCTTCAAGCACTTTATCAGATCGGATAAATCCATCCTTGATAGCACTTTCCATCCTTTTTTCGGCTTCAAAAAATAAAGCGTAATCTTCAAGCGCCTGTACCATGGCTTCATATCTTTCAGGCTGCAGCAGAACACAAGCCGGTGTATTGTTTTTCAACACGATCTTGCATCCATATTCACTGACTTCCTCAAATATCTTGTTCGCTTCGCCGCGGTTGAAACGCGAAATCGGAACGATAGCATCCATGATGCTTTTAACAGATGTTGTTCTTACAGGCATTGCGCACCCCCCTCGTCCTATGGCCAATTTATATCTGCTTTGATTATACAGGGACCGCATCATTATATCAATATATTTATTTATATATTTATCTATATAAATATCGTCATATCTGCGGCATCAACAAAAGCCCCGGTTCAGCGAGAACCGAGGCTTCCATTTTGTAATACTTCTTCTATTCTTGTAATACTTCTTCTATTTTTGTAATACTTCCGTTTTCTTGTAATACTTCCATACTGTTTTTTACAATACTTCAAAATTATACTTTTGTGTATTCAGTTTTATCCGTTCAGGCTCATCCGATCCGTATCGCCCGGCAGGTTGTCCAGATCCGCTAGGCCGGGGGGATGCGCCATAATGACAGGTTCCTTGTGCCTCGTCCCGATTGCTATTTCTTGTCCGCCTTGAGAACCGCGTTCAGCATGACGCTCGCGCCTGCCGTGCATTCTTCGGGTGTCGTGAATTCAGGCTCGCAATGGCTGTGTCCGTCCTTGGAGGGAACAAAAATCATTGTCGTCGGCATCATATAGGAAGCGAACTGGGCGTCATGTCCGGCGCCGCTTGGAATATACTGGTTTTTAAAGCCAAGTTCGTCAGCGCTTTGCTTGACGAATTCGACCAGCTCCTTGTCAAAATAGACGGTGTCGCGCTGCCATGCGAGTTCGACTTCGCCTCTGCATCTTTCGATAACCTTGCCGTCCAGGCTCTTGACGATGTCTAGAACCTGCTGTCTTACTGCAGGATCTTCGTGTCTCACATCGATCGAGAAATCGATCAGATCCGGGATGACGGTGTGCACGCAAGGATGGCAGACGATCTCGCCGGTGGTGTAGACCAATTCAGGCCTGCCGAGCTTGTCGATCTCCTCGTGCATATAGCACAGAGCCTTGGCCGCCGCAAAAAGGGCGTCCTGTCTTTTATGCATCGGCGTCGTTCCGGCGTGGTCCGACTGCCCGTAAAATCTGATCCTGTAATTGAACATCCCCAGTACACAGGTGACGACGCCGATTTCATTGCCGGCGTCTTCGAGGATCGGGCCCTGCTCGATGTGAAGCTCGAACATTGCCATATACTCATCGGCGTTCAGCCTGTTTTTCTTGTCGCCCTTGTACGGGCTGGCATTCAGGGCATCTCCAAAGGTCGTGGTTTTATCCAGAACGCTCTTTGACGCAAGCATGTTTTCAAGCTTGAATTTCTTGCCGATCGCTTCCGGCAGATAGTCGTTGCAGACGACTCCCGAAGACATCATGGCGGGAGGATACAGCGAGCCTTCTTCATTGGTCCAGATCATGGCTGTAAGCGGATGCTTATGCGGAATATTTTCCGCGGCGACAGTTTCCAGAACCTCCATGCCGACCATGACACCAAGAATCCCGTCATAGTTTCCGCCGTTTCTTACAGAGTCGACATGGGATGCCATGACGATCCTCTTGGCGTTTGGCTCCGTTCCCGGAAGCGTGGCGTACATATTCGCCAGATCGTCGGTTTCGATGGTCGCGCCAATGGCTTTCATTCTCTTGACGAATTCGTCTCTGGCCTGATGGGCCTCTGGCGACAGGCTGTATCTCGTTATTCCGCCGTGCCCGGCGTCGCCGTATTTTGCAAAAGTATTGATCTTGTCAGACATTCTATCTAAGCTGCACTTGTACATACTTATCACTCTCCCTTTTTTTCTTCAAAAAACAACAAGTGACGCGATGAAACTCCAGTATATTCTGTTTAATTGTCAGGTTTATGGGAGTAAACAAGACTTTTTATTGTTTTCTGAATATTTCATCACATTAATAATGTACCCCATTATATAGTCCCGTGTCAATGCAGCCGGAAAAATCAATTCATGTATACAATATGCCGGGTGGTTGTCATTGCGGGGAATTCCATATAGATTGGCCTGGAACCTACATTTCCTGAATATAATCAAGCTCGACAAGATCCGGGTATTTCTCCAAAAGATCCCGCCTTAAAAAAATCAACTGCCTGTTTTCAAAAACTTCGTCTTTCCAGATCGTGTTGCCATGAACAGAGCACACAAGGGCATAATCGCGATGCAGATTCGCTTTGGAGCCATAAATATCCTTCAATTCCACCGTTCCAAACAATACGTCAGGATAGCCTCCATCAGCAAGTTTCTTGACATGATATCCGTTTTCATCGATTATATGTGTTAAATAGTTCTTATTACACTTTCCTTCATTCAAATTGTAAAAAATATTGGTGTCAAAGTATGCTAATGTTGGAATGCAATATAACTGATTATAATCGATTCGAATCAGGCCAGTTAAATAATTTGTTTTCTTTTCCCAGTCTGTCATTATAGTCAATTCATCAAACGCGTTATCTGTAATAAATTCCGCCGCCGCTCGTCCTGTTCCGTAATTTTTCAATATATCCTTATAAGTTGCGGCTATTGTCCAGTACACTTGAACAATTAATATAATGATGATTAAATAGAGACCGACCACTCTCAAATACCGCATATCGCGTTCACCTTTTACACTTCTCAGAATAAATGCAGGCAAAGCTGGATTTACCGGTCTGTCACCCAGCATGCACCAAAACAAGAAAACGTAGAATAATACGATTATGCCCAAATGGTGTGAATAGAAATATGCAAAGGCTGATAATGCTGCAAAAGCTGCATAAGGAACAACAAATAAAGACGTTTTGCCATATATTCTAGCTGCTGTGAATATGGCCAGATTTATCACACTGCCCATGATGAGGCTGCCGGCGGCCTGCATATTGAAACTTATATCTATAGCGCTGTAGCCGTATGAACTCGAGCAGACTGCATCAGCCGGCGCCATGAAGAGCATGTAAAAGAGGCGCACGAGCAATGTATTGTGCGGTTCAAGGTTCGCAGCATATGTGTCGCTGTACGGGATCATGCAATAAACAAAAAATAGATTTATGGCAAACAGAATGCCAAGCGCATGGATCCTTCTATTTGCCAGCAAAGCAGGGATGCTTTTACCAATAGACCGCTCTCGGATGATTTCAATGAGCCAGACAAGCGCTATTCCTGCGGCTATTATTATTCCGTAAGCGCTTGTGCCGCAAACGACAGCAAGCGCCCCGGCAAAACGGTATGGCTTGGCGTTCCGGTTCTTATAGGCCAGCGCGCAGAGAACAAAGCCCAGCATCATAAGACTATAAGGCCGGCTGATCACGCCATACTGATAAAAGAAAAAATAAGTGAAAGGAATCACGCATCGTATCGCGCGACTGAACGGCGCTTTAAAAATCAGAAGCCCCATTGCGGAAGCGGCAAAAATGAAGTTTATCGACTTGACGCCAATTTCAAACGGCACACCGGCCTTGGCAAAAGGCATGAGCAGCAGGAACCACACCGGCGGATGCCCTTCGTAGTGCGTAATGCTTCCGATCAGTTCGCCGATCGTTGCGTCTCTTGCGATCAGCCACGCTTGAGCCTCATCGAACCAAGGCTCGTGAAAATACATGACAACGGCCAAAGCACAGGCATAGGCAAAAAAAGAAAGCAGCTCCGCAGTATATTTCCTGTTTCGCAGATGGGTTTCAGTTTGGTCTTCCATTTGCCTGCCCTCCTTGCCCGGATTTGGTTTCATGATACTCTTCCTCGGTGTTGACGTTCCAGACGCGCTCCTTGCCAGCACCGCCTCCGATATAGCATTCCACCGCTTCGATTGCCGTGAGCATGGAGTGGTCCATATTGTTATATCTGTGTTGACCGTTTCTTCCGATACAATACAGGTTGCCGAATGACGCCAGATACATTCTGACGGTATCAAACTGATTGTACGAGCCAAAATAAGCCGGATATGCCTTCTTGACCCTTATTATCGTCGAATCAAGAACGTCCGCCTTGTCAATCACCCCGATATTTTCGAGTTCACCGATGGCAAATTCTATAAAATCCTCACTTTGCATGCGCCATTTCTCATCCCCTTCGTTGCAGAAATACTCAAGCCCGATCCAGACCGTATTTTCGGGATCCGCAACCATATAAGGAGACCAATTGTTGAATATCTGTATCCTTCCAAGCGTCACATCACGCTCCTGAACATAAATCCAGCAATCCGGCACTATGTTTGCGGCAGTCTTCACTTTCGTTTCATTTTTGATTTTAAGTTTATTGACAAGGAGTCCAACGGTTATAAAATCACGATACGGAAGGTCGGCCGCTATGCGCCTGATCTCCTCCGCAGGAGCGTCTCCCATCGCTTGTATAAGATCTTTGACCGGCATGGAGGAGAAAACCGAATCCGCCCGGTACTCTGACAGGGACCCGTCCCCGCCTGTCGACCTTAACTTCACTCCGCCGCCATCCTCAAAATCGATTCTATCGACTGATTGATTCAGGATGATCCTACCCCCCATTTTTTCGATCTCGGCAGCCATGGCTTCCCACAGCTGGCCCGGGCCATGTTTGGGATAATAGAACTCCTCGATCAGGGAGGTTTCCTTGTTTTTATCCGCTATGAAAGGCTTCGCGATCACAGATATGACGACTTTGAAGAGCGAAAGCCCTTTGACCCTTTGCGCGCCCCAGTCCGGCGCGATCTTCGACGGATGGACCCCCCATAGCTTTTCCGTATAATTCTCAAAAAACATCTCATAAAGCGGCCTGCCGAACCGGTTGATGTAGAAGTCCTCAAGAGAATTCTCCCGGCGTTTTTTGATGATCGAAGCAAGATAGCCGACAGATGCGATGACGGTCCTCTTTAATCCCATATTTATAAATGTTTCGGGTTTGATGGAGACAGGATAGTCAAAGAATTTTTTCAGGAAATATATCCGGGATACCCTTCGACGCTTCAGGAAAACCCTGTCCTCCTTTTCAGGATCAGGTCCGCTTTCCTGCGTCGGCGTTCTTCCAATAATGATGTCGTCCCATGCAGGCGAGCCCTGGATCGGCATCAGGCTTTTCCATAATTCCATTACTTCTTCATTTTTCGTAAAAAACCTGTGCCCGCCGATATCGATTCTATTGTTCTTGTAATTTGCCGTGCGGGAAATGCCTCCGACGAAGTCGTTTTCCTCAAGGATGGTCAGTTTTATATCAGTTCGTTCAAGCAGCCTGTAGGCCGCTGTCAGTCCCGCCGGACCAGCGCCAATAATAACAACAGACTTGTTTTCCATATATCACATTCTCCAGTTTCATAATATTTAATATTAAATTTGATTTGATTTAAATGTGTACTATTTAAAAATCAAGACTTTTCGAGCTCCATAATTCCAAAGCAAAACGATGCCGGCTACAAATGCCTTGACGATCAGATAATTCGCATCGAGCAGCTCCACGCCGGAATACATGCCGAGTTCAGTCAGCGATAGTCCGATCAGCCCGATGATCGTGAATAGCGTAAACCCATTGATTGATTTGCCGTTATTATACTTTTTAGCATTTTCAAATACAAAAATAATGGACAGAATATAATTAAAAACCAGGCCTCCGGTAAATCCCAGCGCGGTAGAGATATACAGTCCGGTATGCCCCATCGTGTCAAACACATAGGTTTTAAATATGTACAGCAGCAGAATGTCGACCAGGAATGCGCTACCGCCTACAATTATGTAACGTCCGAATTCTTTTATAATAGTATTCATATCCAGAAGGATTCCTTTCTATTTCGTAGATTATAAAGTCAGGTTATGCATCTCCGTTTAATTTGATTTCAACTTGTACCTTAATTATTTTACTTCTTTGCTTAATTGTTTACAAGTTAAACTGGCGCTATGGCATACACATGCTTTTCAAACTATTTAGACATGCTATACATTAATATTTTGCGCACTAAAAACCTTATCAACAATAAAAAGCGCTGCCAGGCTTAAAATCAATCCAAAAATCAAGTCAATAAGATAATGCCATCCTGAAGCGACAGCAATTATAACAAAATAAGTAAACAAGAAAATGTAAAGGATCGCTAAATATGGGATAGTGCGTTTAGCCAGTACAAGAAGAAAAAAGCTGTTTGCTATATGAAGACTTGGCATTGCTGCCGGAGCATTAGTGAAATAACCGATCGGTACAAGGCCCGTCTGTAAGAAACTGGCATACAATGTATACATATGATTTTGATACACATAAAAACCTTCCAATTCCGGTGTTTCAAGTACAAACTCACCAATTGCGGGCATTATCCAATATGAAACAGCGCCAAAAAGCAAAATCAAACATGTTCCTACCACTACTTTTCTAAAATTCAAGAACGTATCGAATGTTGAATGTATTATAAAAGAAAAGGCGAACATTAAAACAAACAATTTATGATATAAGTAAGGGGCGCTATTATTGATATCCAGATAACCACCTATTGACTTCAACCAGCCAGTAAAAGGAAACATGCTATCAATATTATTATATAAAAGATCATAAGTAACCGGATTCACCAAAGGAGTCCATGCCTTGAAATTAAAATGCAAGAATACAACAACTATTATTAAAGGAAAATATAGTAGTGTTATTTGAATTTCTTTGCTCTTTATAGTGTAACTAGTTTTATTTTGAAGCCACGCTGCAAATGTGATTATAATTTGAATAATACATGCTGCAACCAATGGGAACAGATAGTGGTCAAATACGAATTCCAGGCTATGCCAATCTAATGTTATTACTGGAAAGCCTTGGAAAACTAGTGCCAGCCACAGCAAAGAGAAAACTGCAATTAGCGTTAGCTCAAAATATTTCTTATAAAACCCAATAACTGAATTTAAAGTAGGGCTACTATTATTATACTTTGCATCCATTGGATGATCTCCTGAAATTTTTACATTAAACTTTATATTAGCATTCTGTCATATCCAATTGTTTTATGAAACGATAAAATAATTATCCTATATATCTGTAATACCCTGGTCACATAAAATCGGGAATTTTGTATTTCTTTACATTTCCTTAAATTATTTTTAAATTATTGACTTGCGGAGTAATTTTTGCCGTAAAAAACCTCTTGTATAAATGGTTGTCGCATAAATTGTTGCCATTAAAGCTATATATGGACCTGACACGCCACATATGAAATAATTCTCTGCAAGTGATAGCGTAAATACCCCGATTAAAATCAAAACGATTATGAAAACCTTTTCGTTATAATCAATATCCAACACAAACATTAGGCATAAAGGAATTATCCATATTACATCATAATAAGAAAGTCTGGCCGCCGGAATGAAAAATTCTGATATAATCACTGCAGAAATACCTAGTAAATAAATACATTCTATTGTAATGATGCTTTTTCGGTTAATGAACAATACATACATATAGATACATAATATGGCAGCGAGCGCAATAACTAAATCCTTTGATGACAAACCGATGAGGAACTGCAACGAGGAATCCGTGTATAAAAATCTTGGAACATCGTCGAACCTAATCACTCCCTCAACTTCATTCAAACCATAAACTATGGAATTCGGTATCAAATCTACGTCTAATAATCCAAGATGGATTTCCCCATGAATTTTGATGGCTCTGTAATAACTAATCCAAGGTGATATACCCCAGATCGCGAAGGAAATCATGATATTTATGAAAAATCCTAGAATTGCGCCAACAATGATTCGAGTTCTTTTTAATACTATTACAGGAATAAAGAATACTATTGCATTTGGTCGAAGGCTAACAAGAATTCCTAAAATCAAACCAGAAATAAGGTGACCGCTCTTATTATGTGTTTTCATTGCATAATAGCTTATAGCAAATAGCATCACGTACATGATATATAATTGGCCAGCATCTACATGAAACCTCCAAAACCATGTACTGGAAATCGATGCAAGAATAATCAATGTCAAAACCATTCTTTTCTTTTTGCCCTTAATATCTTTCGTCAATAGAATTATGGACACAACTAACGCAAGCCATTGCAATAACACTGATAAATACTTCTGCACTTTGTAATTGGAATCTGCAAATATTCCCTGGAGCACCAAGACCGTAGGCGGAACAGTTACTCTCGAAACTGAACGGCTAGGGAAATCTCGAGGGTCCAAGTATTCTTCAGGAACGCCAGTTGTCCATTTGAAAAAATATGGGTCTATGCCATCATTTAAAAGACGAACTGCAACAACCCTACTTCTTAAATCATTTGACATATACATATCTGAGGTTATTAAATTCATTGTCAAATTATAAAGCATTATTATTGTTGTTGCCATAATAACACAATTTATAATATATTTTTTATAATGAATATGCATGCAATATTGTCTCCTTGAGTTGCATTGGTATTGTAGTCATGATTAAACTATATTATTAATATTACAAATATTGTTATTCCAAAAAATACCTCTTCATGGACAATGGACTGGACCCTGATGCTCTTTTTCAGAATCGGAAAATGATTCATGTATATGTACCCGAACAGCCACTATACTGCTTCGCTCGAAAATAACTTTCGTGGAATTGCTTGGGACTGGGATATCCCATGAAAGAATGTGTACGCCTTATATTGTATAAAACTTTTATATATTCAAAGACTTTGGTTTCAACACTTTTCAGATTAGCATATCTTTTGAAATATATCCATTCTTTCTTGATTATTGCGACATGACATTCACTTGCATTTTCACAAAAATATTTCTAATGAATTGATAACATCAGGACAATCCTGTATCTCATCATAAGTTATCAGCGTTTTCAGTTTTAACTATTTACCCACTAACAAAACCAAGGTTTTACATCATACGACCGACATCTTTCGTTGTTTCAAAAAAATGCTGTTTTCATCGAAGTTGAAATAAACAACGTTCTCAAATTAAATCGTTCCATCCTTCACCTTCTAAATAACATCATGGTATTGCTTTGGAGATTTCTGCTACATTATTAAACTAATTTCGCATTATGAAATCCATTGTGATCATGCCATCAGATTAATGGCCGAAATCGAACCTTATCAGGTGATCAGAAATAAAAAAGATATCCAAATCAGTTCCGTGATATCCTCTTTTACTTTTTTGTATAGCCCGAACAAGAAAACTAACGTTGCTTCAATGCCATACCGATAATCTGATCCGCGTAATCTGCCATAAAAAGCGGGATGTTTAACAGATCATCATCCAACTTAAGGTTATCAAGAGAAAATCGTATACGCAGATTGACTTTGTCTTTGAACTTCTCTTTGAATTTTTTTAGACTGACGCTTGTCGTGTTGTCCTCTGACTTCACTTCAACGGGGAATATATCATTTCCTCTCTGAATTAGAAAATCGACTTCATAGGACGGATTCAGAACGGACCAGTATCGCGGAGTCGCTTCGAACTGATTTTGCAAAGCCTGAAGCACATAATTTTCACTGAGTGCCCCTTTAAATTCAGTAAAAAGTCTGTTCCCCTCTGAAAACGCAGAAGGAGCGAGCAAAGCCAGACGACGCAGTAACCCTACGTCAACAAGATAAAGCTTAAATGCAGTCAAATCATCATAAGCCGAAATAGGTAGCCCCGGTGCATTGCTGCGATAAATTTTGCGAACAAGTTGTGCGTCTACGAGCCACTGGAGCGCATCTTCATATTCTCTGGCACGAGCACCTTCCTTTGCGACTTTATAGATAAATTTCTTATTCTCTCTTGAAAGCTGAGAAGGTATGGACTTCCAAATCAACGATATCTTAGGATACTCACTGGTTTGTGGATGCTTTGCAAAATCTCTCTCATAAGCGTTAATAATATTGAGCAGCGCGCTTTGCATCATTTCGGTGTTACGCTCTTCAGTCCACATTTTGACAGATTCAGGCATGCCTCCCGTCACAAAATACATTTTTAACTTCTCATACAAAGGATTATAAAAAGCATCTGGTATTGGTAAAATCGTTTCGATGCTTTTCAGGTAACGATCTAAATTCTCATCACCATTGGCAACGAGAAACTCACTGAATGTCATTGGATTAATATTCATAAAGTCTACTTTTCCTACAGGAAATGAAGATGGCTTTGCTAAGGCGATCCCAAGAAGTGAACCAGCACATACGACATGAAATTCACTCGCATTTTCACAAAAATACTTGAGTGAGTTGATCACATTTGGGCAATCTTGTATTTCATCAAAAATGATAAGTGTTTTCTCGGCATGAATAATCTGTCCGCTTGCAAAGACAAGGTTTTGTAATATGCGATGGACATCTTTCGTTGTTTCAAAAAATTGTTGGTATTCTTGATTTTCGTCGAAATTGAAGTAAGCAATATTCTCATAATAGCGTTTGCCAAATTCTTTGAGGATCCACGTTTTTCCAACTTGACGGACACCTTTAAGAATCAACGGCTTGCGATATTTCGATTTTCTCCATTTCAACAGATCAGTCAAAATAGATCTTTCCATTCGAGACCTCCTTTAATCACATAATTATAATTAATATAGTGCCAAGTTTCACATAATTATAACTAATTGCCGTACCTGTAGTCAAGAATAATTCGAATGGCTCGCCAGACTTACATATACGAAATTATAATAAACAATGGCGGAGATTCAAAAACTCCCTCCCCCAGTTCGTCGCAAGCTCCCCATAGGGGGCTTGCGACGAACCGCTCATTTCCACCAAAAAACAGAAGAACCGCCAGTGGCGGTTCTTCTGATTTTGTGGTGAAGGTGGTGGGAATCGAACCCACGTCCGAAAGCACATTCACGGGAGTTTCTCCGAGCGCAGCTGGTGGTTTTTTGTTTCGCTTCCCGAGACGCCCATCAGCAGGCTTCCCGATCCGCTAGCCTATTAGTCCCCCGTGTTACTAGGCGCTCACACGGAGTTTTCCTGCATAATCGACGCCCGTATCAGAACCTGCAGGTGAACTCTGGCGGACGAGCTGCTAACTAAGCAGCTAATGCGTAATTATTTTTGTCGTTTCTTTTTAAGGTTGCCACTTTTAACGTTGACCTGGCGACAACGGCTCGCTTCTCCGGCTTCAACACCCCCGTCGAAACCTTTACACCCCCAAAATCTATATATTATATATATATATCCATAAATGCCCCGTTTAAACGGTTCATCATTGAAATCCTAATCCTCGTGGCGCGCGCCCTTCATCTGCTGGGCGATCCTTCTGTCGGCATCCTTTTTCGCAATGGTGTCTCTCTTGTCATAATCCTTCTTGCCTCTGGCCACGGCTATTTCCATTTTCGCCATTCCCCTGCTGTTCAAATAAACATTCAGGGGCACCAGCGTCAGGCCCTTCAGCGTCGTGGCGCCGAGCAGCTTTCGGATCTCCTGCTTGTGCAGCAGGAGCTTCCTGGGGCGCACCGGGTCCACATTATAGCGGTTGCCCTGCTCATACGGGCTGATATGCATATTGAACACCATCATTTCATTGTTGACGACTCTGGCGTAGCTGTCCTTCAGATTGACTCTGCCCATGCGCATGGATTTGATCTCCGTGCCGGTCAGGACGATGCCCGCCTCATAGACCTCTTCAATGAAAAAATCGTGCCGTGCTTTTTTATTGGTTGCCAGTATCTTGCCCTGTGCCATTATTTCCTTCTCCAGTTGCTGTTATTTTAATGCCGGCTGCCGTCCCGGCCTGATCATGCGGGCTGCATCCCGCGGCCTTCGATCCTTGTCCCGTCCGCTGCGCCGCTATTCAAGCGTTCCGATCTCGTCGAACGGGAACAGCCTCAGCGACGCCTTGCCCATCACGTCCTCGACCGGGATCTCTCCGAGGCTGGGATCCCTGCTGTCCAGGCTCACAGGCCTGTTGTCCCCCATCACGAAGATGTGGCCGTCTGATACCGTGACCGCAGACATCTCGCCGGGCGTCTCGCCGCCGAATATGTATGGTTCGACAAGCGGCTCGCCATTTCGGTATACGATTCCGTCGCTGACCTCGATTTCATCGCCGGGCAGCCCGATCACACGCTTGATCAAGTCCTTTTCATCGCCGTCATCGTAGGCGATGTCCGCTTCAAAGACGATGATATCGCCATATTCGGGCGTTCCCTGCATATAGGGTATCTTGTTGATGATCAGGTAATTGTTGGGCTGGATCGTCGGATACATGGAAAGGCCCTTGACCAGTGTCGGCTTGAAAAATGTCGTTATAAGAAGCGCGATGATCATGGCCGCGATCAGCGTCTTCGCAAATTCAAATAGTGATTTCATGTATATCTCCCCTGTCTATAGAAGGCCGATCTCGTCGAACGGGAACAGCCTGATCACGGCTTCGCCATAAACCTGGTCATAACTGATGAGCCCGATGCGCTCATCCCTGCTGTCGGCGCTGTTCTGGCGGTTGTCGCCCATCACGAAGAGCTTGCCCTCCGGGATCAGAAGTGGCCCGACGATGCCGGAAGTGAATTGCTCCAATATGTATTTTTCATCCAGCAGCCCCCCATTCAGGTAGACATCGCCCTCCTTGACCTCGACAGTATCCCCCGGGACACCGATCACGCGTTTGATGAGCCGCTTGTGGCCACCGTTCTGCAGCTCGAGATCGGAATCGAAGACGATGATGTCGCCCCGCTGGGGCTCCTTGAATAAATAAGCCTGCTTGCTGACGATCAGATAATCATTTTCATGCAGTGTGTCCATCATCGAATATTCCTTGACGATCGTGGGACGGATCACCTGCAGTATGATCACAGCAACGATCACCGCGATGGCGATATCCTTGACCCATGCCATTAGGGACTCCTTTGTATCCTTGCTCATTTTACCTCCCCGAAGAGATCCTTCCTGATCTCTGCAAGCGCGGGCGGCAGCGGGGCCGTCACTTCCCTGCCCTCCATATATTCGAGAGGCGGGGCGCAATTGGTGAATCGAAGCCTGTATGCGTGAAGAAACTGGGTCGTGAGACCGTATTTCCTGTCGATAGCCCTGTTGACTGACGGATCCCCATATTTGGAATCCCCGATGACCGGATGCCCTGCGCGGGCCAGATGGGCCCTGATCTGATGGGTCCTTCCGGTGACGAGTTCCACCTCGACAAGCGTGAAATTTCCTTTTGAAGCCAGCGGCCGCACGATGGTTTCCATGTCCTTGCCGGCTTCGCTCTCCCGGCTGACCACCCTGACAGTATTGCTGCGCTCGTCCTTTTCCATTTTATCCTTCAGGATGAGTTCCTTTTTGAGTTCTCCCCCGACAATCGTCATATAATATTTCTTCAGATGGTCGCGGTCCCGGATCATCTTGTTCAGTGTCTGGAGCGTCCTGCTGTTCTTGCCGAACACGACGAGCCCCGTCGTATTACGGTCCAGCCTGTTGACTGCTGCGGGAACGAAGGTCTTCTCCGTGCGCGGGTCGTATTCGCCTTTTTCGGCCAGATATCCCGTGACCTGGTTCACGAGGGTGTTCTTCTTTTCCGTCTGGTCCCCATGGGTCAGAAGGCCCATCGGCTTTTCGACTATTATAAGATTCTCGTCTTCAAAAGCGATGCCGAACTGCCTCTTAGAGCGGTTGTAGGCCATCTTTCTCTCACGGTAGGAATCGGCTTCCTCCTGAGTGATGTAGATCGCGACCTGGTCGCCGGCTGAAAGGATCGTCTCTATAGGCATCCTTTTCCCGTTGATCTTGACATCTTTTCGGATCAATTTATAAATATAGCTGAGCGGAGCGCCCTTTAGATATTTTTTCAGAAATTTGTCAAGTCTCTGATTCGCTTCGTTCTCACCCACAGTAAACTGCAGCATTTCCAATCCCCTTCATCCGTCCCGATCCCCCTGCGGCGCCATGCGTTCCGTGTCCTGCGCAAGGCCTGTCCGCCATTCGGGCTAATCTTGATTATACTACATAACACCGCTGGAATATACCCTGTAACCAAATTTTAATAATGGTCCCGATCAATACCATTGTTATTCAGGCCGCCGTGTGATAAATTATTAGATAGAACAAAAGATTTGGAGAACAGCCAATGGATAAATTCAGAAACTTTCTATACGACAAAAACGATATCGTCATCGCGCTGCTGATCGTGGCCATTGCCGTTGTGATCATTANNGTCCTATCCTGATCAGATGGCCGAACAGATCGCCGCCGAAAACGAGCAGGAAGACGACGGCAGCGGCGTCTCGGCAGCCGGCGGCAATGCGTCCGGCGCCCAGCCCGCCTCGGTTTCGGAAGGCTCAGATCAGGACGCCGGGGACGACGGCGCTT
>DIEM01000005.1 GCA_002418625.1 Firmicutes bacterium UBA5774
ACATCTGTCGGATAGAAATACGCCAGATCCTTCGTTTTTTCCGGCCAGCCCAGGGTGGAGAATGGCCATAATGCCGAGCTGAACCAGGGGTCCAGTACATCCTCATCCTGTCTGATATTGCCTGAACTGCATTTCGTGCATTTCTGCGGTGCCGTTCGCGCGACAATCAGTTCGCCGCAGTCCTGACAATAATAAGCCGGGATCCTGTGGCCCCACCACAGCTGCCGGGATATGCACCAATCCCGTATGTTCTCGAGCCAGTGCAGATAGATTTTCTCGAACCTGTCCGGTATATGCCTGAGTTCCCCGTTTCTGGCGGCATCGATCGCAGGCTGCGCAAGCTCATGCATCCGTACGAACCATTGATCGGACAGCATCGGCTCTATGACTGTGTCGCATCGGTAGCATGTGCCGAGCGGGATATCCTTATCCTCTGTTTTTTCGAGGAATCCTTTTTCCTCCAGCTCCTTCAGCAAAGCCTTACGGCAGGCATAACGGTCCATTCCTTCATATTTTCCCGCCATGGCGTTCATCGTCGCGTCGCTGTTGATGCAGGACGGCTTCTCAAGCCGATGACGCTCGCCAACCTCGAAGTCGTTCGGATCGTGGGCCGGCGTGATCTTGACGGCGCCGGTCCCCTTTTCAGGATCCGGATATTCATCGGCAATAACAGGGATCTCCCTGCCGGCGATCGGCAGGATCACATTCTTGCCAACCATGTCGCGATATCTCTCGTCATCGGGATGAACCGCGACAGCTGTATCCCCAAACATGGTTTCAGGCCGGGAAGTGGCGACGGCAATGCCCGGGCCACCGTCGGCGGCCGGATATCTGACATAGTAATATTTGGCGGTCTTCTCCTCGTGCTCGACTTCCGCGTCTGACAAGGAGGTTCCGCAGCTCGGACACCAGTTGATCAGCCTGTTCCCCCTGTAGATCAGCCCCTTTTCATAAAGCCGCACAAATGACTCCGTGACTGCGGCGTTGCATCCCTCGTCCATCGTGAACCGCTCTCTTTCCCAGTCGCAGGAATTGCCGAGCCGCCTGATCTGCTGCGTGATCTTGCCGCCATAGGTGTTTTTCCATTCCCATGCGCGCTTTAGAAATTCGTCTCGTCCGATTTCCTCTTTGGTTTTACCTTCCTCTTCCCTTATCTTGTCAGCGACCTTCACTTCCGTCGCAATGCTTGCATGATCGCTTCCCGGCACCCAAAGCGCATTATAGCCCTGCATCCTCCTGAATCTGATCAGGACGTCCTGCAGTGTATGGTCGAAAGCATGCCCCATATGAAGCTGCCCCGTGATATTCGGAGGCGGCATCACGATCGTGAACGGCTTCAGGTCCGGATCGACTTCAGCTTTGAATGCGCCGCTGCTCTCCCATTCGTGATAGATCCGGTGCTCGAAATCCTTTGGATCATATGTTTTGGCTAAATTATTCTCCATATAAAAAAACCTCCCTGTTGATTATTTGTCAAAAATAAAAAAATCCCATCCTGAAAAGGACGGAAAAAATACCGCGGTACCACCTTAATTCTGCCGTGCCGAAGCAGGCAGCCACTTGCGTTGTTAACGAACGATGTCCGTCCGGACTTACTGGCGGTTCAGTCCGGCAGCTCACGGGCGACCTTCTGCCTGCATTGCCTCCCGGGATCTTCCAGCCTTGGATCCCGTTCTCTTGCGAGGTTGCCTGCCTACTCCTCCCGGTCATGGCCTTTTGGCGGCACACCAGATCCGTGCAGCGGATCTAAGGTGAGCTTATGCGGTGAAATCACAAAACTGCGGTTTGTAGATTCCTCCGAAAACTATATAGTAATATATTATATTAGAAATCACATTTGTCAAGATTGCTTTTTATTTCACAAATAATCGCCTTATTTCACGAAGCTCTTTCTGTGGATAGGGCAGAGGCCATGCTTCCTGATCCCCTCATAATGGGCCTGCGTACCGTAGCCCTTGTTGCTGTCGAATGCATAGCAGTCATAAATCCGATGGTAATCCTGCATCATCCTGTCCCGTGTCACTTTTGCAATAATGGAGGCCGCCGCGATCGTAACGCTTCTTCCATCGCCATGTATGATGCCTGTCTGCTCCAAATCGATGTCTTCAAGCCTCATGGCGTCCACAAGCAGATGGTCCGGCTGCGGATGCAGCTGCGCGACCGCCAGTTTCATGGCCAGTTTGGATGCCTGCAGGATATTGATCCGATCGATCGTTTCGTTGTCAACGATTCCGATGCCGTATGAAAGCGCGCAATCCTTCAGGATCTCGAATAACTCTCCACGTTTTTTTTCCGTCACCTTTTTGGAATCATCCACGCCAAGCACATTGAATTCGCGCGGCAGAATCACCGCCGCTGCGACAACGGGACCGGCCAGCGGTCCCCTGCCGACTTCATCCGTGCCGGCTATATATAAACATCCGCTCTGATACAGCGCCTCTTCAAACAGCTTCATTTCCTGCAGCTTTTTCGCCGCCAGAAGCAGCCTTTCCTCTTTTTTCATCAAACCATATCCTCCGGCATTTCCAAAGTGATCCTGCCAATGGCGCCGGATCTGAATTCATCAAGGATCGTCCTGCCTGTCCTTTCATAATCGACACGCTCCTTCGACAGGATGAAGCCTCTTTTGGCTGCAATCAGCTCCATGGTTTCAAGCGGTGTTTCGCCAAGCGCCTCCAGCTTGTAGCGCTGCTTCAGCAGCTCCGGGAATCTGTCAGACAATACACCGGTGAGGTGCATGGCCAGAGTTGCGATATCGAGGATCTCGTCTTTGATCGATCCGGTATACGCCAGATTTTCGCCCGCCTTCGGATCTTCAAATTTAGGCCACAAAATACCGGGCGTATCTAAAAGCTGCATCTCCGGCCCCAGATTCAGCCATTGCTTACCGCGTGTGACACCGGGCTTATTGCCGGTCCGCGCGCTTTTTTTGCCCGTCAGCCGATTGATCAGCGATGATTTACCCGCATTCGGGATCCCGACGATCATCATGCGCAGCGGCCTTCGCCGGAGTTTGCCGGCGTTTTTTTCCTCCTGGATGGCATTCAGCAGTTTCATAAGAGGCTGCACGCCTTCTCCGGACATGCAGTTCATCGCCACCGCATGGTACCCTGAATTGCGAAAATGCTCCATCCAAAGCTCATTGGCCCTTTTATCGGCCAGATCGCTTTTATTGAGCGCGATGATCCTCCTCTTGCCTTTAATCAGCTCATCAATGACTGGATTTCTGCTCGAAATCGGAATGCGTGCGTCAATGACCTCGATGACCGTGTCCACCAGCTTGAGGTTTTCCTGGATCAGCTCCCGCGTTTTCTTCATATGACCCGGATACCAATTGATGTTTTCCATTTCTGCTCCTTGCCGGATATTCTGGCTTGCAGGGATGTCTGCCCCTGATTGAACAAAGGACCGGATTGATTCCGGTCCCGATTGTCTCATTCTTATTTCTTGATCTTGATTTTTGCCGCCTTGCCGGTTCTTTCACGCATGTAGAAGAGTTTGGCTCTTCTGACGTCTCCCCTTCTGACCACTTCGATCTTTTCGATCTTGGGTGAATGCAGCGGGAACGTCTTTTCGACGCCGACTCCTGACGCGATCCTTCTGACTGTGAATGTCTCGCTGAGTCCGCCATTCTGTCTTTTAAGCACAAATCCTTCGAAAATCTGGATCCTTTCTCTGGATCCTTCCTTGATTTTGATATGGACTTTGACTGTATCTCCAACTGCAAACTCCGGAATATCTTTTCTTTCGTATTCTTGCTCGAGTACTTTAAGTATATCCATCGGTATTCCTCCTCTCTTCGTAGACGTTCTTGGCAACTGAATTGTCCAGCGGACCGCCCATAATACACCGGAAGTAATTTTAACACATACAACTGCATAAATGCAATATATTTTTGATATTTATCGGCAGCCAGGTATCATTGCATGCCGGTCAACTATGCTCTCGGGTGGCTCCGGTCATATACTTCCTTAATTTTGCTTTTCGTCGCCTCCAGGTAGATCTGGGTCGTGGTGATATCCTCATGGCCGAGAAGTTCCTGAAGCGATTTCAGATCAGCGCCATTCTGCACCATGTGCACGGCGAATGAATTTCGGAGTATCTGCGGTGTTATCTTGTGCTCGATCCCGGCCTTTTCGGCATAATGCCTGATGATTTTCCAAAGCCCCTGGCGGGTCAGCCGTTCTCCAGCATAATTGACGAAAAGTGATTTTTCATCGCTTGCGGCATTATGGATCAGCTTGCTTCTAACGTCGTACAGGTAGGTCTCGAGCGCGGCCTTCGCCGGCCTGCCGAGCGGAATGATCCTGGCCTTGCCGTGCTCGCCTGTGCAGGTGATGAACCCGATCCTCAAATTTATGTCAGTAATATTCATCTCCGTCAGTTCAGTCACTCGGATACCCGTCGCATACAGGATCTCCAGGATCGCTTTATCTCGAAGGCCCTTGATGGAATCATCCGGCAGTTCAAGCAGCTTTTCCACTTCCTTGAGCGACAGATATTCCACACGCTTTCTGCTGATTTTCGGCGATTTGATATTTGCGGCCGGATTTGTTGAAATATAACCTCTGGAAAACATAAAGCCGCAATAGGCCCGTATCGATGCGACCTTTCTGTTCACTGTGGCGCCGGCCTTCCCTTCATTTTTAAGCTTAAGCAGGTAGGATATCATATCCGTGTTGCTGATATCCCTGACTTCCCCGATGCCTTTATCGTTGAGAAATCTGTTGAATTCCATTACGTCCTTCTCATAAGCCCTTATTGAATTGATGGCCATTTTCTTTTCCATCGCAAGATCGCTGACAAATTCTTTCAAGATTCCATTCATGTCCATTCTCCAAGCTTCATAAAAAAACAAGAAATCATAACTGACGGTCCTTATCACGCGGAACTTATTTTATCTGCAGCCGCTGGTCTGCCATCATGATTGCCGCGATAGTCTTGGCGTCCTCAATTTTGCCATCCGCAACCATTTCTTTCAATTCATCAAGATCATATTCTTCAATTTCTATAGCTTCAGTATCGTCAAAGCAGGTCTCTCCGGGCTTCAGCCCCTCTGCGAGGTATAGATGCAGCAATTCTGTCGAGTAGCCCACCGATGTGTAAAAAGCGGCCAGATGAGTCATCCTTGCGGCAGTATAGCCGGTCTCCTCTTTCAGTTCCCTGATCGCTACAAGCAGATGATCGTTTTCTCCCGGGTCGATTTTTCCTGCCGGCACCTCTAAAAGCGCTTTTTCCGCCGCTTTTCGAAATTGCCTGACCATCACCATTCGATGATCGTCAGTAATCGCCGCGATAGCGACACCCCCCCTGTGCTCCACGATTTCCCTGTAGGATTCATTACCGCCGGTCACATGGACCTTGTCCCTGCGCAGATTCAGGATCTTGCCCTCATAGATCCTTTCCGTTGAAATTGTTTTTTCCTCAAATACCATTGACATGCCCCCCTACTTCGTCATCCTTCTCGACTTGTCGACCGCCGCCTGCACCGCTTCAAAGATATCCTCCCGGAATCCGTTGCCTTGCAGCGCCTTGACCGCCTCGATCGTCGTGCCTCCCGGCGAGCACACCATATCCCTGAGCTCATTGGGATGTATCCCGGTTTCAAGGACCATTTTTGCCGCGCCAAGTACGGACTGGGCTGCAAACTTATAGGACTGCCTTTCCGGAAGGCCCTGAGCTATACCGGCCTCCGCAAGGGCTTCAATGAACATATAGACATAGGCCGGACTGCTTCCGCTGACGCCCGTCACGGCATCCATGAGCGTCTCGCTGACGGCTTCCGTTTTTCCGATTGAATCGAACAGCTCTGCAATCTGATGAAATTCCTCGTCGGACACCAGCTTGTTACGACAGAGCGCTGTCATTCCCTCATTGACAAGGGCTGGCGTGTTGGGCATGATTCGGACGACCTTGACCGGATGATCGAAAAAACGCTCTATGTATCCGGTACTGATGCCGGCAGCCATTGATATGACAGTTTTGTCCGGAGTAAAATGGCCGGAAAGGAACCCGAGGACCGCTTCATAGGTATTCGGCTTCACGGCCAGAACGATGATATCGCTGCAGCCTGCCAGCTCGACGGTATCCGCACAAATTCGGATGCCGGTCTCCCTGCTCAATTGTGCCGCTTTTTCGGTATCGGCGTCGAAAGCCGCCAAGTTCCCGGATACCTCCGGATTTTTCTTCAAATAGCCTTTGATTATGGCGGTGCCCATATTACCGGTACCAATAAATCCGATCCTCATCATTACCTCCCAAAAAAGATAGTCGCCTTTGCAGTGCCATCTTTCAGTTTTTTTAAGATATTCTCTTTTTTGCCGTTTGTCAGGACCATCGGTATGCCATATTCATTGACGCGTCTTGCGGCTGCGATCTTTGTGACGATGCCGCCGGTCCCGAAAGGTGTCTTGCCCGCGACATCAATTTCCTCAAGCAGGCCATCAATGTCGTAAACCTCTTCTATAAGATCCGCATTTGAATGGTCTTTGGGATTCTTGTCATAAACGCCGTCGATATCACTCATCAGGATCAAAAGATCCGCATTCCACAAATTGGCCGTTAAAGCGGCAAGCGTATCGTTGTCGCCGATCTTGATCTCATCGACGCTGACACTGTCGTTTTCATTCACGATCGTTACGACACCTTCATCAACCAGCGTAAAGAGTGTATTCCTGATATTCAATGTCCTTATGCGATCGCTGAAATCCTCCCTGGTCAGGAGCATCTGGGCGACATGGATGTCATGCACTGCAAACAGGTTTTTATAGGCGTTCATGAGCTCCACCTGTCCGATGGCGCATAATGCCTGCTTATAATTGATATCTTCTTTCCTGCTCCATTTGTTGATCGCTGAAATGCCGCAGATGCCCGCACCGGATGAAACGATGATGACCTGCTTTCCTGCCGATATCAGGTCATTGACCTGTTCAACGATATTGCTGAGGATTTCTTTGTTGACACTCCCGTCGTCGTCTGAAATTGTATGGCTGCCTATCTTGATAACGATTTTTCTGCTTTTTTCTATTATTTCACTCAACATATCGTTCCCTAAACCTTAAGTTCCACCTCTCCGCCGATATCGTCCCTGTATTTTTCGATAATCGGCTGAATATGATCTCTCAGAAATTCTTCCACCTGTTCCTCGGATCTTCCTATATAATCCTCCGGGGACAGCAGCCTTTCGATATCGGCTGCCGATAAGCCGAACGTGCTGTCCTGCGCGATCCGCGCAAGGAGATCGTTCGCCATGCCCTCATCCTTGACCATTCTGGCGGCTTCCATCGAATGGACGCGTATCCTCTCGTGCAGCTCCTGCCTGTCGCCGCCGTTCTTGACGGCCTCCATGATGATATTCTCCGTCGCCATGAAAGGTATTTCGTTCATGATATGCTGCCGGATCACCTTTTCATGAACCACAAAGCCTCCCGCGATGTTGATCGCGATGTCCAGGATAGCGTCCGCGGCGAGAAAGCTTTCCGGTATGATGATCCGCCTGTTGGCCGAATCATCGAGCGTCCGCTCAAACCACTGGGTGGATGCCGTCATTGCGGCGCTTGTGGCATTGCTGATTATGTATCTGGATAGCGAGGCGATCCGTTCGCTTCGCATCGGATTGCGCTTATATGCCATGGCAGACGATCCGATCTGGTTTTTCTCAAAAGGCTCCTCGATCTCCTTCAAATGCTGCAGCAGCCTTATGTCATTGGTCATTTTGTGGGCGCTCTGAGCAATCCCGCTGAGTATCGACAGGATTTTGAAATCGATTTTTCGCGTATAAGTCTGGCCGGATACCGGAACAGCTTCCTTGAAGCCCATTTTTGAGACGACGCGTTTTTCAAGCTCCCTGACCTTCGCGCTGTCCCCGTCAAAAAGCTCAACAAAACTAGCCTGTGTCCCGGTCGTCCCTTTGACGCCCAATAAGGCCAGGCTGTCGATTGATTCTTCCACGTCTTTTAAATCAAAATAGAAATCCTGCATCCAGAGGGCGCTTCTCTTGCCGGCCGTTGTCAGCTGCGCAGGCTGAAAATGCGTAAAGCCCAATGTAGGGATCGCTTTGTTCCTGTCAGAAAACTCCGCCAGCCTGTACAAAAGGTTCACAAGTTTTTTCCTTATGACAAGAAGAGCTTCTTTCATGACAATGATGTCGGTGTTGTCTCCCACATAAGCGCTCGTCGCGCCGAGATGAATGATGCCTTTCGCTTTCGGGCACTGAAGCCCGTATGCGTATACATGGGACATTACGTCATGCCTTGTTTCTTTCTCGCGCTTTTCGGCATCTTCATAATTAATGTCGTCCTGATGCGCCTTGAGTTCCTCCACCTGTTCCTCTGAAATATTCAGGCCGAGTTCCTTCTCCGATTCTGCCAGAGCGATCCATAATCTGCGCCAGGTGCTGAACTTCATGTCCGAAGAAAATATCTCCGACATTTCTTTGCTTGAGTATCGCTCGATCAAAGGATTCTGATATGTGTTTCTGCTCATTCTATGCCCTCTTCCAATCCATTCTATTTTTTATCTTGATTCCACCAGCAGCCTGATGGCTGTTCTTTCCTCTCCGTCAATAGAGACATCGATAAATGCCGGAATGCAGATCAGATCCACTCCCGTCGGCGCTACAAAACCCCTTGCGATAGCGATCGCCTTGACCGCCTGGTTCAATGCTCCCGCTCCGATAGCCTGGACCTCGGCCTTGCCGTTTTCGCGGATCACGCCCGCCAGCGCCCCTGCGACCGAGTTGGGATTGGATTTTGCAGATACTTTTAAAATTTCCATTTTTGCAACCCCCTTTACATCCGATAGTGGTTTACCATAAAAATTCTACTATGTTATTACTGTGCTGAATTTTTTTAGGAAATTTTATCGCCATATTATATTGTTCTATAATGATATACCTTTTTTCATAGATATTCCACTTTTTTCGGATATATTTTTTGTCATTCGTCAAATTCGTCGGCATTATCAGAACCAGCTTTTGATTGTCATTTTCAGCATCGGATTCACATAATTCCAGCATTTTGATCAAATAGAATATTTCTTCCTGATTTTATCTCAAACCCCTTGCATTTCTTATATACTTTGTTATAATTATGGCGTGGTTATCCCCCTGATAACCTCATTAATCTCTAATCCCAATACCCCTTTTGAACAAAACAAACTGCTCCCCTGCAGTTTGTTTTGTTTTTTGTTTATGGTCGATTTGTGATAAAATAATAGGGTAATAATGAAGGGGTGCACGAATGAAAATATTGGACAGTTATTTTGAAAATTGTGACGTAATCATCATAGATATCGAAACGACCGGGCTATTCCCGGAGAGGAACAAGGTCATCGTCGGCGGCCTTCTTTCGATGGACGCGAACGCTCCTGCCGCCAGACAGTTTTTCGCCGAAACAAAAGATGGCGAAAAAGCCTTGCTGGAAGCATATTATCCGCTGCTTGACGCCGCCGATATCATCATCAGCTTCAACGGCGACTCCTTTGACATTCCGTTTCTGAATCGGCGGTTTGCCAAAAATGGCATCGCTTACCGAATCCCTCCGGAGAAATCCTTCGATCTCTACCGCGTCATCAGGCAGTCCGGATTTTCAGGGATCCTGCCGAATCTGAAGCAAACCACAGTCGAACGTTATCTGGGGATCGCAGGCAGCAGGACCGACACAATAACAGGCCGTGAAAGCATCGAGCTATACAATGAATATGTACGCACCGGCGACAAGCGGATGAAGGAAACCATCCTGCTGCATAACCATGATGACCTTCTCCAGCTGAACAGGCTGATGGCTATCCTGAAAAATATCGATCTTCATCGGGTCATGTTTTCAAATGGCTTCCATGTCATCGGCAAACCGGGAAAAATAGCAGTGCGCTCCATCAAATTCGGTCAGGGGGCAATCATGGTCAAAGGCAGCCATTCCGGATTCGATGCCGATTTTATTAGCCATACAGGACCCTATTCCTTCGATCTGTCATTGGAAAACCGCAGCGTCAATATCCGCATCCCGCTGCAGCGCGAGCATCGCCACTATTATGTCGACTTGAATGATTTTGATTTTGACACATCGGATTTTGCCAAATATTCCAATTGCCGCAGCGGCTACCTGATCGTAAGTTCGGGCAGCAACAGGAACCACGCCGAAATAAATCATCTTGTCAAGCGAATATGCAAGGAAATTCTGGGTTCTTTCTGATATAATCTATTCAGGCAAAAGGAGGAGCTTGAAGCATGCTTACGAGGTCAAGGCTCAATGGAGTCTATAAAAACGCCGAGATCGTACCCTTTGATGACGAATCAAAATTCGTTTTTTTCAGTGATGTTCACAGGGGTGACAACAGCCTGTCGGACGATTTCGGCAGAAACAGGCACATATATTATTATGCCCTGGACTACTATTATGAAAGCGGATTCACCTATGTCGAAGTCGGTGACGGCGATGAATTATGGGAAAACCCGATTTATGAGCATATAACCAACGCGCATCCTGCTATATTCGACCAGCTGAAGAATTTTCACAATGCAAACAGGCTGTACATGATGTACGGCAATCATAATATGGCTCTGCGCGACGATGATTATGTGAAGCGCAACCTGACGGAAACCTTCAACGATGAAACCGAGCAGATGGAGCCTCTGTTTCCCGGCTTGAAGGCTTATGAGGGTATAAGGTTCGTCAACAGCAGCACCGATCAGGAGATTTTCGTGGTCCACGGCCACCAGGGCGACCTTATGAATGACCAGCTTTGGCGAGTGTCCTTCCTGATCGTCCGCTATTTCTGGCGCTTCATGCACATCCTCGGCGTCAATTATGCCGCCAGCCCGGCCAAAAATAAATATGTTCGCCATAAGATCGAGAAAGCCTACAATAAATGGAATGTGGAGCATCCGATGATTTCGCTCATATGCGGCCATACGCACAGGGCAAGATTTCCCGGAAAAGGCGACCAGCCATACTTCAATACCGGCTGCTGCATGCATCCGCGAGGCATCACCTGCATCGAGCTCAAGGAAGGCGAGATCATGCTCGTCAACTGGCATATGCATACCCGCAAGGATGGCCTGCTGTACGTCAAACGAACAGTTTTAAAAGGACCGGTTCCGGTCGTTCAATTTATGAGGTGCAATGATGGAAATAACAAAAATTACAAAAGACGTAAAGAACGATAGCTTCAAGATGGCTTCCCTGTCCCCGGATATCAGGAATTCCGCCCTGGCCGCTGTCTCCGCAGCGCTGTGCGCGCAAGCGGACGCCATATTCAAAGCCAACGCCGAAGATCTAAGGGAAGCTGAAAAAAACGACCTGGCCGGGCCCTTGCTGAAACGTCTGAAATTCGACCGTCAAAAGCTGGATGACGCGATCAGCGGCATCGACAGCCTGATCGGCCTTCCGGACCCCTTGTTCAGGACTCTGCTGGCGCGGCAGCTGGATGATGGTCTTCGGCTGTACAAAGTCACCTGCCCGATCGGCGTCATCGGTGTCATTTTTGAATCCAGGCCCGACGCACTGGTACAGATCGCGGCGTTATGCCTCAAAAGCGGCAACTGCTGCATCCTTAAAGGCGGCAGCGAGGCTGCGAATACCAATCGCGTCCTCTATGGCATCATCGCGCAGGCAACTCTTAAATCAGGCATCCCGAAGGGTTTTCTGACGCTTGTCGAAACGCGTGAGGGCATCAGCGAGCTGCTGAAATGCCATGAGTCTATCGATTTGATCATCCCGAGGGGCTCCAACGAATTTGTCCAGTATATCATGGCGAATTCGAAGATCCCTGTGATGGGTCATGCGGACGGCATTTGCCATGTCTTCGTCGACCGTTCCGCCGACATTCGCAAAGCTGTCAAAATCATCGTCGACTCGAAGACCCAATATGTCGCCGCCTGCAACACTGTAGAAACCCTGCTGGTCCACAAGGATATCGCTGAAGAATTCCTGCCGGCGCTCAAGCCGGCTTTGGATGACAGATCGGTAATCATCAGGGGCTGCGCCGAAACACGGCGCATCATCGACTGCCCGCCTGCGGAGGAAGCGGATTACGGAAAGGAATATCTGGATTATATCGTATCTGTTAAAATCGTCGGAGACCTCGACGAAGCGGTACGCCATATCAACACATACGGCTCACACCATACCGACAGCATCGTCACGGAGGATGAAGCCTCAGTCGAGCAGTTCATGCTGCTTGTCGATTCCGCCGGCGTCTATCACAATTGCTCCACTCGCTTTGCAGACGGTTTCCGATATGGCTTCGGCGCCGAGGTCGGCATCAGTACCGGAAAGCTCCATGCTCGGGGCCCGGTCGGTCTCGATGGGCTCGTCACTTACAAGTACAAGCTTTTCGGCGACGGACACATCGTGTCGGACTACGCGGAAGGCGTCAGGCTTTTCCATTTCAAGGATCTTTAGCGAAGCCGGCATGCTTTCCGGTTTTCGTCCTCGATGATCTGTCTGACCGCTTTTACGGCATTATCGATATGCGTTGCAAGCGGCTCATTTCCGACACTTACAACATGGATGCGGCAGCGGTTGATCGGCAGCAGCACTTTGAATGCCTTGCTGGATCCGATAGCCGCGGCCATCGCCGGCGTCATCTCTCCCAGCATCGAATTCGCTGTTATGATGGCGATGACTCCGACGATGACATCCACTTCGGCCGCATTGTAGATAATAGCGTTTTCTCCGGTTGCGCCTTCATCCGCTCCCGCCTTCAGCATGTTCCCCGTTGCCGCGGAATTGGTGCCGAGCGCCAGGATCTCAATACCCGGCAGTCCGCTCTTCATTTTTTCGACAACGGCCCGGCCGATGCCGCCTCCCTGCCCGTCCACTACGGCGATTCTCATATCTTTATCCTCCAAAGGTTCACTTTTCGCAGCCTGAATTACTTTTCTTATAAAATATACACCAGGGCCCCCTTCTTATGCAAGGGTGTCCTATTGCGCGATCGAAAATTGTTCGGCCGCTATAATTTTTTTGTCCTCCCTGCCGATATAATATCAAAGGTTTAATTTTTGTTTCGCTTATTACCGGTGAAAGGTTTGAATCGATTTGAACAAGAATGTAGTGATCGTCAACAGGAAAAAATTTCAAAGACACCTGATCATGCTGCTGGTCCTCTGGGTACTGACGATATCAAGTCTCGCGATATTCTCAGCTTATAATATCACATCGACGATCTTCAATGAAATCGGGAAAAAGGCCATGCTGCTCGCTGTCGAAATTGCCGGCGGCCTTGAAATGGAACAGGCGGATGTCGACAGATATCTCAGCCTTGATTTTGTGGATCTGCTGAAGGATCCGCAGCATATGGAATTCGAGGAAAAATCACGTGCCGTCATGAAATATTCCGATATCAAGTATATTTATATGGAAACTGTCCTTGACGACAGCCGGGTGAAATATCATGTCGAGCCGGGAGAAGAAGACTTGTATGGCGCGCCTGCAGGCACACCGCTTAATGTCGTCTATCTGCTTGACGCTGTCGTCAGCCATGAGACAAGAATGGAAGATACCGACGGGCAATGGTATGCCGACAAGGACCGCTATATCAATTTGGACAGTACATTTGCCGAAATCTATAAGAGCGATGAACCAGGCTACCTTTTCGTCGAAGACCGATGGGGCAATTATTTCACCGGCTATGCACCGGTTTACGACAGCAGCGGCAATTTGACCGGCGTCCTTTGCGTCGACCTTTTCCTGACGGATTATTATAATCTCTTAAAGCTTGATTTAATCGTCGTCGGAGGTTTCACCGCAGCCAATCTTGCCATCGGCCTCATTCTGGTCATGCTGTTCAGAAGATTGCGCGACGCAGATCTCAAGGTACAGGAGAAAACCATTCAATCCAATACCGATTATTTGACCTCCTGCCTGAATCGCAGAAGCTTTATCGAAACAGCCAAGATCCAGTGGGACGGGCATCTTCGGAGCGGCAAGCCGCTGGCCATGCTTTTTGTCGATATCGATTTCTTCAAGGAGTATAATGATTACTATGGCCACATGGCCGGAGATATGACGCTCTGCAGCGTAGCAGACGTTCTGAACAGCTGCTGCAATCCTTCGGTATCCAGCGTAAGCCGTTATGGCGGCGATGAATTCGTCATCATGCTTTCGAATACCGACGAGCACGTTGCGTCAGGCATCGCATCAAACATCATCGCTGGTGTAGCAGCGTTGAATATCCCTCACGCCGCTTCGCCGGTCGCACCCTATCAAACGATCAGCATCGGCGTTGCAAGCCTGATTCCGAAGAATGACCTGTCGGTCGAATCGCTTATGGATCAGGCAGACAACGCGCTGTATAAAGCAAAGCGCTACGGAAGAAATCAATTCCAGATCTGGGACGGTCAGTCGGCCAAAAGGCACAAATCCAAGACTGCGAACGCTACATGAGCCTCATGATGCTGTCAATGCTGTCCGCAAAGAAACTGATCCCGAAGAAAATAAGGCATGCCGCCAAAAACAGGATCACGCCCTTGTAGACCCTGACGCTGAAAAGATGTCTTGCTTTACTTACAAGCGCGGCGACGAAGGTGAACCATGAAATGTCCGACAGGCTGTGACCTATGTAGAACACAGCGATGCCGATGATGCCGTAGGTGTTGTAAGCATTCATGATCAATGCCAAGCCGACGGCGGACCACCAGATGATGAAATATGGGTTTGTCGCGCTGAGCAGGATGCCTGCAGCAAATGCATTGCCTTTTTTCTCACCCTCCACAGCTTTAATATCAAGGGATATCCGTCCTTTATACACATCCCGGATCATGCCTGATCCTAAATATCCAAGTATGCTGCCGCCAAAAATCCCGATCACGATCTTAGCCGCGTCTGAGCCGAGAAATTTTCCCGCGCCTGCAAATATAGCAATGACGAGCAGCAATTCCAGAAATACATGGCCAAGAGAAATTTCCAGCCCCGGACGTATGCCGTATCGCAATCCTTTATCGACTGTGTACGTAAACATTGGCCCCGGCATAACGGCTCCGGAGTATCCTATGACCAGCGATTGCAAAAATATCATGAGCATTTCAAAAACCTCTGTTCCGCTTTGCTATATAATGCATCTGCCCGCAGTTTGGTTTCCTTATTTCTTTGATGCCGATCCATCTCGCGTCCCCTTTTTTCGCTGCCTTACACTCTCAGTCAGCAAATACTCAATCTGGCCGTTGATCGAACGGAAATCGTCTTCCGCCCATGCGGCCAGCTCCCTCCAGAGGGATGGCGATAATCTCAACAACAGCTGCTTTTTGTCTTTTTCCTTATTTTCGCTATCCACTGAAATCTCCGTCCCTTCCCGGTATTATATCGCATTTTCTCGGCTTCGGCACCCTTTTTCTTCAATGGCGATCAATAGATCGAACCGCTGTTTACTATTGGCTGGGCGGATTTGTCTCCGCAGAGGACTACCAGCAGATTGCTGACCATAGCCGCCTTTCGTTCTTCGTCCAGCTTGACGATGTCTCTTTCATTGAGTTTTTCAAGAGCCATTTCAACCATTCCCACCGCTCCCTCGACAATCATCTGCCGGGCGGCTATGATGGCAGTCGCCTGCTGCCTTTGCAGCATGGCCGCCGCGATTTCAGGCGCATAGGCAAGGTGCGTGATTCTGGCTTCGATGATCTGAAGACCTGAGATTTCCACTCTTGACTGGATCTCCTCTTTTAGTTTCCCGGCAACCTCCTGACTGCTTCCCCTGAGTGACTTCTCGCCGTTTTCAACAGAAGCGTCATACGGATAGAGCCTGACGATGTTTCGAAGCGCAGAATCGCATTGGATCGAAAGATATTCAGTATAGTTGTCGACATTGAAGGCTGCCTTGGCAGTGTTCACGACTCTCCAGATCACAACGATACCGATGATGATTGGATTTCCCAGCTCATCGTTGATTTTCTGGGTGTCGTTGTTCAGTGTCATCGTTTTCAGCGACATGATCTTGCTTTCCCTTTTCAGGCTGATGGATGGAGAGCCGGGTTTTCCCGCTGCCTGTGTCTCAATGGTCAGTGCCTGTCCGCGCCCCGATGCCGCCGCGGGATTGAAGCCCACCGCAAAAGGATTGACGAAGAAAAAGCCCTCGCCCTTCAGCGTGCCGTGATATTTTCCAAACAGAGTCAGGACCATGGCGTCATTGGGCTTCAGGATCTTCAGACCGGCAAACAGCAGCGGACCTATCAGTGCGACATAGATAAATCCGCCGATGATAAGCGCCATGGCATATCCGGATCCGAAGCCTGTCGCCATGCCTGTCAATCCGTTGATTATGGCAACAACGGCTGCGATCATCAGTAAAATGTTTACTATCAGCACTGCCATCCCGTTGATCGCCGCCGGCTTCTTTTCCTCAAAATGGAGTTGTTTTTCATCTGTAATATAACCCGACATATAAATACCTCCCTTATAAGCGTTGTGATATATGATATCATTTTAATATCATATTTATACTACTTCCAATCAGTTCCCCTGTCAAGAATCAAATTGAATTTCTCAATGGGCCGCACCCTGCTGCCGGTAATGCGCTTTTTAATCATTGACATTCACTGCAAAATGTTTTATAAATTTATTTAGTTAGAATTCGAATTATATTGAAGGCAGGTCGTGATATTATGTATCGAAAAGATTTCAGGAATGCGCCGGTCACCGTTTTGATGGATTTCGCTTCCCATCAGCTCAATGTGCGCCAGAACAACATGCTGGTCAAATACGGCATCACCGGCAAGCAGGCAAAGGTGCTGTTTTTTATCATCCGCCACCGGGACATGCCGATCAACCAGAAGGATATCGAAAATTTTTTCATGATCCGAAGCTCCTCGATCACCAGCATCATGGGTTATCTGGAAGAATCCGGCTTCATCCGCCGTTACGCGGACACACATGACGGACGAGCCAAGCGGATCGAGGTTACAAATCGAGGCCTCGATCTTCACAATATCATCGTAGAGATCCGCGACGAGCATGAAAGGATCGCGACCGGGGGCCTTACCGCCGAAGAAAGAACGCTGCTGCGGGAGCTGATGCTCAAGGTCGTTGAAAATATAAGCCCTGGCATTGAATAATCAGGCAGAAAGCAGGCAAATCATGATAATAAAACTGTTTCCCTATACCGGCGAATACCGGCGCCATGCCATCCTGGCTCCGCTTCTCATCATCGGAGAGGTAATCATGGAGGTTCTCATCCCGTTCGTCATGGCCGCGATCATCGATATCGGCATACTTGGCGATGGCGGAATCTCCTACACCATCCGAATGGGCCTGCTCATGATCCTGATGGCGTGCATATCCCTGTGTTTCGGAGCTCTGGCCGGAAAATGCGCCGCCAAGGCCGGCACCGGCTTCGCGAAAAATCTTAGAGATGCGCTATTTGACAGCGTACAGGAGTTTTCATTTTCCAACATTGACAAATTTTCGACCGCCTCTCTGGTCACACGGCTGACGACTGATGTGAGCAATACCCAGAATGCGTTCATGATGTTCATCCGCCTCGGGGTCAGGGCTCCTTTCATGCTGACCGGCGCTACGATCATGGCGGTCATCATCAGCCCCGGATTATCCGTCGTTTTCCTTGCAGTGATTCCCCTGCTGGTGGCTGCTTTCTATCTGATCGGTAAAAATGCGCTGCCGCGATTTAAAAATATGCTTGCCCGCTATGACGCGATGAACGCTTCCGTCCAGGAAAACCTGACAGGCATGCGCGTCGTCAAGGCTTATGTCCGGGAAGCGCATGAGATACTGAAATTCAGTGAAAATGCGGACGCCGTCCGCAAAGCCCAATACTTCGCCGAAAAACTCATCATTCTGAACATGCCGGTCATGCATCTTTCAATGTATGCCTGTATCGTCGCAGTGCTCTGGTTCGGCGGCGGCCTTGTCATTGACGGAGCCCTCGAAATCGGCCGGTTATCAGGCTTTATCAGCTATATCACCCAGATCCTGATGTCGCTGATGATGCTCTCCATGATATTCATCATATCGATCATCTCGCGAGCGTCAGCTTCCCGTATCATTGAGGTTCTGGAAGAAGAAACCAGCATCCGGGACAATGACACCGAAGCTTCATTGAGCCTGCTCGATGGTTCCATACAGTTCATCGACGCATCCTTCAGCTATTCGGACAGCAAGGATAATCTGACGCTGGAAGGCATAAACCTCATGATCCATTCCGGAGAAACCGTCGGAATCATCGGCGGAACAGGGTCGGCGAAAACTACTCTTGTGCAGCTCATCCCAAGGCTTTACGACCTGCTCGGCGGCAAGCTCATCGTCGGCGGAAACGACGTGAGATCATATAAGCTGGAAAAACTGCGCGGCGAGGTCGCCATGGTCCTTCAGAAAAACGTCCTGTTTTCAGGAACGATCCGCGAAAACCTGCTATGGGGAAATAAAGACGCGACGGACGATGATATCGAAGGCGCGTGCAGATCGGCCCAGGCCCATGAATTCATCATGTCGTTTCCAGATGGCTACGACACGGTGCTTGGACAGGGCGGCGTCAATGTGTCGGGCGGGCAGAAGCAGAGATTATGCATCGCCCGGGCGCTGCTGCAGAAACCAAAAATTATGATCCTAGACGATTCCACCAGCGCTGTAGATATGGCGACAGACAGCAGAATCAGGGCTGCGTTGAAGCAGAAGCTGCACGGCATGACGACGATCGTCATCGCCCAGAGGATCTCATCCATTTACGATGCAGACCGGATCATCGTCATGGATGACGGAAAAATATCCAATATCGGAACCCATGCCGAATTGCTGAAAACCAGCGCGATCTACAGAGATGTTTTTGAATCCCAGCAGAAGGGGGTTGAATGATATGGCAGGACCAATGATGCGGTCTCAGATACCGGGCGCAAAGCCGCAAAATACAAAAAAGACGCTTAAAAGAATCTTTTCATATATGGCCGAGTTCCGGATCCGGCTGTTCCTCGTCGCACTGACGATACTGGCAAGCACGGGTGCCCAGATTGCAGGGACATCGATGCTGCGCACCGTGATAGACGACTATATCACGCCGCTCAGCACTTCTTATGACGCGGATATCATGCTCGGCTTCGCCAGGATCCTGCTGCTGATGGCAGTCATCTACGCGATCGGCGCCGCCTGTTCTTACGCCTGCAGCCGGATCATGCTCATGGTGTCAACAAGGACGCTTTACAAAATCCGTATGGACCTTTTCAGGAAAATGGAATTTCTTCCGATCAAATATTTCGACACCAGGACCCACGGCGAGCTTATGAGCCGTTATACCAACGATACGGACGCCATCCGTGAAATGCTTTCAAACAGCGTCGTCAATTTCGCTTCGTCCGCCATCACAGTTTCGGGTGTCTTCGTCATGATGCTTTATTACAGCTGGCACCTGACGCTGCTGGTTGTTCTCATGCTGTTCGTGATGACAAAGACCGTTAAAATGATCGGCAGTAGAAGCAGTGTCTATTTCAGGCAGCAGCAGGCTGAAATCGGCAAAGTGAATGGATACATCGAGGAGATGATCGAGGGCCAGAAGGTCGTCAAGGTCTTCGGCCACGAAACCGCCGCCAAGGAAGATTTTCACAAAATCACTGATTCATTGCGGAATGCCGCGGCCAGCGCCAATACCTTCGCCAATATCCTGATGCCGATCATGGCGAATCTTTCAAATATCCACTATGCGCTCACGGCCGTCGCCGGAGGGATCCTGGCGATTTATTCAGTCATATCCCTCGGGACAGTCGTCGCATTTCTCCAATTCACGAGAAACTTTTCGATGCCGATCACGCAGATCTCACAGCAGCTGAATGCGGTATTGACGGCGCTGGCTGGCGCCGAACGCATCTTTGGCCTTATCGATGAGGAGGCGGAGGCCGACAATGGAACTGTCACTCTCGTCAATACGGCTGTTGGAGGCGATGGCGCCATCAGCGAGAGCGATTGCCGCACAGGATGCTGGGCTTGGAAGCAGCCGCTTGCCGACGGCAGCGCCGTCTATTCGAAAGTCGAAGGCAAAGTGGAATTCAATGACGTCACCTTCGGTTATGAAGATAACAAAACAGTCTTGAACGGAATCACGCTTTATGCGAAGCCGGGGCAGAAAATCGCTTTCGTAGGTTCCACGGGAGCCGGCAAAACCACGATCACCAACCTGATCAATCGTTTTTACGATGTACCGGACGGAAAGATCCTTTATGATGGAATCGATATAAACAGAATAAAAAAAGCCGACCTTCGCAGATCGCTATCGATGGTGCTTCAGGACACCCATCTATTCACAGGGACCGTCATGGAGAATATCCGTTACGGCCGCCTCGACGCCACCGATGATGAAGTCGTGGCCGCCGCGAAACTGGCCAACGCGGATTCCTTTGTCCGCCATCTGCCGAACGGCTACCAGACGATCCTGACTGCAGACGGCGCAAATCTGTCCCATGGACAAAGGCAGCTGCTGGCCATCGCTCGGGCGGCCGTCGCCGATCCTCCCGTCCTTGTGCTGGACGAAGCGACATCCTCTGTGGATACCCGAACTGAAAAGCTGATAGAAAAGGGAATGGATAAGCTGATGGAAGGCCGGACTGTGTTCGTCATAGCCCACAGGCTTTCTACCGTGCGCAACGCCGACGCGATCATGGTGCTGGAGCATGGGCAGATCATCGAGCGCGGAAACCATGATGAGCTTTTGGCGCATAAAGGCGAATACTACCAGCTATGCACCGGTATGTTCGAGCTGTCATAATAATTTCTTCAACGCATCCACTGCCTTCGCAGCATCGTCTTCCGTATTGAAATAGCCGAAGCTGAACCGAACTGCTCCGGTTTCGAAAGAACCGACAGTTTTGTGCGCAAGCGGCGCGCAATGAAGCCCCGACCGCACACAGATCCCGAAGGACTCATCGAGCCTGTATGCTGTTTCCGACGAGTCCATACCCTCTATATTAAGGGCAACGACTCCGGTTTGCCTGTCCGCATCCTTCGGTCCGTATATCGTGACGTGATCCATCAGGGCCAGTTCATCCAAAAAAAATTTCGTAAGAGCTGCTTCATGCTTCCTGATCTTTCCGACCGTTTCCCGGAGAATGAAATCAATGCCGGCCCCAAGGCCTGCCAGCCCGGGGGTGTTTGGCGTCCCGCTTTCATAGCGGTCCGGCATGATCAGCGGCTGAAACGATTCCTCCGATCTGCTTCCGGTTCCGCCCTCGATGAGCGGCCGGACTTCCGTTCCTTCTTTAATATAGAGAAATCCTGTCCCCTGAGGACCCAGCAGGCCCTTATGTCCCGGAGCTGCCATCAGGTCGCATCCCAAATCTTCGACATCGATATCCATAACGCCAGCTGTTTGCGATATATCAGCCAGATAGAGAAGCCCATGGGCTTTCGCGATCCTGCCGGCTTCCCTTGCCGGCATCAGCGTTCCCGTCACATTTGAAGCATGGATCATGGCGATCATCCGCGTATCCGGCCGGATCGCCTTTTCCAGCAGCACAGGATCCATCGTCCCATCCGTGCCGCATGGAACTGCCGTGAAGGTGATACCTCTGTCCGCCAAAGCGTTGAGCGGCCGGATGACGGAATTGTGTTCCATCCCTGATGTCACGACATGATCGCCAGGCTTCAGGCTGCCTTTAAGCGCGATATTCAAGGATTCCGTGGCATTGGACGTCAGTATGACTCGCATGGGATCATCAATATTGAATAACGCTGCAATCAATTCGCGGGTCTGCCACACCGCCCGCCCCGCCCTCAGCGACAGGCTGTGGCCGGATCTGCCCGGATTGGCGGCATATTCTCTCATGCATTTATCCATGGCCATGCAGACACTTTCCGGCTTCGGAAATGTCGTTGCCGCGTTGTCTAAATAAATCATTCTGTTTGTCGCCAAATCAATTCACCTTTCACGCGGGAAGCTCAGACTGCATTTGTGCGAACCGGTTCGACGGACCGTTTGCCTTCGGTCTTGCCTTCGCTCAGGCGGTAGAACCCATAGGGCACCTTCAACGCATCCAAAAAAACCATGACCGCGTTCAAATCCGGCGCAAGCAGCTTGACCGACAGGCCGCAGCTGTGGGTGATCTCGCGCGGCGTCGGTATCGTCACCGTTGCAAACTTGCCTTTCATCAGCTTTTCCGTCTGAATTGCGTGGCTCGTCGATTCAAACGACAATACATAGAAATGTTCCTGGTCCATATGCTCTTCCCTATGCTCTTTCCTAAAACCTGACCGTATTGCCGGCATTGTTCATCTTTTCAACGAAATTGTACATGTTGGACACGGTTCCAATTGCCAATTTTTCCGACAAGCCGTAAAAATCCAGGCAGGCGCCGCAGGATAATATCTCGACTCCTTGGGCTTCCAATGTCCGAAGGCTTTCAATGACCGGCGAGCCCTCCGTCGTCAAATTGACACCGCTGTTAATGAAAATGAGGGATTTGGGCTTCATGTCCGCTTCCGTCAGCGCATAGATATAACTTTTCATGAGGCTTTCTCCAAAGTCCCTGTCTCCCGTCCCCATTTGATCCGAAGTGATCGTGATCACAAGATCCCCTTCTCTTCGGCTTGCCGCCGCAGCGCCTTGCTTTTGGATCGTGATATGAAACAATTCGCCATTGTTCTCCCGGCTTGCTTTATATCCCTGTCCCGCCGCGAAGTCGAACAGGTTTTTTACCGCCGTTTCATTATCAACGATCGTCGTCACACTGCCCTCCTCCATAAGATCAAGGAGTTTTTTTGTTTCGATGATCGGCCTTGGGCAAGTCCAGCCTGCCGCATTGATCGTCTGATGCATTCATCCCGCCTCCTGCCATAATTTTATCACTGACTCAATGATATCTTATAGCAGGCAATAATTCAATTCGGTATTTCAGTGAGCTCAAAAAGAACGCTGTCTTTGACTGCGAAACAAATCGCCAGCTTCTCATTGATGGCCAGCCGCGGGAATGCCACATAATCAAATTGCTTGACCGCTTCTTCTATGCTGTTCACTTGAATGAAGATGTGTCTTTCCTTTTTTACGACTTCCGGCAACGGTGAATCGGGCTCCGCCCAGACGAATTGGATCTTGAATTCATGTTCTCACTCGCGCAGGCCAATCATTGTTGTCGCTGCCAGCGTGTATCAGAATGAGTCAAGTATCGTAGCCAGGGTCAAGAAAACATAAAATGTCCGGGAACGGATCGAGCTTCAGGATCTGTCGCGAAAAGCCAGGCGCGCAGTGATGAAAGACATACCGAGGAAGATCATGAAGAACCAGAAAACGGTCTGATAGGAGCCGGTCAGATCCGCGGCCAGCCCGGGCAGGATCGAGCCGATCAGTCCGCCGACGGTAAACGCAATCTGGAATGTCGGAAATATGCTGGAGATATGCTTTTCCCCAAAAAGCGCCGACGCCCATATTGGAAAGCCGATGCTGGCCACCGGGATCCCAAGTCCAATAAAAATCACAAATGTATAGGAGGCGAAGTCGGCTTTTCCGATCAGCAAGGCGCTCACATAACTGAACGTCAGCAGAGCATAAGCAACCATGGTCGATTTCAGAACGCCAAACCGGTCGATCAGCATACCGTACAAGGGCTTGGAAACGATCATTGAAAATCCGAAGACGGATACCATCGCCGCCGCGAAAACGGATCCATGGCCGCCGGCGGTCAAAACCACCGATATATGTGTCACCGTCGAAGTGATCGTCAATCCCAGCAGAAAAATCGCCAGCATGATCATATGGTATTTGCGAAGCTGAAATGCCTGCTTCATGCTGGAGCTGTACGGCTCCCTGCCGGTGTCCCCGGCCCCCGGCTCTATGAATCCATATGGCTTCAGCAAAACATCCCTCGGGTCGTCACGGATCAGCAGGAAAGCGACGGTGGAAAGGATCAGCATGTTCAGGAAATTGAAACGGAAGCCTGCGGCTAATCCATAGTTTTCAATAATCAATGCGATCAGCGGCGGATATATGATCGTCGATATTCCCGAGCCGACCGTCGCGATCCCTAGCGCGAAGCCGCGCTTGCTGTCAAACCAATTCGTCATTAGAACAGAAACGGGGATCAGCGAACCGGCGCCGTAGCCAATGCCGAAAAGAGCCGCGGCAATATAGCATCCCGCCAGGTCCCGGCTGATCGAAAAGAGAAGAAAGGCGAAGGCCATACAGATCCCTGCGCTGAACGCTGTCCGGCGCGCGCCGAATCTGCGGATCAGGACGCCGGCTGCCGGCATGGAAAGCAAGCCGCCGATGATCAGCACCGAAGCAACAGAAGATCCCTGTGTTCTGGTCAGGCCAAAGGTATCGATCATCGGCCCGATAAAAACGGCGAAACAATTCATGCCGAGGCCGAGGCTATAGAATAGAATGATTCCGCAGCCGAGTGTCACGATCCATCCATAATGGTTTTTATCTCTTCGCATCAAAATCGCTCCGATCAGTTGTTTCATTAGTGCGCCAGAAGGGATTTCGCTGATGCTTCGCATCCGCCGTCCTGCGCAGCCTCATTCAGGCTGCAGACACAGCCCGCCGGGCTGTGCCTGCGACGTTTGCGCCCTTGCGGGTTCGAATCCCTTCTTCCCAATATACTAAAACAGTCTGACACCCAAGGATGCCAGACTGTTTTATGGTGCGCCAGAAGGGATTCGAACCCCCGACCTGCTGATTCGTAGTCAGTTACTCTATCCAGCTGAGCTACTGGCGCATGTGCTGTAGCGCAAGATAGATTATACAACAGGTCGGCTATGTTTGTAAAGATGCGTTTGGATCAAAACTCCTTGTACTTGCTTTTTTTCGTATAGCTCGTGTGCAGCAGCTCATGGGAATAGTGTCCAAGAGGCTTGCCGAGGAAATCTTCGTACAGCTTTGTGATATAAGGATTATCGTGGGATTTTCGAAGCGTCTTTGATTCATCCTCATCATACAGCGCCTGTATGCGCTTCATTCGGACCGCGTCATTCGTCATCCTTGGCTGCCCGCCGCCGCTGATGCAGCCGCCCGGGCAACCCATGACCTCGATGAAATGATACGGGCTTTCACCGCGCTTGATTTCGTCCATCAGATGGCCGGCACCGACCAGGCCGCTGGTGGCGGCGATCTTGACCGTGACACCGTTCAGGAACGACCATTCGCTCTTGGCGTCCTCAATGGTGAATTCGGCGGACTTGATGCGTTCGAGTCCCTGGATCGGCTTGACATGCAGCTGGTCGAACGGCAGAGGCCTGCCTGTCACGATTTCATAAACGGTCCTCAGCGCCGCCTCCATGACACCGCCCGACACACCGAATATATCAGCCGCACCAGTCGAAAGGCCGAGCGGATTATCATATTCCGTATCCGCCAAATTGCAAAAATCGATGCCGAAATCCTTGATCATCCTGCCAAGCTCCCTTGTCGTCAATACGGCGTCGACGTTGGGCACCCCGTTATTCTGCATTTCAGGCCTTGTGATCTCATATTTCTTGGCGGTGCACGGCATGATCGACACAACGAAAATATCCTTTGGATCCTTGCCGATCCTATCGGCAAAATAGCTCTTGCACAGCGAGCCCATCATCATATGGGGGGACTTGCAGGAGGAAAGATGACCAATCTGAGCCGGGTAATAATGCTCAATGAAATTGATCCAGCCCGGACTGCAGCTTGTCATCATCGGAAGCACAGGTTCTTTTCTCGTGGCGCTGAAGCCGGTCTTCGCCAGTTGCTCGTCACTGATCAGCCCTTTTAAGTAAAAATACTGCACCAGCCGGCTGAGCAATTCAGTTCCTTCTTCAATAATCGTCAGGTCGGCGGCAAAATTCGTGTCAAATACATAATCGAATTTCATTTCCCTGAGCGCGCTGGTCATTTTGCCGGTGACCCGAGTGCCGGGCTCGTAGCCGAATTCTTCGCCCAAAGCCGCCCGGACTGCCGGCGCCGTCTGTACAATGACAACCTTATCCGGATCCTGCAACGCTTTCAGGACAGGCTGGATCCCATCGCGTTCTTTCAACGCGTCGACCGGACACACAGTCGTACATTGACCGCAATAGGTACAAGCCGACTCCCCGAGCGGGAGATTTCCGCCCGGGCTCACGACGGAAGCGAATCCTCTGAACTGTGTGTTCAGGATGCCTACACCCTGCACTTCGTTGCAGGTCGTCACGCATCGCTTGCAGAGGATGCATTTCGATGCGTCCCTGACGATGGATGGTGATGTGTCGTCAATATATTCCTTGGATTTTTCCCCCTCAAAACGGGATTCGGAGATCTGTATCAATTCACCGAGCTTCTGGAACTCACAGCTCTGATTTCTCGAGCACTGCAGGCATTCCCTCGGATGATCCGACAGCATCAGTTCATATAAAACCTTGCGCGCATCCCGGACTCTTTTTGAATTGGTCTGGATCACCATGCCCTCGCGGACCGGCGTTATGCAGGACGCCTGAAGGTTTTTCTGGCCTTCCAGCTCCACGACGCAGATCCTGCAGGATCCGAATTTATGGACACCTTCCAGATAACACATTGTCGGGATCAGGATCCCGTTTTCCCTGGCTGCTTCGAGTATGGTCATGCCTTCTGCCGCGCTGATGTCTTTACCGTTGATTTTCAAGTTTATCATCTGATCTCACCTCCTCCCGACTATATGCGTCTGTCGCATCTCAGGCATCTCATGGCTTCCGCGATGGCGTTCAGCCTGTGGAATCCCTTCGACACCTCCCTGAAATTATGCTTTCTCTCTTCGACACTGAGATATTCCATGGCAAACCGCTCGTGTTCATCCACTTCTGAATCGTCAATGATCATTGGGATGTCGATCGGCTCGCCTTTATTCAATATGCCTTTGCCGCCCAGATATAAGTCCATGGATGCGGCGGCCGCCTTGCCGTCGGCAATGGCCGTGATAACGACATCCGAACCCCTTACAACGTCTCCTCCGGCGAATACGCCGGGCATGGACGTCATTCTGGTGTCCGGATCAACGATAAAGGTTCCCATCGGTGTCGCCTCCACCTCGTCTTTTCTGACAAACGGCAGATCAGAATATTGGCTTACGGCAGGTATGACATGATCTACATCCATCGTGAATTCCGAACCTTCGATCCTGACCGGCTTTTTGCGGCCATCGCTGTCAAATCCGGACAACTCCATCCGATAGCATCGCACCTGCTCGACCTTGTCTTTTCCGGCGAATTCGATCGGCGCCACCAATTCGTGAATGATGACTCCTTCTTCAATGGCCTCCTCGATCTCGCGCTTATCGGCAGGCATGTCCTCAATAGTCCTGCGGTACAGAATATGAACTTCGTCAGCACCCTTCCTGATGGCGACCCTGGCCGTGTCAAACGCTGTGCTTCCGCCCCCGATGACCGCTATCACCCCGCCAAGATCAACTTCCTTGCCGAGATTGACATCCTTGAGAAGATCGAAGCCGTGATAGACACCAGGCAGTTTTTCTCCCTCGACCCCTACCTTTCTCGACAGCTGTGCGCCGGTCGAAATGAACAAGGCATCGTGCCGCATCCTCAGCTCGTTGAATGAGACATCCTTCCCGACCTCGATATCCGTAATGATTTGGATACCGACCTGCTTAATCGTATCGATTTCCTTTTTCAGGATCTCCTTGGGAAGACGGTATTCGGGAATGCCGAAAACCAGAACGCCTCCGGCAACCGGCTGGGCTTCATAGACTGTCACGTCATAGCCTAGACGTCCAAGATAATAAGCGCATGTAAGCCCTGAAGGACCTGCGCCGATGATGCCGACGGATTTTCCGTTCTTGGGGAATACCAGATCCATGAAAGGCTCATTGCTTTTCAGGACCTCGTCCGCCGCATAACGCTTCAGATCGCAGATCGAAACCGGTTCATCAAGCTGGCCTCTTCTGCATTTATATTCGCACGGGTGGGTGCAGACTCGTCCGCACACCGACGGCAGCGGATTCTCCTGCCTGATGAGGTTATAGGCGTCCTTGACGCGTCCCGCTGCTATAAGCGCCAGATAGCCCGGGACATTGACGTTGGCCGGACAAGCGTTCTCGCACGGCGATATGAAAAGTTCCGAGCAGACGCCCGCACGGCAATACTTATATTTTATATGCTCGATGTATTCTTCCCGAAAATACTTGATCGTGCTCAGCACCGGATTGGGAGCCGTCTGTCCGAGCCCGCACAGAGCCGTGTCCTTGATGGTGTTCCCCAGTTCGATCAGAAGATCGATATCCTCCATCTTCCCTTCTCCGCGGGTGATGCGCTCCAGGATCTCCAGCATGCGCTTGGTGCCGACCCTGCATGGAACGCATTTCCCGCAGGATTCATCCTGTACGAATTCCATAAAGAATCGCGCCACATCGACCATGCACGTATCCTCGTCCATGGCGATCAAACCGCCGGAGCCCATGATTGCTCCCAATTCCACGAGTGAGTCATAATCTATCGGCGTGTTGAGAAACTCCTTGGTCAGGCAGCCTCCGGATGGCCCCCCGGTCTGGGCGACCTTGAATTTCCTGCCGTTCGGGATTCCTCCGCCGATGCCGAATATTATTTCACCAAGCGTGATGCCCATCGGCACCTCCACAAGCCCGGTGTTGTTGATATCCCCGGCCAGCGCAAAGACCTTCGTCCCCTTGCTCTTCTCCGTTCCGATCGACGCGAACCACTCCGCGCCTTTAAGCACGATCTGGGACACATTGCCGAGAGTCTCGACATTATTGATCGTCGTAGGCTTCCCAAATAATCCCTCGTCTGCCGGGAATGGCGGCTTCTGCCTCGGTTCCCCCCTCTTCCCCTCGACAGAACTCATCAGTGCGGTTTCTTCACCGCAGACAAAAGCGCCGGCGCCGATCCTGATTTCAACATCAAAGTCAAAATCACTGCCGAAAATGCCATTGCCAAGAATATTTCTCGCTCTGGCTATATCGATGGCATATTCGAGGCCTTGAATCGCAAGAGGATACTCGGCCCTGACATATACATAGCCCTGATTCGATCCTGTCGCATAGCCCGCGATCGCCATGCCTTCCAGAATGGCATGCGGATTTCCTTCAAGCAGGCTCCTGTCCATGAACGCTCCGGGATCTCCCTCGTCAGCATTGCAGATAATATATTTTGGGGAACCCTTTGCTTTGGCCGCAATAGCCCATTTGAGCCCGGTAGGGAATCCGCCGCCGCCGCGCCCCCTCAGGCCCGATCGCTTCACCTCGTCGATGATCTGCTCCGGCGTATATTCTCTGAGCGCTTTTTCTAAAGCGTAGTAGCCGTCGTGATAAATATATTCATCCATGGACCGGTAGCTGATCATGCCGCAATCACGCAGCACAAGCTTCTTTTGTCCTTTGAAGAACGCAATATCCTTCATGAGCGGCACGCTTTTGCCGGTATCCCTGTCCACATAGCAAAGCTCTTCCACGATCTTGTTTTCCAGCAGATGTCTCCTGACGACCTTTTTCATGTCCCCAGGCGTCAGCTTACAATAAAAAACGCCATCCGGCTGGACCGTCATTCTGGGTCCTACGTCGCAGATCCCGATACATCCGGTCAGTACCAGCTTGACACTGTCAGTCAGGCCTGCGGCTTCTAGCTCAGCCTCGAGGGCCTCCCGGACTTCTCCGCAGTTTGCGGAAACACAGCCGGATCCTGAACAAAACAGGATCGTCCTTGCATATTTATTCGATTCCTCTTCAAATTGCTTCTTGGCCTCATCAAGATCATTAATGCTCAATATAGCCGATCGGTTTTCAATATCCATTCATCTTCACTCCCTTCATGAATACAGTTTGAGTATCTGCTGTATCTTATTGGGATTGACCCGCTTGAAAACCTTGTCGTTCACACGGATGGCGGGCGCTAGTCCGCAGGCTCCCATGCAGCGTACGACCTGGAGCGAGAACTTCATGTCTTCGGTCGTTTCACCCACATCGATCTCCAGGACTTCCTTCAGCTTTTCCAGGATCTTCTTGCCGCCCCTGACATAGCAAGCCGTTCCGAGACATACGCATACGGTATATTCACCTTTGGGGCTTGTTGAAAAAAATGTGTAAAACGTGACGACACCGCTGACCTTTGAGATCGGAAGATCCATTTTCTCCGCAATAAAAGTCTGGACCTTATCAGGCAGGTATCCGAAAATAGCCTGGGCCATGTGAAGGATCTGGATCAGATTGCTTTCTCTGCGATGATAATCTTCAATGACATCGGCAAGCAGGGCGAATTTTTCCTCTTCGCTCATCTCCTTGCACGAACATTGCTCGACAATCGCTGACATGTTGACACCCCCATTCAACTGCTCCCGTACCAGGCTGAAAACCTGTTTCAGGATAGACGAGTCCCATGATGGCGGCGGCCAATATTAGGTTTTAAAAATCAAGCCATGCAGACCATCATAAAACAGCTTCTTGAGCCCGATCACGCCGGTCGATAGATTGAAAAAAGAAACATAGAAATCAACAGTATAGTTTATTTATTAACAAACTAATTTTAACATATAACATTGATGCGCATCAATAGATACGGCGGAAATGTGGTTTGTTTTTTTGAAGGCCATGTTGTTTTTTTGAAAATACAACATTACTTTCTCGTTTTTAGCTTTGATTTTCCCAAATAAAATCAAAGGAAAATGCCCGAAGACCCAAAACGTTTCGTTCAGGACTCCGGGCATCGAATCATACTGATTCACTCAATCCATTATTATTTAGCGTTCGGTACGAAAATGTATTGTCCGTTCTTGTTCTTGAAATCCTTGATGATCTGCTGCCCTTCTTCTGAAGTAATAAAGTTCACGAAGGCCATGGCCGCTTTATAATTGGTATTAGGATATTTCGCCGGATTGACGGCAATAACGCCGTAAGGATTGTACAGCACGGAATCGCCCTGCACCAGCAGCTCGAGATTCGGAAGATTGACTTGCATGGTTCCCCAGGTTCCGCTGTCCGTGATTGTATAGCCTCCCATTTCATTGGCCATTGTCAGCGTATCGCCCATTCCCTTGCCGGTTTCCAGATACCATTTGTCTGTTGCCGCAACAGGTGTTGAACCGGATTTTGTCCAAATCGTCAGCTCCTTGGTATGGGTCCCTGATTTATCCGCTCTTGAAAGGAATGTGCTCTGTGAATCATAAACTGCCTTGAATGCTTCCACGGCGGATGTCATCCCCTTGATTTTGGCAGGATCGTCTTTGGGTCCGACCAGCACAAAGAAATTGTACATGACGTCTTTCCTGTTGACGCCCCAGCCATCCGCGATGAATTTGTCTTCAGCGGCGCGGGAATGAACCAGCAGCACATCGGCATCCCCTCTCTGCCCCATGGCCATCGCTTCGCCCGATCCAACAGCTACGACTTTTGTTGTCGTTCCGTATTTCGCGTCAAAAATCGGGATCAGCATATCGAAAAATCCGGTATCCTGGGTGCTGGTCGTTGACGCAAGCACCATGGTCGATCCCTTTTCAGGCATTCCCGGATCGGCGGACGCGGCCGGAGTTGTGACGGCCGGTGTTGCGGCTGCAACAGCACCGATCTTCGCCAGTTCAGCTTTCGCCCAGGCCTTCTGCCCCGCCGTACCAGCTGCCAGCAGGTTATTCAAATAAAGCTCCTGATTCGTCATTTGCTCAAACCCGGCCTTTGAAAGCTCATGCAGCGCCCAGGCCTGTTGTCCCTGTGTTCCGGTCTTTGCAAGATTGTTGAGATACAGTTCCTGGTTCGTTGCCGCAAAGGCAAATCCCACACTAGCGAATACAAGTGCCAGCGCGAGTATTATAGTGAGCGTTTTTCTCATTTTCATCATTTTTACCACCTTTCAAATTTTGATCAGTATACCATGTTTCCGCTGATGAACGCCTGTGTCCTAAGGTCCGAAGGATTGCCGAAAATGTCGCTTCCAGACCCTCTCTCGATGACCTGTCCGTTCAGCATAAAAACAATATTGTCCGCAAGACGCCTCGCCTGAAACATATTATGCGTGACGATAATGACGGTCGTGCCATATTCCTTGGCGGCTTTGAGGATCATCTCCTCGATGGCCGAAACATTGGCGGGGTCCAGATTGGCGGTGGGTTCGTCCATAAGGAGCAGATCGGGCCTGATGATCATGGCCCTGGCGACGGCGACCCTTCCGGCTTCGCCTCCCGAGAGGGTCACGGCCTTCTGCGTCAGCAGCCCGGACAAGCCCATCCAAGAGGCCGCAGCCTCGAGTCTTTGATCGATCTGTTCCTTTTTCATGTTCCGGACTTTCAATCCATAGGCGATATTCTTGTACACAGTCGTGTTGAACATTGCAGGCTTTTGGAAAACCATCGCCATGCGCCTGACGGCGTCAGTCGAATAACTGGCCGTCGCGGAAAATTCTTCGTCCTCGAACAGGATGCTGCCTTCATCGGGCCGTTCAATGCCGTTGAGCAGCGACAGCAGCGTCGTCTTGCCGGCGCCGCTGGGGCCGATGACCGCTGTGATCTTTCCCGGTTCGATTTCCAGTTCGCCGATGTCCAGCACCAGTTTTCCCTTGTATGATTTTTTCAGGTTTTTCACCGTCAGCAGGCTGTTCATGCGCTCCTCCCGTAATTCCTGAGCATTTCAAGCACACCGTTGACAACGAACGACATGATGAGCAGGATGATGCCGAGGGCAAGGGCTGTCTGGAATTCCCCCATGCCCTTCTGGAGGGCGATGGCGGTCGTCATCACACGTGTCTGGTACCTAATGTTTCCACCGACCATCATGACTGCTCCGACCTCAGCCAGCAGCCTTCCGAATACGACGATCGTAGCGGAATACAGACTGAATCTTGCTTCCCGGATGACCGTCAGAGCTGTCTGGAAAGGCGTGGCCCCCAAGCTGGCCGACGTCAGCTTGACCAGTTTGTCGACATTGACGATCGCAGTGAACGTGAGGCCGGTCATAAGCGGCAGCGCAAGCAGGAACTGAGCGACGATCATTGCAAACGGCGTAAATAAAAGCCGATGATCGCCAACCAGTCCGGTCTGGTTCGAAAACAGCACGTACACCGTCAGGCCGACAACGACGGGAGGCAGGCTCATAAACGAGTTGATGATGTTCATAATGATTGCCTTGCCCTTGAAATCGTTCATGGCCAGCAGCACGCCAAACGGAATGCCGCACAAAGCCGCAAAAAACAATGCGGTCAGGGTAACGCGCAATGACATGAAAATGATCCCGTACAATTCCGGTTCAAAGGAGACCAGCATATTGAAAGCTTCTTTAAAAGTATCGCCGATGAAAGTAATAATGACACCCCCTATAAATAAAAAAGAGCGACCCGAAAAGGACCGCTCCATCAGCATAGTTGTAGTATCTGCTGCTTTTCCTTTTCAAACACGGAAGGCCTGGAAATTTCTCGCCATGCCCGTCTGCAGCCGAAATCGGCTGCATTGGCCTGCGCATCATGGGTAAACCTTTAGACCCGCAGGCTCGGAAAACTATTAAGTCCGTAACGCCGGACCATATAATTATATATGAAGTTTAGATTCATTTCAACCATTTTGCAATATTTCAATTCGCTCTCGCAGGTCAGCTTTTCTGAATGAATTTCAGGCGTGGTCCCACTCATTTCGAAGCAAACGGATCTCTTCCGCGTATCCGGGCAGCTCATTGGGTGTTTCCAGCAGAAATGGCAGACAACGAAGCTGTGGATGCTTGATGATCCGTACAATGGCTTCAAGGCCGATCATGCCTTTCCCGATGCAGGCATGGCGATCCTTGCGGCTTCCGGCCGGGTTCAGGCTGTCATTCAGATGGATCGACATCAGGTTTTCAAAACCCAGGATCCTGTCAAACGCTTCGAGGACTCCATCCAGATCGTTAATGATATCATAACCGGCATCATGGACATGGCAGGTATCGAAGCATATTCCCATCTTCCCGCGCAGCTCCACACGATCAAGGATCAAGGCAAGCTCCTCGAAGCTTCCTCCTACCTCGCTGCCCTTTCCCGACATGGTTTCGAGCAGAACGACTGTCTTTTGCCCAGGCTTCAATATAGTATTCAGCATGTCTGCGATCATTGGGATCCCGGCGGCAGCCCCCTGGCCCACATGGCTGCCCGGATGAAAATTATAATAATTTCCGGGTAGATATTCAAGGACCTCCAGATCTTCAGACATCATCCTTCGGGCAAGCTCCCGCAGATTCGGATCCGCTGAACAAGCGTTCATTGTGTATGGCGCGTGGGCTGTGATCGGCGCAAAATGGTTATCCAGAGCCAATGCGCGCAATTTGGCCGCATCTTCCTCATCCAGGGATTTCGACCTGCTTCCCCTCGGATTTCTCGAGAAAAACTGGAATGTATCGGCTCCGATCGAAAGTGCTTCCATTCCCATATGATAATATCCTTTTGATGCCGATAAATGACAGCCGATATGCAGCATTGCTTTTCCTCCCGTTTTTCGTTATGCACGCTTAATAGCGCAGTCTATTCGGTTGTGTACCCGTCCTTGCCGAAAATGCGCTCGAATATGCCGGTGATCTTATTCCTGCCCTGGCCGATCGAATCCGCTGCAGAATTCCTGATGGCTTTAAGCAGGGCTTCGGAGATCCTCTTTGAATTATCACCCACAATATTGCCGAGCATCTCGCAAGCCTGATAAGTCGCTGTCTTGCCGATCCTCCTGGGTTCGATCCTCGTAACGCTTCTGCAGTAATTCTGCGTGATGATGCCGACTCTGAGCGTCAGCAGGGTATTCAGGCTCCCTTCGAGCACCGAGTCTACCACAAAGGATACGACATAGCCGACGCCAGGCAGCATATTTCCCACCACGCCTCCGAAAAGCGTCGACAGGACCGGCTCCAACTGCTCCGCCACAAGATCCAGATCGTCGATCTGGCGCGTCAGCAGCACCGTTCCGAATACGTTGCTGTATAGCTTGACAAGATCCCGGATCGCGGGCCTTTGGTTGTACAATAACGAAATGCGCCAGACAAGCTTGATCACAGTCACAAATACGAATATGCCGTCAAGGGATCCGTTCTGGGATACGGCTGTTGTTACGAAAACCGCGGCGCCATTTCTCTTCACAATGCGGCGGCTTTCAGCATCCAAAAGCAGCAGCGCTTCATTGATCGCATCCGCGTCTTCCGCACCGGATTCCCAGACATGGCCGGACCTCTTAAGGTACTTGTTTTTCATTAGTCGCTTTTTCAGTTTTGAAAGGTATCGCGTATATGCTTCAGTATCGCCTTCGTCAGGAATCGACAGTGGCTTTTCCAGCCCTGCGATCAGCAAAACAGTCACGACAGCCGCGCTCAGGGCCAGCAGCGCAAACACTGCGAGCACCAGCTTGCCGAACACCGGATCCATCATCGCCGCCAGCTGCACCAGCTGGGCGGCCTGATTGATCATGATGATCAGAAACGATACAAGCAGAACGGCGGCAGCCGTAATAACCAGGTTCTGATAAGGTTTCGCGTCAAACCGGTCCCGGATCTCCGCAGCTTTGTTTTCATATTTTTTGTTGCTCTCCATATCGTCACCCGCCAAGTATCCCATACTTGTCTTCAAGCAGATCGGCCGCGCTCATGATCGCTTTGACACAATATTTTTCAAAATTTTCGTGGGCTGCCTCATACTTTTCCGGCGTCGTAATGTCGCATCTGATGATATCCTTGCACAGCACGCCGCCGTTTAATTCCTCGAAATCCTCCTTGAATCTTTTAAGGAGGGCATGGTATTCCCATATTTCTTCAGACGACGGCGATTCGACAGGGCCATACTTGAGCCCAAGCAACATGGCGCTCCCGCAGAGCGCTCCGCACATGCCGTCCTGGGATCTGGCCAGGCCGCCGCCAAAAGGCAGTGCCAGTTTCAAAGCGGTTCCGCGTTCGTCTATCCCTCCGAATATGTCATAATAGGCCGCGAATATAGACTGGGCGCAATTGCACCCTGCATAATGGTTTTTATAAACGATTTCTTTCCTGCTTTCCATTATTCACCTCCCCGGATTCATCCGATGCATCACTTCAGGCAATTTCCGCTGATTATATTCTACACCATAAATGCAAATTATGAGCAAATAGCTGATGCTTTTGAAGCTTTTTTTCTAAAGGCCGGTATAACATCACGATGCACATGAATGATGAGCGAAGTGCCGGCGCTGCGGCGACATATACCTTTATGAAACAGCATCGATGTATACACGCTGTAAGCCTCGGAATAACTTGACATTTCAATCCCAAAACGATAGAATTTATACGTTATGAATACTATCAATACAAGGAGAAGGAGAATTTACCATGCACAAAAAAATATTTAGCATCATGCTTGTCCTGATTCTCGCCGTTGGAGCTTTCGCAGGCTGCGGCGGCGGCGGCGGCGAAGAAGAAGACGCTGCTGCGGAAACAGTCAAAATCGGCATCAATTACGAGCTTACCGGCGCTGTTGCAACTTATGGCGAAGCGTCCGTCGACGGCATCATGATGGCTTTTGACGAAATCAACGCTGCCGGCGGCATAAACGGCATGATGATCGAAGCGATCCAGGGCGACAATAAATCAGAGCCTTCGGAAGCGACCTCCATCGCCACCAAGCTCATTACCCAGGATGGTGTCGTTGCGATCCTCGGACCTGCGACTTCTGGGAACTTCAAGGCTCAGGAGCCTGTCGCCACTCAGAACGGCGTTCCGATGGTTTCCGCATCAGCCACGGCTGACGATGTTACGGTCGATGCAAACGGCGTCAAGGAATTCGTATTCCGTCTCTGCTTCAACGATTCCTTCCAGGGAACCGCGATGGCCAACTTTGCGGCCCGCAACCTGGAAGCCGCTAATGCGGTGATCATCAAAGACGCTTCCAGCGATTACGGCAAAGGACTTGCCGAAAGTTTCACGGCCCAGTTCACAGCTGAAGGCGGAACAATCGTCGCTGAAGAAGGCTATGTATCGAAGGACAAGGACTTCAACGCGATCCTTACCAAGATCAAAGGCATGAACTTTGACGTCATCTTCATCCCCGGCTACTATCAGGAAGCCGGCCTGATCATCAAACAGGCTCGTGATCTTGGAATCACCGCTCCAATCCTCGGCGCAGACGGTTTCGACTCCCCGACACTGCTTGAGCTTGCAGGCGCGCCAGCCCTGAACAATGTCTATTTCTCCAATCACTACTCGAACCTGGATCAGGACCCCGTCGTTGTTGATTTCATTTCAAAATTCAAGGAAGCCAACGATGGTAAGGATCCTGACGCTTTCAACGCCCTTGGCTACGACCTTGGAATGTTCATTGCCGACGCTGTTGAGCGCGCAGGATCAACCGATCCGGCAGCCATCAAGGACGCACTCGCTTCCACGACTGAATTCGTAGGCGTTACCGGCTCCTTCAGCATTGACGAAAATCACAATCCGGTCAAATCCATAGTCGTTATTGAACTCAAGGATGGCTTGCAGGCATCCAGTATAAAAGTCAATCCATGATAACAGGCAGTTCACTGCAATAGACCATTCATCAGCAAACAAGTTAGGGCGGTCTGCGCTCTAACTTGTTTGTTTGAAGAATTCCCTCGCACAGCGGAACCGGCAGCCTCGCCCGCCCTATTGGGCAAGCAGCCATACGACAGAATCCTATACAGAAAAATGGAGGTGTTCAGCAGTTGGACCAATTATTACAACAGCTCATCAACGGTCTTTCTCTTGGAAGTATTTATGCCTTGATCGCGCTGGGATATACTATGGTTTACGGAATAATCAATTTAATTAACTTCGCGCACGGTGATGTTTACATGCTTGGCGCTTATGTTGGTTTTGCTGCGATTACCTACGGTCATGTCAGTTTCTTTCCCGCGCTTGTCATTGCGATGGCGGCATGCGCCATTCTCGGCGTCGCGATCGAGCGGATCGCTTATAAACCGCTCCGCAATGCAACGAGGATCGCCGCGCTGATTACGGCGATCGGTGTTTCACTATTTTTAGAATATGGCACAATGTTTTTCACGACAGCTCAAGTCCGCTCCTATCCTAAAGTCTTGTCGGACAAGATCTTCCATCTTGGAGGACTTGTAGTCAATATGCAGCAGATTTACATAATCGTGACAGCGGTCATCCTGATGATCGTGCTGCAGTTCGTCGTATACAAGACCAGGGTTGGAAAAGCCATGAGAGCGGTATCCATAGACGCGGATGCGGCACAGCTCATGGGCATCAACGTTGACAGAACGATTTCCTATACCTTTGCCATCGGTTCCGCCCTGGCGGGCGCCGCCGGCATACTGGTCGGAATCTACTATAATTCCATTGATCCGCTGATGGGCATCATGCCCGGCCTCAAAGCCTTTGTCGCCGCTGTGTTCGGCGGGATCGGCGTCATTCCGGGAGCCATGATCGGCGGCGTTTTCATCGGCATTGCCGAAACCCTCGTATCCGGCTACGGCAATTCCATGTACAGGGATGCGGTCGTTTTCGCCATCCTCATTCTTGTGCTGATCGTCAAGCCCTCCGGCCTTCTGGGCAGCAATACGAAAGAGAAGGTGTAGAGAATGAAGAAAATGATCAAAACGATGTTCAAGCCCGGCATCCTCATTGCCACCTATGCGATCGTCCAGCTGCTCATATCGCTGAATATCATCAATGCCTATCTGCAGGTCACACTTGCTCTGATCTGTATCAATATCATCATGGCGGTAAGCCTCAACCTGATCACCGGCTTCACCGGACAATTTTCCCTTGGCCATGCCGGCTTCATGGCGATCGGCGCCTATTCATGCGCCGTCGTGACAATGCAGATCAACTCCATATGGGGCTTCCTGATCGGTACTTTTATCGGCGCGGCGCTGGCGGCTTTTGTCGGCTTCCTGATCGGCATACCAACATTGCGGCTCAAAGGAGACTATCTAGCGATCGCCACACTGGGGCTGGCCGAGATCATCCGCGTCGTATTCCTGAACCTTGAGATCACCAACGGCGCCGCAGGACTGACGGGGATCCCGCAATATACAAACTGGACATGGATGTTCATATTCACGGCCGGCACCATCCTGGTCATCAGCAATTTCATTAATTCCTCCATGGGCAGAGCCTGCGTCTCGATCCGCGAGGATGAGATCGCAGCCGAATCCATGGGGATCAACACAACGAAATTCAAGGTCCTGGCATTCACTATGGGCGCGTTTTTCGCAGGGATCGCAGGGGCCTTATATGCTTCGTATTTCTATTTCATCAAGCCGGACCTGTTCGGATTCCTGAAATCGATCGATTACCTGGTGATCGTCGTTCTGGGCGGCATGGGCAGCATCACAGGCTCCGTCATCGCTGCCATTCTGCTTGCGCTTCTGACGGCTTACCTGCAGTCCTTCCCCGCGATCCGCATGATATTATATTCGGTTCTGCTCGTGGCCATCATGCTTTTCAGGCCTCAGGGCCTTATGGGATCCCGCGAGCTATCAGTCGAAATGTTCGAAAAAGCGGGTAAAGGCATCGAAAATTTGTTCAATAAGAAAAAATCCAAAAAGATAGAATAAAGGAGGTGGTAACATGCCTATGCTTTCTGTTGAAAAACTGACCAAGTCGTTTGGCGGCCTTACCGCTGTTTCCAATGTCAACATCACCATCGAGAAGGGCGAGCTCGTCGGCCTGATCGGGCCCAATGGCGCCGGCAAGACGACGATATTCAACCTGCTGACCGGCGTCTATGTTCCGACCTCAGGCCATATCACGCTGCAATCGGGCGATAAACCAAAAAATATCGGCGGCCAAAAGCCTTATGACATCACAAAATTAGGCGTAGCGCGAACCTTCCAGAACATAAGGCTTTTCAAGAATCTGAGCGTGCTTGACAATGTCAGGATCGCCATGCATCAAAACGTGCGCTATGGACTGGGCTCTTCAATCTTTCATGGACCTTCCTACAGGAAGGAGGAAGCCCATCTGCTGAATGAAGCGAATGATTTTCTCAAAATATTCAAGCTTCATAATAAGAAAGACGAATTGGCGAAGAATCTTCCTTACGGGGAGCAGCGCCATCTGGAAATAGCCAGGGCACTGGCGACAAAGCCGTCGCTGCTTCTGCTGGATGAACCCGCTGCCGGTATGAATCCCGCCGAAACGGCGTCATTGACCGAGAGCATTCGCTGGATCCGCGAACAGTTCGATTTGACGATCCTGCTGATAGAGCATGACATGTCACTGGTCATGAAGATCTGCGAGCGCATCTATGTGCTGGACCACGGCGTCATGATCGCCTCGGGCATACCTGAAGAAATCAAATCCGACAAAAGAGTCATAGAGGCTTATCTGGGAGGTGAACTGGATGCTTGAACTCAAAAATGTCAACGTCCACTACGGCGTCATCCATGCGCTGAAAGACATCTCCCTGACAGTCAACGACGGCGAGATTGTCACGCTGATCGGCGCCAACGGCGCCGGCAAGACCTCCACCCTCTGTTCCATTTCCGGGCTTGTGAAATTGTCGGGAGGCACTGTCATGCTGGATGGCGTGGAATTGAACAAAGTCCTCGCGCCCAACCGCGTCGGCATGGGAATTTCCCAAGTGCCGGAAGGACGCAGGATCTTTCCGCGCATGTCCGTCCTCGAAAATCTCGAGATGGGCGCTTTCCTGCGAAGGGACAAGAGCGAGATCAAGCAGGATATGGAAAATGTCTATGCGCGTTTCCCGATCCTTGGAGACAGGAAGAAACAGATGGCCGGAACGCTTTCCGGGGGTGAGCAGCAAATGCTGGCCATGGGAAGAGCCCTCATGTCGAGGCCGAAGATCCTGCTGATGGACGAGCCCTCGATGGGTCTGGCTCCGTTGCTTGTCATCGAAATATTCAAGATCATAAAGGATATAAACGCTTCCGGCACAACGATCCTGCTCGTGGAGCAAAACGCCAATATGGCGCTGTCCATCGCCGATCGCGCTTATGTCATTGAGACCGGCACCATTAAACTCAGCGGCACTTCCGAAGAACTGATGAAGAGTGAAGAAGTTAAAAAAGCATATCTCGGAGGATAAAGGAGGTTCATGATGTTCGTAAAAAACAGAATGGCGACAAACCCATACACGATATCATCCCACGATACGATCACAGACGCTTATGAAATGATGTCACAGCATAAAATAAAAAGATTGCCCGTCGTGGACAATGGAAAACTCGTTGGAATCATCACCAGCAGGGAGCTTCAGCAGGTCACCCCGTCAAAAGCCACTTCACTGAGCATTTATGAAATCAACTACCTGCTCTCAAAAACCACCGTCGGCAGCGTCATGACAAAAGAACTCATCACGGTGTCTCCGGACGCCCTGCTTGAAGAAGCGGCCGTTCTGATGCGCGACAACGGCATCGGTGCCCTTCCTGTACTGGAAGGAGATAAACTGGTCGGAATCATTACGGAAACCGAGGTGTTCGATTCTTTTATAGATCTTCTGGGCTTCAGGGATCCTGGCAGCCGCATCACCGTCGAGGCGCAGGACATTCCGGGCGCCCTTTCCGACCTGGCTTCGATTTTTGGTTCCTTCGGCGTCAATGTTTCGCATGTCGCTGTCTACAAAGGAAGCGGCATCACCTGTGATGTAGTGCTCAGGATCAACAGCACGAATACGGCGGAAATCGAAAAAGCCCTGACGGCCCACGGCTTTCGCATCGTGCATATACTCAAGAATGAATGATCGAATCACCGGCCTGAGGCAGCATTTCCGGCACGGCGATAATCCCCGGCGTACCTGTATTTTTTATAGCTATTTCCTGTTTTACTTTGCACATCGTTCAGTATCAGTCCGAGGATCTTGGCATCCGCAAATTTCAGACTGGAAACTGCTTTTGAAAAATCCCTGTGATTGGTCTCGCCTTCACGTGCGATCATAATGACGCCATCCGACACCTTCGCCAGCGCCAGGGTGTCTGCGACAACATTGACAGGAGGCGTATCCATCAATATGTAATCAAATTTTTCTTCCAGAGAAGCAATCAGTTCCTCCATAGCCTCTCCGGCCAGCAGCTCTGCCGGATTCGGCGGGTTCGTCCCCGCACAGATCACCTTGAAAGACATGGTTCCTGCGTCCTGCATCACTTCCGGGAGCTGGGCCATTCCCCCCAGATACTCCGACAATCCCGGCATTCCCTTCATCTTCAGGATTTTATGTATTGCGGACTTGCGCATGTCACAGTCTATGAGCAGAACTCTGGCGTTCGTCAGAGCAAGCGTCAGCGCCAGATTGATGATACTGCTGCTTTTACCTTCTTTTGGCATGGAGCTTGTCACTATGACTTTTTTGCATCCTGCATGCGGGAGGGAAAACATCAGATTTGTGCGAATGGTTTTATAGGCTTCCACAATCGCAAACCCTGAATTTTGACTGATGATTTCCTGTTCGATGAGATAAGGGCTTTCATCGTTCATCATTCTCGATAAAAATTTCATCCTCAATTACCTCCCGTTTTCCTGAATCTGGGAACCGATCCCAGAACAGGCATATTATAATGCTTGACGATATCATCCTCATCCTTGATCCTGTTATCCAGCATATCCATGAGAAGAACGAGCATAACAGATAAAACCGCTCCTAAAAAGAATCCTATAATGGTGTTGATTTTAACATTCGGTCCGGTGGGAACGGTCGGCAGGATTGCTTCGTCGACGACCTTTACAGCGTCTGCATCTTTGACTTCAATGATTTTCTGCGGCGCCAATGCGGCGATCGTATAGGCGATCTTTAATGAATGGTGCGGATTGTTGCTGGTCACCTGGACCCGGAAAATCTCAGTATCGTTGAGCACATCCATCCGGATCATCTCACTCAGCTCCGATGGCGAATAGCCGAGGCCGCTGGCGTCTGCAACATCACGCATGAACGTATTCGTTTTCAGCAATTCAATATATGTTTCCACAACCTGCTGCGCATAGCTGAGCTCGCTCAAGGAAGGAGCTCTGTCTACATCGGCGGCGTTTGGCGATACATACATGGATACCGATGCAGTGTATTCCTTGTCAATAACATTGTTGCTGATAAAAAAAGCGGCCGCCGTGACCAAGACAGTGCAGAAAGCGATCAGCCATAATCGTTTCAATAGAAGCGCAAAAATTTCAGTCAGTGAATACTCCCTTCCTCTTTTCATCCCCATTTGTAACATTCTCCTTCCAAAGTAAAATATTACCAAGCACTATTTGATTGAATTATAACCCAAACCCATAGTAATATTCAATAGATTCTCTATTTCCGGCCGCTTTCGTCAGCGCAATACCAGCATATTGTCAGGAGAAGAGTACTTTATGCAATTGAATGCGACCAGGTCTTCGACATATTGATTAGCATAGCAGGAGGATGTTTTTACGCCATAAACCGTTCGGCCGGCACCGGTCGCGGTGATGTTCTTCATTGTAGCCGAGGCATCCAGTCTTTCCATCAGTATATTGGCGATGCTTGAATTTTCAACATTCGTGTTTGTTATTACCACCTCTTTGACCGGATAAGCGGAATAATACTTCCTGATTCGGATCCCATACCAGGAGTTTGAAGATGCCAGATCCATTTCAATATCAAAATCATCCAGATGACATCTGTCGCAGCCGATGATATATAATCCGGCAGCGCCGTCAATACTGCCCTTTATCTTTTTTCCGGTGAAATTCGACGCTGTCAGCCTGGCATATCCCGCGCTGCCGTTGCCATACGGATATGGCTGCAGGATCAAAACTCTCTCTGCGTTCGTGATCCAGAAATCCCGTGCGATATGTTTTCCGTAGCGGATATCCAGAGGGACGGAACAATTATTGGTCACGACATTTTCAAAATAGCCGTTGTGCCCTGCTATGTAAAAGCATTGATCCTGCCTTTCCCTTAATGCAGTATTATCCACTTCCACACCGATGAAGGAAAAATCGTCATCAGAATTATTATGCACGAAAACATCCGATATCCCGGCACCGCCCGTTGCGCCTCCATGATCCCTGAAATAGGTCTCCTGAAATATGATATCCTTCGTTCCTCCATATATGACGATCTGATGATAATTATTATCCACGAACGCGCCATTGGCAGATGTAAAGCTCTTGACATCCTGAAGCCACAGGCCTACACACCAGTTGTCCGTATCGATGTTCGAACTGTTCCCGTCTATTCTGTAATTGCTGATGGCGACATTGACGGAGTCGTGTATCGTTACGGCACGCAGGTCCACAGACTGCCCGGTATCGTATCTGGTTGCCCAGCTGCAATCATCCGGCATTCGGATCACGCAGCCGTTGAAATCAATGACCAGATTTTCAACATCATGTATCACCAATTGTCTCTCCAGTACAAAAGTCCTGTTTTCCGGAAATATGACTTTCTTATTGCTGCAGGTATTAATGAATGCTTCAAGTGCCTTCGATGGTTCTTGCGAGCTGCCGCTCTTCAATTCCTCAGGCAGATAGACCGTGCCGCTCGTTTTGACGGCAGCAGGAACAGGCGCGTTTTCATCGATTGATTTATCTGGAGCCGCAATTTCAACCGTCCTGGTGTCGTTTTCCCAATTGACTTCAAAGCCCAGCGATTCGGCTGCAAAGCGCACCGGAATCATTGTCCGGCCGTCGATGATCAAAGGCGGAACATCCAGAGTCGTCTCTCGGCCATTGACAATAGCTGTTTTGGAGTCGATGGTCAGGACCACTTCGGAATCGCCCATGGATATATTCACCTGATTGGTTGCTTTGTCCCAGGAGATATCGGCGCCGATGCCTTCAAACAAAGCGCGGGCCGGGATCAGCGTCCTGCCTGCCACGATCACCGGCGGTACATCCGGCGCAATGGCCTGACCGGCGACCTTCAGCGATACCGGAAATATACGGCAATATAAT
>DIEM01000063.1:0-11030 GCA_002418625.1 Firmicutes bacterium UBA5774
TATTGATGAGTGTGTCGAAGGTGTGGTCAGATTAATGCGGTCCGATTTTTCCGAGCCGGTCAACATTGGATCCGATGAGCTGGTCACGATCCATGAGCTGGCTTGCATGATCATAGGCATATCGGGGAAGGACCTTGACATCAAATGCATCGATGGGCCTCAAGGCGTCAGGGGGAGAAAATCGGACAACCGGCTGATCAGGAAAGTATTGTCCTGGAGCCCGGAAAAACCTCTGATCGAGGGTATGGGAAAGACTTACCGATGGGTGTCGGAGCAGATGGGGCTATGATTATGAGCAGAGGATCCATAAATAAATATGCAATGGCCATCGCAGCGGTTCTGCTGTTGACATTTTCAATGGTGGCTTGCGCTCCGGATGAACCGTACGAATTCAATGAAAACGGCAGCACTCCTCCGGAGGAAACGGCGGCTGAAGAGATCACGAATGAAACGGAAAAGAAATTCGTACAGATCCTTGACCGATATCATGCATCCATTCCGGCTTTAACACCCGGAGCGGCCGCGTCCCCGGAAGATCAGAAAGACATGGTCGACCGCATGATCCTGCTGTATGATCTGAAGGCGCCTTCACAGGAAATCCACGAGCTCTATGAGCAGGGCATCACCCAATTGTCTCAGGAGCAGGCAGACCGTTTTGCCGCCTATGCGATCTCCGGCATGAGAAGGAACAGCTTCAATGATTATGTTGTCTTGGAGCAGTATTTGAGTGAGCCGGGGTTTCTTGAACGTTTTTTTGAGGAGGCGGAGCGCGTGGATCATAAATATGTCGAGTTGAATCGGGATCCGTCAGCGATCCGGGACCCGGAAGTGAAAAAGATCATTGAAGAGGCAGGCAGGCAGGGGTACTTCATTGCCAGCGCCGAGGGGATGCTTTACTATCTTGTGGATTTTACGGTATTCGCAAAGTACAGGGAGTATCATACGGAGCCGATGGCATCGCTGATCGAGACTCTGGCTATTGACAATCTTGATCCGATGGCGTCGGACGCCGCGCTGATCATCAGTAGAGAGGCTATCGCGGCGAGGGCTTACAATATGGAAAAGATGCTGGCCGATTATAAGGGAACGACTTATGAAAAATATTTGGCGATCCGATTCAGGGACCACATGAGAATATTGTTTTTCGGAACAGACAATACGCCTGCTTTCAGTTATGACACAAATCTGATGAACGATGCGACGGCGGAACTGCTCGGCAGGATCGCAACGATGGAGGATTCCTTCATGGCCCGGCTGACTGGCGAATATATGACGCTTATTGAATCAAACGGCGGTAAAATGGATGACGCCGTCAGGTTGGAAGCCGCGGCGATACTGGAGGCTATCGACGTGAAGTATGATTTGACGGAACAGGCGATGGATGATTATGGACGGTGGCTGTCAGGAGAGCTTTAGACCGGCTTATTGATCAATGCCGCGATAGCGGAGGTGTTATAATGAATATCCTTGTCTTAAAATTTAAAGAGGTAATATACGCCGTTCTGCCGGTCATATTCATCGTGACTTTATTGCATTTCACGCTAACGCCTCTTTCGATGCCGCTGATCGCCCGATTCGGGATCGGAACGGTACTCGTCATCGTCGGACTGGCTGTATTCCTGTTTGGTGTTGATGTCGGACTCACGCCTGTCGGAAATGCTATGGGAGCAGCCCTGTCCAAGACCAATAAGCTTTGGATCGTCATCGGCGCAGGCATTCTTCTGGGTTTTTTCATTTCTATTGCAGAACCGGATCTTCATATCCTGGCGGGGCAAATCGAATTGGTGACGGACGGCCTCATATCCAAGGCTGCCATTGTTGCGGTGGTATCTGTCGGCATCGCGCTTTTCATGTCAGCAGGCCTTGTCAGGATCGTTTACAACTATCCGCTCTACAAGCTTCTGACGTTATTGTACCTGGTCATACTGATATTGTCGCTGCTGACGTCAAAGGAATTCCTGGCTATAGCCTTTGATTCTTCCGGCGCAACGACAGGAGCGCTGACGGTGCCGTTCATTCTGGCACTCGCCATTGGTGTCGCAGAATTGAAGAAGGACCGTAAGGCTTCCGAAAACGACAGCTTCGGATTGGTCGCCGTGGCGTCCGCCGGTGCGATCATAGCAGTCCTGGTCATGAGCATCGTTTCGAAATCCGATAAGATATCAGGCAGCCTGAATTATAGCGACATTCATTCGAGTTCGATCATTCTGCCCTTCATCAAAGCGCTGCCGCTGATATTTGCTGAAATCCTAATTGCGCTGACCCCCATCCTGATTATTTTTCTGATCATGCAGAAGATGTCAATCAAGATGTCCAAAAGGACCTTCAAGAAACGCCTTGTCGGATTTGCGCTGACACTGGCAGGACTGGTACTGTTTCTTACAGGCGTCAATGCCGGGTTCATGGAGGTCGGGAGCATTGTGGGCTATGAAGCTGCGTCCCTGGGGAATAAATCATACGTCATCATCGTCGGATTTGTGCTGGGCTTCGTGACGATACTGGCGGAACCTGCCGTCCATGTGCTGACGCTGCAAATCGAAGAAGTGACGAGCGGCTATGTCAAGCGCAGAATCGTTCTGGGATTCTTGTCGATCGGCGTAAGCCTGGCTGTGGGACTGTCCATGATCAGGATATTGATTCCCGGGATCCAGTTGTGGCATTATTTGCTGCCAGGATATTTGATCGCTGTGCTGATGTCATATTTGACGCCCAAGCTGTTTGTCGGCATCGCGTTCGACTCAGGGGGCGTTGCTTCTGGACCCATGACGGCGACCTTCATTTTGGCTTTCGCCCATGGCGTGGCTGAGGCGACGGAGGGAGCGGATGTATTGGTCGACGGCTTCGGCATGATTGCCATGGTGGCGCTGATGCCGATCATTGCGATCCAGGCGCTGGGTCTGATATATAAAATAAAATCAAAAAAAACGGGAGGGAGCGATCATGGAGCAGCATGACGGACAAAACAGCTTCGAGCTGATATGCGTTGTCGTTGATTTTGGAAAGGGCAGTGAAGTGCTTCAACATGCCAAGCGGCTCGGCATAAGCGGGGGCACGGTCTTTTGGGGAGAAAATGCAGTGGGCGGTTTTCTTTTCGACCTTTTATCATTGCGCGATATAAGGAAAGAAATCATACTGATGGGAGCGGAGAAAGTAAAGGCGGGTCATGTTCTGGAACTCCTGGTGAAAGAGTTCGAATTCGACGAGCCTGGCAACGGCGCCGGGTTCACCATTTCAGTATGCGGCGTAACGGGAGCAAGGTGCTTCGTATGCGAAGGCATCAAAGAGAGAAAGGATGTTGATGGTGCTATGTATCATTTAATCACAGCGATAGTCGACAAAGGCAAGGCGGAAATGGTGATCGATGCCGCCGTGAAGGTGGGATCGAGCGGCGGAGTGATCATCAACGCCCGAGGTTCAGGAGTCAATGAAACACAAAAGGTGTTCCTGATGGATATCGAGCCCGAAAAAGAAATCGTCCTGATCTTGTCGAACGTAGAAAAGACCGGGGTTATTGTAGCATCCGTCAGAAAGGATCTGAAAATGGACGAGCCGGGCAACGGCATCATTTTCATCCAGGATGTGAATAAGGCCTACGGATCTTTCGACTGAGCGGATAAGCCAGACTTATCGCGGAAAATATAAACTGCGGCAAATATCGGGATTTCATGCGTATGATCATTCCCGGCATATGCCGCAGTTCGTTTATGTACAGGCAGTGTAAATGCCCTTTTTAGATTTCCAATCCCTCGTTCAGGTATCTGCAAGTGGAGGCAATGGCGTTCATGGCGGCAGCGTTGATCGGATACGCGATCGGCGATGCGGAAATCAGCGGATGCGTTGCAACCTGGAACGTATTCAGTTCCGTTGCCGTGATGCCTTTTTGAATAGCAAGGCTCAGGATGTTGATCATTTCAGCGACCGTATCGCCGCCGGAAATCTGTGCGCCGAGAATGATGCCGGAGCACTTGGAGAACATCAATTTGATGTTGGTCTTTTGTGCGCCGGGCAAAGAGCCAGGATGACGGTCCATAGTCGTGAATTCTCCTGTCATGATGCTGAAGCCTTCCTGAAGGGCACGGGCTTCGGTAATGCCGGCGGCCGCAAATGTGCATCCAGCAATTTTAGTCGAAAAAGCACTGATTGTTCCCTTGTTCGCACGTACAAGCCTTAAATGGAATGCGTTGCATCCGGCGATCTTCGCTTCCATAGCGGCGGTCGACGCAAGAAGAACGGGGACATCCTTATGAGTAAAGAAACACTTCTTTTCAGCACAGTCGCCGACGGCGAAAATATTGGGGTCGCTTGTCCTGGTGTACTGATCGACCACAACGGCTCCCCTGTCAGTGACATTCAAACCGGCTTCGGCGGCCAGCGCGGCATTTGGCTTGACGCCGAGCCCAAGGATCACGAGATCTGCAGGCACGATTTCGCCGCTGTCAAGCTCGATTGCCTCGACGGTCTTTTCCCCTATGATTTTCTTGACCTTCGTCTTTGTAAGAACGCGTATGCCGCTATCTTTAAGAAGATTCTCTATCTCGTCGGTGAAAGCTTTGTCAAAGGCCTGCCATAAGCAGGCGTCGGCCAGTTCGACCAAAGTCACATTTTTGCCTAATAAGCGGATCTGCTCTGCGAATTCCACGCCGATGAAACCACCTCCGATGACGGTTACATTTTCTGCCGCCTGAACCTTTTCCAGCACGTGATTCAAATATTCCTGACGCTTCAAAACAGAAAAGACATTATCAAGATCATGACCAGGGATAAAAGTCGGAATGATGGGCAAAGAGCCGGTCGCTACGATCAGTTTCTTGTATTCGATTGTTTCATTGCTTTCTGTTGTGACGACTTTAGCATCCTTGTCGATTTTAACGACGCGATCGATAATCACGTTTACATTAGCTTCAATAAGGCCTGCATCCGGGATCACGTTTTTATTGGTATCGTGGAGAGTACCATAAATATAAGGTATGCCGCATGGGACCATGACTTTTTCGGTGTCGCGGATCAGCGTGATGTCAATATCGCCATAAGCTTTTCTTGCGGTAGTCGCGCTCAGGATGCCTCCGGCGCTGCCGCCGATAACCAGTAAATCAGTTTTTTTCATAGTTGAATTCCTCCATAAAATATTGTTAACGGCTGGATCATCATTTTCGATGTCTTCATTCCACAAAGAACTCATTGATGATCGATTTGACTTTTTTGCGGATCTCTTCATCGTGCATTGAATAGAGGATGGCTGTGCCATCCCGCTTTCCGGCAATGATCTTTGCGGACTTCAGTTTGGAAAGATGCTGCGAGACCGTTGACTGGACTTCGCCGAGGCAATCCTGCATATCGGTGACGCTTATGCGGTCTTTTTCACATAATGCCTTGACGATGCATAATCGCTGCGGGTGGGCAAGCGCCTTTAGAACATTGGCTTTTTCAATGAACAGTTCAGGATCGGTTCGATAATCACTCATAAACATACCCTCTTTTTAATATAACGTAATATTCATATATTGCGTTGTTCAAATTATACCATAAGAAATTTCTATTACAAGAGGTTAGGGGCATTACTTTGATATTTTTTTATTAATGATTAATTTTTCAGATAATTTATTGCGCAGCCATGTTTTTTGCTATAATGGGCATATAGCCGATATTTTAAATCGCGGTTGCCCAGCTTGCTAAAGAGGGATACGGGGAAATGAATAAATATATCGAAATGGCAGTCAATGAAGCAAGAAATGGAATGCTGCAGGGAAAAGGCGGCCCCTTCGGCGCTGTGATCGTCAGGGATGATCAAGTGATCAGCTTGGCCTGCAATGAAGTTCTTAGCACAAACGACCCGACCGCGCATGCTGAAATCCTTGCGATCCGCAGAGCCGGCGAAAAGCTGGGGACTTATGATCTGAGCGGCTGCGTCATCTATGCGACGGCGGAACCATGCCCGATGTGCCTGGCCGCCATCATATGGGCGAATATCGATAAGGTCTATTATGCATCTTCGGTGGAAGAAGCCGAGAAAATAGGCTTTCGAGACAGCAGGATCTATCGGCATATGCGTGGAGAAGAGCGAATCATCGAGCTTGAGCAGATCGATAGCGAAGCCTGCGTTGAGTTATATGAAGCGTATAGAGAACTGGGCAGGACGATTTATTGATCATGCTTTGCCGCAGGGCAAAGCATGCGAATGCATTAAGGAGATAACGCATGATACTATCAGGTCTGGAAATCAAAAGGCAAGTGGAGGCCGGAAACATCAGGATCGACCCCTATGACGAAAAACTGCTGAATCCAAACAGCTATAATCTGAGGCTCCACAATGAGCTGCTCATCTATACGGATGAAATCCTGGATATGAAAAAACAGCTTAACACAAAGCCGCTGACGATCCCTGAAGACGGACTGATCCTGGATCCCGGCAGATTATATCTCGGACGCACTTTTGAGCATACATCGACAGACCTTTACGTTCCGATGCTGGAGGGCCGTTCGTCCGTGGGGCGCCTCGGCCTTTTCATCCATGTGACCGCCGGATTCGGCGACGTCGGGTTTTCAGGCTTTTGGACCCTTGAGATCCAGTGTGTCCAGCCTGTGAAAATATATCCGATGATCGAGATCTGCCAGATATATTATCATACCATTGACGGAGAATATGACAAGTATTGCGGTGGAAAATACCAGAATAATAAGGGTATACAGCCAAGCCTTATTTATAAGGATTTTGAAAACAAGTAGGCGGCATACTCGGATTGGAGGAGCATTGACATGAAAACGGTTTATGATTTCACTGTGAAGGATGCTGAGGGAGCGGACATAACGCTGCGGGATTATGAAGGGAAGGTCCTGTTGATCGTCAATACCGCAACAGGCTGCGGATTCACGCCTCAATACGAAGGTCTGGAGAAGCTATATGAAAAATATGGGGGCAAGGGATTCGAAATACTTGATTTTCCCTGCAACCAATTTCTCGGGCAGGCTCCCGGCACAAATGAGGAGATCGTGGAATTCTGCAGGATCAATTATGGGGTTTCATTCAAGACGTTCGGAAAGATCGATGTCAACGGGGAAACTGCCGATCCGCTGTACAAATATTTGAAAGAACAGAAATCCGAGGACATCGGGAATGAGGATACGGAAGGGTTCAAGGGCCTTATGAAAAAATTGAGCCAGGAATTCCTTGGAAACAGCATCAAATGGAATTTTACGAAATTCCTGATCGGCAAAACAGGGCATGTCGTCAAGCGCTATTCGCCGACTGTCAAGCCGGAAGAAATCGAAGCGGACATTGTAAACCTTCTTGAGAATTGACAAGGCCACGCAGCAGCTGCCGCACTTAAAGGGAGCCGGGATCCATCAGTATCCGGGCTCCCTTCTTTAATGTTCGGATATCGGTATAATGAACGCGCCGGGGCCCATCTTCAAATAATGAATTGAAATAGAGCCATTAAAGTTATATAATAATTATCGGTATGCGCGATCCGTGCATGACGAATGGACCCACAGAGATGACAGTATAATGGATTATATAAACAGCATCACTGTATTAAGGAAGAATAAAGTATGAAAAAGAAATTTAATGAGATGGGCCTTGCACCTGAGATTTTGCAAGCCCTCGAGGCGATGGGCTTCGATACCCCGACTGACGTCCAGGCAAAAGGGATCCCGCATATCATGAACAATGAGGACCTGATCGTCATTTCAAAGACCGGAAGCGGTAAAACCGCTGTATTCGGCGTCTCCATGCTTCACATGATCGATCCTGAGGCAGAGGGACCTCAAGGGCTCATCCTGACACCGACAAGAGAACTCGCTGTCCAGGTGGACAGCGATCTTTGCCAGATGTCGCAGTTTCTCGCACACAAGACCACGGCCGTGTACGGCCAGCATAATATCAACGCTGAGATCAAGACGATCAATGAGGGCGTTTCCGTAATCACCGGAACGCCGGGACGCGTCTATGACCACATACGCCACGGCAAGATGTCCACGAAGAACATTCGCTTCCTCGTACTGGACGAAGCCGACAGGATGCTGGACATGGGTTTTCTCGACCAGGTCGTGAAAATCATAAGGACGCTTCCCAAAAACCGTGTGACGCTTTTATTTTCTGCAACGATGCCGCCGGAGGTTTTAAGGATCTGCAAGGAATACATGAAGAATCCGGTAACGATCGAAATCGAGTCTCCGACGAAAACGGTTGATACGATCCAGCAGGAATACTGCCGTGTAGATAGGAGCAAAAAAAACACCGAGCTGCATCGCATATTGATGGTGGAGCAGCCTGAAAGCTGTATGGTCTTTTGCAATACCAAGATCGCCGTGGATAGAGTCTGCAGTTTCCTGTCCAGGAGAGGACACTCCTGCCAGCCGCTGCACGGTGATATTCCGCAGTCCAAGCGCATGACGACGATCCAGCAATTCAAGCAGGGTGAATTCCACATCCTGGTGGCTACGGATGTGGCGGCGCGAGGGATCCATATCGATGTGCTTTCCCTCGTAATAAACTATGATGTGCCTGTCGAAAGAGACAGCTATGTGCACAGGATCGGCAGGACCGGAAGGATCGGCAACACGGGCAAGGCTCTTACGCTGGTTACGAGCGACGATATCATGAGCCTTTACGATATTGAAGAGCACATCGGCGCGATGATCCGGGAAACCGAGCCGCCAACTGACGATGAGGTCAGGGCGAGCAGGGCCGCAGCGGAAAAGTGGATGGCGAAGGGCCGTCATATGGATCTGAATGAAAGAGAGCCCGAGCGCCATCCGCGAGAGTCCGGACGGTTTTCAAGAGAGCCTGGGCGGACGGCAAGAGAGTCTGGGCGAGCGAAGCCCAATGAAAATAAGGCCGTGGCAGCTCCGGTGGCAGCTCCGCCGGCAGACGGGAAAAAGCCGGCGCGTAAAAGACGGCGCAGAAAGCCCGCCGGAAGCAAGCCATTGAATGAAGCAGCGATCGGCCAGACAGGGAAAGATACCGGCAGGGAAGGCGCCGCAAGCCGAAACGAAAGGCCCCGCGACAGCAAACCCCATGTTGACAGGCCTGCAGCGGCACCGGGACATCAGACGGCTCATGCTCCGTCGCAGGAGCGGCAAAAGTCAGAAACCAAAGGCTCGCTCGTGTCGCGGATGCTGAAGCGCATTATAGGAAAGTGAGTGGCTCTCCGTTGAAAAAGCACCCGGCATGAGCCGGATGCGTATAATATCATATAAAAAAATCGGGCTGTGCGTTGTTTTGAAATGCACAGCCCTTAGTTCATCCATGGGTGACAAATTTAGGTTCGATTTCCTCTCCGTCCATCCTGAAATGTCCTTTGATTGTTTGGGCGTAATGGGCGCCTGTGACATAAGAGATGCTTATTTCGCATTTGTGACCGTCCAGTTCGAAATCATGCTCAAAACTCTTTGTGAAGAAAAAATTGGTATCGCAGAGTACTTCCTGATGATCGATGTTGAAACACCTTTTTCCAGTCAGCTCGTTGTCGTTCAGCTCGATGACGTGATCGCCGCTTTCGGTTTTGACATCCCAAACCGTGACGACAGAGGAGTTCTTGAAAATGTTGCTCATGGTTACACCTTCTTTCTTTCAAGTTTATACTTCTGTATAATTTTATTATACCCCGAAAAACGAATTCGTACAGATATCATTTTTTTTCTTTACCTTGTTCTTACTTCTATTGTACGATAAAATATAGATATATCTTGAAATTTAAAAAGCGGCAACCGAAAAGGGGAGGCTGGCGCCATGGCAATACTGAAAGAGATCCTGCTGCTGTTCATGGAACGAACACAGTTTTTCCTGGATCTGCTGATCCAGCATATCGTTTTGTCAGCGATTTCCATTGCCATCATCACGGTGATCGGCATAAGCCTCGGCGTGCTCATGTCGGGAAACAAGGCGCTTGCCAATATCATTCTCGCCGTCACCAATTTCTTTTACACCATTCCTTCCATCGCGCTCTTCGGATTTCTTGTCGCAATCACAGGAATAGGCGCAAAAAGCGCCATTATTGCACTTGTCATCTACGGACTTCTCCCAATCATACGAAATACATATGTGGGACTGATCGAGATCGACCCGCAAATCATTGACGCCGCCGTGGGCATGGGCAGCACCGACCTTCAGCTGATGCGCAGGGTCCGGTTTCCGCTTGCCCTCCCGGTCATTTTTGCCGGATTCAGGAACATGGTCGTCATGACCATAGCGCTTGCCGGCATCGCTTCTTTTATAGGCGCCGGCGGCCTCGGCGTCGCGATCTGGCGCGGCATCACGACGAACTATCCGGCCATGACCGTTGCCGGAAGCCTTCTTGTGGCCCTGCTGGCCATCGCTGCAGATTTCATATTGGGATTGCTGGAAAAAAGAATAGGAGGTATCTATCATGAAAACTAGGCTTATTCTAATCGTAACGGTGCTTATTTTCACACTGGTATTGGCAATGGCAGGCTGCTCGGGAAATGACGCTGAAGAAAAGAAGGTCGTTGTCGCGTCCAAGCCTTTCACTGAAAGTTATATCCTTGCGGAAATCATCGCAGGGCTTATCGAAAACAACACGGATATCACAGTGGACCGTAAAATGGGCATTGGTGGAGGGACGTCCAATATCCAGCCGGCAATGGAAAGCGGCGAGATCGATATTTATCCGGAATACTCCGGCACCGGGTGGCTGTTCGTGCTTAAAAGAGAGTCGATCACCGACAACGCAGCGATGATGGAGAACCTCAAGAAAGAATATTCAGAGCTGTACGGGATCAAATGGTTTGATGTCTATGGATTCAACGACACGTTTGCTTTGGCCGTTAAAAGGTCTTTTGCGGAAGAAAAAGGGTTGAAGACCTACTCGGATCTGGCAGCCGTCAGCGGCGAGCTCAGATTTGCTTCCGAATATGATTTTTATGAACGCGAAGACGGCTATCCGGGATTGGTCGAAACCTATGGATTTGCTTTCAAGGAAACCAAGGATGTGGATATCGGCTTGAAGTACCAGGCCATCGCGTCGGACGAGGTCGATGTCATCAATGTGTTTTCAACGGATGCGCTTTTA
>DIEM01000063.1:11040-38109 GCA_002418625.1 Firmicutes bacterium UBA5774
GAATTTTTTCCCGCCATACTATGCCGCGACGCTGATCCGGGAGGACACGCTTGAGAAATATCCGGAACTGGGAGAGGTGCTTGACAGCCTCACGGGAATGATCAGCAACGACGAGATGATCGCCATGAATTCGGCAGTCGACAATGACAAGAAAGATCCGAAAGCCGTTGCCGAGGAATTTTTAAGGAGTAAGGGTCTGATCGAATGAACATCATCGAATTCAGCAACGTCACCAAGACATATCAGGGAAGGCTCATACTTGACAACATCAGTCTAACGATGGCCCGCGGGGATTTTCATACCCTGATCGGTTCGTCCGGCGCAGGCAAGACGACGATGCTCCGGCTGATCAACGGATTGATCAAGCCAGACAGCGGCGGAATCCTCGTCAATGGTAAAGATATCCGGCAGACGAATATCATCGAACTCCGCCGGAATATCGGCTATGTCATACAGAGCATCGGATTGTTTCCACATATGAACATATACGACAATATCAATTACGTTCCTGCGCTGATGGGCGCTGACAAAGCAGCCGGTGCCGAACGGGTCAATGAACTTGTCAAACTAGTGGGAATGCAGGAAAGCGATCTTAAAAAATATCCGTCGCAGCTGAGCGGCGGCCAGAAGCAGCGTGTCGGCGTCGCCAGGGCGCTGGCCGCGGATCCCGAGATCATTCTGATGGATGAACCCTTTGGTGCAGTCGATGATATCACGAGGCACAAGCTTCAGGACGAGATCATGGAAATCCATCGCAAGCTGGGTAAGACAGTGGTTTTTGTGACCCATGACATTGAAGAGGCCATCAAGCTCGGAACAAGGATCATCATCCTGAACGAGGGCAGGATCGAGCAGATCGGCAGCAGAAATGAAATCACTTTTTTTCCTAAAAATGAATTTGTCAGGGCTTTTCTGGGTAATAAAAGTTATATTTCATATCTGACTACTACGAAAATTGCCGATGTTTGCCTTGCGGCAGTTGATGCAGCCGCGGATATGCCTTCGATTTCCGGAGACGCGCCAGTCATAGACGGTGTCCGCAGGATCCTGTCTGCGGAGGCGGAGGCCCTGAACGTAATTGACAGGGACGGTGCGGTGATCGGAAAATTTGATCTGGCCTTCGACGTTCGCATCAAGCAAGGGCTGGAATGCCAATAACGGTTATATTTCGGTTATGAAAAAGCGATGGAGGTGAGCGAGTGAAGCAAAATAAGATCAATGGATATGATATTAAAAACTGGTTTCGCTCAGGGCTTATGGAAGTGGATCGTCACAGGGCGCAGATCGATGCCATCAATGTGTTTCCTGTTGCAGACGGGGATACTGGGACAAATCTGGCGATGACGCTCAGGGCCATGGCTGATCGCCCTGCTTCGTCCGGTTCGTTTGGAGCCATGATCACGAGCATATCTGAATCGGGACTTGCCCATGCCCACGGAAATTCCGGCCTGATATTCGCTTCATACATAAATGGCATGGCGCAGGAAGGGAAATCCTACGAAGAGGTCGACCTGTCTCAGTTCGCATCGGTGGCCCATCGTGCCGTCGGTTATATCAACAAGGCCATCAGCGAGCCGGTGGAAGGGACTATGGTCACCGTTATTCGCGAGTGGGCGGACTTTCTGTTGAACAATCACCATAAGTTCGACTCATTCGAAGAACTGCTCAAGCAGGCTTATGACATCGCTATAATTTCACTGAATAAAACGACTGAAAAGCTGGCGGTTTTAAAGAAATTCAATGTTGTTGACGCCGGGGCAGCCGGATTCGTAAGGTTTCTAAAGGGAATCAACGCTATTTTTTCATCGGCAGCACCTGAGGAAGAAGAGGAGACTCCGGCCGAAGATCTCTTTCAGAACTCTGAAGATCAAATTTCAAGTCACAGATATTGCATGGAAATACTGACATCCGATTTCGGTAAAGTATACGACTGCGCAAGAGAAAAATTGGAGCGTCTGGGAGATTCCGTCATCTTATCCCACGGAGGCAATAAAACAAGGATTCATATCCACACGGATTCGCCGCAGGAAGTGCATGAGCTGTTGAAAGGAAATGGAAGCATACTGGAAGAGAAGGTCGATGATATGGCACTTCGCATGCGGATCCTTCATCACAGGAAGGGGGATATCGCGCTTGTCACGGACTCCATTGCCGATATCCCGGATGATATGATCCTGGAGAGCCAGATCCATCAGGTTCCGCTGTCTGTTGTTGTGGACGGCGTGCCCTATCTGGACAAGCAGACGATCGGTCTTGCGAGGCTCTTTGATTTGATCGCGCATTCCGAATCATACCCGACAAGCTCTCAGCCGGATCCTGAAAAGGTAGAGGAGATGCTGGAATATTTGACGGAGCACTATCGCTCCGTTATCGCGATAACCGTTGCGGGCAAGCTCAGCGGCACATTGGGTGTTTTCAGGGCGGCGGCGGAAAAAGCGGCTTTGCAGGGCTACCGGGTGAGCGTGATCGACAGCAAGCTGAATTCGGGAGCCCAGGGCCTGCTGGTCAAAATGGCTGCAGAGCTCATTGAAGCCGGCTGTGATCATGATGAAATAGTCGCTCGAATCAATGAGGCGATCCCGAGAACCAGAATATTCGTATGCCTAGATACGATCGAAAATGCCGTCAGAGGCGGAAGGGTCCCGAATACTGTCGGAAAACTTGGCATAGCTGTTGGCGCAAGACCGATCATGACCATCGATCCAACAGGAAAGGGCACAGCTTTTGGTGTCGGATTCAGCAAAGAAGGCATGAGCAGAAAAATATTCCGGCTGGCCAATAAGATCAATAAGGAAAAAGGCATCGCATCATACAGTATCGTCCATGCTCAAAATCCCGCCATGGCCAGGGAATATGAAGAATATATGATCAGGCTTGTCGGATCAAAGGCGAAATTCATAACGGAAATCTCATCAGTGACGGCAATACATTCAGGTCAGGGGTGCGTAGCCTTGTCCATCATGGAAAAATAGAAAGGGGTGTCGGTCATGCTTGAAGCCGCGATTCTCATTTTCATTTATTTCTTGCTTTTCTTTATTGTTGCGACCGTTATAAAGAACAATTCGATCGTGGATATAGGCTGGGGTTTCGGATTCGTTCTCATTGTCTGGATGCTTCTTGCAGTTACTGAAACCGTCGGCATACCCCAGATCATCATCACAGCTCTTACGACTGTCTGGGGCCTTCGGCTTTTTTATCATATCCTGAAGCGGAATAAGCGCAAGGGGGAAGATTTCAGATACGCGAAATGGCGCAGGGAATGGGGTAAATGGGTCGTGCCGCGCGCGTTTTTTCAGGTATTTATGCTTCAAGGCCTTTTTATGTTCATCGTAAGCCTGTCGGCTATCCTGACTGCTGAGGCGGAAATCAAGCTTTTCATTGTGCCGCTGGTGCTTGCCGGGATCTGTGTCTGGGGTATCGGATTCTTTTTCGAGTCGGTCGGAGATCATCAGCTCAAAGTATTCATATCCAAGCCTGAAAATCGCGGCAAGCTTATGACTTCCGGACTTTGGAAGTATACAAGGCATCCGAATTATTTCGGGGAAGCTACGATGTGGTGGGGCATGTTTCTCATAGCGCTCGGCGCGGGAGCTTCCGTGGCCGCGATACTGAGCCCGTTGACCATCACATTTCTGCTGTTATTCGTATCAGGCGTGCCTTTGGTCGAAAAGCCGATGTGGGAAAGGCCGGAATTCCGTGAATACGCAAAGCATACAAGCAAATTTTTTCCATGGTTTCCGCATGAATGACTTGCCGGGAACGATTTGAAACAACTGCGTCACTGACGCGGTCATGAAGGAGGAATGATCATGAGCGGGCTGTTCAGCATGGAATTGGTCAGAAATTATTTCATAGCACTGGCTGTATTTTTATTGATCGATATGGTGTGGCTGCTTGTACTGTCGAAAAAACTTTATAGTGAAAAGCTCGGCTATATCATGGCTAAAAATCCGAATCTCTCAGCCGCGCTGATTTTTTACATGATATTTATAGCGGGACTGATGTTTTTTGTTATCCAGCCTTCGCTTGCGGCCGGAAACTGGCAGCATGCAATGTATGCAGGCCTTTTTTTCGGATTGGTGACATACGCGACCTACGATCTGACGAATCTGGCGACGATCAAGGACTGGCCGATATCAATCACGATCATCGATTTGATCTGGGGAAGCTTCATTTCGGCGGCAACGGCGCTGATCAGCTTCAAGATCATAACGGCTTTCTTTAAGCAATAATTCTTAAATGACATAAAACACGCCACCGGCGACCGGATCCGCATCCGGCGAACGGTGGCGTTATCATGATAATGGGCAGGTGATCCTATCGATCCGCCTATTTATATTTTTCATAATGCGACTTCATGCGCATGAAACTTTCGTCGCTCAGCACATGCTCTATTTTGCAGGCGTCTTCCCTGGCTGTCTCTTCGCCGACGCCCAGGCTAATGAGTATTTCTGCAATGACGCGGTGTCTTTCATACACCTTTTCGGCTATGGAGGAGCCTAGAGCGGTCAGTGATATATGGCCGTCGATGTCCGTCGTGATGTAGCCGTTTTCTCTAAAATGTTTCATAGCCACGCTGATGCTTGACTTTTTGAAGCCCAATTCATTGGCTATATCGACTGAACGGACATTCCCCAGCCTCTTTTTCAGCATCAGGATCGTCTCGAGGTAGTTTTCGGCTGATTCATGGATGACCATTCGGCGGCACCTCCTTGCTAAGCATGATTTCAATACCATGTTAGCAGAAACTAACTTATTTATCAAGGAGGCAAAATTCGTATTGACAGGAACTGAAACAAAGTGTATTATTAATTTGTAAGTTAGCCTAGGCTAACTGAATATTTTGCTCAATGGTTAGGCTAGACTAACCAGAGAAAGGAGTGACTGATATGCCTTTGACAATGGCGAAAGCAGGAGAGTGCAATTATATCAAAAGGATCACGGGCAAGGACGAGATCAGGAGCCATCTGGCGAATCTCGGATTTGTCGTGGGCGAGCCCGTTACGGTGGTATCGGACAACTCCGGCAATTTGATACTGAATATAAAGAATACGAGGATCGCGCTGGATAAGGCAATGGCAAGCCGAATTCTGGTTTAGGGGGAAGAAAATATGAAAACGCTCAAGGACATCAAACCGGGAGAAAGCGCCGTTATTGTCAGGCTTCATGGCGAAGGCGCGGTCAGGAGAAGGATCATGGACATGGGGATCACGAAGGGCGCCGAGGTTTTTGTGAGAAAGACTGCTCCTTTAGGAGACCCCATCGAAATTAATGTGAGAAGCTATGAACTGACGATTAGAAAAGCGGATGCGCAATTGATCGAAGTACAATAATATATGAGCAGTATGGAATGCTGCTTTTTTCAGCAGAATTGGTTAGGCTAAACTAACCGATTGGGAGGATGATTGAAATGGAGATTCGGATAGCGCTGGCCGGGAACCCCAACAGCGGAAAAACAACGATGTTCAACGACCTGACCGGCAGCACCCAGTATGTGGGCAACTGGCCGGGCGTTACGGTCGAGCGGAAAGAAGGCAAACTGAAAAGCAGCAAAGGAATCCTGATTCAGGATCTGCCCGGGGTGTATTCCCTGTCCCCCTATACACTGGAGGAGGTCGTGACCAGGAATTATCTGATCGATGAAAAGCCGGACGGCATAATAAATATCGTCGACGCTTCAAATATTGAGAGAAATCTGTTTCTGACAACCCAGCTTACCGAGCTTGGCTTGCCTGTGACAGTGGCTTTGAACATGATGGATATCGTCAGGAAGAATGGGGACGCCATCGATAGCAAAAAGCTTTCGGACGCCCTCGGATGCAGTGTCGTCGAGGCATCTGCGGCTAGAGGAGAAGGGACGGGGGAATCTGCTGAAAAGCTTCTTGAGATGATACGTTCCGGCAAAAAAACCGCTCCGCGCCATGTTTTCAGCGGGCCGGTGGAGCATGCGCTTGCGCATATAGAGGAAGCCATACGGAGCATCGTTCGTCCTGAGCTTCTAAGATGGTTCGCGATAAAGGTTTTTGAGCGGGATGAAAAGGTGGCGGCACAGCTTGATCTCGATGCTGCGTTGAAAGCAGCGATAGAACAGATCATAATTGATTGCGAGACTGAAATGGATGATGATTCTGAAAGCATTATCATCAGCGAGCGGTATGCTTATATTGGACGGGTCATGGATCTTTGCGTGAAGAAACGCGCTAAGAAGCATGAACTCACAACATCTGATAAAATTGACAGGATCGTCACCAATCGTATTTTGGCGCTGCCGATTTTCACGGTCGTCATGTTCCTGGTATATTTCATATCGGTAACGACAGTCGGGAATATTGTGACAGGCTTTACGAACGACACGCTGTTCGGCAGCTGGATCAGCGGTCCGCTATCGCAGGGGCTGGAAAGCATAGGCGTGGCTGGCTGGATGATCAGCCTTGCCGTTGACGGGATTGTTGGCGGCGTTGGTACCGTGCTGGGTTTTGTGCCGCAAATGATGATCCTGTTTTTCTTCCTTGCCGTACTTGAAGAGTGTGGCTATATGGCCAGAGTTGCCTTTATCATGGACAGGCTGTTCAAGAAATTCGGACTTTCCGGCAAATCCTTCATTCCGCTGCTCATCGGAACCGGATGCTCGATTCCAGGCATTATGGCATCGCGCACCATCGAAAACGACAGGGACAGAAGGATGACGGTCATTACAACGTCCTTCATCCCATGCGGCGCAAAAATGCCGATGATCGCGCTCATTGCGGGAGCCATGTTTGGCGGTACGTGGTGGGTGGCGCCCAGCGCATACTTCATGGGCATCGCGGCTGTTATAATATCAGGGATCATATTGAAAAAGACACGATTATTCACGGGGGCTCCGGCGCCCTTCGTCATGGAACTGCCTACTTATCATATGCCGACAGCGGCGGCGGTGCTGCGCAGCATGTGGGAGAGGGGATGGTCCTTCATCCGAAAGGCGGGGACCATTATCCTTGTCGCGAGTGTCGTGATCTGGTTCCTGTCCAGTTTTGGGCGTGTCAATGGGACCTTTGGCATGACTGCGGAATTGAACGAGAGCATTTTGGCGGCCCTTGGCAGCTTCATCGCACCCGTTTTCACTCCTTTGGGCTTTGGCACCTGGGAAGCGGCGGTGGCAACGATAATGGGTCTGGTGGCCAAAGAGGAAGTGGTAGCTGTTTTTGGTGTGCTTTACGGTGTGTCCGGAAATACTGCTGAAACAGCCGGATATGCAGCCAATGCAGGACTGGGTGGCATCGCAGCTTCCTTTACCGCACTCGGAGCGTATGCGTTCATGGCTTTCAATCTCTTGTGCGCGCCATGCTTTGCCGCGATCGGCGCAATAAGGCGCGAGATGAACAGCGCCGCGTGGACCTGGTTTGCCATCGGCTATCAAACGATGTTTGCCTATTCGATCGCTCTTATGATCTATCAGTTCGGATTGTTTTTCTCGGGTGGGGGATTCAATGCGGGAACATTGGCAGCGCTTATGATACTGGCGCTGATGACGAGCCTGCTGGCTCGAAAAGGCGGCAGCAGGCAACAGGGATGCAAAAGCTCCCTGAAAGCAAAGGAGGATGCGATATGTCAACGCTGATCATTGGATCGATCATAGCGGCCGCGGTCGGCCTGGCCTGTTATACTATGGCAATGGACAGGAAGGCGGCCAAGGAGCAGGGCTGCTCAGGCACATGCGCAGGTTGCCCGCATGCCAGGAAGTGTGTATAAGAAATATGATAAAATGATCATGAAAAGGGGTGTGGAGAAATGTTCCACACCCCTTGTTTGCATGATCGGATGGTTCTATGCTTAGTATTTGATGAATTTTGAGCCTGGGACACCGCAGATCGGGCACTTTTCGGGAATTTCCTTCTCGATGTTTCCGCAGACCGGGCAGAGATAATAGAAGATTTCTTCGGTCTGGCCGAGATTGTCAAGTGCTTCCTGATAAAGCCTGGCATGCACTTCCTCGGCTTTCATGGCAAAAGTGAACGAAAGAAGGGCCGCTTTGTTTCCTTCCGCTTCTGCTTCCTTGACAAAATCGGGATACATATCCTTATACTCGTGAGTTTCACCCATGACGGCATCCTTGAGGTTTTCGGATGTGTCGCTTATTTTGCCGGCGACTTCAAAATGCTTGAGCGCATGCAGGGTTTCTGCGTCCGAGGCAGCCTTGAACAGTTTGGCGGCATTGGTCTTGCCTTCCGCTTCGGCCTTTTTTGAATAGGCCAGATATTTGCGGTTGGCCTGGGATTCACCCGCGAAGGCTTCCATAAGGTTTTTCAGTGTTTTTTGTTCTTCCATTGTTGTTTCCTCCATTATTCTTTTGAAATTTACTTATTAAGCAGCGGTCCGACGTGAACGCGGCGTTTTTCCCGTCCAGGCCGATGATCGCGGTCTGTCTGTCAAGTATGATCGGTTTCAGCAATAGCTGCTTCTTCAGGAACCAGCGTCTTGAGCGATATCAGATGGATGCTGACACAGATGCCGATGACGGCAAGCAGGATCCTGAAAGGCAGGCTCGGGAGCAAAATCATTGAAATCGAAAGCGTCAGCCAAAGAAAGACCAGCGCGCAGATTTTTGTGCTTTTTGGTATGGCTTTATACGTGATGTAATTATAGATGTACATGCCGAGGATTTTATGGTTCAGAAGCCAGTTATAGAGTCTTTTGGAGCTTCTAAGGTACAGGAAGGACGCCAGCAGAAGAAACGGCGTCGTCGGCAGCACGGGGATAAAGATGCCGACAGCGCCAAGGACCAGGCAAATGGAGCCCGCAAGGATCATCATATATTTCTTGATCTTTTCAATAGTCATGATACCGGTCATCCATCCTCTCTGAATACTGGAACAAGGCGCCGCTTATTGATCAGGTACGGCCGGTCAGCCATTATCAAGGCATCTGGGGCAGATTCCCTTGAAATAAAGATGCTTGTCGCTTATTTGAAAACCGTCCAGATCCTTGACTTCAATGTTGTCGATATCGGCTCCGAAATCGTAGATGGCGCCGCAGGCTTCACATTTGAAGTGTCCATGGGCTTTGACCCGGATATCGTACCGGGATTCGTTGTTTTCGATTGCCACGACTTTGACAAGTCCCGCCTCAATAAAGGAATTAAGGGTATTGTACACTGTGGATTTTGAAAGCGCAGGCATCCTGTCATGGAGGCTGCAGTAAATCTGGTCCGCAGTCGGATGGCAGAGATGGCTCATGAGGTACTCAAGCACTCTGATACGCTGGTAAGAAGTGCGTATGCCCGTGTTTGCCAGCAGTGCAGACAATTCTTTATAAGATTCCTTCATTATTCCTTCTCCCTATGTATGAGAAGATACAAACACGAATTTTAAACAATATTCTGAAATTGTAATGATTATAAAAATAATTATAGTTTTTCTTTGTGATTGTGTCAATGCCTCATATGGATTAATATAGAAATGTAGGCATAATATTTATTGTATTTTCGACACAGTATCACGATCGGAGGTGCTGCGGATGCGTTTCATCATGGACTTGGATCCCGTCGCACAGGCTCTGCTGGCGACATGCTTTACATGGCTTGTCACGGCGCTCGGGGCTGGCATGGTATTTTTTTTCAAAACCATCAACCGGATTGTTCTTGATTCGATGCTGGGCTTTGCAGCGGGTGTCATGATCGCCGCAAGCTTCTGGTCGCTTCTTGCGCCGGCGATAGAAATGTCCGAGCAGGCAGGCAAGGCGCCATGGGCCGCGCCGCTGATCGGTTTTCTGCTTGGCGGCGCGTTCCTTAAACTGGCGGATTCTCTGATACCCCATGTCCATATGGACATGCCGACCAGTGAAGCGGAGGGGCTGAAAACAGGCTGGAAGCGGAGTGTGCTCCTGGTCACGGCGATTACGCTCCATAATATTCCCGAAGGATTGGCGGTCGGGGTAGCCTTCGGCGCTGCAGCAGCAGGATTGCCGTCGGCGACTCTTGCCGGCGCGGTAGTGCTGGCAATCGGTATAGGGCTTCAGAATTTTCCTGAGGGTGCGGCCGTATCGATACCGCTTAGAAGAGAAGGGCTTTCCAGACGAAAATGCTTTTTTTACGGTCAGCTGTCAGGTGTTGTGGAGCCGATGGCCGGAGTTCTCGGCGCCTTCGCCGTATTGGCGATGCAGCCCTTATTGCCGTATGCGCTGTCGTTCGCGGCGGGTGCGATGATTTATGTAGTCGTTGAGGAATTGATCCCGGAAGCACAGACAAGCGGGAATTCGGATATAGCAACAATCGGTACGATGCTCGGCTTTGCGGTGATGATGGTGCTGGATGTGGCTTTGGGATGATCAGGAGCCTGATTCCATGATGATGATGCTGACGACGATCAGCAGACCGCCGATGACGCCGAAGACGCCCAGCTTGTCGCCAAGCAGCAGCGCGGACAACGCCGCGCCGGAAACTGGCTCGATCGAGAAGATGACTCCGACGCGCGCAGGGCTTATATAACGCTGGCTCGCGGTCTGGATCAAAAAAGCGGCTGCGGTGCAGAAAATGCCAAGGAACATCAGGATCGCAAGATCGAAAGCGGCCAGCTCCGCAGGGAAATCTTCCGTTGCAAAGGCAGCCGCGGCGGCGAATACCGAAATGAAAAACAGCTGGAAAATCGTCAGCAGCGCAACGTCCTGCTGCTTCGCGAGCCTGCCTACGAAGACCACATGAAAAGCGCCGCATACGGAACAACAGAGGCAAAGAATGTCGCCGGGTGAAAGATGCCAGCCCATGCCTTGAGTGTATGAAATAAAAAACAGCCCCACAGTGCATAGGAAAATGCAGAAAAAGACACGTCCGGTGATCCGAACTTTAAATAGGAGCCGTGAGATCACGGGGATGATCAGGACGCCCAGGCAACAAAAAAATGAGGCCTTCGCACTTGTCGTGTATTGGATGCCAACCGTCGCGAATACATACGTGAAAAACAGGAAAAAAGACAGAATCAGAGCGCTTTTAAGCAATTTTATATTGATAGAGCTGAATCTTTTGAAAAAAAACAGAGATAAAAGGACGGAAGCTATAAAAAAGCGCAAGGCTATTATATAAAAGGTCGGCATTGCTTCCGACATGACTTTCAAGGCCGGAAATCCAAGTCCCCAGACAAGCCCGACGAAAATGAGCCCTGCCACGGATAAATATTCTTTTCTTTTTTTATTTTCGATATCCATCGGATGACGATCCCCATTCTATCAAATTATAGCGACCACATATATAGTATCAGATATTTCAATTGAAGTATCCACATTTTTCAATTCCTTTACGGCCGTCAGCGAAACGAACAGGAACGTACGATGAAATTTTATTGCTGTTACTATTGACACGGACAGGTAGACAATATAATATCTATTACGGTAACACGTTACCTATAAATTCTGCGGAGGATAGGACATGGATAAATTGGATTCTATGAATGACGTGCAGTTTGTTTTCGGGGCGGTTCTCGTCGTCGCAAACAGAATGGATACATTGCTCGAAAGGGAACTTAAGGAATTTGGCATAACCGCAAAGCAGTGGTTCATGTCCGTCGTCATGGACAATCTGTTCCTCGAGCCGCCAACGATCAAGGAACTGGCAAGAGAAATGGGGAGTTCACATCAGAATGTGAAGCAGGTCGCGCTCAAGCTTGAACAGAAGGGCTTGCTGACGCTGAAGAAGGATCCTAGGGATGCCAGGGCCACCAGGCTTCATCTGACAGATCAGAGCAGGCGTTTCTGGGATCGGACAGAGGAAAAGGGCATCGCTTATACAAAAGCGCTTTTCAAGGGGATCGATCCAAAAGACCTGTCTGCGGCAAGGCGTGCGCTGAAGCAGATGATCATGAACCTGTCGGCCATGGAACAACGGCCGTCGGTATTAGGAGAAAAAAACAATGAAGAATTTTAAAATAATCAGAGCGCTTGCCATCCTGATCGTCGTGCTGTCGCTTGCCTCAAGCCTCGCAGGGCTCCTTTCCACAGGCGGAAACGGGCAATATGCATTTCGCGCGATCAATGGATCGACAGTCCAGATACAGGGAACCGGTCTATACCGAAATGATTCCGTCTCAGTCGCCGCGCAGGGGATCGCATCCGACCTGATCACTCTTGCCGTGGGGATCCCGCTCCTTGCTTCGTCGCTGTATTTTGCTGGCAAGGGCTCCTTCAGGAGCAGGCTGCTCCTGACCGGAACGCTTGGATTTTTCCTGTACACTTATATGTCTTACACATTTTTGTGGATGTACAATCCATTCTTTATCGTGTATGTACTTTTAATGTCCTGCAGCCTTTTTGCGTTTATTCTGTCGATGATGTCCTTTGACATTGAAACGATCAAATCCATGTTCAAAAATGACATGCCTGTCCGGCTTCTTGGCGGGTTTCAGATATTCATCGCGATCGCCGTCGGACTTCTGTGGCTTGGCAAGATAGCGCCGTCCATCGTTGCCGGGACCGTACCGGCAGGACTGGATCATTATACGACACTCGTGATCCAGGCCATGGATCTTGGGATCGTCGTTCCGGCGGCATTGATGTCCGGGATCCTGCTGGTACGCAAAAGGCCTTATGGCTATCTTCTTTCATCTGTGATCATCATCAAGGGGATCACGATGCTCACGGCGATTTCAGCAATGATCATCAATCAGGCATTGTGCGGCGTCGCAATGAGCCCGATGGAAACCGCCCTGTTCCCGGCCCTCAATATTTTTGCGTTCATATGTCTGGCAATACTGATGAAAAGTGTCGTCGGGACCCACAAGCCTGCATAAGGCAAGTTGGTTCAGGGTCCAATCAATCAGCTATCCAAGGGAGCGGATAAAACGGTTCGGTGGCAGGATTTCCGGCGGGGAATATGATATAATTCTATTGCATTTCTCGCTGCATGATTTTCCGAAGGAATACCGGCCGGATATTGTCGGGCAGCTGGCTGAAAACCTCAAGCCTGCCGGCAGGCTGCGCATTCGTGAGCCGCTGGGCGGCAGCCACGGGATCCGCCTGCATGAAATCATCAATTTGCTTGAGCACACAAAAAAACTTGATTTCGAGTATAAAATAGTCAATAGCGTCTTCCTTGGCACCTATGCCGACATTGCGGCCACACGCAAGGCATAGGGAACCGCCGGGGCAGTGCGGGTCAGGAGCGGACATGAACATCGGCTATGCGTGCCTCGCCGTCGGCGTGGCGAATACAGACCAGAAAAGCTGCATTCGGAAGAATGCGGATCCGGAGACTCTGACGCGACTGATTGCTCACAATCTGGATGCGCTCGGAAAAATCATCGATTATAACAGCCGAAATGATATCAGGCTTTTCAGGATCAGCTCAGACTTGATTCCTTTCGGATCAAGCCCAGTCAATACGCTGGACTGGAGCGGCGATTTTGCCGCTGAATTCTCGGAGATCGGCAAAAGGATCCGAAACGCCGGTATTCGTGTCTCCATGCACCCTGGCCAGTATACGGTTCTGAATTCTCCGGTTGATGAAATCTCCAAGAGAGCAGCCGAAGATCTCGTTTATCATGCCAGGGTCCTTGACAATCTGGGCGTCGACCGTTCCAATAAAATCATCCTGCATGTGGGCGGGGCATATAATGACAAGATCGAAGCATTGAAAAGGTTTGAAAGGAATTACAGGCTTTTGCCGGAGCCTGTCAGGAACAGACTTGTCCTGGAAAACGACGACAGGATATACAATATCGAAGATCTGCTTGAAATCGGCAGGAAACTGCATGTGCCAGTAGTCTACGACAATCTGCACAACAGCGTGAATCCGGGTGGCGGCGGCAAGAGCGACGCCCACTGGATTTCGGAATGCAAAAGCACCTGGAGCACGCAGGACGGACAGCAAAAGATCCATTACTCCCAGCAGAATCCATTGAAAAAGCCGGGATCCCATTCTCCATTCATCAGGATCAGGGAATTCATGGAGTATTGCGGCGGCATCGGGCGTGACGACATCGATATCATGCTGGAGGTCAAGGACAAGAATCTTTCCGCAGTCAAATGCATCCTCTGTGCCTCCGGGCGCGGAAGCATGCGCGAACTGGAGAGGGAATGGGCGAAATATAAATACAAGGTCCTGGAAAATGCGCCTTCAGACTATCTTGCGATACGCCGGCTGCTTTCGGAAAAAAACCGGTATCCGGCAGTCGAATTTTATGAGCTCATCGAGCATGCGCTGCAGACGGAGGGCACGGCAGGCAATGCTGTCAATGCGGCTCAGCATGTCTGGGGCTATTTCAAGAATGATGCGACGCAGAAAGAAAAACTCGCTTTCAATAAGGCGGTCGACTCGTTCGGGATGGGCAGGCTGCCGATAGCGGCAGTTAAAAGATTGCTTTTGAAAATGGCTTTGAAGTATGAACAGCGGTATTTGCTGGATTCTTATTATTTTATATTGTAAAATATATAAAAGCATTCGGAATTTCCGACAGATCGATCCAGAGAGGAACAAGTTATCGGATTATGATTTTGATGATCGACAATTACGATTCGTTTACCTACAACCTCGTCCAGTACTTAAGGCAGCTGGGCGAGGCTGTTGTCGTTAAAAGGAACGATGATACCGGAGTTGAAGCCATCCTGGCGATGAAGCCGGATATGATCGTTCTCTCGCCAGGTCCCGGCACCCCACGACAGGCCGGATGCTGCCTTGCTGTCATCGAGGCGTTCAAGGGCCGGATCCCGATATTGGGCATCTGCCTTGGCCATCAGGCGCTGGCCGGCGCTTTCGGAGCGGAGGTCACAAGGGCGGCGGAGCCTGTGCATGGCAAGGTCCATGCGGTACGGCATACGGGAAAGGGCGTTTTTGAAGGGCTGAAGGATCCACTGATGGCGACCCGCTATCATTCGCTGGCCGTTGACAGGGCTACGGTGCCGGAATGCTTTGAAATCACTGCTTGGACAGAGGATGGTGAAATCATGGGACTGCTCCACAGAGATCATTTGATTGAGGGCGTCCAATTCCATCCGGAAGCGATTTTGACGGAATATGGGCTCGACATGCTGGAAAATTTTCTAAGACGCGCTAAAAGTCGCAGAAACTCCGGGAGTGAATATTTATGGTGATCAAGAAGATCGAGACGGCGCTGTCGTCTTTTGAGATATTCTTATTATTTGAGAAGAGAAGGAACTGCGTTTTTTTTGACAGCGCTATGACGCACGAGGCGCTTGGACGATTTTCAATAGTTGCGTTTGATCCGGAAATAACGTTCCTTGCGAAAAACGGCGCCGTATCTATCAGGGGCCGCGAAAACGCCGATATTGAACCTGCGGATCCATTTGACGCGCTTGATGCCCTGCTGGAGCGCTATAGGATGGATTATGACGGACCGCTGCCCTTTATAGGCGGCGCGGCCGGATATTTCAGCTACGACATGCGCCATTATCTGGAAAAGTTGTCGCGCGGAGCGGTTGATGATGTCGGATTGCCAGATTGTTTCTTTGGGATCTATGACGGCTCGATCATCATCGACCATGAAAAGGGAGAAGTTTGGGTGGCAGCGGCCGGGATATTCAACGATCCGGAAGCATGGGCGGCGGCCGTTACAGCAGCCGTCGCCAGCGGCAGCTGCTGCGGCAGAACGCCGCATGGCCTGCCGCAGGAATCCGCTGGGGACAGGACTGAGGACGGCTGCGCTTCAGCCGGGATAAGCGGCCGGCTGTACGCCAACATTGGCAAGGAAGAGTACATTGAAGCGATCGGAAGCATCCGGGACCACATAAAGGCCGGGGATATCTACCAGGTCAATATGACAGTGAGATTTGAAGGCGACTGCAGCCAGGCGCCGATCGAGCTTTACAGAAGGCTCAGAAGCATCAATCCGGCGCCGTTTGCCTGTTATTTGGATTTTGATGCCGGCCATGTCATCTGCAGCTCGCCCGAACGTTTCGTCCGTATCAGGAACGGCAGGGCGCAGACCAGGCCGATCAAAGGAACGAGGCCCCGCGGCGCGACGGCGGAGGAAGATCTTAGATATAGGGAAGAGCTCGTCGGCAGTGAAAAAGACAGGGCGGAGCTTTTGATGATCGTGGACCTGGAGAGAAACGACCTTGGCAGGGTCTGCAAGGCAGGCAGCGTGCGGGTGACTGAATTATTCGCTTTGGAGGAGTACGCGTCCGTCTATCATCTCGTAGCCACCGTGGAAGGCGAGCTTGAAGACGGGATCGATGCCGTTGGCTGCCTTAAGGCTATGTTCCCGGGCGGGTCGATTACAGGAGCTCCCAAAATAAGGGCGATGGAGATCATTGACAAGCTGGAGCCGACTGCAAGAGGGATCTATACGGGATCGACCGGGTATATCGGTTTTAACGGCCATTCGGATTTCAATATCGCCATCAGGACGATCGTTCTGAAGGACGGACGCGCTTATTTTCAGGCCGGAGGCGGTATCGTGTGGGATTCGGAAGCGGAATCGGAATACGATGAGCTTCGCTGCAAGGCGGATGCACTGATGCGTGCTGCGAGACTGAAGCCATGAAAAGAAAGGAAGGCGAGCCGATGCTGATGTATCTGAATTCGGAATATGTGGAAGAGGGGCGTGCCGCAATCAGCCCGCTGTCTCCGGGATTTTTTGACGGCTTCGGCGTTTATGAGACTGTGAAGGTGTATAGCGGCCGGGTCATTTTTATTGAAGAACACTTCAGGCGCTTTCAGGCCGCCCTTGATATTTTCGGACTTGCGCCGGACCTCGGAACGGAGGGCATCGCGGTCATCTGTGAAAGGCTCGTTGCGGCCAACGGCATCACGACCGGATATGTGAAGTTCAGCTGCAGCAAATCTGCGGCGGGAGGAGACGATCTGATCGTCTTTACAGGAAGCAAGCATTATGAAGGCCGGTATGAGAAGGGCTTCAGCCTTTGCCTCGCGGATGCTGTTAGAGATGAAAAAGCGATGCTGACCGGGATTAAAAGCTTGAATCATGCTGAAAATCGTCTCCAGCTGCACAAGGCCGAAAGTGCGGGATATGGGGAAGCCTTATTCCTGAACACGGCCGGAATGGTCAGCGAAGGCAGCAGGTCAAACATTTTCTGGATTAAGGATGCCTCTGTTTTTACACCATCGGCAGAATGCGGACTTCTGCCCGGGATCGTCCGCCATAAGACCATCGATATTTGCCGTGAAGCCGGCATACGGGTCTGTACAGGCACATATGGCCCTGATGCCGTCAGGGATGCAGACGAAGTATTTTTAACCAGTTCACTGATGGGTATCATGCCTGTAAACGCGTTCGGCTCGAAACGATATGGTGGTCCGGGATGGGGCATGACCGGAGATTTGATGCGCCATTATGATAAAAGTATGCTATTATATTCTAAGAAGCAAGGATCGGATCGTGAACGCCGGTCTTCAAAAATGGAGGGATCAAGATGAGCGAAAAAACAGTTTCTGTCGGGTTTGATGTGATGGAACGATTCATGAAGGATGTGTTCATAGGGTGCGGTGTCCCGGAGGCGGATGCTTCCATCTGCGCCAATGTGCTGATCGAGGCGGACAAGCGCGGGATCGACTCCCATGGCATTAACCGCCTGAAACCCATTTATTATGACCGGATCAGGGACGGCATTCTTTATCCCGTCACAAATATGGAAATCGTTCGTGAAGGCCCCACAACAGCCGTAATCGACGGCCACGACGGTATGGGCCATGTGATAGGGCACAAGGCCATGAGCATGGCTATAGACAAAGCCCGCAAACTGGGGATGGGAATGGTGGCCGTCCGTAATTCCAGCCATTACGGCATAGCCGGTTATTATGCGACCATGGCGACGGACCTCGATATGATCGGCTTCACGGGAACAAACGCAAGACCTTCCATAGCACCGACCTTTGGTGTCGAAAATATGCTGGGCACCAATCCGCTCGTGTTCGGAATGCCTACTGATGAAGGCTTTCCATTTGTGATCGACTGCGCGACATCGATTACGCAGCGTGGTAAGATAGAACTTTATGAAAAGGTCGGAAAGACGATGCCGGCCGGCTGGGTCATAGATGAGAACGGAGACACTGAAACCGACGCAAGCCTGGCGCTGAAGGATCTGGTCAAAGGCACGGCGGCACTGGCTCCGCTGGGCGGAATCGGTGAGGAGCTGGCAGGCTACAAGGGCTATGGCTATGCGACCGTCGTTGAGATATTATCTGCGGCGCTGCAGGGAGGAGCTTTTTTAAAAATGCTTACAGGCATGGAAAACGGCAAGAAAATACCCTATCATCTCGGGCATTTCTTCATGGCCGTCGATATCGCGGCTTTCACGGATCCGGCAGAATTCAGGAAAACTACCGGAGACATCCTCAGGGAGCTTCGCGCGTCCAAAAAAGCCGCCGGTCAGGAACGCATCTTTACTGCAGGCGAAAAGGAACATCTGACATACCTTGCTCGCAAGGAGACCGGCGTTCCTCTAAATCAGGAGCTGCAGAAGGAAATCATCACGATGAGGGATGAACTGGGGCTGTCGCAGTACCGGTTTCCGTTTTAACGGGGGGGCAAGCGAATGAAATATGTGCCGAACGGGCTGACGATACTTCGGTTGTGTCTTGTGCCGGTATTCGCCTATATGTTTTTTGCACCGATCGAGAATAATCACATCTATGCGCTGGTTATATTCATGGTCGCAGGGCTGACGGATCTTATGGATGGCTATATCGCCAGGAAGTACGATGTGGTATCCGTTTTCGGGATCGTGCTTGACCCGCTGGCGGACAAACTGATGCTGCTGACCGCGCTGGTGTGCCTGACACGCATCGGCGTCATGCCGGCTTGGGCGCTTTGGATCATGCTGGTCAGTGAGAGTCTGCTGATCCTGACAGGAACATATATGTATTTCAAGAAAGAGAAGGACGTTATACCGGCCAACAAGTTCGGAAAGACTGCGACGATATTGTTCGCCGCCGCCGTTTTTCTGATGGTCATGTTTCCGGGAGGCATCGTCACACGCCTTGTATTGGTGCTGGCTCTGGCCGCAAAGATCGTTTCCTTCACATCCTATGCTCTTCAAATGTTACAGAAAAAAAGCAACAGTTAACAGAACGCCAGCCGCAAGGCTGGCGTTCTTTGACCGGTATTTCATTAACGGGCTTTTTTGATGGCCTCAGCCGTTGTCGATTTCTTTGCCGGGATTTCCGTTGAGGATGCAGACACATCTGGCAATAAGTGCCGCGATGGATATCGAATAAACGACACTTGCGCAGGTCAGGGCATTCTTTTTCTGCTTCTTTGGCACAAGCAGCCCGGCAATGGCTCCAAGCGACAGCAATGCGGTTTTAAGAAAAGCGAAATCGGCCATATTCATATTGTTACGGACTCTTATAAACAATTCTTTCATTGCGATGACCTCCCTTTGATATCAATATATACCTTTGGGAGGATTTTTCAATAGCATCGGTTCATTTCGACGATAAATGATTGATGGATCAGCTGTTTGAGAGTATAATTCATTCAAAGAGCCCAGCTATTCAAATAAAAATTAACAGAAGGGGTACATTGGAATGAAAATCAGAAAAGCAAAATTATCGGATGTGGAGAAGATCCATGATCTTGTGAATGCATACGCGAAAGACGGAATGATGCTGGCCAGGTCAAGGAGCGTTCTCTATGAGGATATTCGAAATTTTGCGGTCGTTGAAATGGAAGGGGAGGTCGTAGGGGTCGGCGCCCTGCAGATATTATGGATCGATCTGGCGGAGATCAGGTCGCTGGCGATCGACAAAGATTATTGCGGCAGGCAGATCGGAAGGAAACTCGTGGAATATTTGCTCGACGATGCGAGGGAACTCGAGATCCCTAAAGTATTCACGCTGACATATAAGCCCGGCTTCTTTGAAAAATGTGGATTTCATGAGGTCGACAAGGAAACGATGCCGCACAAGATCTGGAAAGGCTGCCTGAATTGTCCGAAATTCCCCAAATGCGACGAAGTCTGCCTGGTGATCGATCTTTAAACCGGCCAAGCGGTTAATGGAGCGGGCCGCTTCTTTAAGTAAGAAGCAGCCTGTTTTTTTTGGATCAGTTAATTGACGGTGTCAGTTATCGCCGGGCCTGAGCTTGCCGCCCTGGTCTTCAGGATGCGGCTGCTTGCCGCCATTGGTGGGAGGGACCGCGCCGTTTGCCGCGCCTTCAGGGCCTTGGCCTCCGCCGCCGCCTTTCATGCCTCCCGGGCCGACCGAACCGCCTGTGACGGCGGCACCGGTATCGGATATTTTTATGACAGATGCCGAGATGGTAACATCCGTAAGGATTGTTGAGCCGGTCACACTGCCGCCTGTATATGATCCATCAGACATGGCACCGCTGTTTGTTCCGCCTGAAGCGATCTTGTATGTCTGTCCTGTGGCCAGATCCGGTGAACTGAACAAGATGCATTGATATTCCTTTGCAGGAGCGTAGGAGACGATGGGATTTCCATTGCTGTCAAGCAGCGATGCCAAGGTGCCGGCCGCCTGGACCTGTGTGTAGTAGACAACCAGCGTATTCTGCGATGAACTGTCGGAAGGAGCCTGTGCCATGCCGGAGCTGCCGGCGATCGCCAGAAGGCCGCCTGTTACCGTGCAAGTTCCGTTGTAGTCCATCGGACCATTGCCGCTGTTTGTCGGACCGCTGACAAGCACTGTTCCGCCCTCGAAATAAAGCGAGCCGTTCGAGTCGATTCCGTCACCGGTTGCGTCTATCGATATATCGCCGCCCGAGATACGTATGAATAGACTTTCATCGGCGCTGAAGCTGTTTTCTTTGTGACTATCCTCCCGGGAAGATCCGTCGCTTCCGCCGGCGGCATTGAAACCGTCATCATCGGCCGTGAGATCGATAGTACCGCCGGTAACAGTGATTGATGCGCCTTCGAGCCCTTCATAGCATTTTTCGATGTCAATGGTTCCGCCGGAGATCGTTACGGCGGAGTCTGCATGGATACCGTCATCTCTGGAAGCGATAGTGATTTCACCGGAATCGATCCACAGATTTCCATTTGTATGTATCGCGTCATCCGAGGAATCGATGTCAATAACGCCGCCGGCGATCAGCAGCCCGCTGCCGCTTTTCAGCCCCTTTGCCGATGTGGAAGCATCTTCGTCTGAAGCATCCGAAGCTGTCTTCGCGCTGCCGCCGCCGGTGTTCAAAACAAGACTGCCGTCTGTGGCCTGCAGGATCGTTTCCGCCTGAATGGCGTCGTTTCGGGCTGTAATATTGAAACTTCCGCCGTCGATGGATATCCAGCCCCTGGCTGTGTCCTCGTCATTATTGGACTGTAAGCCATCACCTCCCGCATCGATGGTGAATGCTCCGGACAGGATCGCGATGGAATCCCGGCCGCGAAGCCCGTCGTTGACCGCTGTGACCGTGATGTCGCCGCCGGTAATCACAAGATCGTCTTTTGAACCGATTCCGTTGTTGTAATTGCCGATCACGGTGAGCGTGCCGGAGCCGTTGATGGTCAGGTCGTCCTGGCTGAAAATGGCCGCGTCAGGTTCGTCCTCGCCTTCGGCGAGAACATAGGCCTCTCCATCGGAGATGGTATTGGAAGTACCGTCAGCCAGTGTCAGGATCGTTTTTCCGGCCTGCTTCGCATAGATCGCCGCGTTGTCGGAACAGTTGATTTCACAGCTATCCAGAACGATCCGAACGGTATCGTCCTCTGCTGCGTCAATGATGATACGGCCATCGGCAAGGGCCCCGCTGAGGACATAGGTGCCGGCATCTGAGATGGTCACGGCATTTGCTTCTGAATCGGCTCCATCTCCGGATATGGCGATGCCGCCTTCGTCCAGAACGATATGAGTCGCTGTTTCAGGATCCCAGACGGCGTCAATATCCTGGCTGCTGTATTCCACATCTATGCCGATCACGCCGGAAGCGTGGGCGGCGGCTTCGGTTCCGCTTTCCGCTGTGCAGCCTGCAAGGCCTGCTGTCGTAAGTATGACCGCTATGACAAGGGATAGGAATTCAAGTTTTTTTTTCTTCATGGTATGCTCTCCTGTCTTATAATTCATCACGATAGGCCGAAAGCCGGCCGCAGACGATATTAAGATTGCCGTTTCGGCAACGCAGTTCGTCAATAAAATTCTTTTCGATCTCCGGACTTCCAAGGATGATGCGATAACTCAACTCATACAGGCTGCCCATATTGGTCGTCTTGACGCGGATCAGCTCCGAGCCTTTTGTATAACGGGCAAAGAGATCGTCGAAGAGACCCGCATAATCGAGATTTTCCGGAATGGTGATTTTGAGTTCTTTTTCGATTTTCTTCTGTTCGCCGAAGCTGACGGTATTCAGGAAGAGTGTCATTAGCCCTACGATCACAAGAAAAAGGAATGCCACGCTGATATAGCCCATGCCTGTCGCGAGGCCTATGGCCATCGAGAAGAAGATGCTGCCGATATCCTTGGCGCTGCCTGGTATGGAGCGGAAACGCACCAGGCTGAAAGCGCCCATTACCGCCACACCGGCCCCCAGATTGCCGTTGACGATCATGATGACCAGCTGGACCATGGCAGGCAACAGGGCCAGTGTTACAACGAAATTTTTACTGTATGCATTTCGATACATATAGATCAGGGCGGATCCGAGCCCGAATGTCAATGAAGCCAGGGTGCATACCAGCAGGTATGCCGGGGAGATGGCGCTCGCGTTTGAAGCCGCGATGCTGATGATACTGTCAAGCACAGATGTTTCCTCCTTTATGGTACATTTGGCCGATAAGATATTCTTTATAGCAGGCGCCGTATTTTGAAAATGACGTCGGGAATATGGAGAGTTCATTTAGCATGGCAGACAGCCAGATCGGCATCGAACCCGGGATCTTGATTTCCATCAGAATTTTGTCCGGATCGAGCAGCGGACGTCCCCAGCTTCCTTTTGAAAGATCGAGCAGGGATTCACGGAACCGGATATTGCGGTCGAAGGTGACACGCAGCTCCGCATCCTCAATGCCGAACAGGGCCAGTCTGTCATAGGCGATAAAAACCTTGGGGACGGGGTGATAAAGTTCCATGAACCAGTCGATCTCCTTCAATATCTGGCACGGATCCTTGGGCTTGCGGCCTTGGAGCAGGTAGCGGCCGGATTCTTCCAGCGTCATTTGGATCCTTCTCTTGGAAACTTCCCCCTTGAATTTCTTTTTAAGCTCCACAAATACGGCATCGCCGGATTTGGGTACGCCATAGCTCCTGACGCGCAGTTTTTCCTTATATACAGGTTTTTCGATCGACGCTCTTATCAGATCGAAATGATCGGTATCGTAATAGATGTTTGAAATCGTATGCAGCCCGTAGGCGTCGCGGATCAATTTCCCGCTGAGTCCTTGGGACAATTCCTCATACTGCCTGAGATCGAGCATGTATTTTTTTTCATATCGCTTGAAAACATTTTTATTGGATGACATTGCCGGTACCTCCGTTTGGATTGCGTTATCGTTTGCATTTATCATAAGGCCTGAAACTTAAATTAGTCTGAAAGAAGCATTTCAGACTAATTTCAGGTTCCGTGCCTACAATATTCGCAAGGCGCTGAGAGCGGAGATGATTTAAAAATAACGTCGGCTGTGATATCATAAGTAAATGTAATAAATGGAAAGGAAGGGTGCTCATGCGAGTTTTGATCGTTGAAGACGAGGTCCGCCTTGCGGAGGCGCTGAGGCAGATCATGATCGAAAGCAAATATGCCGCGGATATCGTCCATGACGGCGCCGCCGGTCTGGATTACGCAATGAGCGGCCTTTATGACGTCGTTGTGCTGGATGTCATGCTACCGAAGAAAAGCGGGTTCGAAGTGGTGCGCGAACTGCGCGCCCGCAGGATCACCGTGCCGGTGCTGCTGCTGACGGCCAGGGACGAAATAACGGACAAGGTGGCGGGACTGGACTGCGGAGCAGACGATTATATGACAAAGCCTTTCGCGCCCGAAGAACTACTGGCGCGTGTCAGGGCCCTATCCAGAAGACAGGGCGACGTCGTGCTCGAAGAACTTTCCTATGCGGACCTGACGCTCAATCTGTCCGCGTATAGCCTGAGCAGCGGCACGAAATCCGTGCATCTCGGTTATAAGGAATATGAAGTCCTGAAGATCCTCATGTCCAACCCAAGGATGGTAGTGCCCAAGGAAGACATCATCGTCAAGGTCTGGGGCATGGAATCAGATGCCGAGGACAACAATGTCGAAGCATATATTTCATTCCTGCGCAAGAAATTTTTCTTTCTCGGCTCCAAAGTCAATATAGGGACTGTGCGAAAAGTCGGGTACCGGCTGGAGGCGGACGAAGCATGATAAAAACCCTTAAAAAAAGATTCATACTGGTCAACATGGCGCTGGTAAGCCTGGTACTGGTCATCGCATTCAGTACGGTGCTGTTTTTCAATTATCAGTGGGTGAAGGGCGAAACGAACGATGTGCTGAGAAGAGCGCTCGATGTCGGCGTTAAAATGGATCAGCCGGCTTTCGAGGTAGGACGGGAAAGGCCGGAAAGGTCGGCACCGATGCTGCCGGTCTTTGTTGTCCAGATGGACACGGACGGGAAACTGACATCGGTGTTCAAAATGGATGTTGAAATTTCTGACACGCTTGCCGCGCAAGTCGCTGAGCGGGCCTTGAATGCCAATGGAAGAGAGGGCGTCCTTTTCGATCTGCAATTGCGCTATATGAAGCAGGACTCTCCCTCCGGCATGAACATCGCCTTTGCCGACATGGGCCGTGAAACGGACAGCATGGCCAATCTGCTGATGACCCTGCTGATCGTTGGCCTGGCAGGGATGGCAGCGTTCTTTCTTATCAGCCTGTTTCTGTCCGGAATGGCGCTTCGGCCAGCTGAAAAGGCGTGGGAGCAGCAGCGCCGGTTTGTCGCCGACGCCTCACATGAGCTGAAGACACCGCTGACGGTCATCCTGGCCAATATGGACATTTTGCTGTCCCATAAGCAGGAAACCGTCGGGGAACAATCAAAATGGGTTGAGAATACTCTGACAGAAGCGGAAAGAATGAAAAAACTCGTGGAGGAGCTGCTGTTTTTGGCGAAATCCGATGACGGACGCACGCTGCCGCTGAAATCGGACGTCGATTTCAGCGACGCTGTCTGGAGCAGTCTGCTGCCCTTTGAATCCATAGCGTATGAGCACGGCGTCGCGATCAGCAGCGACATCGCGCCGGGCATCATGGTCAATGGCGATGAGGGCCAGCTGAAACAGCTGGTGGTCATACTGCTTGACAATGCCTGCAAATATGCCGGAGAGCATGGCGCCGTCTCGGTAAGGCTCGAGCGCACGCAGGACAACGCCAGCCTTTCGGTGCGCAATACGGGAACACCGATACCGAAAGAGCATCTGAAGCATATATTCAAACGCTTTTACAGGGCGGAGAGCTCCAGAGCCCGTGAACAGGGCGGTTATGGGCTGGGGCTTTCCATTGCCAGGGCGGTCGCCGAAAAGCACGGTGGAAAAATTTTCGTTACAAGCGAAGAAGCAGCAGGCACCGTTTTTACGGTCCGGCTTCCGCTTAAATAAATAATGACACGATTGTCATGAGCGACAGCGCCATCGTCATATAAAAGAAGCCGGAACCATGCGAAAATAGCAATGAAATTATTACTTTTCGCACAAGGAGGTTTTACCATGAAGAGCGATTTGGTTCAAAACGGCAGCGGACTCGAAAAAGAGCCGCATCTGAAAAGAGTGCTGACGCTGAAATATGTGGTTTTTTTCGGACTGGCATATTTGGCGCCGACAGTCGTGTTCAACTACTACGGCATCATTACGGAATCGAGCCGGGGCATGATGGCGCTCGCTTACGCCATAACGACGATCGTCATGTTTTTTACGGCGTACAGCTACGCACAGATGGTCAAGGCGTTCCCGGTGGCAGGATCGGCATACACTTACGTTCGCAAGGCCATAAATCCGCACCTGGGATTTATGACCGGCTGGGTCATGCTGCTGGATTATCTTCTGGTTCCGATGATTTGCTATCTGATCGTCGGAATCTACATCAACGACTTTTTCCCTGCGATACCGGTCTGGACGGTCGTTGTCGTCTGTGCCGCCATTATTGCGGTCATCAATACCATCGGTGTTGAAGTGGCCGGGCGTATCAACATGGTCGTCATTATCGCCCAAGTCGGCTTCACGCTTCTGTTTATCGCAGTGATCATCAAATTCGTCATGGGTGGCGGAGGAACAGGAAGCCTGATCGATGCGCACGCGGTTTTCAATGCGCCGGAGTTCTCGCTGTCCGGGATATCGGCGGCTTCCGCGATCCTGGCCGTTTGCTTTTTAGGTTTTGACGCTGTCACCACGATGGCTGAGGAAACCAAAAATCCTGAGAAGACCATTGGAAAAGCGGTCATCATCGTGTGCGTCGGCGCCGGGATCGCATTTGCCGTGATTTCTTATTTTACACAGATCGCCTGGCCGGCAGCCTTTTCCGAGTTCGAGTCCAGCGATGCGGGCATTTTCGAACTGCTGGACAGGCTGCAGATTTCGTTCATGTCGACGCTTTTCTTCGTCATCGATAATTTCGCAAGTCTGATCTGCGCAATGGCCGGATTGGCGGCGGTCTCGAGGATCCTTTACGGAATGGGCCGTGACGGCATGCTTCCGAAAAGGTTCTTTGGCTACCTGCATCCAAAATACAAGACGCCGGTTTTCAATATCATTTTGACTTCACTGATCGCGCTGACGGCAATTTTTTATGCCGACAACCTTATGGGTGCCGCATCTCTGATCAGCTTCGGAGCATTGACCGGATTCATCATGGTCAATCTATCGGTGATATTCTATTATTACATCAAACTGAACAAGCGGCGCGGGGCGGACATTTTCAGGTATCTTGCAATGCCGCTGATCGGCGTTGCGGTTTGTGGCTATCTCTGGTTGAGTATGGAGTCTGCGGCAAAGCTGCTGGGCTGCGGATGGCTGCTTATTGGATTCGTGTATACCGCGGCCACGACAAAATTCTTCAGTGTCATGCCTCCTGAAATGGAATTGGATTAGAAAGAGTGATGGTGGAATAAAATGATAAACGGCAACAATTACGTCCTGCTGAACATCTCGCTGGTGGACGGCAGAGGAGGATACCCGCAGCCGGACAGCTATATCGAAGTAAGAGA
>DIEM01000007.1 GCA_002418625.1 Firmicutes bacterium UBA5774
GATATCGTATCCGGATATTTTGTTCCGGTCGTGATCGTCATCGCTGTCCTATCCGCAGCCGCTTGGGCCATATCCGGCAAGGATTTCAACTTTGTGCTGACCATATTCGTTTCCATCCTCGTGATTGCCTGCCCCTGCGCATTGGGCCTCGCAACACCGACCGCCATCATGGCTGGCACCGGCAAGGGCGCAGAGCTGGGCATCCTGATCAAGAGCGGGGAGGCTTTGGAAATCACACATAAAATTGACACCGTCGTACTCGATAAAACCGGTACGATCACCGAGGGCAAACCGGTCCTGACCGATATCAGGCTCTACTCGGACATTCCTGAAGATGAGGCTTTGAGACTCTGCGCGTCAGCTGAACGCGGATCGGAGCATCCGATCGCCAAAGCCATCGTCGACGGCGCCGGCGCAAGGGGACTGGCGCTTCCGGAACCTGCAGGCTTCAAAGCCATTCCAGGAAGAGGCATCGATGCTTCCGTCGAAGGCATGAGGATCCTGGCCGGCAACATCAAGCTCATGGTGGAAAACGCAGTCGATATATCCGCATCGGCCGAAGATGCCAAAGCCCTTGCTTCATCAGGCCGTACGCTGATGTATGTCGCCGTAAACGGAAAACTGGCGGCGCTGATGGCCGCTGCAGACACCGTAAAGCCGACAAGCAGTCAGGCTGTCGCCAGCCTTCAGAATATGGGCATCGATGTGGTCATGATCACCGGCGACAACAGGAGTACCGCTGCCGCCATCGCCCGGGAGGTCGGCATCTCAAGCATCCTGTCGGAAGTGCTGCCGCAGGACAAGTCAAATGAAGTGAAAAAGCTGCAGGAAAGCGGCAGAAAGGTCGCGATGGTCGGCGACGGAATCAATGACGCGCCGGCGCTGGTACAGGCTGACATCGGCATGGCCATCGGCACCGGGACCGACGTCGCCGTGGAATCAGCAGACGTGGTCCTCATGCGCGGCAATCTTGGAAGCGTGCCGGCCGCCATTGCGCTGAGCCGCGCGACCATGAGGAATATCCGGCAGAATCTCTTCTGGGCGTTCATCTACAATCTGCTCGGCATTCCTGTCGCCGCAGGCGTCCTTTACCTTGCCGGCGGCCCGCTGCTCAATCCGATCATCGCCGGCGGCGCAATGGCCATGAGCTCCGTTTCGGTCGTGACGAACGCGCTGAGGCTGCGACGGTTTAAATTATAGACACGAACTGGAACGTGGCTTGGAATAAAATCATCCCCCGTATCTAGAATAAAGCAGACCTCCAAATCAATTTTTCAACATTGATTTGGAGGTCTTCATAAGGAAGAGGTTTGCGTTTCTATTAGATAATTGTATCGGAATTCAACAATCTTAATGATTTTTGCCTTTTCTTTTGAGAGAGAAATACTACGATCATCGCTGCCAATCCAAAGGTAGTGAAAATAATATCCGGATGAATCAGGGAAAGCGCCGCGACGGCTGCGAGGATTCTCTCGTAAAACTTCATTTGAATAATAAAGAAATTATAGAGCACACAACTCATGACCATTATCCCCAAAACGGCAGTCGGTATCGCTATGAACAGCATTGGGGAGAAAGGCTCGGTACCGAGCAGCAAAACAGGGTTATATACAAAGAAAAAGGGTGCTATATATGCCGCCATTCCAAGTTTTGTTGCATTTATCGCCGTAGGCCAGAATTTTGCGCCCGCTATTCCAGCGCCCGCTAACGCGCCGAGGGCGACAGGCGGAGTCAGATCCGAAATGATCCCAAAATAGAAGCAGAAAAGATGTGCAGCCATCGGCACGACACCCATCATGGTTAACGCCGGAACCGTTATCATCGCCATCATGACATAGTTCGCTGTTGTCGGAACTCCCATGCCAAGGACCAATGACGCTAAGGCAGTTAAAACCAGTGTCGGGAAAAGATGTCCGTTTCCGACATCAACGACCAATGACGCCAGTTTCAATCCCATACCGCTTAATGTAAATGAGCCGACAATGAATCCAACAGTTGCACATGCAATAAGAACCTCCAATGCGCTTCTGGTCCCATTGGCGAACGCATAAAACAGTTTGACCGGGGTCAGGCGTGACTCAGGTTTTATCCAGCTTAATATTATAGCGGATACAATTGCAATGAACCCGGACATTGCCGGTGAGAATCCAAGAATAAGGACTGTAATAATGATAATCAACGGTAAAACAAGATAGCTCCTCCTCATAACATCCCTGAGTTTAGGTATTTGATCAGCAGGAAGCCCTTTTATATCCAACCGCACCGCCTCTTGATGAACAGCGAATAAAATTGACGTGAAATACAATGCTGCAGGAAATGCAGCAGCAAGGCATACCTGAAGATAAGAAACTCCTAAAAATTCTGCGATGATGAATGCTGCCGCTCCCATGATTGGCGGCATTATTTGACCGCCGATTGAAGCAGATGCTTCTACGGAGCCCGCAAAGTGCGGCCTATATCCAACTTTCTTCATCAAGGGAATTGTAAATGTCCCTGTCGTAGCAATATTGGCCACCGCCGATCCGTTGATCATACCAAACAAAGCGCTTGCAAAAACAGCTGCTTTTGCCGGGCCTCCTCGTTGTTTTCCAAAAGCGCACATCGCAAGATCAATGAGAAATTCTCCCGTACCCATCATGCTTAAGACTGCGCCCATCAGAATAAACAAGAAGATAAAGCTTGCAGACACACCTAATGCAACACCATATATTCCCTCGGTTGTCAAATACATATGCCGGACCAATTGTTGCAAACTGGCCCCTCCATGTGCAAGCGGGCCGGGAAAATATGGCCCGAATAATGTATAAACCAGGAAGAAAACCGCAACGCCTGTCAATACGGGTCCAACGACTCTTCGTGCCGCTTCAAGAAGCAGCAATATTGCCAGCAGTCCAAATATGAGATCCGCTTTTGTAACAATACCCGCTCTCAATGATAATTCGTTGAAAAAGAAAACGATATAGAGATTTGTAGCAGCCCCGCCGATGGATAATAACCAATCATACCACGCAATCGTTTTTTTAGGACTTTTTTTTGATATCGGGTAGGTGAGATATACGATACTCAACCCAAAACCGAGGTGTACAGCTCTTTGCAAATTAGCTATCAATTGCCCAAAGCCGGCAGTATAAAACTGAAATAGAGCCATAATAAAACACAGGATGTTTACAGCCATTAAAATCTTTCCGGCCAATTGACGCCTCGAATCCTGTAGAACAGCTACATCTTGACTTACTATTTCATCATTCTTCTTTTTTTTAAACATATTAATCAAACCCCTTATATCGGAGGGGAGTATATATTTTTCCCCCCCGACTAATTTATTTATTGTTTACAATATGCCGGCTTCTTCATAAAACCTTATAGCTCCCGGATGTAAATCGATCGCCATGCCATTCAAGGCTGTGTCAAGCGTAAATGATTTCATTGTAGCATGTGCGGCTTGAACCGTTTCAAGATTATCAAACATAGCCTTCGTTGCCTGATAAATCGTTTCATCATCCATTTCTGCGCTTGTAAATAACATCGTCCCGATTCCTATCGTCTCAACATCGCGATCAAGGAAGCCATATGCGGCCTGGGTTAATTTACTTTCGTAATAATATGAATATCTATCCAATATCGCTTTGCGAACGTCTCCGCTTATTTCCACAAAAGAAACATCAGCCTGGGAAGCAACATCCATAACGGCTGCAGTTGGAGATGCTGTTAAAAGAAACATTGCATCAAGCTGCCTGTCTTTGAATGCGGTTGTCTGTTCGGCAAATGATAACATCTTTTCGTCAACATCATCATATGACATGCCTACTGCTGTTAAAATTTCTCTTATTGCGACCTCGTCACCACTTCCCGGTGCTCCCGTGCCAATTGATTTGCCTTTGAGGTCCTCTAAAGTCACGATACCGGAATCTGATCTTACGACAATGGTAGCTTCCATTGGGATCATCATAGCGATTCCTCTGATGTTGTCGATCGGGTCTCCTTCAAACGCTTCCACGCCATCACGCGCATAGACGCCCAAACTCGGCATTGCCATCCCAAGCTGACGTTCTCCTGATGATACGAGCCTTATATTTTCAACACCGGCGGCTGATGTTTGCGCTGAGGCATTTATTCCCGGTGCTTTGCTCATTACTCCGCATAATGCTCCACCTACCGGATACCACGTACCGGATACACCGCCTGTTCCCATAATCAAATTAACTTTCTGAACTTCTGTAGAATTATCGCCGCTTGATGTTTCCTCATTTCCGCAACCTGCAAATGCAAATATGAGCGCAATGATCAATAAAAAAGATGTGATTCTCTTCAACATTTTCAATCCTCCATAAAAAATTATTTGCTTCACAAAAAAATTGCCCTGCTTGAGCTGGTTTGCCTCCCTCCGTAATTTTTCGTCAACCGTTCATTATTCAATATTATTAACAAAAACAATAATTTGCATTTTCTATGCCAAATAATATATTGCAGCGGTGTAAAACCTTGAGACGTCTGATTTTTAGACTTTTCATAATTTTAAACAGGGAAGTGCTTCCGATATCAATAAATAATCAATCAATAACAATCCGTTAAATATGCAAATATGCAAGATTGTTTCAACATAACTTTCTTTAATGCATAATGTCAAAAGCCATCATACAATACTGATCTCAAGGAGAATCCCATTATGAATGCCGGTGCTAAAGTATCATCGTTCAAAAGGTATATGACAGTTTTCAGATATTTATTCTATGCATATTGAATCACAATCTATCAAAGAAAAAACCCGTACTGTATTCCAAGTACGGGTTTAAGCAAACGAATGCGCTCAGACTGCGACGGTTTAAATACCTATTAACCCCTGATCCGATAGATCCTTGCGCCGAAGGGTATGCCGATGATCGTAACGCAAAGAAACAGCCCGGACACGAGCCATAGGACAGCGGCTATGATGCCGCCGAAAACCAGCAAGATGATGTTGCTTGGATTTCAAATTCATATTAAAGTAAACAAATGTTTATCCCTGCCTGATCGGGAAATCATTCAGCTGGCTTGGCAAAATCATCGATCCTTTTTTCGATCTCATTTCTGAGTTTCATCGCCTTTTGATATTTCTCTTCATCAGTACCCTCGAACGCCTCTGGATCCTCAAGGTTCCAATTGATCCTTTTTCTTATTCCGGGGAAGATCGGGCACTCATTTTCCGCTTCTTTGCTGCAGACAGTAATTACATAGCTGTATAATCTGCCTTCCTTGAAAAAATCGAATACACTGTCAACACTATTGTTTGAAATATCGATGCCATATTCTTTCATCACTTTAATAGCCAGCGGGTTGATTTCTTTCACTGTCAAGCCGGCGCTCTCTGCTGTAAAAATATCTCCATATTTAGAATTCATGATTGCTTCGGCGATCTGGCTGCGGAAAGAATTATGTACACACACAAATAACACCCTGTGTTTATTAGCCATTATCATTTCACCCCTATTCTCTATCGCCATTAATATGCGACTCCATTCCATGCTCCAATATTATTTGCTTTTCAACTTAATTATACGAAATCTAATATGAAAAAGATTAAGGCAATGTTAAACCTGCGTTAAGTCTATGCTATGCGATGGGTCCGGCCAGGATTGCTCCGCGCCATTGTACTGAAGGGCGCCCTCAGCAGACCCGTTGAACTGAAATACGATACTGGCCATTATATCGTATTATCTTGGCTGCATTTCCTTATTGCCTGGGGGTATATCCTGCTTTATATCTCCCGATAAAACTATATGCATTTCGTTCATGACATGGGGTATATTTATTTTGCTTTGGATCAACAGTTTTTATTATGGAATATTTACGGTTGCGGGTTAGTATCCGTGCTTAATGATATAATTATTTATAACGCATCCATTATCTATTCTCGCTCAATTTCCGTGTAATGCGCAGAAAAACTCCCCGCAGAGCGAGGCGCCAGGACGAAATTGCGCGGAGCGTATTTGTCATACGTGACAAGCAATTTACATCCGCAGCAACAAAGTCCTGCGAGAGTTTTTCAAGCATTGGTGGACCTGAGGAGGATTAGCATCCGCTCCTCCGTCGCGTCTGCCGTCCTTCGCCCAAATACAGGGCTCGGACCATCTCGCTAAAAAGCATCCGCGATGCTTTTCCTAACGCTCGATGCTCTTTCGAGTTCGATCCTCCTCAGCTCGTTTCAACGAATGCAATAAAAAATATCCCCGGGAGAAACAGTCTCTTGGGGATATTTTTTATTGCATGGTGGACCTGAGGAGGATCGAACTCCTGACCTCCTGACTGCCAGTCAGGCGCGCTCCCAGCTGCGCTACAAGCCCCCGGGACAGCAATGATGGCTTAAGCACCATCATCGTTTCTTATTTTACAATATTTCTACAGCTTTTGCCATAACAAATTTAGAATTCATGAATTTTTTTTTCAAGGCCAGCCGGTGCCCTGTACAATCAGCACCGGCGGACGGCCCGTCCCATATTTTCTGATGGATCCCCCTACTGCTTCCCGCAGCTGTCTTCATTGAGCAGCCTTTTCTTATAGAGCGCCCTGCGCGACTCCGCCTCGGCGAATATTTTCTTCTGGTAGTCCGTCTGTGGAACGAAAGGACGGACTCTCTTAGGCTTGCCGGTTTTGTCCAGAGCGACCATAGTAAAAAATCCGGTCAGTGCGACCTCGGGACCGGCGTCGGATTCCAGATCCTCGATTTCCGTGGTCACGATGACCTCCATGGTCGTTCTCCCGACATAAGCGATTTCAGCCGTACAGGTAACGAGAGTCCCCACCAGGACCGGGCGCAGAAACAGCAGCTCATCGACTCTTGCTGTGACGACATTGCCGCGGGCGTACTTTATGCAGACCGCGCCGGCGGCTGTGTCCATCATTTTCATGATTTCGCCCCCATGGACATTTCCGGCCACATTGGCCTGATCTGGCATCATGATGTGCGAAATGACAAGTTTATTTTCCATATCAAGGTCCTCCTGTTTATTTCTCCGGCAAGATCTCCAGCCAGTATCCATCCGGGTCTGCTATAAAATACAGCCCCATCTGCGTATTTTCAAAAACGATGCATCCCATTTCCTGATGCTTCTTATATGCGGCGGCGTAATCGTCGACCATGAACGCAAGATGCATTTCGTTGTCTCCCAGGTCGTAAGGTCCCTTCTTATCGCGGAGCCAGGTGAGCTCCAGCTGGTGCGACGTGCTTTCATCGCCCATGAAGACCAGTATATACTCACCGTTTTCAGGGCTCTTGCGCCTTATTTCAACAAGCCCGAGGGCTTCTTTGTAAAATGCGGCCGATTTTTCAAGATCAGCGACATTGATATTATTATGAACCATTCTGAATTTCATGCGTGATTCCTCCTTAAATTCCAATAACGCCGCCATCGACGCGCCGAGCTTGGCAGGCGATAAATTATCCATTGCGCAATCCAAACTGTATGCCCGTATCCTGGTGGTACCCTATGATCCGGCTTGGATTTCCGACATTTTTTGAATAAGGCTCTGTATCGCGTATCACAACGCTTCCGGCTCCCGCCAGCGTTTCATCGGAGATATCAAGCTGATCCTTTATGGTCGATCCCAGGCCTATATAGCATCTGTTTCCTATATTGCAGCGGCCGCCGATTCTGCAGTCCGGCGCCAGGACGTTGAAGCTGCCGATCGTGAATTCATGGCCTACATATACCTGATGCCGGATCGTATTGCTCGAGCCCATGACACCGCCGAATCCGATGTGGGTCTGCCCGAATATGACATTATTCTCGCCCATCCGGACATCCGAGGCTATCTCGCAGGTGGCGCTGATGTAATTCCTGATTTTATAGCCGCTGGCTTTGGCTTTCAGGTAAATTTCTTCCCTTTCACGGGCATAGCCCGGAAACAGGGCGATCAAATCGTATCGATCCTTTGGATATGATTGGGCAATCGTTCCAAAATCGACTTGCGGCAGGCCGCAGAAGCGTCCTTCCGCATTTAGGAATGACTGGTCGACTGCAAAACAGGCGATGCGGAAATCCGGATGCTTCATTGCGTCGTAAAATAGCATGGTTCCGAGCATTCGGCTGCCGTATACTATAACAGGCTTGCTCATTTTTTGCTCCTTGCCGGCTGGATACTAAGATTCAGCCATTGATACCGGAATTGCTGCCGCAATTTGATTCTGAAACTGCCGCTGCAATGCTATGCGATCCGCTTTGCTTATGTGAAATTATACCAAAATCAGCGGGAAACATCAACGAAACAATCGTTCTTAAGCATAAAGCCCCCAAACCGCAATGGTTTGAGGGCCTTTGTACTGAGTTTGGATCAGCGTTTTGAGAACTGGGAAGCTTTTCTTGCCTTCTTAAGTCCGTATTTCTTTCTTTCCTTCATTCTCGAGTCTCTGGTCAGGAAACCGGCTTTTTTGAGCGCGGCTCTCATTTCAAGATCCGATTTGATCAGAGCTCTGGAAATGCCGTGCCTGAGCGCACCGGCCTGTCCCGTGAATCCGCCGCCCTTTACAGTGGCGATGACGTCGAATTTGCCTTCGGCTCCAGCGATCTCAAAAGGTCTGACGACCTCTCTCTTCAGGATCTCCATACCGAAATAATCGTCAAGCGGCTTCTTGTTTACTGTGACGTTGCCTTTACCAGGGATCAATCTGACGCGCGCAACGGATGATTTTCTTCTGCCTGTTCCATAATATTGCATCTTTGCCATTTACGATTCCTCCCCTCTCTAAAAGTTCCAGACTTCAGGAGTCTGTGCGCTGTGCTTGTGCTCCGGCCCTGCATAGACCTTGAGCTTTTTGTACATCTGCCTGCCGAGCTTGCCTTTAGGCATCATGCCCTTGACGGCATGCCTGATGATTTCCTCAGGTTTCTTGGCCTGCAGCTTGTCAAAGGTTATTTCGCGCAGTCCGCCGGGGAATCCGGTATGGTGCTTGTAAACTTTGTCAGTTCTTTTGTTGCCGGTCACTTCGACCTTTTCGGCATTGACTATGATGACATAATCGCCCGTGTCCACATGGGGCGTGAAAATTGGCTTTCTTTTTCCTCTCAGGATCGAAGCGACTTCAGTTGCCAGTCTTCCCAGAGTTTTTCCCTCTGCGTCGATGACATACCATTTTCTATCGATTTCCTGAGGCTTTGCAATGAATGATTTCATTTGGATGACCTCCCGATATTTTGTTTACACCCGGCTTCCACATTGCCCGGCGATCCGTTCCGATAAACATTGGTTGTTCTGTTTTTATATAATTGCAGGGATCCGGGGCTAAGGGGTCCCTGCATACATAGCATATTGATTATATATATTGAATTCCTGTGTGTCAAGAGAATTTATCACGCGAGCTCGATCAGATGGAACGTTTTCTTGCCCTTTTTCAACAGCAGTCTTCCGTCCTCAAACATGCCTCTTGTAATCATCAGCTTAGGATCGGAGATCCGCATGTCCTCGATCATAAAACCGCCCTGCTCGATTGTCCTGAAGCCTTCGCTCCTGCTCGGGACCAGCTTGACAGCTGTCATCAGCGACACGACATTGATGCCGTCGCCTTCGAATTCCGATGCGGCCATGACCGTCTTCGGAACATCCTCAAGGCTGCCGCCTCCGGAGAACAGCGCCCTCGCCGCTTCCTGGGCCTTGGCGGCCTCATCGTCTCCGTGCACGAGCCTCGTGACCTCGAATGCCAGGATCTCCTTCGCTTTGTTGATCTCCGCATCCTTCAGGGAAGCAAGCTCGTTTACCTCTTCCATTGGAAGGAATGTCAGAAGGCTCAGGCATTTTCTGACATCCGCGTCCTCCACGTTTCTCCAGTACTGATAGAACTCAAACGGGGATGTCTTCTCGGGATCAAGCCAAAGAGCGCCCTTCTGGGTCTTGCCCATTTTCTTTCCTTCGCTTGTCGTCAGCAGCGCGAAGGTCATGCCGAAAGCCTGCACGCCCGTCTCTCTTCTGATCAGGTCGACGCCGTTGATGATATTGGACCATTGGTCGTCTCCGCCAAACTGCATCCTGCAGCCATAGCGCTTGTAAAGCTCCAGGAAATCGTAGGACTGCATCAGCATATAGTTGAATTCCAGAAAGGACAGTCCTGTCTCAAGCCGCTGCTTGAAGCATTCGGCCGTCAGCATCCTGTTGACGGAAAAATGCCGTCCGATATCCCGGATAAAATTGATATAATTCAGCTCCATCAGCCATTCCGCGTTATTGACCGTTATGGCCTTGCCGTCGGAAAAATCAAGGAATTTGCTGAAGGTTTTCTTGAAATTGTTGCAGTTGTTGATAACGTCTTCCTTCGTCATCAGCTTTCGCATATCGGTTCTCCCCGAAGGATCCCCCACCATGCCTGTTCCGCCGCCGATCAGCACGATGGGCTTGTGCCCGTGCTGCTGCATATGCATCATGATGATGATCTGCATGAAATGACCGACATGGAGGCTGTCCGCAGTGGGATCGAAGCCGATATAGAACGTGACCTTTTCTTTTCCGAGAAGCTCCCTGATCTCATCCTCATGCGTCGCCTGCCTCAGGAAGCCTCTCTCTTTTAGTACATCAAATACATTAACGTTGCTCATTGTCTCCTCCATTAAAACCGTCAGGCCGTCGTTCACGGCCTTTGAACCGGATCAAGCCAACCTTGGATCGCCTTTGGCATGGCTTTCCGCCCTGCCTGGCCAGCCATTCGAAGGTTGGCTCAAAATGGTTGGCTTTAATTCTATTTCGTTCCGTAAAGTCTGTCGCCGGCATCGCCGAGTCCCGGCACTATATAGGCATGATCGTTCAGATGGCTGTCCCTGGCCGCGACATAAATATCCACGTCGGGGTGTGCCTTTTGTACGACTTCTATGCCCTCCGGCGCCGCAATCAGGCTCATCAGGCTGATTTTCACGCCGCCCTTCGCCTTGATCAGATCGATTGCCGCTACTGAAGATCCGCCTGTGGCAAGCATCGGATCGACGATGATGACCTGCCTGGTCTCAAGATCCGACGGCAGTTTGCAGTAATATTCAACAGGAAGCTTGGTTTCGGGATCACGGAAAAGACCTATATGTCCGACCTTCGCGTTCGGCACCATCTGAAGCATGCCATCGACCATTCCGAGGCCGGCTCTGAGGATCGGAACGATTCCGATATCTTCACCTTTGAGCATCTTCATCGTTGCTTTGCAGATAGGCGTTTCGACTTCCACGTCTACCAGTGGAAGCTCTCTTGTGACTTCATAGGCCATCAGCATGGACACTTCCCTGACAAGATCCCTGAAATCCTTGACGCTGGTATTCTTGTCCCTCATGATGCCCAGTTTGTGCTGAATAAGGGGATGATCAAAAATGTAAACCTTTCCCATGTTCTTCCCTCCATTGAATTCATATTTAAATTTATTTATTTACCTGACAGGGTTTGCCCGATGCAGTTGCCGCTGATGCCGCAGGCTACATTTCATCCAGCATGGCGACTCTTCTCTGATGCCTGTCGCCCTCGAAATCCGTATTCAGGAATATTTCAACGAGCTTGATCGCCATGTCCGGCGACAGGACCCTTCCGCCCAGCGCCAGCATATTGGCGTTGTTATGCTTTCGGCTCATTTCGGCCATGAATTCATTGGTGACCAGCGCGCATCGAATGCCGTGGACCTTGTTGGCCGCGATGGAGATCCCGATGCCTGTGCCGCAAAAGACGATGCCGCGGTCATATTTGCCCGAAGCGACGGCCTCTCCCGCCAGTTTGCCGTAGATCGGATAATCCACAGAAGTATCGGTATCGACACCGATGTCATGGTAATCGTAATTCTCTTCGTCAAGGTATGCCTTGACCTGTTCCTTCAAAGCCAGTCCGCCATGATCGCTCGCAAGTGCTATTTTCAATTCGATCCCTCCTGTTCATGCCCGTCAAAGGGCGTTCGATCTATACCTTTACAATATTATATCCGGCGGATTTCATCATGCGGTTCATGACCGCGAAGCCCAGCGAATTGTTACGGCTCAGGGCTCCCGCCAGGATCAGGTCCACGCCCTGCTTGTCGAGTTCGCGGAGTCTTGCGAAAAATTCATTAGCCGCAACGACAAAGTCGCTTTCCTCGAACATGATCACACCGACCTTGATGCCGTTGGCCTCGTTGATCGCCCGGACCCGGTCGATCTCTGCCAGCACCTTGTCCCTGCGGCCTTCAAAAACCGTCATGGGCGCGTCCGGCGCATAATGGGTATATTTCATTCCCGGTGATTTAGGAGTCTCCAACTGATCTTCTATGCCGGGATCGACAGCCACCTTGCCGCCGATCACTTCGATGATGTCTTCCTTCGTGATCATGCCCGGCCGTAAAATGATCGGTGTTTCGCCGGACATGTCCAGCACGGTGGATTCGATTCCCACCCTGCAGTCTCCGCCTCTCAGGATCACATCGACGCGGCCGTCAAGGTCGTCGACGACATGCTGTCCCCTGGTCGGGCTCGGCTTGCCGGAAATGTTGGCGCTGGGCGCCGCTATCGGGCAGCCCGCTTTCCTGATCAGCGACAGCGCTACCGGATCATCCGGCATCCTGATCGCCACCGTCGGCAGCCCCGCGGTCACGATATCCGGCACCGCCTTGGTTTTCGGCAGCACCAGCGTCAGCGGACCCGGCCAGAATTCGTCGATCAGCTTGATGATGTTCGGCGTCAGCTTCGTGGTCAGCTGGGTGATGTCGCTGGCCCTCGCGATATGGACGATGATCGGGTTGTCGGAGGGCCTGCCCTTTGCCTCGAATATCCCGGCGACTGCCGCCGGATCCAGCGCGTTGGCGCCGATGCCGTAGACCGTCTCCGTAGGAAAAGCGACGGTCCCGCCGTTCATTATGACATCAGCCGCGATATCGACAAGCTTGAGGACTTCCTCGATCTTCTGATAAGCCTTGTCATCGCCGAATTCCTCGCTTGCCTGTACCGTATCTCTATTCAGGTTTGTTACGTCAAATATTTTAGTCATTTCAGATCGTCCTCAGTTTTTCCGCCTGGTCCGAAGTGATCAGGCCATCGATGATCTCATCGAGATCCCCATCGAGAAAATAATCCAGCTTATAGATCGTCACACCGATCCTGTGGTCCGAAACACGGCCCTGCGGAAAATTATACGTCCTGATCCGCTCGCTGCGGTCTCCCGAACCGACTTGGCTCCTGCGCTCCGCCGCAACTTCCTTGTTCTGCTCCTGGAGCTTCATGTCGTAAAGTTTGGCGCGCAATACCTTGAACGCCTTATCCTTGTTTTTCAGTTGGGATTTTTCGTCCTGGCATGTAACGATGAGTCCTGTCGGCACATGGGTCAGCCTGACGGCGGAATCCGTCGTATTGACGCTCTGCCCACCGTGGCCCGTCGAGCGATAGACGTCTATCCTGAGATCANNCGTCGTATTGACGCTCTGGCCGCCATTGCCCGAGGAGCGGTAGACGTCCACGCGAACATCGTTCGGATTCAAATCCACCTCGACATCGTCGATTTCGGGCAGCACCGCTACCGTCGCGGCGGACGTATGGATCCTGCCGCTGGATTCCGTTTCGGGTACTCTCTGGACGCGGTGAACGCCGCTTTCGTACTNNATCCTCCCCTGGGCCTCGGTGACGGGGACCCGCTGCACGCGGTGAACGCCGCTTTCGTACTTTAGCCTCGAAAAAGCACCTTTGCCCTTGATGAGGATGATGGCTTCCTTGATGCCGCCTATTCCCGTGTCATTCATTTCCATCATCTCGGTTTTCCAGCCCCGTCGCTCCGCGTAGCGCATATACATCCTGAGAAGATCCCCGCCAAAAAGCGCCGCTTCATCACCGCCCGTACCAGCCCTGATCTCCAGCAAAACATTCTTGTCGTCATTCGGATCCTTCGGCAGCAGCAGGAACTGAAGCTCATTCCCAAGCGTTTCCACCCGCGCCTCCAGCTCGTTGTGTTCGGCCTTGACCATATCCCGCATCTCTTCGTCAAGGCTGCCGTCATTCAGCATTTCCCTGACGCCGGCAAGATCGTCCGATGCCCTGCGGTATTCGCGGTACTTGTTGACGATCGGCTCCATCTCCGACATGTCTTTGATATATTTCTGAAATTCGACCTGGTTGCTGATCACTGCGGGATCGGATACCTTAAGGCTCAATTCATCATATTTTGCCTGTATAAAATCGAGTTTGTCGTACATTGTTCTCAACTCCCATAATATCTGTTTAATCCGAAATATTATAACATAAAATATCCATATCTCATAGCGATTTTGTATCGGGAAGCCATAAAAAAAGCCGGAAAATACATTTCCGGCTTTCTCTGCTACTCCATGTTGAACTTTTTCTTGAATTTCTCAACGCGCCCGCCGCGGTTGATGAATTTCTGCTGCCCCGTAAAGAACGGATGACAGGCGGAACAAACGTCCAGTCTCATCTCTTCTTTGAGCGACTTGGTTTCAAACGAATTGCCGCATGCGCAAGTGACCTTGCAGACCTTATAGTCTGGATGAATTCCTTCCTTCATGTTGTTCACCTCTTTTCAAATGATAGTATCTATCTGATTTCATACTAATTGCACGATAGCTATTACATAATAGCATAGGCTTTGGGCAGAAGCAAGTTTTTTTTGCCGTCATTTTTTCTCGATCGCTTCCCCTTCTATCGCTTCCGGTTTTCCCTCTTTCGCTTTCGATTCTTTGGCCTTCTTCGTTTTCTTCGCCGGTTTTCGCTCCGCTGCCGCAAGCCTGACCTTGACGACCCTGTCGAGGCCGGCGAGATCCTTCATGATTTCCGGCGCCGCGTACCGGCCGTCGTCTTCAATGATCCGGCGAAGGTCATCCGCCTGGTCAAAGCCGATCTCCAGCATCAGGAGACCTTCCTTTTTCAAATGCCTCGGAGCTTCGGACACGATCCTCCTGTAAAAATCCAGACCATCCGTTCCTCCATCCAGCGCAATGAGCGGCTCGAACTCGACGATTTCCCGCTGAAGCCGCCGGACCTCCTCGGATTTTATGTAGGGAGGGTTGGAAACGATCATATCAAATCGTCCTTTACCAAACGCACCTGTTTTGACAGGCCCGAACAAATCGCCCTGCACAAATTTGATCCTGCCGGCCAAACCGTAATCGGCCGCGTTCCGCCTGGCTGTCTCAAGGGCCTTCTTGCTGATGTCCGTTCCCTCGAGGCGCGCCTTCGGCAGATAATAGGCGAGGCTGACGCAAATCGCGCCGCTGCCGCAGCAAAGATCCAGTATATCGATATTCCCTCCGAGGAATCTTTTTTTCTCCGATGCGATCCTGATGGTCTCCTCGACGAGCGTTTCGGTATCGGGTCTTGGGATCAGCACGTTCTGGTTGACTTTGAAGCTGATTCCCATGAATTCCTGGGTCCCTGTTATATATGGGACAGGAACGCCCGCCGCCCTGATATCGATGATCTCAAAATAAGCCTCACAGCGCTTGTCATCCAGGTCATCGGAATAATGAGCGAAAATGAAGCTGCGGTCGACTTGCAGATAGTGGGACAGCAACACCTCCGCGTCGAGCTTGGGGGTTCCGCAGCCGGCCATCTCGAGCCGTTTGGTGGCGATGCCGATAACATCCTTCAGTACTAGCGCCATGGTCGTGGACTCCTTGCAGTTTAAAATTTATCGTTATGACCAGCCGGCGATATGCTCAGCCGGCGATTCCCCGGATCCCATCCGCCTTCGCAATGCCGCCGGTCTCCGGCGCGTTGTCGAATGCCGCCGTCCGGGGCGCAGCCTTTTCATTATCCCAAAGCTCCAGCCGTCCGGGTTCAAGCTCGAATTTTCCGAAGGCTTCCGGTTCCTGGCTTGTGTTCAGCACGGCTTTCATGGAAACGATCGCGACCTCCAGCTGCTTTTCGTCCGGCTCCTTCGTGGTCAGCTTCTGCAGCGCGAGTCCCGGCAGGCTTAAAATCTTGACGAGCCAGGAATCGCTGCGTCCGGCCCATCTGAGCAGCTCGTAGGACAGTCCCGCGATCAGCGGGATCAGGAGCAGTCTCGAAGTGATACGCCATACGAGGTCCGGCCATCCCAGAAGCGAAAACAGCAGCAGGCTGATGACCATGACGAACATAAGGAAGCTTGTGCCGCATCTTGGATGAAGCGGCGCATATGCCTTGCAGTTCTCAGGAGTCAGCGGCAGGCCGTTTTCATAGCAGTGTATCGTTTTATGCTCGGCGCCGTGAAATTCAAAGACACGGCGAATATCCTTCATCCTTGCGATCAGAACGACATAGGCAACAAAAAGCACGATCCTGAAAACACCTTCCAGAAGATTGAGCGCGATTTCGTTTGTCGTAATAAGCTGGAATATATTGACTGCTGCAGTCGGGAATATAATAAATATCCCTATTGTGAACACGAGCGCCAAAATGACCGAAAAATACAGCATGACGTCCATGGCGCCCTTGGCTCCGAAACGCTTTTCAAGCCAAATCGTGAACCGGTCCTTTTCCATTTCCGTATCGTATTCCTCCAGGACCTCCGCCGAATACATCAGTGTCTTCGTGCCGGTGACGAGCGAGCTCATGAACGCAACGACGCCCCTCATGACGGGCACCTTCATCCATTTGCTCTGCGCAGGGATCCTGTCGATCTTGACATGCATGCCGCCGTCGGGCTTCCGCACCGTCACAGCCATCCTGTCCGCGCCCTTCATCATGATGCCCTCAAGCACGGCTTGACCGCCGATCTTGGTGGGGCAGGCGCTCTTAATGAAAATTTTATTCAGATCCATTCTTTACCTCTTTGGTTTACCCGAAATCCCTGCTCTCATCAAGCTTGATTTTTTTGATCAGCTGGATGAATTCGGCGTTATTTCTTGTTTGCGATAGATAATCAATGATCGCTTCAGTGGTTTCCTGGGTGCCGCGGTTGGCCATAGCCCTTCGCATGGTCCAGATCGCGCCCAGCTCTTCCTGATTCATCAGCAGATCCTCGTGTCTCGTGCCGGACTTGTTCAGGCTGATGGCGGGGAATATCCTCTTTTCGGACAGCTTCCTGTCAAGATGGAGCTCCATGTTGCCGGTCCCCTTGAATTCCTCGAATATGACGTCGTCCATCCTGCTTCCTGTCTCGACGAGCGCCGTCGCCAGGATCGTGATGCTTCCACCTTCTTCCATTTTCCTGGCCGCGCCGAAAAATTTCTTCGGCTTGTGCAGCGCACCGGGGTCCAGGCCTCCGGACAATGTCCTGCCCGTCGGTGGTATGACAAGGTTGTACGCGCGCGCTAGCCTTGTGATGCTGTCCAGAAGGATCACCACGTCCTTGCCGTGCTCGACGAGTCTCTGGGCCCTCGCAAGGACCATTTCCGCTACTTTGACATGGTTGTTCGGCAGTTCGTCGAAGGTGGAGTAGATGACTTCGCCCTTGATGGACCTTTTCATGTCCGTCACTTCCTCGGGCCGCTCGTCGACGAGCAGTACGATCAGATTTATTTCAGGGTTGTTTTTCTCAATGCTGTTGGCGACCTTTTTAAGCAGTGTTGTCTTTCCTGCCTTTGGCGGCGCTACGATAAGTCCGCGCTGTCCTTTTCCGATCGGCGCCACAAGGTCGATAAGCCGCATCGACAGCTCAGTGGTCCCCATTTCAAGGGATATTCTCTCCCTTGGGAATATCGGCGTCAGAGAGTCAAAATCAGGCCTTCTGATGGCGACTCCCGGTTCGTCTCCGTTGACTTCATTCACATATAAAAGCGCGCCGAAACGTTCGCCCTCATTCGGCTTGCGAATGATGCCCCTTATTTTATCGCCTGTTTTCAAATTGAATCTTCTGATCTGGGCGGGAGAAACATAGACATCCTGATCGCTTGTCAGGAAATTATGGAAACGGAGGAATCCGAATCCGCCCTCCGCTATTTCAAGAAGTCCTTCAACAGACGGCCTGTCCTCTTCCCTGGGATGGGCGGGCTTCTTGTCTCCGCTCTGCGGCTTGCCTGCAGATTCTCTATCCGCGGCGCCTTCGGAGCCTTCAGAGCCTTTCGGCGCGCCTGCGCCTGTCGCAATCGTTGCAGCCGCTGCGGTTGTCGCGGTTGTCGCGGTCTTTGCGGCCTCGCTCCCTTCAGCCTGCGGCCGGGCTTTCGCCGCCGTCGCCGGCTTTTTTTCGACCGGCATTCCTGCTTTGGCCTCGGTAGCCGGTTTTTTTTCAACCGCCGCTCCTGCTTTGGCCTCGGTCGCCGGTTTTTTTTCGACCGTTGCTCCTGCTTTGGCCTCGGTCGCCGACGCTTCAACAGCAGGCGCCGTTACAGGCTCTTTCTCTGCAGGCCTTGAAGCCGGGCCGGTTCCGGCGTCCGGCGCCGTTGCCTCCGCCTCTTCCTTTTTCCTGGGCGGCCTTCCCCGCGGCGCCTTCGGCCCTTGTCCAGCCTGAGCTTCCACAGGCCGTTCCAGCTCGGCGGAAGGCGCCTGCGCCTTCACCTTTTCATTTTCAGCCTCAAGCCCGGCTATCAAAGCTGTGACCAGCTCATCTTTCTTCATTTTTTCGAAGCCGGGAAGTCCAAATACCTTCGCGATCTCGCGAAGCTCGGCGACTTTCTTGCTTCTGATTATTTCTTTGTCCATATCCCCAGTTCTCCTCTGCTCTCATCTCCGCAATTGAATTGATTCCCCATATGTCCGTCATCCGGCAATCATGCCATATCCCCTCTAAAGTCCGAAAAAATTGCCCAGCCAGTTAAAAAATCCGCTTTCCTCTTCCTGCTCAGTGTCCGCATCCGCATCCCCGGTCTCCGCCGCTTCGCCTTCCGCAGCTTCGTCAGGCTGTATCGAATAGATCTCATTGATTATTTCCGCAGTATCTCCCGTGTCGGCAAACCAGAAGGAGGCTCCTTCCGCATTTTGCGGAACGCCCGGCAACATATACGTGCTGATGGCTTCGCCTTTGAGCCCCACCGCTTTCGTCGCGATCTTGGTCGCCACGCCGACCGATATATCAGAATCGACATTTTCAATAATGGTCGCTGTGACTGTCGCCAATTTCAGGCTGAGCATCTGCCTGAAAGCGGACTTCATGAATTCCTGCTGCGCCTTGATCCGTCCTATATCCCCTTCAGGATAGCCATGCCTGTATCTCAGGAACTGGACCGCATGCTCCCCGTCCAGGATCTGTTCTCCCTCGGGTATATCGATGACTAGCGGGGGTTTGTCATAAGGATCCCTGTATTTCATATGGAAAGGGATATCCATCGGAACCCCGCCCATGGAATCGACGATATTGGCGACTCCATCGTAGTCGATCATCGCGTAATAGTGGATCGGCATGCCCAGAAGCAAGTCGCTGACCGCGGTCGCCGTACCCAGGATCCCGTCGCTGTGATAGATTGCGTTGATTTTTTTGCTGGCCGCGTCCCTATAGCCGGGTCTGGGATAATATGTATCTCTGGGAACAGAAATAATATCGACATGCTGCGCCTTCAAATCATAACTGACAAGCATCAGCGTATCGGTCATCTTCTTGTTGGAGCCCACCAGCAGAACATTGACACGCCGGCTATCCCGGAACGCCTCGAAAAACGGGCTGTTTTCATCAACCAGAGCAGGCATTTCCTCCATCAGATTTTCTTCGCCGCCGAAAATCTGGATCTCGCTAACATTTTGAAAAAGGAGTCTTGTTGGAATAAAGAGAAGTGTCAGCAGCAGAAAAGCCGTGACGAAATACTTCAAAAATATTTTCATATATGGATAATGACCTTTCTTGTCGGTTTTCTATCTAACTATGGTTTATTTTATACCCTTTAAACAAAAAAATATATAGGAAATTTTCATTCCCCATATATTTTATTAGTCATAATGCTCAATTTATGCTTATTTTAAGCCGAATCACTCCGCCAAGGCATCCTCAGGCGGCTCGATCGAATATATCTCCGTCAGGATCCCGCCGATGGCCTCGTCGTCGGCAAACCAATAGGATGCTCCATCAACGGTCTCGGCTTCTCCGGGAAGCAAATATGTCGTGATGCTTTCCCTGTCGATGCCGACAGCTTTAGTCGCCAGTTTTGTGGCCATGCCCAGCGTTATGTCGGAATCCACATTTTCAAGGACCGTCTTTGCGACGGTTGGCAGCTGAAGCCCCAGCGCCTGGGCGAATGCCGACTTCATGAATTTCTGCTGCGCTTTGACGCGCCCGATGTCGCCATCCGGGTAGCCGTGCCTGAATCTCAGGAACTGTATGGCATGCTCACCGTCCAGGACCTGATAGCCCTCAGCGAGATCTATGCGCAAAGGAGGCTTGTCATAAGGATCGTTATAGACCATATGGAAAGGAATATCCATCGGAACGCCACCCATGGAATCCACGATGTTGGCGACGCCTTCATAATCGATCATTGCATAATAATGGATCGGCATGCCATAGAGGATCTCGCTGACCGCTTTAGCCGATCCGAGGGCTTTGTCGCTGTTGTATATTGCGTTGATTTTCTTTGCCGCCGGGCTGTCATGGCCGGCTCTGGGATAATAGGTGTCGCGGGGGATGGATATGAGATCCACATGCTGCGCTTTCATATCATAACTGACAAGGATCATCGTGTCGGTCATGCCGTGATTGGATCCCATCAGCAGCACATTGACCCTCTTCGCATCCTTGAAAGCCTGGAAAAAAATACTTTCTTCATCAACGAGCGTCGGCATGCTTTTCATGAGGTTCTCTTCGCCGCTGAATATATCGATATTTGAAACGCTCGCGAACATGACCCGGGTAGGCACCAGAATGATCGTCATGATCAGAAAGGCTGCAGTGAAATGCCGCATGAATGTTGCGATATGCGATTGTTTCGCTTTTTTTCTCTCTTTTATGCCAGCCGATGCGTTTACGCTTCCCGGATTTTCCGGGCAGTGCGTTCCGGCCGTTCCATTATCCTGAGGGTTTGATTTTCTGCCGGCTCTGCCGCCGGTCCGGATCGTTGTCATCGAAACTCCTTACAGTTATGCCCCGTTGGGCTTTTGACCAGGATCGCCCTACCGCCCGAAGACGGCAAGGCGTCAGGTCCCATTTCATTATTTCATCTTAATATGCACAATAATCTGCGCGCCTTTTATTTACTGTAATCGAAGAACCCTGCACCGGTCTTCCTGCCAAGCTTGTTTGCCCTGACCATTTTCCTGAGCAGCGGATGCGCTCTGTATTTCGTGTCCCCGAATTCCTTGTAGAGAACGTCCATGATCGCCAGGCAGACATCCAGTCCGACAAGGTCGCCAAGGGCAAGGGGTCCGATCGGATGGTTGGCGCCGAGCATCATCGCCTGGTCGATTTCGTCGGCTTTGGCGACGCCATCGGCAAGAATGCCGACCGCTTCATTGATCATCGGAATCAGGATCCTGTTTACAACGAAGCCCGGAGCTTCTGCAACCTCAACAGGCGTTTTGCCGAGTTTGTTCGTCAGGTCGAGGATCATGTCCCTCGTTTCGTCAGAGGTCGTCAGTCCTTTGATGATTTCAACCAGCTTCATCATCGGAACGGGATTGAAGAAATGCATGCCCACTATTTTGTCAGGTCTTCCTGTCGCGGACGCGATTTCGGTGATGGACAGTGAAGATGTATTTGTCGCGAGGATGGTTCCCGGCTTGCAAAGCTGATCCAGCTCGGCAAAAAGCGCTTTTTTCGCTTCAAGATCTTCTGTCGCGGCTTCAATGATAAGGTCTGCGTCGGCAACGATGGCGATATCCGTGGATCCTGTGACCCTTGCCATGATTGCGTCTTTTTCCTCTGCTGTCAGTTTTTCCTTCGCAACGAGCCTGTCAAGATTCTTGCTGACTGTCGCGATGCCTTTGTCGACAGATTCCTGTCTTCTGGCTCTCAAAACTACTTCGTAGCCGGTCTGCGCCAAAACCTGGATGATTCCGGCTCCCATGGTGCCAGTCCCTAAAACGCCGATTTTTTTCATTGTTGTACCTCCTGTTTCGTTAAGAATTATTGGGCCAGCATCGGATCGATGCTATCTTCATGCTTCGGTTCGTATCGGCCTGTCCTGTATCGGTTCCCTCTGCATAACAATCTGATTTGATCCAGCTATAAATGTAATGCAAAACCGGAAAAATAGCAATATCAAAACACATAGTCGCTATTTTCTGAAAAATCCAATTGAAATTATTCTTAAAGTTTTTAAAGCGCCTTGAACACGGGCTTTCTTTTCTCGAGAAAAGCAGACATGCCTTCCTTTTGATCCAGGGAAGCAAAGCACATGCCGAACAGCTCCGTCTCGATCCTGATCCCTGTGTCGATATCCGTCTCCAAACCCCGCTTGATGGCCAAATTGGAGTATCGCACGGCCAAAGGAGCATTCTTCGCGATCCTGGCTGCCAGCGCTTCCGCTTCTTTAAGCAGCTCCTCCGGTTCAACAACCTTGTTGATCAGGCCGATCGACAGAGCCGTCCCTGCGTCAATGATATCCGCCGTCAGGGTCAGCTCGATCGCCTTCGCCTTTCCGACAAGCCTCGGAAGCCTCTGGGTGCCTGAAAATCCCGGCGTGATCCCAAGTCCGACTTCAGGCTGGCCGAATTTCGCCTTGCTTGAAGCGATCCTCATATCGCAGGCCATGGCCAGTTCACAGCCTCCGCCGAGCGCAAAACCGTTCACCGCTGCAATCGTAGGTTTTTCAAGATTCTCGATCTTCCTGAATATTCCGGCGCCGAATGCGCCCCATTTACGTCCTTCTTCAAAACTCATTTTGCTCATGTATTCGATATCCGCACCAGCGACAAAAGCTCTGCCCTCTCCTGTGATGATGATCACCTGGACTTCCGGATCGTCCGCAGCCATATCCACCGCCGCGTCAATATCGGCGAGCACCTGCCCATTGAGAGAATTCAGCGCTTCAGGCCTGTTGATCCTGATCGTCGCAACGCTGCCCGCCTTATCAAAAATTACCGTCTGAAACATATTGAGACCTCCTTGCTCTGAGATAACACACACATCTTCTATATATAATACAAATGAAAAAATTTGGCAAGCCTATTTTCCGTTTTGTCCGTTTTCCGCTTCGCGAGCCGAGCCTTCCTTCAGGACCTTCCTCATTTCCGCCTTGTAACTCTCGACCCCAGGCTGGTTGAATGGATAGACACCTAGCAGATATCCGCTCAGCGCGCATGCCGTCTCAAAGAAATAAACCATCTGCCCGAATACGAATGGTGAAAGGGACGGGATATCCAGCCTGATGACAGGTATGCCGACTGCCAGGTGCGCGGCGGTGACGCCTTTCATGGCAGCCCGGTTGACTTCGTTCATGCTTCTGCCTGCCAGAAGCTCTCCGGCTCCATCCGGAACGATGATGTCCTTTTCCGGTTCTTCGACATGCAGGACGGTTTCAAAGAATATCTGGTTCCCCTCCTGCAGATACTGGCCCATGGAATGCAGATCCGCCGTGAACTGAAGCGCGGCCGGAAAAATCCCCTTGCCGTCTTTCCCTTCGCTCTCGCCGAACAGCTGCTTGAGCCACTCTGCGAAAAATTGAAGTTTCGGCTCGTAATATTCATAAACCTCGATGACCTTGCCTCTTGAGTACAGTTCGTTCCTGACTGCCGCGAACAGTTCCGGCGTTCCAAGCCCGGCGTCTTCCTTCCAATCTTCCGGCTGTCCTGAAAGTTCAACCTTCTGCTGCGCTCCGTCAAGCATCTCGAAGATATCGATGCCGGCCACAGCGATCGGCAGAAGGCCCACCGGCGTCAGCACCGAATATCTCCCGCCTATGTCGTCGGGAACGACAAAGGAGGTATAGCCTTCCCTCAGCGACTCTTCGCGAAGCACGCCCTTCGCGCTGTCGGTGACGGCGCAGATGCGGTCCACGGCCTCTTCTCTGCCGTATTTTTTATACATGAGATCCTTCAGCACGGAGAAAGCGATGTTTGGCTCCGTCGTGGTCCCGGATTTCGAAATGACGCAGAGACAGATCTCTTTATTCTCTATTTCTTCGATGAGTTCCGCATGATAGGTCCCGCTGAGATTGCAGCCTGCGAAATAGATCTTCGGGCCCTGTTTTCCGCCTTCGGATCCCGGGCTGAGCATTTCCACGGCAGCCCTCGCGCCTAGATAGGAACCGCCGATCCCGATGACGATGAACGCGTCGCACTGCCTGCGGATCTTCGCGGCCGTCTCGACGATCCTGGCGATCTCGGCTCTGTCGTAATTGAAAGGCAACGCGACCCAGCCGCCAAAATCATCGTCGCCGGATTCAAGATGTTTCTTGCTTTTGAGAAGCAGCTCCTTGTTTTTTGCAATCTCTGCCCCGCTTACAGCCGATTGTGACAAATCGATTTTCATTTTCTTTACCTCCCGGAACACTCAATACAGTAAGTTAATATTCCTTATATGGCCTGTAGGTTGGGATCATCTCGGCGAGCCACAGTTTGACTTCATTGTCGTTCATCATTATCAGCCGCTGATTGATGTCGTCTATTCCAAAACCGTCTGGGGCAAGCAGCTGCTTCAGCCTGGGGTCGATCGGCATCGGACTCCCGATGAATATTTTTTTGTGGCTCGTATTTTCGATCCCCTCTTCGGCCAGCAGAAGTTCTTCATATAATTTTTCACCGGGCCGAAGCCCTGTAAACCTGATTTCAATGTCCTCATACGGTCGATAGCCCGACAATTCGATCAGATTTTTTGCGAGATCCACGATTTTGATCGGATCTCCCATATCCAAAATAAATATTTCGCCGCCCGCGGCCATAGCGCCGGTCTGGATGACAAGCTGGGCGGCTTCCGGAATCGTCATGAAATAGCGGGTGATCTCGGGGTGCGTCACCGTCACCGGGCCGCCCTGCTCGATCTGCTTCTTGAAAAGAGGAATCACACTTCCGTTGCTTCCAAGAACATTTCCAAAGCGGACCGCGGAAAAGGTCGTGCCGCTTGACATCAGGCTCTTGTCCTGAATGATGAACTCCGCGGCTCTTTTGGTGGCGCCCATCACGTTCGTCGGATTGACAGCCTTGTCCGTTGAAATCAGGACAAATCTCTCGACATTGAAGTCCGCCGCGATGTCAACGAGCGTCTTGGTCCCCAGCAGGTTGTTCATCACTGCTTCTTTCGGATTGCGTTCCATGAGCGGCACATGCTTATGGGCTGCCGCATGAAATACAACATGGGGCCGTTCCTGATTAAACACGTCCTTGATGCGGCCGCCGTTGCGCACGGAGGCTATGACCGCTTGGAAATCGACATCCGGATATAAATATTTCATTTCATGCTCAAGCACAAAAACCGAATTTTCATAGATGTCCAGCGCAATGAGTCTCTTCGGCCCGAACTTGGCGATCTGCCTGCACAGCTCCGAGCCGATCGATCCCCCACCGCCTGTCACCAAAACGACTTTATCCTGAAGATAGCCGCTGATGCTCTTCGTATCCAGCTCCACAGCTTCACGGCCCAGCAGGTCCAGAATATCAACCTCCCTGAGCTTCGTGACATTGACCTTCTGATTGATCAAATCCGACAGGCCCGGCAGGATATTGATTTTGCAGCCTGTCGGGTTGCAGGCGTGGATGATGCGCTTTATATCATCTCTGGAAGCCGATGGAATGGCGATGATGATCTCGTCGATCCTGTATCTTTTGACCAGCAGCTCCACATTTTTCGTCGTACCGGCAACAGGAACGCCCAAAATCATCTTGCCAAGCTTTTCGGGATCGTCGTCGACTACGACGGCAACAGACTTGCTCAGGTCATCGGCGAGCCTGATTTCCTTCATGATGATCGCCCCTGCGTCTCCTGCCCCGACCACCATAATCCTGCTGGGGGATTTGGCGGGAAAGCCTCCGGGCTTCAACTGTGCGGTGCCGGCCTTCAATAAATCGAAGGCCCCGGTTTTCCTGAAAGACCTGTATGTCCTGAAACTGAAGCGTATGCCTCCGATCACCATCAAATCGATGATGCATGTCAAAAGATAAATGCTTCTCGGCAGCTGCTCCGAGGCGATAACAAAATACGAAGTGGCGGCCGCTGTCGCGAACAGCGAAGCGATCGAGATCTTCACCAATTCGACAGAACCCGCGTATTTCCACATGCTCTTGTAAAGATCGAACACCCAGAACACTGCGATTTTAATGATCGTGACCGGAATGAAATTATCCAGGTATAGGGCCAGATATTTCTGAAGCATCGGATCCTGCGTCATGAACTCGAACCGGATCATCATGGCGAGTATGTATGATAAGTTGACGGCCATCATGTCGACCATGATTAATATTAATATTTTGATCCATTTTCCGGCCATTTTTTCCACCCTATCCTTATGACTGTCATGCATTTCCGATGAACGAATGATCTGCTGGGCAAAAGCCGGTCGATCTGCACGGATATGCAAATAAATTATATGCCTCGAAGCATGTTTTGTTCAAGGGAATTCCATTGGAACCGCTGAAAAAGTTTCGTCCCTGCCGTTGCAAAGTGCCGAGGCGTTGCTATATAATGGCTAATGTGGAAATACAAAGTTTCTGATCGTAAACATATTTATATTATAACAATTCAGGAGGAATAAAGTGGCGAAAAATAAAAACCAATCTAAGGCCGGCATCCATTCGCGCCATCAGGATGCAAAAAATCCGGCCCGTTCCGATGAAAAAAATCCGGACTGCCTGTGGGCCATGAGCCATGCGCCGTCCGTCGGCGAAGACTCCCACTGGTTTCAGGTGCTAATAGCCGCGTTCTTCACGGCCGTGATCATGCTGGTCGTCAGGATGGCGTTCTATACGGCCGATCTTTCGGGATTCTACTGGGCTTCCGATAAGCAGAATTTTTCGGACGTCTTCAGCCTGGTCAAAAGCCAGCTGATCGTCGCAGCCGCGATACTCGGGGTGCTCGTTGTCCTTTATCATTTGATGTTTCAAATGCTCTATGTCAAAAGAACTTATATTTATATTCCAATGCTGGTTTATGTTGTCTTCGTGCTTCTTTCCTATGCGTTTTCAGACTACCGGGAATTCGCTCTCTGGGGCTGGCGCGACCGCTTCGAAGGAACAATCGTTCTGGTCGCCTACATGGTCATGCTATTTTATATCATCAATACCGTCAATACCGAAAAGAATGTCAAGGGGATCCTTTATACCGTGGCAGGCACGTCCTCGGTCATGGGCCTGATAGGCCTGAGCCAGTATTTCCGGCACGACTTTTTCCAGACGTCGATCGGCGGAAAGCTGATAACCCCCTCCGCGCATTGGGACAAGCTCGAATCCTTGACATTCAACTTTGAGGAAGGTCAAATCTATCAGACTGTGTTCAATCCCAATTATGCCTCTTTCTACCTGACGCTGCTGGTTCCGCTCTTCGCCCTGCTGTTCATCCAGGAACGCCGCCCCGCGGTCAGGGCCGTCTGGGCCGCCCTCTACGGGCTCCTTTTGTTCAATCTGTTCGGTTCCGCCTCGAGTGGCGGATTTCTGGGCCTCGGCGTCTCGTTCATCATCGCCGTCACCCTGCTGAACAAGCGCCTGTTCAAGGAATGGAAATATTCCGTTCTGATCCTTCTCGCCGTGTCTCTGGCTGTCGGGGCTTTCACTTTTCCAAGATTTTTGCCGGAGGTGTCCGGAGCAGTCAAGGGTGTGCTAAATATCACTGACGTATCCGAGACAGCAATCGGCACCGCAGAAAACTCTGACGCCGAAGAAGTCCGAAAAACCGATTCTCCCTTGATAATAGATTATTTCGAGACATATGAGGATCATCTCACCGTCAGCATCGAAGGCTCTGAGATGCATATTTATCCCATTCTCGAAGACAATGTGATGTCATTGCGGGTCGAAGACGCGCAAGGCCTTGAAGTCAGCGTTGAAAAAGGTGAGGCGGCCAATCGGGTGGAAATCACAGACCCGCGATTCGACAGGTGCTCCATCGCTCTGGAAATCAATGAAAGTAAAAAATATCTGGTATTCCTGACGGATGCTACCATATGGCCGTTTGCGATCACAGACGAAGGCCTTTTGTTCCAGACCACCACCGGAAACCTGGTTTCGCTTGACAAGGTTCAGGCATTCGGCTTTGAAAACAATTTGAAATTCGGCACCTACCGCGGATATATCTGGTCCAGGTCCCTGCCGATGATCAAGGACACGCTGCTGGTCGGCAACGGCGCGGACACTTACTGTGCCTACTTCCCTCAAAATGATTATGCCGGGCGTTATTCGATCGGATGGAACCGGCACATCATCGTCGACAAGCCCCACAACTGGTACATCGCCACCGCGATCAACACCGGCCTTGTATCGCTTCTGGCCTTGTTCGCTCTTTTCGGCATCTATTTCATCGGAAGCCTGCGGCTTTTCCTGCACCGAAACTACAGCATATTTCTTGATTATGCCGGGGCCGGCATCTTTATCGGTATCTGCGGCTTCCTTGCCGCTGCGCTGGTCAATGACAGCAGCGTCTCCGTCATGCCGCTGTTCTACGGGCTTCTGGGCACCGGGATCGCAATCAATATGATTCTACGGCGTCAAATTTAAAATAATTGCTGTTCAGCATCCATAACCTTGTCATTATTAATTGAAAAGGGCTCTTCATGCGAAGAACGGGTTCCGTTTGGAGGTGTAAAGCGCCAAATTTACAACCAAAATCACAATGGAAATCACTTACGAATTCACAGCGATAATTAATTTATTCCCGCTGTGAATTTGTTGTTTTTGGTATCATTCTTAGATGTAAATTATTGAGCATATTTATGCTCATAATGTGTAAATAATGTTTATAACGAGAAATATATTGCTCATAAAATAGTATTGGCATATAATGATTGTATAGAATATTTCTAAACAAAATGAGGAGAAATGATGAATAAGTATTTGTCTTCTGTGGCTGCGATTGCCGAGATTGCATCAAGACTTAAAGCATATAGAATAGATTATCCGCTGTCTCAGCAAGAATTGGCTGACAAAGCGGGAGTTTCCAGGCGCAGCATTACAAATTTGGAAAATGGAGAGGATGTGCAGCTTGGCACATTGGTAAAAGTGCTCATGGCTCTTGGCTTAGATTCAAACCTTGACTTACTCGCGCCAGATCCAACAGAAAGGCCTTCTTATTATTTGAAAGAGAAATCAAATGTGGTGCAAAGAAAGCGGGCAAGCAAAAAGCGGATCAAGACCTCGAAGCGAACCTTTAAATGGGGGGATGAATCAAAATGACAACAACTGCAATTGTAAAACTCTGGGGAACCCCCGTTGGAACTTTTCATCTAAATGAGAACATAGGTTGCGTGTCGTTTGAATATGAAAAAGACTTTCTTGGGTACGGCATCAATATTGCTCCAATCATGATGCCCTTATCAAGCAGGGTGTATGAATTTCCCGAATTGGCAAGATCATCTTTTAAGGGTGTTCCGGGCTTGATGGCGGACTCGTTGCCTGACAGTTTTGGTAATGCTGTTATTGATCAGTGGTTAGCGTCGCAAGGCAGAACATCTGATTCTTTTAATGTTGTCGAGCGATTATGCTATACTGGCAAACGCGGGATGGGGGCATTGGAATATGCGCCTGTGATCAACAATCACACGCATATTGACGAACAGGTCAGTCTGCAAAGGATGGCTGATTTTGCTTCGGCAGTATTAGAGAAAAGAATGGATATTGTTTTGTCTGCCCAGGGCGATATTACGTATACCCAACTTTTGCGACTCGGGACATCAGCCGGAGGGGCAAGAGCAAAGGCTGTCATTGCATACAATGAGCAAACAGGCGAAATCCGATCTGGACAAGTTGATTTAGTTAAAAATTTTGATTACTGGCTGGTAAAATTTGATGGGGTCTCAAAAAATGGAGATCACGACCTTCAAGACGCACCAGAATATACACTCATTGAATATGCGTATTATAAAATGGCGCTTCAGGCGGGACTCACTATGAGTGAATGCAGGATATTGTCGGAGGGTGGTCGCAATCATTTTATCACAAAACGATTTGACCGAGTAAATGGCGATAAATTGCATATGCAATCATTAGGTGCGATATTGCATAAGGACTATAACGAGCCAGGCTTGTGTAGTTATGAAATGACAGCTTTGACTGCAAGGCAATTGGGAGTGCCTACTCGCGACATTGAGCAGTTGTATAGGAGAATGGTTTTCAATGTTAAAGCGGTCAATCAGGATGATCATGTGAAGAACATCTCGTTTCTTATGAATAGAGACGGAGATTGGTTTCTATCGCCAGCATATGACGTTACATTTGCAAGCAATTCAGAGAACCGATGGCTTAAGGCACACCAAATGACTATAAATGGAAAGATGTCTCAAATTTCCAATGAAGATCTGATGGCATGCGCCCAAAAAATGGATATCAAGCCGTCTAAGAGCAAAAAGATTATTGATGATGTTGCCATAGCTGTAAAACAGTGGGGAGATATTGCCGGTTCTGTTGGGATTCGAGAGCAAACCATTAAGATGATTCAAAACGAGCTCAATAAATAATATTTTCAATGCGCAAATTAATGCTCATTAAAAGTTATTTTAGCGCATAATGCGCATTAAAAAGCGCATAGTATGCAAAAATAACGGGTTCCGTTTGAAGATGCAAAACACCTGATTCACAGTTAAAATCACACAATAAAACGCTATGTATTTCATATGATTTTAAGTTTTGCCCCTCTAAACGGAACCCTTTTTCATTTCTCCTATTCCGTCCTCAATCGACCAGTCTCTTGTCGATGACGACGATATCCGCGTAGTCCGTACTGTCATCCGTAACGTCAAAGGCCCTGATACGGACGCCCTCTTTGATCCCGGTATCGGTTCCGGAGCTGTAATCACCATTTTTTTCAATGACATAGACGACGACATCATCCATGACGCCGAATGTCTCAGTGCCACTTCCTGTTTCCACAGTCACGAACATATTGTCGACTTCGCTGATCATTTGCGAATGCTTCTCAGATGTCAGCTCGACAAAATGCTTTCCATTAATGCTGCCAAAGCTGCCTGAATCCGCAATATTCCTGACAACACCATTCCTGACAGTCAGCTCGAACAGATTGCCGCTGCCCTCATAAAGCTCTTCAGCCGGCAAGGCATCCAGATTGCCATTCGTCAGGATCGTGAAGGTATCCTTGCCGATCCTGAAATCAATCGCCTCGACTCGGCTTCCCGAAAAGTCGACTGCAATTGCAAGCTCTTCGATAAGACCATACATCCTGCCGGAATATCCCGTATCGGTCGGAACGACCATTGCAACGACCTGATTGTTCTCAACAACATAACTAGCAGAAGTCGTGACATTTCTCATGAGCCGGATCGATCTGACACCATAATCACGGCTTTCAGATGAAAAATCGATCTTACCGGACTGATAGTCCGTCTCTTCCCCATAACTGAACACCACGACATTTCTATTGATTTCAAGACCCGCATAGGTGTCGGTTGTTTCGAAAGCCTTGTCCACTGCATAGATGTTTTCCATTTCGACCATACCTGTAATATTCCCTGCTGCGTCAACGCTCAAGCCGATGATATCGCCCGATGCCATTTTATTTGCCGCGGCAGCGGCAACCGGTATATTAAAAGTACGAACCGCTCCATTTTGATCCATGAATTTAATCACGGCCGGCTTCATCGTGGTCGCCTCAGTTTTATCGATCACAATCCCATACTGATTGGCTGCCACCGGGCTCTCATATTCATAAAAAGCGTTGTATGCCAGAAGCGCCGCCATTCCTCTTGACGCAAATGCAGCCGATGAAAAACCGGTTTCTTTTGTCAAACCCAGTTCGCTGCCTTTGACGATATAATTATCCGGCCATCTGCCGTCCAATATATTGTCTGTGAACCCCAGGGTCCTGACGAGCATCGTCAGCATTTCATCTTCGCTGATCTGTGCGCCCGGCCTGAAGGTGCCATCCGGATATCCTTTTACAATTCCAGCTTCGACTGCATATCCGACATATCCGTTCGCCCACGAGTAACCGTCCATATCACGAAACTGATGCTGATACCCGGCCGGATCCTTTATGCCTGACGCGGCAGCGATGATCTTGCAGGCTTCCGCCCTTGTGATATGGCCGTAAGGCGCGAATGTTCCGTCCTCATAGCCGTTGATGATACCATCATTATAAAGCTGTGTCACTGACGCTTCATACGGCGTTCCAGCAACATCTGCGAAAGGTCCGGCCGCATAGGCTGCCGTTCCGGCGCACATGGCAAAAATCAGTACCAAGATAAAAATAAGTTTCCTCTTTTTCATGTTTTCACCCCCATTGATATTAGAAATATTGATGTACTTGGCGCTTGCCCAACAATTCAGAAAAGGTTTGTCCGGCAGCCTTGACCATGCTTGATTGAACCTTGATTTAAAGCGGTGCCGAGAAGGTTCCGACTCCCGCGGCGATCTCATAGCTATAAACCGCCAGATCGTATGTCAGTATCGCCTGCGAGAGGCCAAGTTCCTCGCCGAGGAGCAGAATCTGGACCTGCTGCACATCCGCGATGGTGTTGATGCCGACACTGTAGGACAACTCCGACAGCCTCAGCAGCTCCCTGGCCTTGGTGACAGACGCCGTGCCCTTTTCAATAGCCTCCTTCGCCTGCATCATGGCCATGTATTTGCTCCTCACATCGATTTCGACACCGGTTATTGCCGAATTGTAGTAAGTTTGAGCGTTCAGCATCGCCACCTGCTGCTTCAGGTAGGTCGCCGAGGTCGAAGGATATCTGTATTTGATTCTGTTCATCATGACATTCTGGATTTTGACGCCGAAGGCGGCAGCCTTGATTTCGTTTCTCTGGGTCAACGCCATGGAAATCGCTTCTTCCAGAGGTATTGACGAAACCTCCACAGCCTGCAGCGTATCTGTTAACTGCAGTGCCTGCATAACTTCATATCCAAGCAGGTTATTGAATCCCATATTGGCAAGCTTCAGAGCGTTCTGCGCGGCAGTCAGGCCGTCTCTGGCACTGAGCACCGCTATTTCCGCCTGAAGCACGTCCTGCTTCGCCACCATGCCCAGATCGAACTTCTTCTGGGTGTTGGACGCGATCCGTTGCTGTACGGCCAGGTTTTCTTCCTGGATCTTCACGGCATCCTGCGCCTGCAGGACCATAAAATAATTCTGCACCGTGGCGATCTCAAGCGCATTCATCTCGGCCTCGAAATTGAAAGCGCCCTGTGTTCCGGCGAAATCGCGCTGAAGCTTTACTAAATTTACATCCGATTCCGTTGGCAACGAGGATGATATAATTCCTAAATCGGAATATTTCTCCAGCATTTCATTCGTGTTCTCGATAGATTCGTTGTACCCTCTCGCCGTCGCCTTGGCAGCCTTCAGATTCAGGGCCGCGGCTTCTGCTCCGGGACCGTCAGTCTGCATCTTTGCTGTCGCTTCATTCAGCGAAAGCTTTATGGCATCTCCTATAAAATCCATATTTGCCATTGTCTCCGTATCCTGCGCAAAAGCGAATCCGGCGCTTCCGGCGATCAATGCCGCTGCCAGAACTAGGGAAAGCAGTTTCCTGTTCATTTCATTACCTCCTGTCAATCTCTGACCCGTCGGTCAGTATACTGTCATTATATTCCTATATGAGCCAATTATCAACAAAAACCGATCGGATCACCCGGGATGCGGCATTAAAATCGTCACCGGCAGGCCAATGTTCTTATCGGCTGGCTGGTGACGATCATGTTCTTCTGGTGTCCCTGAAATCGCTGACGCGTTTTTCTCAGATCAATCGTAAACGACCGGTTTAAATGATCGGTGGAATGAGAATGATGTCATAGACCGAATCCTCGTCATAGCAATCGAAAATGACCGCATTGACAACATTTGACAGCGTGCTCTTTTCATAGACACTCTTTGTGGAATTCCATTTATAGACGACCACATCCGAATCGACCGTGTAATTGTTTCCGCCGGACTGCAGGACATAGTCGTTGATGACCGCGTTTTCAACGGACACATAGGATATCGGCGCCGTCAATGTTGCGACTTCGCCTGCAAGATTGAAGTTCAACTTATAGAGATTCTGGGTGGCCGCCGCGGTGTCGTAAGCGTCCCTGCGCGCATCGTAAATGAAAGACTTTCCATCGATCATGAATTCGATTTCATAACCGGCGCTGCTCGTCGTAACCGCTCGATCCAGAACGACACCAAATTTTTCATCGCTCGTCACACCGGACAGGATCAGCATGGCCGCTATTTTTCCACTGTCGTCGTCAACCGCATAGCGCGCGTTCACGGAAGTCATATCAAGCACGTCCGTCAGCTCCCGCACTCTATAATTCTCTTCGTCCGAGGCATCCGTCCCGGAATAAGTAAATATGACCGCATCCGACGCGATAGACAGACCATTGAAATTGCCTTTGAGCGTAATATTGGACGTCGCGCTCGCCGTTATTTCCTCGATCACATCGATGACGTTATCGTCATCAAGTCCATACTTGATAATCGTGCCCGCCGTCGGTGCGTCCACCCAGATTTTAGGCGTTGATGGATTCGAGAAATATAACGCTGCAAGGTCCACCTGAGTTTCGTCGACTGTAAAACTCTGCGCCTGACCTACCGGCATGAACAGGCTTATCTTCGGTTCAAAGCCGGATAGCGCTGAACCGGTCCCGTTTCCGACAGCCAGGGCGACCGCATAGTTGTCGGCCTGCCCGGAGGTGATTTTCATCAGATAAATATCACCGTACGCATCAAGCCATACTTTTACGTCGTCGCCGGTGCCGCCCGCCAAAGTCGTCATGACAGCGGCATCCGTCACGCTATATGCCGTCCCCTTGATGGTATAATCACCACCGCTGCTGATCCTGGTTATTTTGCCCGTCACGATCGCTGTTCCGACAGCGATTTTCCTTATATGATCCTTGCTATCAGCGTATACATAGACCACATTGTCTGCCTTGATTTTTTCAAGCGACGCCGCGCCGATCAACTCGAAGGCGTTTCTGTCGATCGCGCCGTCGTCATCCTTGACGAATTTCAGTCCGAACAGCATCGCATCTTCCTTGATGTCAAGGGCATCGGCGCTGCTGAACAAATCGTCTTCCGTTACGTCCCACGCTGCGATGGAATAAATCATCTTGATCGTCTTGCCGGTCAATGTCACCGCAATGGTCAAAATCTCGTCTTCATGGTCATCCAAGGCGCAAGTCCCTTTCTGAAGCCCGTTTTCGAAGCATGGCCTGTTGGCTCCGACTATGGCTGATGTAACGCTATAGTCGACATCGCCTGCTGTAAAGACCGAACCGTCATATTCGCCGGTCAGGAACTCTGTTTGGGGAGCAACAGCGATGATGGCGCCATCCTTATTCAAATACGCCGTCGCGTAGGCCCCGACAAACGGCCTCAGGTTGACCGCCGATTCCTCCAGTCCTGTGATCACATAAGGATCCTGCATCTCCGCGCCAAGGCGCTTCAGGAACGAATCACCGCCTGTGGCCTTCCAGAAGCCATCGGCTCCAACTGTTCCGATATCGAGCGCCAGAGCGCTGTACAGCATTTCAGCGATATCTCCGCGGTTGGCCCCGCCGGTCTTACCCTCCATGCCCTCAAGCACGCCAAGCACCTTGGCCTTCACGACATAATTTGTCGGCCACTCGCCACCCAGACTCTTGTCCGAATACCCAAGCGCCCTCAGGATCATTGTCGTTGCTTCGTTATAGGTAACTGTATTGCCCGGTTGAAAGGTCCCGTCCGGGTAGCCTATGACAATGCCGAGGTCCGACGCCATAGATACAAACCCCTGTGCCCATGTCGCTCCGGCCATGTCCGGAAAACGGCTGGATACGGCGCCCGCGCTGTTTTCAAGCCCCAGCGCCACGATGATCAGCTTGGCCATCTCCGCCCTGCTCACCACGCGCTCAGGCTTGTATGTGCCATCCTCGTAACCGTTGATGACACCGAGGCCCATGAGAACGCCAACTGATTCCTCGTAATCTGTTCCTGCCACATCCGGCGGCAGCGCAGCGAATGCCATCGTGAAGCTGCTCAAGACCAAAGCGATCGCCACGATGATCGATAATTTCTTTCTCATTGTCTGTCCCTCCTTTTGAAATACCTCAAGCAATAAAACTGTTGTTATTTCACATGTCGGCAAACTTATTCTATCACCTTGGCTCTTTTAATTCAATGGCACCCCAAATAATAACAGGCACGAAAACGCAGGGCAGATTGCTCTGCCCTGCGGAAAGTCGTTCACTTTATTTGGTTTTCAGTTTCAACTAGATTTTATATTGTATCCTTTAGAGATACCATGTTCCATCGATGTCATAGAGAACTACGTCAAAGACGCCGTCTTCATCCAGAGTGTCATAGAGATAAACATCATAAGCGCCGTCTAAGTCGCGGAGTGAACCTTTAACAAAGACTTCATCATCAGCAACCCATTTGTACAGAGTCAGGTCTGTTTCATCCAGCTGCCAGCCGTCAAGCTTATAGCCGTCTCTTACAGGCTCACTCAGGTACTCGTTATAGCTGACCGCCTCAAGTCCGTTGACATCGCCGGAAGCGTTGAATGAAAGAAGATACAGTTCTTCAAAGTCGAGGCCGAAATCCGTGTAAGCAGTTGATGTTGCATCATAAACTTTCGCAACGCCATCAATCAGGAATTCAAACTCGTAGCTGCTTGAACCGGTCTTCGACCAATCAGTCACAACACCGTAGACATCATCTTCAGCATCGAAGTCGTAGATCAGCATCGCAACGATGTCTCCATCGTCAATGATGTAATCTGCCGAAACATTGTCCGTGCCCTTGACTTTGTCAAGAGTAGTGACGCTGTAGTTGTCTTCATCATCATAATCATCGCCGTCGAAGGTGAAAATCACAGCATCGGAAGCGATCTTATAGGATGCGAAGTATCCCTTGGAAGTAATGTCGTCTTCGTCATAGTAGTAGGCTGCCGGCATGGTGAGGCTGTCAACGACTCCATCTTCATCCAGGCCATACTCTACGATATATCCGGAATAACCAGTACCAGCCCAGCTTCCAGTCCAAGAGTCGCCATCGATGATGTTAACATCATCAATTGAATCAGCATCTACGTCAAAAGTATCGTCATTGCCGTCGGCAAGGAAGAGCTTGATTGCAGGATCATATCCGGTGATGCCAGAGCCGGAGCCGTCGCCTGTTTCGAGGACGATCGCAAAGTCGTCAGCGGTTCCTTCGGTGATTTCCATCTCGAAGATATCGCCGGCGTAGTCAAGATAAGCCTTGACTTCGTCTTTGACGTCGCCTTCAACGCTTCCGAACAGATCGGATGCATCAGAAACGGAATATTTCGTACCGTCGATCGTATAGTCGCCGCCGCTGGAGATCTTGGTAATTTCTCCTTCGACAATTTCAGTCCCTACTTCGATCTTGCGGACTTCATCATTGTCGTCAGCATAGACGTATACGACATTGTCTTCATCGATATCGGACAGGCTTGCTGCGCCTAAGAGTTCAAAGGCGTTGAGGTCGATCTCATCGTCGTCGTCAAGAACGAAGTCGAAATCGAACAGGACCTGGTCTTCGTCGATGTCATCAGCGTCTGCATCTGCGAACAGAGCGGCGTCAGTGACTTCCCAAAGAGCGATTGAATATACTTCCTTGATTTTCTTGGATGAAAGATCAACCGCCAGTGTATAGGTTAAAGCACCATCTGTCGTGAATGTGTCATAAGTATAGCCGTCCACGATTCCGTTGTAGAACGGATATGCGTCTCCGTCGTCAAGATCATCTTGAGCATCCGCTGCCAATGTGTAATCGACGTCGTCAACCGTGAAGGTATCAATGCCGTCAAATTCGCCTGTCAGGAATACGGAATCAGTTACAACTGCGATGATTTCATCGTCTTTGTTGGTGTATGTCGCAGCATAGGCTCCAACATAAGGTCTGAGGCTGATGACTGAATCTTCATCTCCCTCGATGACTGCATTTTTATTGAAGGTCGCGCCAAGTCTGACAAGCATGTTGTCCGGGTTTCCTTCAACTTCTTCATCATTGGCGATCGCTTTCAGCAGTTCATACATAGTCAATGCTGAATTCGGAGTCCAGTCGCCATCGCTATTGATATAGCCAATGTCAAGGGTCAGCGCATTGTAGAGCATCTGGGCGATGTCTCCTCTGTTGCATCCCTCTGCCGCAGTGCCGGCTACATCGTCAAGAACGCCAAGAGTCTTGGCCTTGACCATATAGTTTGCAGGCCATGCGCCAGGAAGGCTTTCATCTGTATAGCCCAGAGCCCTGACGATCATTGCAGAAGCTTCAACAAGGGAAACAGTCTGGGAAGGCTTGAATGTGCCATCCGGATAACCCTTGATGATGCCAAGTTTGGTTGCATAGGATACATATCCCTGAGCCCAGCCGGCGCCCGCCATATCGCTGTAGCTGCTGGTGGTGGCTGATGCATACGCTTCAAGCCCAAGGGCCGCTACGACCAGCTTCGCCATTTCGGCTCTTGTTACAACCTGATTCGGTTTGAATGTGCCGTCTTCGTAGCCGTTGACAACGCCAAGACTCATCAATACGCTAACTGCTTCTTCGGATGGAGTTCCGACAACATCAGTTGGTGTTGCAGCAAAAGCCATCGAGAAGCTGCCGAGTACCAGGGCGAGCACAAGTACGAATGATAGTACTTTTCTCATTAAAATTCCTCCTTTTAAAATGTTTTCTTCCGAAGGGGACAATAAAATAATTTTGATCTCAAATCATCCTCCCCTTCAGAAGATAATTTGACTTTTTATTTAGAAAACGCCGGCTTTTAACACCTTGCGTATTCTATCACATTGAATTATACCCCTTTAAGCCGACTCGAGTCAACAACTTGCTGCAATTGTAATATTACTGTAATATTTATGCAGGCTTTCATTTTTCAACGTTTTTGCATATAAACCGCCTTCGATTTTAACGCTTTCTGCTATTGTCGGATCTTCTTGGATAAAAGTGGCGGGCAGGACAAATCCCGCTTTTCCGGCACCTTACTTAAAGTATAGCAGTGCGTTGGTGATTGTCCATTACATCCATGTTACAATTCGTTTAAAACGAGAATACACTCTTCATCGGATATTGCCGGCTCAATGGACGTGAATATGAATATACCGGGTTCGCCGGCGGCGGTCATCGTGCCTGAAGCAGCCGTAACCAGCCTGACTTGGAGTTCAAGATCCCCGGTCAGGTCCGGCAGATTGAAGCCTGTATATTTTGTCCAGACCGCGCCGCCGTCCGTGCTGAATTCCATCTGGGCGGTCATACCCTTCATTGAATTGGTCTCGTCATTGCCCGCAACGGTCCCTGAAAGCGCAGGCCCCGGAACGATATCAATGATAAGGTCTTCGCCTGCCGGCGCCGAAGCGCTTTTTCTGTACCTTACACGTATGTCGTTGTCCGTATCTATCAAGGCCCTCTGTGACGCCAGAATGGCTCCGTTTAGGGCTGTCACGGCATAGTAGACGTCTCCGCCGCCCACGCTGTATTCCATCGCCGTCGTCGAGCCGATCAGTTTTCCTGCATAGGTGCCGTCAAAGCTGAAGGCAACACCGGAAGGCGCCGCCGGAGCGGGCGCGTCATAGCCAGGCATGGCCATTTCCGTCGTCAAGTCTTCGGGCTGGATCGGCAGCACCTGATTTTTCCCGATGCTGACGATGATCGCCTTGTCCGAGCCATAATCGGAGGTGCTTCTTCCAGTAAGGGTGATCGTCAGGACTGTGCCGGACTTCCTGGCCACAGTGCCCTTGCTGACGCCTGCGGGCAAGCCGGTCAGCCTGATCTCGGAAGAGGCGAGGGTTGATTTGAGTGTTCCGTTCGTCAGCGTCACCGTGATGATTTTGCCCGATTCCGCTCCTTCCGTAATGCCGTTATGCGACGCGGCGAGCGACAGTTCCGGATTGGTCGCGAGGAACGTATACGCCGCTATTTGTCCCGGCTCAATCATTTCGACGCCGGACAGGCGAACGAGCAGATCCAACGTTCCGTTCAGGGCCGGCAGATTCGAGCCATTGTATTTGGTCCAGCCCGCGCCTCCATTTGTGCTGAATTCCATGCCTGCCGCCATGCCCTCGATGCTGTTGCACTTGTCGTCGGCGATGATCGTGCCAGGCGCCTCCGGCCCTTCCAGGATATCCAGGGTCAGGTCGTCACCGGCCGGCCGGCTGGCAGTTTTCTTGTATCGGACCTTCAAATCGTCTTCAGCGTTGATTGCCGACAGTTGTGCCGCGGCGACCAGGCCGCCGGCGACGGTCACGGCATTATAGGAAGCACCGCCATCGACGCTGTATTCCATCGCCGTGGTCGAGCCGGCAAGTTTGCCTGCGCTGGCGCCGGTGAAGCTGAAGGCGACGCCGGCCGGCGCTGCCGGAACTTCCGCATCGATTCCCGGGATCGCAAGAGTCGTCGTTAGATTGTCAGCCTGGAGCGGCAGGACCTGGCTCTTTCCGACGCTGACGACCACCGTCTGGTCCGACCCGTAATCGGAGGTCCTGTTGCCCGACAGGGTTATGGTCAGGACTGTTGCTGATTTTCTAGCAACGGTTCCCTTCCTCACGCCCGCCGGCAAACCGATCAGTTGGATCTCGGAAGAAAGCAACGTCGATTTGAGTGTGCCGTTTGCCAGCGTCACCGTGATGATCTTGCCCGATTCCGCCCCTTCGGTGATTCCATTATGGGTAGCGGCAATGTAGAGCGCCGGATCCGCCGCGGTAAATTCAAATCGGGATGGCGGGCCGGCCGCTGTCGTATCGAAAGCGGAAAGCCTGACGGTGAGCGTCAGTGTTCCGGACAAGGCAGGCAGATTCCCCCCTGTATATTTCGTCCAGCCGGCCCCTCCATTCGTGCTGAATTCCATGCCTGCGGCGATGCCGGTGATATTGTTCGCCGCATCGTCGGAAACCACGGTTTCCGGCAGGGCCTGCCCCTCTGATATTTCAAGCTCGAGATCTGCGCCTGCGGGTCTGTTATTAGTCTTCTTGTATCTGATCAATATGTCATCCGTATCGTTGATGGCTGAGAGCAGTGCTGCAGGGATTAAGGCATTGGCCGCGGTGACCGGATAGTATCCTGTCCCTCCATCAACGCTGTATTCCATTGCCGTTGTCGATCCGAGCAGTTTGCCGGCCGCCGTCCCGCTGAAACTGAAACTGACTCCGGCAGGCGCCTCGGGCGGAGCCGCATCATTGCCGGTCAACGGCATGCTTGTTGTCAGATCGGCCGGTTGGGCCGGCAGCACCTGACTTTTCCCTACGATGACCGTTATCGTCTTGTCCGAGCCGTAATCGGAGGTGCTGTTGCCATTCAGCGTAATTGTAAGCCGTGTGGCCGATTTCCGGGATACGGTTCCCTTGCTGACCCCGGATGGCAGTCCAGCCAACTGGATCTGGGCCGATGCCAGCGTCGTTATGAATAATCCGTTAGCCAGATCGACTGTTATGATCTTCCCGGATTCAGCCCCTTCAGTTATACCGTTATCAGATGCAGTGATACTCACTTCCGGATTCGTCGCCGTGAAGTTGAAAAGAGCCGTATGGCCGGCCTCCGTCAGGCCTGACGCGGATCGCCTCACCCATAGTTGAAGCGTCCCGTTCAGCGCAGGCAGATTCCCCCCTGTATATTTCGTCCAGACCCCACCGTTCACACTGAATTCCATGCCGGGCTCCATGCCGCTCATCAAATTCATAAAATCATCATATGCAACGGTTTCCGGCAATTCGGAACCGATGAGCACATCGAGCAGAGCTGCGTCACCTGCCGGCTCTCGAAGGGTCCTTTTCACTCTGCCGAGGATATCGTCCGCATCATTGACAGCCGCGATCTGCCCGGCCGTCAGCAGCGGATTGGCGATTGCAGCCGCCGAATAACTCCTGCCGCCGTTTATGCTATATTCCATCATCGTCGTGACGCCGGTCAGCCTGCCTGCATTTACGCCGTCATAACTGAAGCCGATACCCGATGGAGCTGCCGGCACCGCTTCGTCGCCCGCTATGAGTGCCACCGTCAAGATCGTGTCTTCAGTTTGCTCCGGGCGTATCTGGCTCTTCTTTATCGTAATGGTTATGGTCTTGTCTTCGTCATAATCAACGGTGCTGTTGCCCGTCAAGGCGATGTTGATTTTTGTGCTTGACACCCTGGCAACGGTTCCCTTCACCACACCTGCCGGAAGACCGGACAGCGTGATTTCGGATGACAGAACGGTGGCTGTGAACTCGCCGTTCATCAACGTGGCTGAAATGACTTTCCCGCCTTCCGCGCCCTCGATGATCGGCGCAGCAAGAGACACCTCGGCTGTCAGCGGCGGATTTTCGGAATATGAAAGACTTGCAGCCGCTCCGGCAGCTGTCATGGATCGGGCTGCGACCCTTGTCAGCAGCATCGCGTCCCCACCCAGATATGGCGCGTTGGTTCCAGTGTATTTTGTCCAGGATGAAGCGCCGTTTACTTTGTATTCCATCAAAGTCGTCAATCCGCTTACTGTATTAAGTGTATCGTTCCCAGTCAAAGAAGGCGCTGCAGGGCCAGCCAGTATATTGAGCACTTTCGGCGTGCTGGCCGGCTTCACTGCGGTCTGACGCAATCTGCACCGGATATCGTTCACCGCGTCGATCTCTTCCAGCTCTGCAGCGCTCAACTTCATTGCGTTTACGGTTACAGGCGAATATGTCGCCCCTCCGTCAAGGCTGTACTCCATGGCCGTCGTGCTGCCGACAAGTTTGCCGGCATAGGTGCCGGTGAAACTGAAGGCGATCGTCGGCATCGTCGCCGGCGCCTGGATATCAATGATCCTGACAGCTCCGGCAGGCACTCTCAGCGTCGCCTTCAGGCGGATCCTGATGTCCTTCGAGGCGCTGACGGAAGCAAGCTCCCCGACCGTCAGCATATGGTCGTCTTCAGTCGCAGCTGCATAAGCGAGACCTCCGTCGAGGCTGTATTCCATCGTTCCGGCCCTGATGCCCATCAGTCGTCCGCCATCATCCCCGATGAAACTGAAGGTCACGGCAGGCGCGCCGGGCGCGCTTTCCAAAGACGCCGCAAATGCCACAGTCTTTGAATNNGAAAGTGCGGCAGCCTGGACCGGCAGGATTCCGCCGGCGGCTACAGTGACTGAAGCCGTGATTGCTGCGTCATAGTCCGCTGTGCTATTGCCGGACAAAAGGATCTCGACCGCATGATCGTTCACCCTCGTTGTTTCACCCTTTGTCACACCGGCCGGCAGACCTGATATCTGGATCGTGGCCGGATCGAAAGATCCTTCTTCCGGGAATTTTCCGTTCATCAGCGACACGGTTATAGACTTGCCGTCTTCCGAACCTTCAATGCAGCCGGAATCTAGTGCCGCCGCCATGGTAACAACCGGCGTCGTCAGCGTGACGATCGCCGAATAGGCGGACCAGTTGCTCTTGAGATCGAAGGCTCGTATCCTGAAATTATATTTCGTGCCGCTGTCCAGCGCGATCTCCACGCTCGTGGCGGAGCTGCCTGCAATAAAGCTTTCCCAGCTTGCCGAACCATATTTTTGATAGGAAATCTCATATCCATCCAGATCCGGCTCATGATTGGCGGTCCACGAAACATTTACCGCGCAATCATTTTCCAGAACCGCCGCCAGTCCGGCCGGAACAGCCGGAGCCGTCGTGTCTGTCGGTGTTCCATAAACAGGGTCCGAATAAGGCGACCGGTTGCCATACGTGTCTTCTGACGTGATCTGGAAGCCATATTCCTCGTCATTGTCAAGGCCGCTCAATGAAAGTTCCGTCGCGGCCGATAAATCTGTTTCAATGAAATCCACGCCGTCCGTTCTCCAGTATTTAACCCTGTATCCGGCAAGATCGGCAGCGTTGACGGCCGTCCAGCCGAGAACGGCCCGGCCTTCATTGACTGATATGACGCCGAATCCCGACGGTATCGGAGGCGCCGTCGTATCGGACGCCAAAACAGTCAATATATCGGAATAGGAAGACCAGTATGACGCGGCATCCTTCGCTTTCAGCCTGAAATCATACTGTACGCCTGCCGGCATATTTGACAATATATGGCTCGATTCCGTCTTGGCGACCGCGGCTTCCGACCAGATAGACGATGCGGAGGTCTTATACTGCAGCAGGTATCCGGCAAGATCCGGCTCCGCATTGGCGTTCCACTGCAGATGGCCCCTGAGCTGATCGAAAGTGGCCTGAAGACCGGAGGGCTTCGCCGGGGACGCTGCCGCAAGGGCATCCGTCAGACCGTTTCCATACACATAATCAAAGCCGGCTGCGCCCATATCCCGGGTACCTCCAAGCATCATGCCCCGGATCTGCGAAGAGGTCCTTCCGGGATCCTGCGACCATATGAGTGCCGCAACGGCTGCCGCATGGGGCGCGGCGGCGCTGGTGCCGTAGAACGGATCGCTGAATCCCCCGGCGCCGGTGACATCAACTCCGTCTATGGCGCATATGTCGGGCTTGGACCTCTTGACAGCCGACGGATAAGTGATCGTAGCCGGTCCCTGCGAGGAATAATAGGCGATACTGCCGGGCGTTCTTGCGTTGACAGCGCCTACCGCTATGACATTGGCCGCCGCCGCATGGCCGAACACCGAATCGGCAGCGGAACTGTATTCTATGAATTCCCCATTGCCGAATTCGAATATTTCGAGTGTTTTCGCAACGCCCGAATATTTTCGGACTTCCATAAGCGCATATTGATATTCCGAGGTATTGTTTTCATAATACAAGATTTCGACCGGGTCTGATCTTCCGTCTTGGGTATATTGGCTTTGAGCCCCGAGTGCGAAGGAGCCAGTCGATTCGTCATAAATATAGAGTCCGGCATCATAATCGTTGGCCGAATAGCCGAACCGGTCGTTCCACTGCATGACGATCAGCGAGTATCCTCCGGGCGGGATCTCGAGCAATATCTGCTGAAGCCCCGAAGCCGAGCTTGTGTCGTGCAGATGCACGCCTCCGCTGTAATAATCTTTATAAAGCGCCTGGTAATGATTTTCTGCCGAGTTGCCGGCCGACGAAAAATACACGATGCTGCGTGTCGCTAAAAGATCACTTATATGCTTGGCGATGATCCCATCCTCGAAATATGGCTGCGTCAGCCAGGCGATATCGTCGCAAATAATTTGGCAGCCGGCGTTGGCAAGGTCGTCGATGGCCTGGTTGAACGCCAGGAAATTGTCGCCGCAATCATGGAAATACAGTTCGCTGCCCGGCGCCAGGTCATGGACGATCTCAAGCATGGCAGTCCCTTCATCTCCTCCGACGGCATTGCCGAGGACATGGACGTTCGACGGCAGGTCGCCGGATGCGACTGCGGTTGCGAGATGGTCGACGCCGTCCGAAATGATGCCTATCTTTATTCCGCTGCCGTCCAGGCCATTCAGGCTTCTGAACTGATCCGCCTTCAGAAGCGCGTCACCCTCCGTCATCGCGCCGCCGTNNCGCTCTGGGCGGCAGGACAGTCTGTACCGAAGCAACCTCGGGCAGGGCGGCGATCAGCTGAAGCTTGTCCACCTGCACCCAGGCTGCCGTTATGCCAAGTTCATCATCGCTGTTTTTCACTTTATTTGCATATCGGCCGATAATAGCAGGGCTGGCTCCTTCTATTAAATCAATGTAAACATAAACCAGATCTCCGCCGGAATAGTTCAGTCCGCTCGATTTGGCTTCCTTGGCCGTCAGAAACGATTTTTGCTGTCGGAGACTGCTTTTGATCCTGTCCTTCTGCTCCTTCGTTGTCTTTCCTTCCATGTCGGACAACTGGAGAAGCTCCGTTCCGAGTTTCTTCTGGTGCTCCTTCAAAGTCGTTTTGTCAAAGCCCTTTTCCAATCCGCCTTTTGCGATCTGCTCTTCAAAAGCTTTCTGAATGGAGGCATTTTGTGTTTCCACACCTTGGGGCGGGATCGCGGATGATCCTGCTGCGACTTGTGTTGTAAACAGGGTGAAGGCTAAAAAACACGCGAATATTCTGGATGCATGCTTTCCCTTCATCCATTTGCCTGATACTTTACTCCCGATCATGACGGATCCTCCTTAATCAATGTGAACATGCGGATATATATGAGCATCAATGCATCAATGCCCTGCAAGATATATTTCGACCTGAGCAGAAAAAAATGAATGGCAAATCAATCCAGCAGGATCGCTTTGATGGACCTGTACGCTCTGTCCATTGAATAGTAACGTTCCCAGAGCCTTCTGGCTTCCAAGCTGATTTTATCGAAATCCCGGTCCGAGTAACCGTGATAGATATCGACGATCCTGGCAATGAATTCCTCAGGAGTATCCGCCTGGCAAAGAGCGCCCGTTTTTTCCTCGGCCGCCTCTTCATAGCCCTCCATCGATTCCCGGGTGCCGACGACCGGTATGCCGACCGACAAGGCGTCCGCAACCTTTGTTTTCATTCCGGCCCCGGTCAGGATCGGGGATACGAACAGAGAGTTTTTATGGAGCAGCGGCTCGATGTGGTCATAATCCCTGTGAATGATGACGTCCCGGTGGGCCCGAAGCTCGGACAGGAATTCCTCGGGCGGCTCGCTGCCGGCAATGATCAGCCTAAGCCCTTCATAATGCTGGATATCCTTCCAGACATAGCGAAGAAACCATTTGACGGCTTCCTGGTTTGGACTGAATTTGAGAGAGCCGAAAAACACGAGGTTAAGCCTGTCCTTGTCCGGCATCAGCGCCGAAAGATCCTTCTGCTCGACACAGATCGGCAGGATCACCGAGTCCCCCTCGTATCCATAGATCTCCTGACACAGCCGCTCGTCGCGGCGCGTCAAAAAGACCGCCGTATCCATATTGTCGATCATGGCCCCCTCATCCCGGGCGATGACCCTCTCTTCGATGAATCTAAATATATCGCGGTTCAGTCCCTGGAATCTCATGGCATTGACGTCGATATACCTGGCCTCGATATTATGGAACTGCGATATGATCCGAACCGGCCGGCCCGTCTTTTTTGAACGCTTTTTAAAATCGCGCGCTACATGTCCAAGCCTCGATATGCCCAGAACCACTGTGTCGTACCCTGCCGCGAGATGCTTTTTCCTGATCCGCCACCAGGCGAAATAAAATGGCAGGCTGTGTCCGAATATCCTGCACATCACAGCTGAATGAAGGTGTTTTGATATTTCGAGCATATCGTCAGACAGGATCGTCAGCTCGACGGAAGGATCCGACTCGGCAATGCGCTTCAGCGCGTAATGCATTTTACGTGTTTCTATGTCGCCGCCGTCCCTGACATCTCTTATTTTTCTAGCCGGGATATATAGTATCTTCATTTGCCAACCACCCTTTCAAATGCACTGTAAAATCTCCGCGCCGCCGTTTCCGCCCCATAGGCAGATGCAAAAAATGCCGCGGTTTCCTTTCTTTGCTCTTCAGGCACCGGTTGCTGAAGCAATTCAGCGATCCTTGCCGCCAGAACGTTCTCGTCCGTTGCCGGTTCATAATAATTCAATTTTTCCATCGTCACTTCCGGCAAGCTGGTCGATCTGCTTGTCAATACCATGGCGCCTAGCATGGCCGCTTCGACAGGCGTTCGGCCGAAGCCTTCGTGCAGCGAGGGTGATACCAGCAGGTCAGTATTTTTATAAAGCCAATTACGCTGAGCATCGGAAATATTGGATAAAAAAACGACCCTGTCCTTCAATTGCTTTTCCTCGATAAAATCGCGCAGCGACTGCGTCGCTTCTCTGTTGCCGCCAAGCAGCACCAGCTTGTGACGGATCCTGTCCCGCAGGATATCGAATGCCTTGAGCAGCGTGATATGGTTTTTATGATTGGCATGCTCACTGACACAGAGAATGAAGGATTTTTCGATCCCTGGAATTGAAGCTGTTTCCTCGCTGACCGTGATGGAATTATGGATCGTCATGATCCTGTCCGGTGAAACACTCGGAATATGCTTGATGATGTCCTGTCTGACATATTCGGATACCGCGACAACCATTGCCGCCTTCCGGATGTTTCTTTCAGTTTCATGAGCGACGCACGACCGCCAGAGCCGGCGCCGAATGCTTCCGCCAGATTGATAATTTCTGTGAAAAAGGTCGTGGACCACGACCACGGACGGTATTCCGCCGCAATCACTATTGAAAACTTTATTATAAGGGCAGAAAAGAAGATCATATCCGCCGGCCTTAAGCAGCTTTGGCAGCACAAAGCGATTCAGATAAAACTCCTTCGAGAATTTACCGCCTTTCTTCATTCTGCGGTTTATAAAATCGAATAGGCTTCCCTGCCGGCAGACAACATGGCTGATGCCGCAGAGGCTGTCGCTTTCCGGAATTGATTTTATGTAGTTTTCATAAAGGGTATCCTGGACGAAAATGGTGATCTCCGCAAGAAGCCCGGCGTCGGCAAGACCTCTCAGGAGCTCTTCAATATGCTTTCCTGTGCCTGAATTGGTATTTTTGTAAAGATAGAGCAGATCCACTGCGATTTTCATGAAGCCTCCTGTACAAAGCTGCGGCCGGTTTGAGACCTGCGGTCATCGGATCCGGCGCTTTTCCCCCGCCTTGATTTTTATTCAACAATATATTAACATGATACAATAGTTCTTATAAAGCCCAATTTAAGGAGGCCTGCATGAAAGTAACCATCGTGATGCCAGCATATAATGTTGAAAGATATATAGAAAGATCGGTCCGCTCAGTATTGGATCAGACTATGCCGGATTTTGAGCTGATCATCGTCGACGACGGCTCAACGGATATGACTGTTTCTGTTATCAAAAAAATGATGGCGTCGGACCCCAGGATCCGACTTTTTCAAAACGAGCACGGAGGTTCCGGCGCCGCGAGAAATTCAGGCGCTGGCAAAGCCACCGGCAAATATCTTTATTTCATGGACAGCGACGATCTGATCAGCCGCCATGCCCTGGCACATTTTTTGGAGCTGGCTGACACGAATAATGCAGATATTGTCGTCGCCCGCTTCGACATGTTCACTGATGCCACGGAAGCTTCCCTGGACCTGTCATCCGAGCCTCCGGACATAGGAGCGCCAGTCGAAATCATTTCGGGCGTGGAGCTGTTCAGGCGCAGCGCGCTGACAAGATGCTGGAAAGACCGGAGGATTTTCAACTGGCTCTATTTTTTCAGATTGGATTACTGGCGGGATAACAATATCGCGTATCATTCTTTCAGGTTTTACGAAGACCTTGAGATCTACCCCCGGTTCTTATTCCCGGCGAAGCGCGTGCTGTCTGCCGATTTTCGATTCTATCACTACCGCCTCCGCACAGGCGCCGTGAATGCCGCTCACCAGGCGCATCCCGACAGGATCGGCTGTTTGCTTGACGTCCTTTCTTCTGTTGAAAATACATTCAGGGAGTATGGCCTTATGGAATCCATGCGGTCTGCCTGCTCCAGAACTTTAGTCATAGAACATTTCCACCTTTTGTTGTTTATATCGAAAATCGAATCTCCTGTATTGAGAAAGCCCTATCTGGACAGGATCGATTATCAAAAACTTAAAAACTATATGCGAGATTCCGGCAAGAAAAAGCATGCCATATTGTCCATGCTTCCTTTTATGACGGCAAGCCGCCTGGCTGTCCTGCTTCGGATGCGCTTGATCGCGAAAGGGAAGGCGATTTGATCGGAACGGTCCTGATGATCTCTGGCATTGAAGGCTTCAGCATCTATTCTCGCCGAAACCGCATTCGTTGATGTATTGTTCAAAGACGCGGACATCGTTCTGAAAAGTGATCTTGATGAAATCCGTGTTTCCATCGATTATTACCTGCTCGAATCCTGCGTGATGGAGGATCTGCGCGTCGTCTGTCACCGATGCGTCGAAATAATGCTCCGAATACGCCCTGTCATAGGCTTCCCTGATGACGCCGTATCGATAGGCGTGCGGCTCCGTGATGACCCTGAAGTTCCCGCGGTCCGGAATTTCAAGGATCGCTCCGCCCTCCCCGGCGACGATCAAGGTATTCCTGAGCGGCATGGCCGTCGTGGCCGCTCCGGATTCCCGCGCCGCGGCAATGGATTCCCGGAATGCTTCCCTGCTGAGGATCGGGGCGACCGCGCTTAAACTGACGATGATATCGTCCGGCTTGCAGACGCCTTCCAGATATTTCAATGCGTTATATAAGCTGTCATGCCGCTGTTCGCCGCTTTCTGAAAGCCATTTGATCTTGGACAGGCCGAATTTTGACTTGATTTCTTCAACCAGTGCGAAATGCTCCCGTCGTGCCGCTACCAAAATATGGTCGATCAGGGGATCGCTCTGCAGGTTTTCAATCGTGTACGCAATAACTGGCTTTCCATTGACCTCGATAAATTGCTTGGGTAAATTACACGAATGATTCATTCGCCTGCTGAATCCTCCGGCCAATATGACGCCTATGTTCATTGAATTCTGCCCCCCAGTCCCCTTTGACTTTTATATAATAATATATTAACATAATACAATAGTTCTTATAAAGCACAAATTTTATGGAGAAATACATGAAAGAAAGCATCGTGATCACCGGCGGCGCCGGGTTTCTGGGTGTCCATATCGTCCGGCGGCTTCTTGCCGGCCGTAACGAGGGCTGCAGCATTAAAGTAATTGAAAATATGACGTTTTCTGCCTCCGCCTATGCCGGCAAATCTTTTTCTCCATCCGGCTTTGAATTCATCCGGTGCGACATGACCTCCCGGAATGATTTTATGAAAGCGGCCGCCGGAGCGGACACGATCATTCATCTCGCAAGATCCGAAGACCCGCTTAAAACCTCTGACCTCGTGGATTATAACTGTTCGATGACGGAAAACATCGCAGCCTTTTCGCAGTCAAACGATGTGAAGGCCATCTTGCTATCGTCCTCCTTCCAGGTCTATGGCGCCAACGCGGCCGAAAATATCAAAGAAGACGCGCCCTGCGCACCTATAACTCCCTATGCGCATTCAAAAAAACTATGCGAATTGATCCTGCAGGATACGGCGCAAAGAACAGGGTCCCGCGCAGCCATTCTGCGCTATTTCAATATTTACGGCCCAGGCGCCGGAACAGGCATCTTGAAAATGCTGAAGGGGCATGTCGAGAGCGGCGCCGCGGATATCTGCCTGCATAACGACGGTTTCGACGGCAGGGATTATATCCACGTCGACGATGCCGCCAATGCAGCCATTCTTGCCTTAAGGCGCTTGTCCGGGAAGGAATCCATGCCCGCCGCCGAAATCGGATCCTGTGAGATCGTCAATGCGGGCACCGGACGATGCACGACCGTCAGGCAGCTGATCGAAATGGCCGGCGAACAAATCGGATCGGAGTTCCGTCCCCGCTACGGATCAGGGCAGGATCCCATCCGCGCCATTTCCGCCGACTGTCGCAAAATACAAAGCATGCTTGGATTTTGGCCTGCTATTGATCTTGAAGAAGGCTTGAAGCGATTATTCAATGAGAACCTATAAAAAGGAGCTCCTCCGATGGAAAAGGAAGATTTTACTGTGAAATACCGCGATATGTTCCCGGATCTGCGCGATACCGTCGACTCTGACCTTGAAAAATGCCAGCTCATCATGCTGCGGCTGCTCAGGATCTTCGATGACATCTGCAGGCGCCACGGCCTGAGCTACTGGCTGGGCGGCGGCACGCTGCTCGGCGCGGCCAGGCACAAAGGCTTCATCCCGTGGGATGACGACCTGGACGTCTCCATGCCAAGAGCGGATTACGAGCGTTTCTTCAAAATCGGACTGGCCGAGCTGCCGGAGGATATATTCCTTCAGCATATGGACACTGAAGACCGATATATGTACTTCATGCGGCTGCGTGACAATTACAGCACTTATAGGGAAGAAAAGAATGTATCGGGCGTCCACAACGGCATCCGGCTCGATATATTTCCGTTCGACCACTACCGTATACCGGAAAAGTTGATATTCCCTTTATCAAAGGCGTTGACGGCCGTTCTGCTGGATGAATTCAGCATCGGAAAATACAATACCCGGAAGAAATTCAAGACGCTTCGAAAGCTGCGCTACGCGGCGGCGCGCATGCCCTCCTTTTTTCTGAGCGCCCGCGCACGAAAGAAGATATTCGCCAGCATCAGCGCTCTTGTCACGACAGAAGACACAAAAGGCCCATTTTTCGTTGGCCTGGAGGGCTGTCAAAGAAAATACCGGCGTGTGGACCCGACCGATGTGTTCCCTCTGACCGAGATCATGTTTGAGGGCTATTCCTTTATGGCGCCGCGTAATGTGCCCAAATACCTGACAGATCTCTATGGCGATTACAATGAAATTCCGGATATCACGGAAAGAATGATCCACAGCAGTGTGATCAGCCCGTATGAGTCCTGCGGACATCCCCGAAGCCTGCACTGGCAGGACAAACGAAAGGAGCAATGAACCATGACCGATATCACCGTTGTGATCCCTGTATATAATGTCGAAAGATACATCCAGAAGTGTCTGGACTGCTTTTTTGTCGATACACCCATCAAGTTGGAGATACTCGCCATCGATGACTGCTCTACAGATGGAAGCCTTGCCATTCTTCGAAAAAACGAGCTCTCCCGTCCCAATCTGCGCGTCATTGAAAGTGAAAGAAATCAAGGTGTATCAGCATTAAGGAACCTGGGGGTCCGACAAGCCCATGGAAAATATATCTATTTTTGCGACAGTGATGACACACTGGATTTCAAAGGGATTGAAACGCTGTTCCAAATGGCGGAAGATCAGTCCCTTGATGTATCGATCGGCTATCGTTACGAGTTGTATGAAGAAACCGGAGAAGCCCTTTATAAAAAGCTTGGCGTGCAAGACACCGGTGTTGTCAGCGGAAAAGAATTCCTATATATCTCAATGACGGACAAGCTTCAGGGGATCGGGCCCTGGCAGAACCTGTATCTGAAAAATTTCCTGATCGATAACGATCTTTGGTGTTTGCTCGACAACAACCACCAGGACAATGAGCTGATGCCCCGCGTCATGCTTGTCGCTCAAAGAGTCCGCTCGATAGATCTTCCATTTTATTGCCATTTGATCCGACAGGGAACGCTTTCACATCACAATAATTATGCGCGCACGGTTTCGAACCGCCTAGAAATAATACGCATCCAATATCAACTCGTTTTGGACAATCATAAAGAACGCCGTACACGGCTGGCTCTCAGCACACTGCTGGCATACAACCTGGCCAAGATGATCCGCAGCGCCTCCATGCTGCCTGTTCACGACAAGAAGATCGTAATGAAGGAACTGCGCGACCGGCGATACGCCAGGGAAGCGATACATTCCCTGAGAAGGAACACGAAATTTCTCGCATTGTGCGTACTTGTCAGCCCCGAGCTGACGTGTTTGTTTTTTAAACACCGCCAGAATCAAAGGCAGTCCGGCTGATGCCTAACGGGTTCCGTTTGGAGGTGCAAAACTGAAAAACGTAGCCAAAATCGCAATGAAATCAGCATGTTATTTATTGATAATGACAGAGTGATTTTTTCTTTATGTTTCAATGATTATCAGCATTTTAATAGAATCTACCAATTGAAATAGCATGTAAATTAGACATCAAAATAGCACCGATAATGAATTTATTACCGGTGCAAAAACGTGTGCTGATTTAAGCGGTATTCAGTTCAGTGATAGTAGTTTGTTTTATGCCTCTAAGATGTTGCTTCTTTCTTCTAAAAGCTCGACAAATCGCTCTTTTAAGTCTTTCGGCAACAAAGATTCGGTGCACATGGAAATAAATGTCGGCTTCATAAAAACAAGCTTGTTAATCATCTTTTCAGCAGAATTTCTCGAAATTTCGCATTTATCTGCAAATAATAGGAAGTCTTTCTTTTGTATATTCGTTTTCTTCCCGTTAATTGTAAGCGCAAATTGTTCTTTGTCTTCAGGCATTATGACGTTTACGGGCAGCAAATCATATGCCGGGGATAGAACATATTGCCCATTGCCTTCCGCCGTTTCGATCAAAGAAAAATTTTTCAGATGCATATCGGAGTTACCCACAAGGAATGAAAATACCAATCTTATAAAAAGCTCTGTCATATCAAGCATTGTTCTTGAAGAATACTTCCGGATGATTTTACTGCATCGCTCATAAGATCCCTTATACTTATCTTGTGTCAATCGCAAATCAAGCTGGCAGAAATCCTCCATGGCAAGCATCCTGACCTCATTTTTTTCAAAAGCCCTGTCAACACGCTTTGTAATATAGGCAAAAATTCCGTTTCCTAAAACAAGCGCATGTGGGACGGTGGATATCCCGGCGGCATCCGCCATACACATTACGAGATGCTCAGCCTCTGGAAGCGAACGAAAATCCTTAACCTGAGGTTTCAGAATATAACCCGTCGGAAAATTCAAAAGCGTGAGGCGGGGCTCTTTGCCTTCGGAAATAAGGTGTAAGGATAATTTTTTTTGTACACCGGGTATCGTATATCCTTTGTTTGTGCTTTCTACCACAAGGAGCTCTAAGGTATTCTCATCAATCTCTATATTAGGTAAAACCGATGTTCCGAAAAAGCGCTTGACGCATCTAATATGCCAGCCAATTTGCTCATCTTCCAAACGAAGAGATTTTCCGCAGCATAAGCAATTCATATACGTTCCTCCTTAATACTGACATTGCCAATACTATCCTTGCAAGCAACAAGTAATATTCCGAAACGATCCTTGGGATCAATTTTCCAGTTTCGGCTAACAGCATCAAGTAGCCATCCTTCCGGAATTATTCCGTCAAAGAAGGAAAATAAAGTTTTGGAAGTATATGTTTGTTCAGTGAGCGGCAAGGTCAGTGAAACTGCACCTGAATTATCTCTTGAAAGATATTCGGATGTATACGAGAAGGAATAACCTTCATCGGTTTCAGAAAGAACACCCGCAAAGATATACTGTACATATACATAGGCTTTTCTAAAGGTATCCATTAATCCCTATCCTTCTTCCCCGGCACAGCTTCCATGCCGAACATTCCAAGAGCCATATTTACCTTGTCCATGCGAACCGTTTCTTTTCCTTGCTCCAGCTCACGGATAAAACGAATGCCTAATCCGGAGCGTATTGCAAACTCTTCTTGCGTAAGGCCTGCGGAACGCCTGCTTTCTTTTATAAATCTAGCAATTTTGTTCATTTCTATTATCGCCTCCTTTAGTACGAATTATACCAACACATTATACCCTTTTGGGTATAATGTCAATTATAAAATCAAATATTATACCCGAAAGGGTTCAAATCAATTATGCAATAAGATGATACGCCCTATTGGGTATAATATAAACTATGATTTTTTATAGAATGAAGCAGCAAATTCAAGTCCTTTGCAGACAGGAAGCTCGGCTGCGATGGAATGATTACAGTGTCAGCAGCTACCAATGCATTGTAAAGAGTTATTTTTTTATTATTATAAGCTAATTTTGATGCTAAAATAGGGGTCAGTTTGATTGCAGTTTCTTTAATGAGTAAACAAATATACTGGAGCGCAAATAGAGCCCGATATATTTGTTTATACAAGAAAAGCCGGCGAAATGCCGGCTTTTCTTGTATACTTGGTTATTCAAAATTGTCTAATATCCAACAGCGCTAGCTCCATATGCTGCCCCATAGTCATCGCAGGTTCCACATTAACCGGTTCTTCTGCCGGTTGTTCAGTAGCCACGTCCTGCGCTTCTGGAGTTTCAGTGTCTCCTCCACCCAGGCTTCCAAACGCAGATAGGACAACGATTAGAATAAACCACCAACGTTTGTAAATTGGTTTCTTGTTCTTCGCTCCGCAGTTGGGGCAGGTTTTGGCACTACTCGCGATTTCAGCATTGCAGGTGCTGCAGTTTTTCATTTTGTCAGCCATGATTCCCGCCATCTATTAAACAGCTAAATATAAATAACGACTATTTTTATTGTAAAATGGATATTTCTAAATAACAACCCATAGTTACCTGCCGCCTTATGATTCATTTAGAATATTTGTCTGGTTTATATATTTCAGCTTTAGTAGCATCATCCTATCGCTCTTTCCAAATTTATCCTTCTACTTAAAATTATATCGCGATTCTGCCATATGTCAAAAATCGCAGCCGGATTCTTTAAAATCACAAACGAATTCACGCCCTAATTCACATACAAATTCACGTCCCATAACGTTGCCTTAAACAACAAATTCACAGCGAGAATAAATTTATTCTCGCCTTGAATTTGTGTGTGATTTTTAATGTGAATTTCATTGTGATTTCGTATGCGAAATTATTGTACATATTGATATATCAATAAATAAACGCTATGTGATTTCATTTGAGATACATAGCGTTTATTGTGTGATTCTGGTTGTGAATTAGGTGTTTTGCACCTTCAAACGGGACCCGTTAGGCTGATGCCGGACTGCCTTTTTTACCAGACTCTGTGGAGCTGCCAGAAGTCTTCCGATGCATAGACGATGGCTTTGACATCGCTCGTTCTTGTTGTTATTCCGGTTTCCGGGTCCTCTTCGGATCCCATGAACCTTGCCGTGAATCGGATGGTCAATTCCCGAGGCTCTCCCCGGCCCCATTTTCCGATAAAACTATCCTCCCAAATCCAGCCTTCCCATATATCTATTTCTTTTTCTGCCTCCGTTTGCGTTGTCTGCTTTTTGTCTCTGTCTGGCGATTTTTTCAAATCGCACCGATAATCCGGATACCCGAGAATCTCCGCGGTGACACTCACGGCGCCGCCTTCCGTTTCTGCGTTCAGCACAAACTTCTCTCCCGGCCAGAAGACAAGACGTCCTCTGGGCTCCAAGCCATAGTCCGGCAAATCGGCATTCTCTTCCACGCCATATTTAGACAGATTGTATCTCCGCCTGTTCTGTTCCCATTGATCCGTATGCCGCACGGCACCCTCCGCCCTGGTTTCACCGGCCGCTATGAAGCTGATGCTGCCGATCCCGGCGCCCATGTGATCCCTTACCGTTGATACGACACGATAAACGCCCGCTCTTCCGGCTTCAGCCAGGCTTGTCGTC
>DIEM01000032.1:0-51632 GCA_002418625.1 Firmicutes bacterium UBA5774
GGCGCCTGGAAGCCGAACCCGGTCAAATGGGATATGGGCTATTTGAACACACTTTTCAAATATGACTGGAATTTGGTAAAAAGTCCCGCGGGAGCTTTTCAGTGGGTCCCAACCGACCCCGAAGCGGCTAAAACCGTTCAGGATGCCCACGATCCAAATAAGAGGCATGCGCCTATGATGACAACGGCGGACCTTTCTCTGAGGATGGACCCGATCTATGGGCCGATCGCAAAGAGGTTCCGTGATAATCCGGAGGAATTCGCGGACGCTTTCGCCCGTGCGTGGTTCAAGCTGANNCCCACCGCGACATGGGTCCGCGCTCAAGATATCTGGGTCCGGAGGTTCCGGCGGAAGAATTGATCTGGCAGGATCCGGTGCCAGCGATCGATCATGAATTGATAGACGAAAAGGATATAACCGATCTCAAGGGCAAGATACTGGCTTCCGGGCTTTCTGCCTCCCAGCTTGTTTCAGCCGCCTGGGCTTCTGCATCCACATTCCGCGGCTCTGATAAGCGCGGAGGAGCGAATGGGGCCCGCATCCGTCTTGCTCCGCAAAAAGATTGGGAGATCAATCAGCCGGCCCAACTGAACACGGTGCTTCAGATCCTTGAAAAAATGCAAGCGGATTTCAATCGTGCACAACCGGGTCAAAAGAGGGTTTCCATTGCCGACCTGATCGTTTTGGGCGGCTGCGCAGGTATCGAGAAGGCTGCAGAAAATGCCGGACGCGACTTGGTCGTTCCTTTCATGCCAGGACGTACGGATGCATCGCAGGAGCAGACCGACGAAATATCGTTTTCCGTCCTCGAGCCAAAGGCGGATGGATTCCGAAACTACATGAAAGCCAAATACTCTTCATCCGCAGAGGAGATGCTGATCGACCGTTCCCAGCTGCTGACCTTGACCGCTCCCGAAATGACGGTTCTTCTCGGCGGCATGCGTGTCTTGAATGCAAACTATGGCCAGCTTCAGCACGGAGTTTTTACCAAGAAACCTGAGACGCTTTCAAATGACTTCTTTGTCAATCTGCTCGACATGAAGACGGTCTGGAAGACTGTGTCCGAGGATGGAGATGTGTTCGAGGGCCGTGATCGCGCTACCGGAGAACTCATGTGGACCGCCACCCGCGTTGATTTGATTTTTGGCTCCGATTCACAGCTTCGGGCCATTGCGGAAGTCTATGCATCAGACGATGCGCAGGATAAATTCGTGGATGATTTTGTGTCTGCATGGAACAAGGTGATGAATGCAGACCGTTTCGACCTTAAATAGAATGAACGATATAACAATGAAAAGGAGGGCTGAACATTGAGTAAATTTACATGTTCCGTTTGCGGATACGTTTATGATGAAGAGATTGGCGATCCGGATAAAGGAATTGCGCCCGGCACAAAATGGGAAGACATCCCGGAGGATTGGAATTGTCCATTGTGCGGCGCGGCTAAAGCAGATTTTTCAGAAGAGAAAACCGATAAGAAACCTGTCGCGCCGCGATCCGGAGCCGAAGAAACCGTGTCGGAAAGCATGGGTGAGTTATCCTTCGATGCGGTCAGCGCCCTTTGCTCCAATCTGTCAAAGGGATGCGCAAAGCAATACCGCGTGGAGGAGGCTCTATTGTTCGACCGGTTAGCCGAATTCTATAAAGCCGAAAGCGGCAAGCCGGAAGGCAGCCAATTAAAGGATATCAGCCTGCTTGCCGATCAGGATTTGGCTTCAGGTTACTTGCAGGCGAATTCGATCGCTGCCGGCGCATTGGACAGAGGCGCTCTCAGAGCGCTGGTGTGGGGAGAAAAGGTTACGAGGATCCTGAGCTCCATTCTCGGCAGATATGAAAAGCAGCAGGGCGCATTGCTTGAGAATACGCATGTCTACGTTTGCGATATCTGCGGGTTTGCGTATATAGGAAACGAGCTTCCGGAAATATGTCCTGTCTGCAAGGTACCAAACAAAAAAATCATTGAGGTGAGAAGGGGGTAGGAAGAATGCATGCTGTTCGGAATATAAGTTTATGTACGAAAGATTGTCTCTGTTTATATGTTTGCCCGACAGGGGCGACGGATACAGAAACCGGCCAGATCGATGCCGACAAATGTCTGGATGGGTGTCGTGCTTGTGTCGATGCCTGCCCATCCCATGCGATCTCACTTGCTCCTGAGGAATTTCCGGCCCAGCAGGAAAAATCAGATGCCGTCAGGAAAGCCCTCCTGCTTTTAGCAGAAAATAAAGTCAAACAGGAAAAAATAGCGGCACATATCGAAAGGACCACAAACGATCCGGTCCTGCGCCAGCTTGCCAAGGCGCTGAGCATATCAAACAGGCTCATGGCCGAGGATCTGATCCGCGAATCGGGCTACATGCTTCCGCAGAGCTGCAATGTGAAGGATTTTCTTAAGTCATTGCTGGATACCGAGCAGCCGCCAGGGTTTCCAAAAGAAGCTGCGGAGAGATTATTGGGTATGCTTGGAAAAGAAAAAAACAAGGAGGATACTAAAATGAGTGAAAACAAGACGATCGACAATCTTATGGAAGCCTTTGCCGGCGAATCCCAGGCAAACCGAAAGTACCTGGCTTATTCCAAAAAAGCTGAGAAAGATGGCAATATCAATGCCGCCAAATTATTCAAGGCCGCGTCGGACGCCGAAACCCTCCATGCCTTGAAGCATTTTGAGGTAGCGGGAAAAATCGCTTCGACCGTGGATAATCTGAAGGATGCTGTCGCAGGAGAGACTCACGAGTACAAGGACATGTACCCTGATTTTGTGAAAATTGCAGAAGCGGAGGGCAATAAGGCGGCTCTCTTGTCATTCACTTATGCAATGAAAGCTGAGGAGGTCCATGCGAGGCTGTACCAGGAGGCATTGGAAAACCTGGATCAGACGGAAGAAGTATTCTATTACCTGTGCCCCGTGTGCGGCAACATCGAAAAAGTCCGTCCTGATAAATGCAGCATTTGCGGAGTGCCAGGCGATAAATTCATCCAATACTGATATGCTTTCAAATATTCAAAGAGAAAGGAGCTTCGTTTATGACCGAAGAAAAAAATAAGAAGGCATCGCCATCTATAGATCAATGGCTCAAGGAGGCAAAAGCCGATCCTGCGGCATTGCTGGAAGGTATGTTTCTGGTCCATAACGGCGTTGTGCGGCAGACGCCCAAAGCCAAGGTCCGTCAAGGGATCGATGACGGTTCTCAGGTATCGGGAATGGAATTTTCCTATGATGCTGAAAAGGTCGACGCGGTCATTGCCGAAACCTATAAAATGGATGGCGTTTTCCATGTGCGGGTCTGGATCAATGAAGGTCATCTGGAACTGGGCGACGACATTATGTATGTTCTGATCGGCGGCGATATCAGGCCCCATGTTATCGAAGCGCTGCAATTCCTTGTGGGAAAGATCAAGAATGAATGCGTGACTGAAATCGAACAAAAGCGGTGATGCGATAGGATAGGACGTGTAATGGCGGCAAACCGCTCGAGATCATTGACAAATCATCAATAATATGATAATTATTATTTAGATATTATGTACGGCTTGAAATCCGGATATGATATGCGATCCTAAACAGGGAAGTTGAGAAAATAAGGGGAAAACCAGGATACTTGAGGTTTGCTTTTTAAGGATCAACATAAAGCTTTGCTTTGTGTTGATTTTTTTTATTGCTTTTCGAAGGATCCGGATGGCGGGAGGGAGGAATGACAGGAAATTGAATAAAGAAAGTCTGATTATCTCAAATGTTTAATAGTATTGAAAAGAGGAGGAATCATATGAGGCGTAAAACTATCTGCCTGATTCTGGCAGCGATTCTGGTTCTCGGGAGCTTTGGCTTTGCGTTTGCAGGCCAGTCCTATACCGTGAAACCGGGAGACGTTCTATGGAAAATAGCTCAGAGTTTTGACACAACATATCAGGAGCTGGCTAATTACAACAAGATTCCAAACCCGAATCTCATCTATCCGGGCCAAATCATCAATGTTCCGGAAAACACTGCTTCGTCAAATGCCGCATCGGGCACGGCGCCGTCTGATCAACCTGCAGTATCAGCCTATGCAGTGGATACCGTCCTAATGAACACAACGGTTTATACAATTGATTCCGCTGACACTGTCGCGGAAGCCATTGCGCTGAAGGGCGGGAAAATTGCTTTCGTTGGAAGTAACGATGCAGTCAAGGCATATATCGGAGCAAATACGCAGGTCGTTGATTTAAAAGGCAAAGTCGTGATGCCTGGAATGATAGACTCCCACGTGCATCCGCCCGGAATAGCCTTGACGGAACTTTACAGCATTAATCTTTATGTGGATGTCACCAGGGAAGGAACCCTGAAAGCCATCAAGGACTATATCGAAGCAAATCCGGACCTGAATGAATACTGGGGTACCGGATATACTGTCGGAATCGGTGAAGACGGCAAAGGCCCGAGGCGCGAATGGCTGGATACTATCTGCTCTGACAAGCCGATCATCCTGACATCTAATGATGGGCATAACATGTGGTTGAATACCAAAGCATTTGAAATGAACGGGATCACGAAGGATACAAAGGCGCCGACAGGCGGATTGATCCATTTGGACCAGACGACCGGAGAACTTTGGGGCTCTCTGACAGATGCCTGGACACTTGTGGCGATGGAACAGACATTTACGGATAATCAAATGGTGAATGCCATGGAAGTGTTCCAGGATCAGATGCATGCCTGGGGGTATACGGGGATTTTGTCGGTCAGTGACAAATCTGTTTTCGAGCAGTTGATGCCTCTTGAAAAACAAGGAAAACTCAAACTCCGTGCAAATACCAGCTATCAGTTTACAGCCGGAAACTCATCCGTGGAAGACGAATCGGAACTGACTTTCGAGCAGGAATTGAACGAGGCGAAGTCTCTACGATCCCAGCAGACGGACCTTCTCAGGCTTACTACGGCTAAATTCTTCGCTGACGGCGTCGTGGAAGGCTCGACGGCATTCCTGACGGAACCGTATTCTGCGACGGATGATCCAGATTATAGAGGTGTATTGTATTATGATACCGATGAACTGGACAGGCAATTTGAGACTGTTTTGAATGAGGGATTCCAGATCCATGTCCATTCCATTGGCGACGCGGCAACGGAATCGGTTCTAGACAGCCTCGAGTATGCCCAGAAAGCAAATGGCGATGTCGATTACCGGAACATGATCACTCATTTGCAGGTAGTCCGTGATGAAGACATACCAAGGTTTGCAGACCTTGATGTCATTGCTGCGGTCCAGCCGTTCTGGCATATGAAAGAACCATATTGGTGGGCGGATGTTGAAAATATTCTTATTGGAGAGGAACGGGCTTATCATGAATATCCACTTCAATCGTTCTTCGAAATCGGCGTGACTGTTACATCATCCGGGGACCATCCGGTTTCCCCGGTCAATAATCCGTTCTGGGCCATTGAGGCCGGAGTGACCAGGAACCTTGAAAATGCAGAATTTTACGGTGTTGATGACATTACGGACATCGACGATCCGACCTGGCTCCTGGATCCTGATGAAAGAGCCTCTGTAGAAGACATGGTCAAAGCGTACACAATCAATGGAGCCTACGCCCAGTTCCGGGAAAAGGAGAACGGTTCCCTTGAAAAAGGCAAATATGCAGACTTGATCGTTGTCGACAAAGATATTTTTAAGACTGATCCGCTCGATATCGACAGCATCAAGGTGCTGGCAACCGTATTCAACGGAGAGGTCGTATACGGCGAACTGAAATAAGTGGAGTTCTCTGCGGAATTCGGAGGGATCTCGCGTTTAAACTTTGTTAAACCTACCGGAGCCAACGGGGATCCATATTGGAAGGGGCGCCTCTTCATAGTGCTGAGGCGTCCCTGCCATTTGATAGATTCTCGACGAAAAACGATGCATTACAAATGGTCTCCAAACCGGTATAATTGATTTAGAGATCCGATTCAGTTGCGTTATTTTGAATTACTGTTGAAAGAATGCCTGAAAGCATATGAAGAAAACCGTACTGCAGACTATCATATTTGTCATAGCAGGGGCGCTTGTAATCGCCCTTGTTTTAAGTGCGACAAGCGCGGCAAACAGCCAGAGGATATTCAGCAGGGAAGTCGAAGAAAAAATGCTTTATGCGACGGGAAAATTTGCGAATACGTTTGACCTGGTGCTTCGTAGCCAGGAAGATACGGTCGATTCGCTGACTGCTTTGATTTCGATCAAATTTAAGGCTGAACGCTGCAAAAGTGATCGGCTATTGTTTGAAAGCCTGAAGAGCGAGCTTGATGACATCGTCAAAACAACACTTCTGCAGATGAACGATGTGCAGGGCCTTTACGTCACTTTCAATCCCAACATGAGCATGGGGCGGGATGAAATCTGGTATGTGAAGAGCGAAGATGGCGAAGCGATCCATATGGATTCTGAGGAGATGAACGGAACATGGCTGTCCCCTGACAATGAGTGGGTCAGCTATTATTATAATGCATTGCGCAGCGGAAGCGCCTGGAGTACGCCTGTCTTTGATTTAATGCTCAAAGAAGAAGTCATCTCCTATTCAAGAGCGGCATATGACAGGGACGGTCGGCTTATAGGCGTTGTAGGCGCGGATATATCTGGCGGGGCAATCATCGATACCGTTGAAAATATGAAGATATATAACGACAGTAAAGCTTTTCTGCTGGACGGCGATCTGCAGTATATAGCCGGAGAAATAAGCGGAGAAGAATTCTCAAGTCCTGATTACGATGATCTGAACAGTCAATTGTCCGCCTCACAAGAAAGAGAAGGGGCCCTTTTTTACCGGCAGGATGGCACGGAATATATTGGCGCTTATTCTTATTTAAGCAACGGCTGGATCCTTGCCATCATTCAGCCAAAGAAAATTGCCCTGGCGCCGATCGAAAATACAAAGAACATGATCCTGTTGATCACCATCCTGACGATAGCAGCATTTGCCTCCTTCACTGTTTATTATCTCCGAAGGCTTTTCCAGCCGGTCATCAAGGAGATCGAGCAGAAGGACATCCTTCTGATCTACAAGTCGAGGCAGGCAAAGCTGGGTGAGATGATCGGGAATATTGCCCATCAGTGGAAACAGCCGTTAAATGGCATGAGCATAACACTCTCCAATATGGAAGATGATTACAGGCATCAAGAACTAGCTCCCGGAATATTTGATAATTATATCAACAAAATGCGCCTAAGCATCCGCACGATGTCCGATACTGCCGATGATTTCGCTGGTTTTTTAAAACCTGACAGGGAAAGGGAAGTTTTTTCGATCCGGGAGTCGATCAAGGAGGCTCTCGGTTTCATGAATGAAAGCATCAAGGTCAATTCAATATTAGTTGAAATTGAAGCTGAGGAAGATCTTAAAACCAATGGTTTCAAAAATGAATTCATACAAGGATTATTCAATATATTGTTCAACGCCAGGGATGCCATTATTAGTTCCGATCCGCCGGAAAGGATCATCAGGATCAGGATCGTAAGGTCAGGAGCGGCGGGAGCCCCGATTGGAAACGCTGAGATAGATATTTTCAATACCGGAGACCCGATCCTCCCGGATATTTTGAAGCAGATGTTCACACCCTATTTCACCACCAAGGATCAAAGCGGCGGCACCGGAATCGGCCTCTATCTTACAAGACAAATCGTGGAAGAGCACATGAAGGGAAGCATCAAATACGTCAATCAGCCTGAAGGCGTATGCTGCAGGATAATTTTACCGGTAGCGGAATAGCAAACAGATTGCGCACATCGATATATCAAATCGTATGAGGAGGCGAACATGAGTAATTTAAAAAAAGTTAAAATCCTTTATGTGGAAGACGATTCAGATACGCGGGATGAGCTGCATCGATTTTTGAAGCGGCGTGCTGGAAAAGTCTTCATTGCATCTTCAGGAGAGGAAGGAATAGAGCAATTTGCAGAAAACCGTCCGGATATGATCATAGTAGACCTTATTCTGCCTGGCATGAACGGTCTTGAAATGATCAAGCAAATCAAGGAGGAGTTTGGAGGGTGTCATACGCTGGTCACAACGACCGTCAGCGTCGTCGATACGATTTTAAAAGCGGTAGACATTGGAATCGATCAATATATCCTAAAACCCATAAACACGAGCGAGTTGGAACAAAAACTAGAGGACATCGCAAATTCAATCTTAGCTGCAAGGAATCGGGAAGCCAAATCAAACTCTTTTGACGAGTTAATTGACAAGACGGCTATGGAAGATGTGATCAAGAAAGAGGTGCTCAAGTTTTTAAAAGATACTTCCGGACGGGGGCCCAGGGATGCTTCGGTTTTCCTGTCCGGCACCACGGTTGAGATTACAGCATATGGCGCTTTGACACCAATGGAGAGAACTATTCTGGCCAAACCGTCGAATACCGCTTTGGTTGAGCAATATCGAATGTTGTTTTATGCAGCGGTGCAAAAGGAGCTTGCCGAGATCATCGAGCGTGTCACGGGCGTTCCGGTGATCTGTCGGGGAATTGAATCCAAAGCAAGGCGTGATGTTGACAAGATTTCATTCTCGGCTATCCAATGATGTTGGCGATGTGCTAATATGGAGATGGATCATAATATCGTATCGTTCGAATATTATGTAGCTGACCACATTTCATATGAAGGATTCAATCATGAAGAGGAACGAAAATGAATAAAAATTTAAAGATGAACGCTGAAATCAGATTCGAGTTTACTCAGCCATTGTCAGAACAAACAGCGTTGAGTTTCGATATCGGAACGATCGAATTCACCATAAACCATAAATGTGTACCGATCGAATTTGATCACATAGACCATACAGCCGATTTGGACGGCAACACTGCCTCAGTCACATTAACAGCAGGGTATGGGGCTTACGACTATAAAAATTCCTCGAGGGGAGAATCAGAAAAGGCCAACAGGGAACCGAAACCGACCGCTGATGATATAACTTCAAAGCACATATCATCAGCAACACAGATCAATATATTTGACCTTTGGCCGATGCTGGACGATGAAGAAGTGGATGCGGATGATTTTAAAATGACCATTCTGAGCATATCCTTCTCCGACAGCTTTGGATCGCATGCCATCGGCTGCGGCCCGATCACGGCATTCAATGAAGCCTTCAATAAAGTTTGATGAAAGCCGACGGCGCTGCAACGAAACCAGACCCGGGACATCGGCTTGCAATACCCGTCTCTAAGCCTGATTTTGCATGCAGTCCTTCGATACAGTCAAACATGCCCGATGTCTTGAAGGTGACCGGATAGTTTGCGGGATCAGCCACGACATCAATGATTGGCATAGCGCTATTATTTACCGGCGTGATCCTCTGCACGTTTCCAAACGAGAACTGCGCTATTGGCCGGAGAGGTTATCGTGATCGTATCGCCTTCCAGCCTCACATGGCGTTCCTGAGCCTGGCCGAGCCAGGTAGGGTTCATGCTGACTTCCATATGGTGGATCAGGGTTCCGGCTTCTTCATGCACTTCATATTGACCGGCATATGCCATGTATCCTTTTGCCGCCTGTGCCATTTCCTCGATCGTGCCTGTATGGAGCCGGCCGCTCTTATAAGCGGGGCGGCCGGATGACATCATATGGGCGGATACATATCCGTCCGGGGTATATGTCAGGAAGCCTGTGGCATCGTCTCCCATCGGATAAAATTTCGCCCCGTCGTTCGTTTTATCCGGTATGTAATATTCTATAAGTTTCCAGGCTCCAACCAATGCATCTCGCAAACCTTTGGGCATATCTGTGACCTCCGTGTTTCATAAATTTTCCGTTGCGACTATTATAGCATTAAAAATATTTTCTGACATTCCACTTGAACTAATTTATTATAAACTGTCGACCGGCGGTCGGTGGAAATGGAGCCGGTTATGAAGACGGTCAAGGAAGGTGAAATATGAAGACGGGAGATTCTGGTCGCATCGCGGTAATTTTCGGATGGGGCAGACCGTGAAAGAGAACTCGATGTTTGGCTGAAAGGATTTCGCGTGACTGCAGGCGGATGATATGGTTATTCGCGTTGAAAAGTGTTAAAATTAAGCCATAATCAGGGTAATACTCAATCATATAGTTCTTGGAAAGGAATGCGCCATGGAGACCGTTCTGGAACTTAAAGGCGTTACAAAAGCCATCAAGGGCAAGATGATCATCGATGATATCGACTTTACTGTTAAGAAGGGGCAGATATACGGTTTTCTGGGCCCGAACGGCGCCGGAAAAACGATGACTTTGCGTATGATCGTGGGATTGATCTGCCCAACGAAGGGTGAAATAAAGATTTGCGGCCACAGCGTCACCGGAGCATTTGTCCAGGCGATGGAAAAAATCGGCTGTATCATAGAAACTCCGCAGTTTTATGAATATATGTCAGGATATGACAATCTGGATTTCCTCAGCCGCATGGAGCCCGGAACAGACGCTGATGATATTGCCGATGCGGTGAAACGGGTAGGTATGGATCATCGGATACACGATAAAGTGCATACCTATTCTTTGGGAATGAAACAGCGTTTGGGAATTGCCCAGGCTATCATGAAAAAGCCAAGCCTGCTGATATTGGACGAGCCTGTCAACGGCCTTGATCCCGCAGGGATCAAGGAATTCAGGGAACTTGTGAAATCCCTCGCATTGGAGTCGGGGATGACGCTGCTGATATCCAGTCATCTCCTTTCAGAAATCCAGCTGATGTGCGATGAGGCGGCCATCATCCTGCATGGGAGGATCATCAAGATCTTGAAGGTGGAGTCGTTGAAACGGTATCAGGTAGCCACATGGAATTTGATGGATGTCGCAAAGGCTGTCGATCTTTTGAAGAATCAATTTAATATCGTACCAGTGGATCATACCGCTCATTCCCTGAGCGCGGTCGTAGATGACGATCTGCTTCCCGCTATTAATGCAGTCCTGGCGAAAGCCGATGTGGGAATCATTCATGTATGCCGGCAGAATAAATCCCTGGAGGATCTATTCATGGAGCTTACGGGAGGTGAAACCATTGGGTAGACTCGTTGAAAACGAAGTCTTGAAGGTGCTTCTCAAAAAAAGGATGCATGTAATTGTCGGCATACTCATGATCTTGATATCGCTTTTTGCCTATGGAGAGCAATACACTCTCGAAAGGACACAGGAACGTGTTGCCGAGCAGATGGGATTGGAAAGCTCGGAAGATTGGCAGAACGTGATCCGGCAGCAGCTGGCAGACTTGGAAAGGCGCATGGAAAGCCCTTATATCCCGGAGGAAGGAAAGGCCTCGCTTCGTGTCCGGTCCGAGCAATTGGAGTTTTATCTGGACAAGGGCATCGATCCTTTGAATTCGACATCGGCAAGGTTCATGGGGCGGTTTATGGAGCAATCCGTGTTCTTGTTTCTTCCGCTTCTGATCATCCTGCTGGCCGCCGATATGGTCTCGGGGGAAATGAACACAGGCACCATCAAGCTTTTACTGACGCGGCCTGTCCCCAGATGGAAAATAATGCTCAGCAAGCTTCTGGCTCTGCAAATATTGGAAATGCTGGTCATCTTAGCCATGGGCCTGATTGCGTTCCTGGTTTCGATGGCCGTTTTCCGTTATGTGGGCTTCACTGAGCCGGTCGTCACAGGCTTTCGCCTGATTGGCGACCGTATCGATACATCCGGTGTCCGAACGATCCCCCAATGGCAGTATCTTTTAATGGTCTATGCAATAGGCTATTATGTGGCTTCGGTCATAGGATGCCTTTCTCTGATGGTGTCGGTCCTGGTCCAAAGCACCGCGGCTTCTATCGGCATCATGATGTCAGCGCTCATTGGCGGCACGTTCCTGAGCTATTTCATAGCCGATTGGGAAATCACCAGATATTTGTTCACGGTCAATCTCAATCTGGTATCATATATCACCGGCAGTTTCCAGGTCATCGAAGGTCTGGATATGGTTTTTTCAACGCTGGTGATGCTATCCTGGGCAGTCGGCTCTCTGCTTGTCGCATTCGTTGCTTTCAAGCGGAGGGATATTTTTGCATGAGGAGGCCGATATGGGCAGAAAAATACTGTGGTATGGCATAGTCCTCCTTTTTATAATCGGAATTGCCGGTTTTGTCATCGGATTTGGCAATGCGATTTTCATCGGGGCGGATATCGCCAAACCGCCGGAAACATCTGAACACGCAGAAGAACCTGATAATGGGGCGATTCCTCATGAGGATCATCAGATCGTTGCTTTGGGTGATTCTCTTGCCAGCGGCACGGGAGACACAACAGGGCAGGGCTTTGCCGGTCGCGTCGCTGAGGCTGTCAGGCAGCAGACAGGCAAATCAGTCGGTTTATATAACTTTGCCGTGGAAGGCATGCGCTCCGAAACACTGGCAAGCATGATCGGCAGTCTCGAAGTGAAAGACCATCTGGAAGCCGCCAATTATATTCTGATTTCCATCGGCGGAAACGATTTGAAGGATCTTACCGATATTCCCTTCGGTAAACAGGATCAGATTTATACGGAGCAGTTGAGCGCCTACCTGGCACATCTTGAAAATGCTTTGCAGGATATCCGTGAAATAAACCAGGAAGGTATGGTCGTTTTCCTCGGATTGTATGATTTGGATTATAGCGACCCGGGTTCCCGCGAAAATGCATATGTTCTGGAGTGGAACTACCAGACACAGCTATTGCTGGATAAATATGCGAATACTGTTTTCGTCCCCGCTTATGACTTGTTTCAATTGAATATGGACAGGTACATGTTCTTTGACGGGATACATCCCAATGATTCTGGACATGAGGCAATAGCGAAACGAATCATAGACAGTTTGATGCCGGCGGATGGCCTGCGGTAATTCGAAATAGTTGAAACACCGTGTATAATTAAAAAAATGTTATATCCGATTCAGGAGCATATTGGTATAATTTAATAAGGCCAAGGACGAATGGCTTGATTGGCCAATAGAGAGACATCTATAATGAGGGGGGAGTCAAACTTGAAAAAAGAAGAGCGGGTCCATAGCCATAAAATGCCTGATGGCACCGAATATGCGCATAGCCATGACCGGGAAAATGAGGAGGAGCATAAACATATCCATCACAACACCCAGGCGGTTTTGAACCGTCTGTCCCGTGCCGCCGGGCATCTGGAATCTGTAAAGAGGATGGTGGAGGGCGGGAAGGACTGCAGCGAGGTGCTGATCCAGCTGTCGGCCGTAATAGCGGCCCTCAATAATACCGGTAAAGTGATTCTAAAAGAGCATATGAACCACTGCATTGTGGATGCGGTGAAATCAGGGGATACCAAAGCGATCGACAATCTGAACAAAGCGATTGATGGCTTTATAAAATAGGGATGATTTGAAGAGATATGAAAAACGATATCCCCATCCGGGGGATGCGATAAAAAATTGCAAGAAATAGAAAAGTGAATAATCTGATGAAAAAGCCTTTAAAATGCGCATTTTTGATTTCTTCAAAAATGCGCATTTTTATATCCCCCATGAAGGCTTGTGCCTGCTGCGAGGATATAATATATTTTATAAGCTTGGGATTTTATGTATTTTAAGGAGTCATAGGATATGGAACTGGATCAAATAAGGGCAGCTTGGAAGAACCAAGAGAATAATGATATCAAAGCATGTGTGGAAATATGGGACAGCGCTTCCGGAAACTATAAGAGCAAACCTCTACCGGATTGGGAAACAAATGATTTTTTAAAATTGCTGGGTGAGTCGATCGACTCGCTTCAAGACAAGACGGTGCTTGATATTGGCTGCGGTGCGGGGGCGTATGCGATCGCGCTGGCGGGTAGGGCTAAAAGTGTGGCAGGGATCGACATTTCGCCTCAAATGATCCGATTTGCCAGAGAAAAGGCGAAAGATCGCAATGTGGAAAATGTGGAATTCATATGCGGCGACTGGAATGGATTCGAAATAAAAAAAGAGGGGTACGAAAAAAAATTCGATGTCGTCTTTGCGCATATGACTCCGGCTGTCAGCAGCGCTGCCGCTTTCGAAAAACTCATCGCCTGCTCGAAAAAGCACTGCTATTTCGTCAAGCCAACAAGACGCACGGATCCGGTTCTGGATGAGGTCAAGAAGCTGGCGGGAATCGAGGAAGATTCCGAAAGCATCGACAGGAGCATTGTATATGCTTTTGACATCGCATGGCAGCTTGGCTATTGTCCGCACTTTACATACCGCGAAGCAATATGGGAAATGGAGAAATCGCTGGAAGAGGCATATGCATGGTATATAGGCAGAGTGAAGACATATAAACATATAAATGACAATGAAGCGGAAAAACTTAAAGAATATCTGAAGTCATTGCTTGTTGAAGGTAAGATACATGAGACGATTGAGACGACGATTGTGACGATGTATTGGGAAGTAACTTGAAAGGGAAAAATCAGATGGATCAAAAATTATGGGAAGAATGCGTGCTGTTCCATGGACATGAATGCCCCGGGCTGGCGATCGGTTATCGTGCCGTTGAGATCGCTAAAGAGATATTGGGAGATGTTTTTTCTCCGCTGTGCGATGAAGAGGTGGTCTGTGTCTCGGAGAATGATGCCTGCGGTGTGGATGCCGTTCAGTGGCTGACGGGATGCACGGTCGGCAAAGGCAACCTGATTTACAAACCGTCAGGTAAAATGGCGTTTTCATTCTTTTTGAGAAACAGCGGGAAAAGCATACGCATAGTCTTGAAGCCTGATAGCTCCCCCGTGGAGATGAGCCGTGAGGAAAGACGAAAATACATACTTGAAGCACCGGCTGAAGACGTATTTTGGGTCAAGAAACCCGAATATGAATTGCCGGAACGGGCAAGAATTTTTGCGAGCGTCATATGTGAAAAGTGCGGCGAAGCCTCGCCGGAATACAAGATGCATTTTGAAGACGGCAAAAAAGTCTGCTCTGATTGTTTCATCGCATACAGCAGAGGATGGTAGGGCATGACCGGTATAAAGCCTGAGGTCATAGCGCGCACAGGAGGAATCACATTTTACCGCGCGCATATCAGAAGAAAACAAATGACGCTTTTGGCATTGGTCCTGCTGGTGGTGCTATTTGTGCTGATTTCTGTCAATGCCGGAGCGGCAAGCATCAATCCCTGGCAAGTATTGCAAACACTGATAGGGGTAAGCGATGAAAAAGCAGGCATCGTCATTTGGAGGATCAGAATGCCCAGGGTCGTTGCGGCTGTCGTTGCGGGCGCGGGGCTTTCTGTCGCCGGCTGTGTCATGCAAAACAACCTGAAAAATCCGCTCGCGTCACCTTCGACGCTTGGAATCGCCAGTGCGGCGACATTTGGAGCGAATCTGGCGATCATTGTATTTGGAGCCGGGACAGCCATGAATACGGCGGGCGACGCAGTGGTGATCAACAATCCATATATCGTGACGATTTGCGCTTTTCTTTGCTCGATGAGCGCAACGATGGTCATTCTTGCCCTGGCTAAATTGAGATCCTTTTCTCCCGAAGCCATCATACTTTCAGGTGTTGCCATAAGCTCCATTTTCGGGGCGGGCACGACCATGATACAGTATTTTGCCACGGATGTAAAAATTGCGGCGGCTGTGTTCTGGTCTTTTGGAGATCTGGGCCGCGTTTCATGGGATGAGGTCGGGATCCTAAGCATCGTCGTCATGGCTTCGATCGTTTATTTTTCATTTAGAAGATGGGATTACAATGCATTGGCCAATGGCGAGGAAACTGCGAGGAGTCTGGGCGTCGATACCGGCAGGACCCGCTTTTGGGGTCTTATGGTATCATCATTGATCACTGCTGTAGCCGTATCGTTTCTTGGAATGATAGGATTTATCGGGCTGATCGGGCCACAGATCATGATACGCATCGTCGGAGCGGATTACAGGTTTCTGATCCCTGCTTCCGCGCTGATCGGAGCGGTGATCCTCCTTGTTGCCGATACTGCCGCCAGAACATTGATATCGCCGGTCGTGCTGCCTGTGGGAGCCATTACTTCCCTGCTGGGCGGCCCGATGTTCCTGTATATGCTGATGAGAGGAACGGGAGGGAAAAAATGAGTATGATCGTGAAGGATGTTTCATTTGCCTATATGAAGCATCAAGTACTGAAAGAGGTCTCCTTTCAAGTGGAAAGGGGCGACTGCGTAGCTGTTTTGGGAACAAACGGCGTCGGAAAATCCACGCTGCTCAAATGCTTGAATCAGGTCATCAAGGCGCAGTATGGCGATATAAGCATTGATAAAAAAGCCGTCAGGGATTTATCCGGCGACGAGCTTGCCCAGGTCATCGGATATGTGCCCCAAAATGGCTCCTTCTCAGATAGCACGGTCTTCGACGCGGTCCTTCTCGGCAGGAAGCCATACATTAAATGGGATGCGACACAGGAGGATCTGGAAATAACGGAAAATGTCGTGAGATCTTTGTCGCTGGAGGATTTCGCACTGCGAAAGGTCAATCAATTGAGCGGGGGGGAGATGCAGAAGGTCGCCATCGCACGCGCCCTTGCCCAGCAGCCGATGCTCCTGCTGTTCGATGAGCCGACGAGCAATCTGGACCTTAGAAATCAATTGGAGGTCATCCAGATCATCAAGGATATTGTCAGGGAGAGACAGATCTCTGCGATCGTTACCATGCATGATTTGAATTTGGCATTAAGATTTGCCGATAAATTCATGTTGATGAAGGATGGGAAAATTTTTGCAATGGGCGGCTCGGAGATCATAACGCCTGAAAACATTCTAGAGGTTTACGGTGTTCATGTGGCTATAGAAAATTTCAATGGCTATCATGTCGTGATCCCGCACTAGGAATATTGACCAAGTAATAATAAAAAACAAGCTGGAGAGGAAAAGCGGAAAAATGAAAACAAGAAGATTAATCTTATTGATTGCTGCCATGAGTCTTTTTTGTCTGCCCATGTTCGGCTGCGGAAGCGATGCTGTCATTGGAGCTTCGGCGGTTACGGATTCGCTTGGGCGTCAGGTTGATGTGCCTGAAGGAGCGGAGACGTTCGTGTGTATCGGTCCGGGGTGCCTGAGGCTGTATTGTTATGCAGCAGACACATCAAAGCTTGTCGGTGTCGAAGATATCGAAAAGGATGGCGTCGGGCGTCCGTATTTGATGGCTTGCCCTGAGCTGCTCGACTTGGATGTCATAGGGGCTGGAGGTCCCAACAACGCCCCTGACGCCGAGAAGCTGCTTGTGGCCGGACCTGATGTGATATTCACGACTTACAATTCCGATGCTTCGGCCGCCGATGAGCTTCAGCAAAAAACAGGGATCCCGGTCGTTGTTCTGAGTTATGGAGCCACAGCGGTGTTCGATCCGGAGGTCGAAAAATCGATCAAAATTATCGCAGGGGTCACCGGCAATGAAAAACGCGCTGATGAGGTGATCGCTTATTTGAATGAATTGAAGGCGGATCTGGAAAGTCGCACTGCGGATATCGATAGTGCTGATAAACCGTCGGTCTATATCGGCGCTCAATCGATGAGAGGAGCACATGGCATTGAAAGCACGAGTGGCAACTTTTCGCTGTTCAATGCCATTGGCGCGAAAAATGTTGTAGATGAGGCGGGAATTGGTGAATATGTAATGCTGGACAAAGAAGCGCTCCTTGAAATGGATCCCGAGATCATTTTCATTGATGCGGGCGGGTTTTCGCTGGTAATGGACGATTATAAGACAAATCCAATCTATTATCAGAGCCTTCGGGCTGTCAAGAGCGGCAAACTCTTTCTGGAGCTCCCTTATAACAATTATTCCACAAACATCGAGATTGCCATCGCCGATGCTTACTACATGGGTTCGATCCTGTATCCCGAACAATTTTCAGATGTTGACCCGGCTGCAAAATTTGATGAAATTACAAATGTGCTTTTAGGAGCCGATTTGTATGAGGAAACAGCAGAGGATTATTTTGGCGGATTCCAACAGGCCACGCTCGATAAGTGAATGACGTTCACGATTCTTATGGAAATGGTGCGGTAATTTATCGGAGGCTGATATTGGAGCGAAACGATTGTTGACATATGTTAAAAAAAGATGTATAATAAAAAAAGTTCGGTTTATGTTGAAAAATATTAATATGGCTCCGAGCTGGCTGCCCTAATGGTCATTCTATGGGCATTCAGCCTTCAGGGTTTGGTTGGAAACGACCCTGCCTTCCATTGTGAAAAGGAGAAACTGTTGATTTTTGATTTACAGTAGAGATTTGCCATTCGGCGGCTCGGTGCTTTTCACTGGGCCGCTATATTATTGTGCTTGAAGACATGGCCGATATATTCGTGTTGCATATGTAATTTATAAGGAGACTAAAAAGCATGAAAAGATTTCTGTGTATTGTTGTAACAATCCTATTGCTGTCAAGTTTAGCGGTATTGGCAGGGTGCGCTTCAAGCGCGACATCCGAGCCGGCCTCAAGTGAGCCGGAGGCATTGCCGTTTGAAGGGGAGACGCTCAACCTTTATGTTGCGGCCGGTATGAAAAACCCAATGGATCGGGTCATTGAGATTTTTCAAAGCGAAACAGGCGCGACAGTTGCAGTGAATTATGGCCCATCGGGCGGCTTGTATGCCCAGATCGAACAAGACCAGCCGTGCGACCTTTATTATTCCGCCGACTGGCTCTATATCGAAAAACTTGATGAGATTGGAAAATTGGAAAAAGGAAACAAGTTTTTGACCGATAATCTGGTGCTGGTCGTTTCAGAAACCGGACAAAGCAAGGTTGGCGCCATGGAGGATCTCGGCAAACCTGGTGTCGTTGTCGCGATGGCCGACGCTCAGGCGCCGGTTGGTGTCTATTCCCAAAACGCACTTGTCAACATGGGGTTATGGGATGCAGTATCTCCCAATATCAAGGCGATGCCGAGCACGGTGAATCAGGTGGCCATTATGGTCAAGGAGGATCAGGTGGACGCAGCGCTTGTTTATTCAAGTGTAGCGAATGGCAACGAGCTTGAGACAGTGGAAGTGATCGATTCAGAATACTCCGGAGAAATCGTATTCGGTTCAGCGGTTATTAAAGAAGGGCAGGGCGAATTGGCAGAGGCTTTCGCAGCTGCAGCAGCGGAAAACGTCTCGATATTTGAAGAATATGGATGGAAAGCTTGTGAATAAAGAATTGATAAGAATATTTTTTCTGCCGCTATTTATACTGCTGATCATTTTCCCCGTCCTCGCATTGGTTTTCAACCTGACGATGGATGGGATCCGGTCAACATTTGCAGACCCGTTTTTTTGGGACAGTGTCAGAAATACGTTGATTGCAGCTTTATTGGCTGCGGCCCTGGCTGTCGTCGTTTCGATCGGTTTCGCGTATTATCATTTGTTCCATCGCGATTCAATGGTGTATAAAGTGGCAAATTTGTTCAACGACCTGCCGATAGCGCTGCCGCATACCGTTGCGGGCTTGGCGCTGCTTTTGGCGTTCGGTCGGAAGACCTGCGGGTTTTTAGGCGAAACCGGAGCTGCCTTTACACTTTTTGCGGTCGTATTGGCTATGTTTTTCGTATCCTATTCTTTAGCTGCACGGACGCTGGTATCAGGAGTGGATCAAATGGAGCCGGAAGTGGTCGATGTAGCCAGAACGCTGGGAGATAATCCGAGTCAGGTCTATTTTCGCGTGGTTCTTCCGCTGATGGGTGAAGCGCTGTTCTCGGGTTTCGTGCTTGGGTTTTCAAGGGCGCTGAGTGAATTCGCAGCGGTCATCATGTTTGGCGGCAATATGCCGGGAAGGACGCAGGTGCTGGCTTCCTATGTTTTCACCAAAGTCGAGGTGGGCGATCTCGATATGGCTGTAACAGCTGCGGTTTTCTGTGTAGCATTGTCTTTGCTGATCGTCATATTATTAAGCTTCAGGAGGCGTTTTTATGCTAAAGGCTAAAGGAATCACTAAAAAGTTCAAACATCAGATCGTTCTGCAAGAGGCCAGCCTGGAAGTCGATTCGGAGATCAAAGCGCTGATCGGAATCAATGGAAGCGGAAAGTCCACCTTTTTAAAAATATTGGCCGGGATCGTTTCTGCTGATCATGGCAGCGTGCTCTTGAACGGAATCGATGTTGCAGGGCTTCCTCCCGAAAAGCGAAATGTCGGCTATGTTCCGCAGCATCCGGCTCTATTTCGGCACCTGACTGTCAAGGAAAATATTCTTTACGGCATGCGCAACGGAAGGGGGTCTATCGAAGCCTATGAGCGAGTGGTTGCGCTGCTTGATTTGGAGAGCATCCTGGATAAATATCCAAGGGAGCTGAGCGGTGGATATCGTACGCGAACGTCCCTGGCAAGGGCTCTTGTGCCGAAACCGCAAATATTGCTTATGGATGAGCCGCTGACCGGAATAGATGTCGTCCTCAAAGAAAGGATCCTGCCCGATTTTCGTAAGGTACTCAAGGAATTGCAGGTCCCGGTCCTTTATGTCACCCATGATCCGAAGGAAGCGGAGCTGCTGGCTGATAATTATGCTATTATGGATGATGGGAAGATCCGCCAATTGGATACCGCAGCTGAAGCTTTTGAATTGATACGCACAAGTATTCTGAAAAATTACGCCTGACAGCGAAGGACATAAATTTGTCAGTACTCCTATTCATTGTCGAGATATGATAGAATTAAGACACATTAAATCAAAAAAAGAGGAGATGTCTGATATGTCGTTTCTATCGCGGCAGGGCGAGAGCGTGGATGCGAACAAGGCTTCGGAGGTTAAAATCCTTAAAGCGGTCCTATGGATTTATATAATTATGTGCCTTGCGATCGCCGGGCTGAATTACGGATACGCCGGCCGCGCTTCCGCGTGTGGGCTGCGGACACTGCATAGACAGTTGTCCGACTGAAAACCTGTCGTATTCAACAGGATTTTTGGATCGTATCCAAAAGAAGAAGGGGTATGGAACATGAGTAAAGACAATGCATTTGAGAATCATTCCGATGCATATGAGAGATGGTTCGAGAGGAATGACCTTATTTTGGATTCGGAAGTTGAAGCGATCAGGCAGCTGCTTCCGGATTCGGGTCAAGGGATAGAAATTGGTGTCGGAACGGGTATATTCGCCTCAAGGCTTGGAATTCTGGACGGAGTCGAGCCTTCGTCTAAAATGGGTGAGCTCGCAGCAAGCCGTGGAATAAATGTCATCTCAGCCTCCGCCGAAAAGCTGCCGATATCGGACGGATCATATCAATTCGCGCTCATGGTCACTGTTGATTGCTTTCTTGAAGATGTGCCGGGAGCACTTGGGGAAGTACGCAGAATCCTGGCAGATGCAGGATTGTTTATCGTCGCTTTTATTGATAGGGAAACGGCGCTTGGCCATCAATACGAGCGGAGAAAAGAAAGCGACACCTTCTATGGACATGCGAAGTTCCATTCTTCGGAGGAAATGGCATTGCTTCTCGAGGCTGCCGGGTTTGAGGTCGTCGATAAGAGACAAACGATCTATTCTTTTGATAACAAGCTGCAGGACATCAGGAACGGCACGGGTGAAGGCGTATTTGCGGTAATCAAGGCTAAAAAAATACCATAAGTCCTTGAAAGCAAACCGGAGGCTTCTTTGATCGTCACTTTAACACCGCCGTTTGCCTGGCTGAAGACAAGTCTATTGCTGTCGATGGCGGGAGGCTGGCGCTATGTATTGATGATTTTGACGATTGTTCCGTCGGAAGCTTCAACATCGACGAAGCTTAATCCCCGGTAAGCTTTGATCTGATGCAGGGTACGCCTGAGCTCGGCATAATCGATGTTCTCGATCATGTGCCGAATCCATTTCTGCTGCTGACCGCCCGCGAAACGATGGCTGCCTATAACAAGCCGGGCAGTGGATTTTCTGATGAACAGGTCGATGAAGAGATGATAGGGTATTGGCGTATTCATTCTGAAACCCGATTGAGGGTCCTTAATTTGTACTTTCAGCATAACGGCACTATCCGACTATATCGATGATGACCAGGTCCCCGGTAGAGGTTTCGACGTCAACGATCCGCCCTGTCAGATCGCTGTCGATGGCGAGGATGATCGAATCCATCAATTCTTCAATGTTTACGCCCTGTAAATGTTCATGATCCACCATGGGTATTTTACCCGTGACTTTGAGAATGCCCTTGACAAAGTTCAACGGGAGATTGACCTTGACTTTGTCGCCGACCTCCGAAAGGACTCTGACCTGCAGCATTTTCTGCCCCGGGATCTGATCCTTTGCCATATCGCTCTCCATCAATATCCTTTTATCCTCAATGGATTTTGGAGACTGCTCCGGCTCTGCGGCGCCCTTGACCGCGGTCGCGAGGGCGGCCGCCTGCTCTGCCGTGATTTTACCCTCCTCGAGCATTTTCATAATTCTTAATATTTCTTCGTTCATTTTATATACTCCTTTCATATTGGATTTCATTTGATGCTGTTTAGAAGCATGACTGCTTCTTCCGGGCTGATTTCGCCATTCTCGATCTTGTTCAGTATTTCATCCCTTGAAGTCCTGCCTTTGGCAACTGAATCGCCGCTCAAAATCTCAACGACCTGGTCGAGCTTCGCTCTTACAGTAGGATAGGATATCCCAAGTTCCTTTTCGACATCCTTGATATTGCCCCTGCTTTTCAGGAAAACGGTAACAAATTCCAATTGCTCCCTGCTGAGCTGAAGCAGCTTCGGAAAATCAAAATTATTTTCGATTACTGTACCGCAGGTATCGCATTTCAGCTTGACGGCTTTCAGATTGCCTTCGCAGACCGGGCATTTCGTTAATATTTTAATCATAAAGCACCTCCCACGACCTATAATAAAACAATAAATTAAATAAATCAATACTAAAATTAATAAAATTAACAAAAATATTAATATAATTAACTTAAAAATAAAAACATACAAAAAAACTGATGTTTTGCCAATCGCTTTCAAATAGTCGTCGCGACCGCCCGGCATGCTCTGACGGCTTTAACTGCTTCCGCTTCGTCCGCCCTTGCCGAACGACTGTATTCCAATAAAATATTGTCGGCATCCAGCATTGAAATGTGGTAAAATTCAGTCAGAGATGAGCGACAGCGATGAGTCGGCTGTTCTGCCCTCAAACCGGCCAATATTGAAAGAGGTGATTGGGCGATGACCACTATGAAACCATTTGTTGTAAAAATTATTATCGTCATGATCCTGGCGAGCGTCGGGATATTTGGATTTTCAGTTCTCAACAGGACCGGCAGCTCCGATGGAGAAAATAAAGACAAACCGCTGGAGGTCGTGCCGGATTATAAAAACAGCCGCTATAAGGAAATTTATCTGGCTGGAGGATGCTTTTGGGGTGTTCAGGCATATATTGACAGAATAACCGGAGTCGAGTACACCAGCGTAGGATATGCGAACGGCAAAAGTAAAGAAACCGATTACTATTCAATAAAGAAGACCGGGCATGCGGAAACGGTTTATGTCGCCTACGACCCTGAAAAATTGAAGCTTGCGGAGCTTCTGGCCTATTTCTTCGGGATCATCGACCCGACGAGCCTGAACAGGCAGGGCAATGATCAGGGGACGCAGTACCGCTCGGGAGTATACTATGTCGACGAGGAGGATAAAGCGGTCATCGAGGCTGCGGCTGCGGACGAACAATCCAGGTACACCGCGAAAATCGTCACGGAGATCCTGCCTCTTGACAATTACGTCTATGCGGAGGATTATCACCAGGATTATCTAGACAAGAATCCTGGCGGCTACTGCCACATTAACCTGAATGAGATACCAAACGAAAAGCCGATGGTGGATCAAGCGGATTATCCGAAGCCGTCAATTGAAGAAATCAGGGAAAGGCTCACGGATGCACAGTTCGGAATCACGCAGGAGTGCATGACGGAATATGCTTTCCAAAATGAATATTGGGATAACAGGGAAGCCGGGATCTATGTCGATATCGTGACAGGTGAACCTCTTTTCCTATCCTCGGACAAATATGATTCCGGCTCCGGATGGCCGTCGTTCACAAGGCCGATCCAATGGAATGTCGTAACCTATAATATCGATGATTCGGCAGGTATGGAACGTATAGAAGTCAGAAGCAGAAGCGGAAACACACATCTTGGGCACTTGTTCAAAGATGGACCGGCCGAAGAGGGCGGCCTGCGCTATTGCATGAACAGCGGCGCGCTGGATTTCATCGGTCTTGACGAGCTGGAAGCCCGCGGTTATGGCAAATATAGGGTATTGATCGATTGAACGGGAGGGATCTTTCATGAAAATAAGGGTACTGATGCCGGCGGCATTTCTGATCATTGCCATAATTCTAATAGCGGCATGCGGTGATCGGGATTCGAGGCTGTCCATAACGCCTGAGATCGACGAATATACTCCCGCAATGTCTTCAGTACCGGGCATAGGCCTTATCGCCGGATTCAGCCGGGATCTGAAGAACAAGGACTATAAGTTTCATTGGGTCGCCGAGCGGGGGACTTTTCTGAAATGGCATGACGGGGGCAAGGGCAGGATAGAGGTCCTGGGAAATGATATAAAAACCAATGAACATAAAGTATATTGGACGGTCGATCCAGACGAAAACATCAGCGAAAAATCCTTTCTAGTATATCTGACGGTCGAAGAAATAGATACTTCGGAAGTCATGTATGAGACAAGCATCCGGATCGATCAGGATCGGGAAGGCTATTTTTCAATCAAGTGACTTGAATGCCTAAGAGTTGTTCTTGAGCAATCACGAATCCGATAAGTCCCCCCAGTACGGGGGGATTTATTTTAGTTTTTGGAGCACTATACCTGTTAATGGGACGATCTGACGGGCGATAAACATATTGACTTTAGATAGTGAATTGGATAATATTATAATATATGAACAGTTGTATCACAATATGAACAATATATCGAGGTGATAAGGGATGAAAAAACCGAAAAAACTCCAAAAGGGTGATACCATAGGCGTTATTTCCCCTTCAAGCCCATCTGAGAAAAAGAGCGAAGTGGTCCGAGGGCGGGAAATGCTGGAGGAATTGGGCTACAATGTCGTGTTGAGCCGGAACCTGAATAGGACGAAAGGCTTCGTCGCAGGCAGCGAGGAGGACCGCGCTTCGGATTTCAACGAAATGTTCAAGCGCGAGGACATCGATGCGGTTTTTGTCACGCAAGGCGGCTATGGGTCTGCACAGATCATAAATCATATCGATTTTGAACTGGTGCGAAGCAACCCGAAGATTTTTGTCGGCTTCAGCGACATCACGTCCCTTCATTTGGCAATCCAAAAATTTGCGGACCTTGTCACTTTTCACGGACCGGGCATGTCGCGCTTCAATAGCGAAGAGCTTACGGACTATACAAGAGAGCATTTCTTTAAAGCCCTTTCTTCTGATGAACCCATTGGAGAAATCAAATTGGCAAACCCTAAAAAATGGATCAACAGGTTCGGCTCAGGCTGCGTGGAGGGCGCCGTGACGGGCGGCAACCTGACTTTGACCTGCGCGAGCCTCGGAACTCCTTACGAAATCGACTGCAAGGGGAAGATCCTGCTGTTGGAGGATCTTGACACAGAGCCCTGGACCTTCGACCATATGCTGTCCCATCTGAGAAATGCGGGCAAGCTTCGTGACGCTGCCGGCATTATTGTGGGAGAATGCCTGAATTGTGTTCCGTTCAAGTATAATCCCGGATATAACGTGGATACCAGCCTTGAAGATGTGCTGGAATACTATCTGGCGCCGCTGGGCGTTCCGGTCTTGTACGGCCTGCCGCTCGGACATACGGATGACCTGGCGACATTGCCGCTCGGCATACGAGCCAGGCTTGACGCGGACAGCAAGACATTCACGGTGCTGGAGAGCGGCGTGATTTGAAGGAAATGGCCAAAATGTGGAATTGATTTTTTATGAAGAAATTGGAGGAGGAAAAAACCATGAAAAAAATTGGAAGATCGATCCTGGTGCTGATCCTGATCCTTGCGATGAGTTTCGGCGCGGCCGGCTGCGGAGGCGGAGAAGAAACGGGAGGCGTCTCGTCTCTGACGATCGGCTCCGCCACCGGAATCGACACATTGAATCCGCTGTCATCCTATAAACTCGTGACATTTGAATTATTCCTGCTGATGTATGACCCGCTCGTCCGCTATGCCGATGATTACAGCGCAAAGCCCTGCCTCGCGACGGAATGGACTGTCAGCGAGGATGACCTGACCTGGACCTTCAAGCTGCAGGAAGGCGTTTCGTGGCATGACGGCGAACCGTTCACATCGGCGGATGTCAAATATACCTATGAGCTCATGATGAACAGCGGGCTCGGATACATGTATTCTGCGTATCTGACAGGTATCACCGATATCGAATGCCCGGACGACAACACGGTCGTCATAACGACCGACGCGCCGAAAGCCAACATGCTGATGAATACGACGCCGATCATTCCAGAGCATATCTGGTCCGGCGTCGCTGAAGAGGAGTTGGAAAGCTATGCGAACGACCAGCCGGTGGGAACCGGTCCGTATAAGTTCGATTCGACCGGAGAAGGATTTGTGAAGTTGATTCGTAATGGCGATTACTTCGCGGCCGTTCCGGCTGTGGAAGAATATATTTTTGTGGAATATGCCAATACGGACGCACTGGCCCAGGCACTCATGCTCGGCGAGATCGACGCGGCGACGAACCTGAATGCGTCCCAGCTCAGCCAGCTTCGGGATGACGGGAACGTTTCGGTCATCGCGGGTGAAATGCCCGGATTTGTACAGATTGGAATCAATGTATGGGAAGATCCGGCCAGCAAGGGGGATCCGATCCTTCGCGACAGGAATGTCAGGCATGCTATCGAGCTTGCAGTCGACAAGATCAAAATCATCGACATGTGTTACGGAGGCCTCGGTGCGGAAGGAACGACGCTGATCAATTCCGGAGATGCATTCCATTATGAGCCGACGGCTGAAGAAATCAGAAATTTCGATCCGGAAAAAGCAAAATCGGTTTTGGAGCAGGCGGGCTATAAGGATACGGATGGAGACGGCATCCGTGAGGACGCCAACGGAAGCAAACTGGAATTCGAACTGGCGACACTGTCCGACAATGTTGAAGAACTCAAGGCAGGACAGCTTATAACGGCGAACTGCATGGATATCGGCATCAGCCTGATCAACACCGTCATCGACGACGGCGCTCTGATGGACAAAATCTACGCTGCGGACTATGACCTGTTCATATGGGGATGGGGCGCAGACATCGATCCGACGACCATACTTGAGGTATTGACGACGGATCAGATCGGCGGCAATAATGAACCCTATTTCTCCAATGCCCGTTATGATGAATTGTTCCTTGAACAGCAGAATGAGATGGATATTGAAAAGCGGAAAGCCCTGGTAGCAGAAATGCAGGGGATCGTCTATGAGGAGGCTCCTTATATCATTCTGCTTTATGACAATAATCTTCAGGCGATCCGTCAGGACAGATGGGAAGGCTTCAAGCAGATACCGGAAGCCGGGACATATTTCTTCAATCTGACGGACTACAATTATATGAATATCAAACCTGTCGAATAAGGGAGAGGACGCTTCATGAATAAAGCGCTCATAGGCAAGAAACTTTTCTATGCCTGTATCACCATACTCATCGTTCTGGTTTTCAACTATATCCTGTTCCGTGTCATACCCGGAGACCCGCTGGCCATGATGATGAGGAACCCTAAGGCGACACCGGAGATGATCGAGGGGATCAGAGCTTTATATGGACTCGACCAGCCGTGGTATGCCCAATTCTATATCTACTTCAAAAATATGCTCAGCGGCGATCTCGGCATGTCTTTCCTCTTCAAGGCCGATGTGACCGGCGTCATCGGCGGCAGGATCCTGCCGACGCTGCTGCTGGTCGGTCTGGCCGAAATCATAGCGATCTTTTTCGGCATATTGATCGGCATCATCGCAGCCTGGAAACGCGGATCCAAAATCGATGTCGCCACACTCGGATTTACGCTGGTCACCTACTCGATGCCCACCTTCTGGCTGGGCATGGTGCTGGTGGTGGTGTTCAGCGTCGGGCTGCATCTTTTCCCGACCAGCGGCATGATTACGCCGGGAAAAAGCTTCGCCGGCACGATGGCCATGCTGTCGGACCTGGGAAGGCATCTGGTCCTGCCCATGCTGACGCTCAGCCTGGGGCTTGTCGGGGAATATGCCCTGACGATGCGGAACACGCTGATCGACGTGCTTTCGGAGGATTATATCATAACCGCGAAAGCGAAAGGCTTCAGCAACAGCTATATATTGAGAAGGCACGCCGTGCCAAACGCTATGCTCCCGATGATCACGATCATAGCGATCAATATAGGATTCATTGTGGCGGGAACGATCCAGGTGGAAACGATATTTTCGTGGCCGGGGCTGGGCAGCCTTATGTATGAGGCTCTCAAGGCGCGTGATTATCCGCTGCTGCAGGGCGTGTTCCTGCTGGTGACCGTTTGCGTGGTCATAGCCAACGTACTGGCTGATATCACATACTCCTATATCGACCCGCGCGTCAGGAACTAGGGGGTGCTCGACATGAAAAGCAATATCAAAATACAAAGAATAATGAAATTTGCCGGTGACGTCAAAAAAAACAAGCTTGCGCTGATCGGATCGGCGACCCTCGTATTTTTCCTGCTTGTCGCCATATTCGGCCCGATGCTGCTGCCGTTTTCAACGATGGACATCGGTGAGGCGCAGGATATGCTGCTTCCGCCGAGTGGTGAGCATTGGCTCGGTACGGACGATATGGGAAGGGATGTATTCGCGTATCTGGTATCCGGCGCAAGAATATCATTGCTTATCGGGATACTTGCTACAGTCATATCCATGGTGATCGGAACAGCGATCGGGATCGTTGCAGGGTATTTCGGTAAAATAGCAGACAATATTCTGATGCGACTGACGGATTTTTTTCTTGTAATTCCTTGGCTTCCTCTGATGATGGTGCTTGCAGCCCTTCTTGGAACCAGCATCTGGAATATCATTCTCGTGATCGGGCTGACGAGCTGGGCCGGGACGGCAAGGGTGGTCAGGGCGCAGACGCTTTCTGTCAGGGAGCGCCAATTCGTAGAGAGAACGATTTCCCTCGGCGCCAATCACCGTCATATCATGATGCGGCATATCCTGCCGAATGTGTTCCCGCTTGTCTTTGCCAACACGGTGCTTGTGGCCTCGGTCGCGATCGTATCGGAAACGACATTGAGTTTTCTTGGACTTGGCGATCCGGCGCGGGCCAGCTGGGGAATGATGCTGCATTATGCGTTCGAGTGCGGCGCAGCAAGCACCGGAGCTTATTGGTATTATCTGCCTCCGGGGATCTGTGTCGTCGTAGTGGTGCTGTCCTTCACATTGATGGGATACGCTTTTGATGAGATCATGAATCCCAAGCTGAAAGAGAGGTAGATCCGTGAAATTATTGGAAGTGAAAAATCTTAAAACCTGTTTCCGGACTTCCAGGGGCGAACTGAGGGCAGTTGATGATGTGAGCTTTAATCTTGAGCATGGTGAATCTCTGGGCCTCGTCGGCGAATCCGGCTGCGGAAAGACCACCAGCGCGCTTTCCATCGCGAGGCTTTTACCGAAGGAAGGCCGTATCGGCGGAGGGGAGATCCTGCTCGAAGGCGTTGATCTTGTGAGGGTCAGTGACGAAGAGATACGTAAAAGGCGCTGGAAGGATGTGGCCATCGTCTTTCAGGGCGCGATGAATTCCCTGAACCCGGTCATGAAGGTCGGCCTGCAGATCGCTGAAGCCATTGTGCTCCACGAAGGCGTCGGCAGGGATGAAGCCATGAAAAGAGCAGGTGCGCTTTTGGAGCTTGTGGAGATGCCGGCTGCCAGGATCGGCCATTATCCCCATGAATTCAGCGGGGGAATGAAGCAAAGAGCGATGATCGCCATGGCGCTCGCCTGCAGCCCGAAGATCATCATTGGAGATGAGCCGACGACAGCGCTGGATGTGATGGTCCAGGCGCAGATCCTGGATCTGCTGAAAAAACTCAGAAAAGAGTTAGGAATGGGCATGATACTGATCACTCATGATCTTTCCATTCTGGGGGAGACCTGTGACCGGATCGCGGTGATGTATGCCGGGAAAATAGTTGAAACCGGGACCGTCGAGGATGTTTTTAAAAAAACGTCTCATCCTTACACCGAAAAGCTCATCGCCTGCTTTCCAAATGTCGAAGGCGCGAAAATGATCCCGGACGGCATCATGGGGGCTCCTCCCAATATGATGGATCTTCCTGCCGGCTGCCGGTTTCATCCGCGATGCGAAAAGGCCACGGAGCTTTGCAGAACTGTTGAGCCGGAAATCAGGAGCATCGCTGGGAAGCATGCCGTATCCTGCCACTATGGAGGCGAACGATGAGGAATGTCATTGTGGAATTAAAAAATTTGTCCGTCCATTTCGATATGAAACGCGGTTTTCTGGAAGACATGCTGTCCAAAGAGAAAAAAGTCTTAAAAGCAGTGGACGGCGTCAGCTTTGAAATAAGGCAGGGAGAAGTCCTGTCCCTTGTTGGCGAAAGCGGGAGCGGAAAAACCACGACGGGAAAAGCGATTCTGGACCTGGTGCCTGCGACGGGAGGGGAAATCTTATTTCAAGGCAGACCCATGATGACGGCGGACAGGAAATATATGAAGAACTTCAGGCAGAAGGCCCAGATGATCTATCAGGATCCGTATCAGTCCATGAATCCCCGGGACATCCTGATGGACATCATAGCGGAGCCCCTCGATGTCAATGGTCTCGCGGGAACGCCTGAAGAGCGCATGGAAAAAGTCGTGGCGGCGCTGGAACACGCCGGTCTGACACCTGCCGGGGAATATCTCCATCGATATCCTTTCGAGATCAGCGGCGGGCAGCGTCAAAGAGTGGCCATCGCCAGCGCCATGATCATGGAACCGGATTTTATCGTTGCCGACGAGCCGGTATCCATGCTGGACGCCTCTATAAGGACAGGAATCCTGAAACTGATGCTGGAGCTTCAGAAGAAGAAGGAACTGGCTTATTTGTTCATCACCCATGATTTGTCGCTCGCCTGGCTGATTTCAGACAGGATCGCCATCATGTACCTTGGAAGGATCATGGAGATCGGGCGGGCGGACGATGTGATCAAGAGAGGCTTGCATCCGTATACGAAGGCGTTGACGGACATTATGCCGATACCCGGCGTGAACGCTGGCAAGGAACGCGTGATACTGCCGGGCGAGACGCCTGATCCGACAGAGGTATTGACAGGCTGCAAATTCCGTTCGCGCTGCAGCATGGCGACTTCGGTCTGCAGCGAGATTTGCCCCGAATTGAAGAAAGCAGGACCGGACCATCTGGTGGCCTGCCATCATATAAATCAGGAGGCGGAATGAAAAACATGAATATTGAATGGGACCGACATATAAAAGAGGGAGAAATCGCCTCCATGGCTTCGGATCTGGTTAAAATACCGAGCTATAGCCATATGGACCGCCAGGAGGAGAAGGTTGCGGCTTATATACTGAGTCTGCTAGCGGCAGAGGGTATTGAAGCCTGGCTTCAGGAAGTCGAGCCCGGACGCCCCAATGTGATCGCCCGCATCGTAGGCGAAGGAGGCGGCCGGTCGCTTATGCTTTCAGGCCATATGGACACGGTTCCCGCGTACGGCATGAAGGATCCTTTCGGCGGGGCCGTTGCCGACGGCGTGATCTACGGAAGAGGCGCCTGTGACATGAAGGGTGCGCTGGCGTCCATGATTGCCGCTGTGATCGGAATAAAAAGAGCAGGCGTCAAGCTCTGCGGCACTCTGTATTTCACGGGCGTGATCGACGAGGAGGAGCAGGGCAAAGGCACTGCCGAATTGATTAGAAAAGGGCCTTATGCCGATGCTGTGATCGTCGGGGAAGGCACCGGCCTGAGGGTTGCGACCGGCAATAAAGGGCTTGAATGGATCGAGATCATCGTTCACGGCAAAAAAGTTCATGGCGGCGCGATGGAAAAAGGCATCAATGCCATCACCCAGGCGGCGAAACTCATCACAAGGATCGAAAATGATTACGTCCCGAAACTTAAAGAAAGAACACATCCGTTATTGGGGAACGCGACGCTGAATTTCGGCACGATCCGGGGAGGGGACCAGCCAAGCACGGTTCCCGGAAGCTGCGTGATCCAGATCGACAGGCGCTGGCTGCCTTCGGAAACAGTTGGGCAGGTTTATGGCGAGCTTCAGGAGGTGATCGACGGACTTCGGCGTGAAGATCCGCGGTTCAATGCAAAGATCCAAGATATGTTCTCGGGGAAGGATCTGCTCGTGCACAAGCCTTTTCATACGGACGAGTCCGATGGTATCGTAAGATCGGCCCAATACTGTCTGGAGCGCGCAGGATCGCTGCCGACCGGCCCGGTACCTTGCCCGGCCTGGACAGACGCGGGCTATATGAGCAATTACACTGATTCGAGCTGCATCATCCTGGGGCCCGGGGACCTGTCCCTGGCCCATTCTGAGGAGGATATGGTACTGACTTCGGATTTGTATAAGGCGGCGCTGATTTATGCGGATATAGCTGTGGATTATTGCGGGCTTGCGGAGGAGAAAGATGCGTGACAGGATCGAAGCATTTGTTGAAAACGAAAAAGACCAGATGATTCGTGATCTGGTCGAACTAATCGGATATCCGAGCATAAACGGTGACGCTGAAGAAAACAGGAAATGCCTGTCAGCCTATCTTCACATGGCGGAAAAATTGGGATTCAAGACTGCAAAGACATCGGCCGGTGACGCCGGCATCGTTGAATACGGAGAGGGAAGTGAAACTGTCGGCATCCTTGTCCATCTTGACGTGGTAGCCGTCGGAGACGCGCAGAAGTGGGAACATGATCCGTTTGGAGGATTTGTTCGGGATGGCTGGGTCCACGGGCGCGGGGCTGCCGATGATAAAAACGGGGCGATCATGGCTCTATATGCTTTGAAAGCACTGAAGGAGCTTGTGCCGGACCCTGAAAAAAGGATCCGGATCATTGCGGGGACCGGCGAAGAAGGCGAATGGACGGACATGGATCATTTCAAGCAGGAGTTTCAGTGCCCGGACTGCGGATTCACTCCGGATGGGGAATTTCCGCTCTACAACAGGGAGAAGGGCTATGCGGACGCAGTGTTGAAATTTTCGCAGACAGGCACGAAGGATTTTACAATCGAAAGCATCCATACTGAAAACAGTGCCAATACGATCCCGTCCCTGGCGACGGTAACGCTGAAGGCTTCGGAGGAAGGGGCAGCAGTGATCAGGCGGCTGCGTCATCCCAAACTTTTATTGAAAAGAGAGGAAAATGGCTGTCTTACGCTTACCTTTACAGGAGTGTCGGCACATAGTTCCATTCCTGAAAAAGGGGACAACGCGCTCTGTACTTTATGCAGCGTGTTGCGGCCGTATATCGATATATGCCTGTTTGCATTTGTCGATGAATTTTTAAGCGGGGATATCCATGCGAAAAAGCTGGAAATCGGCTGTGAAGATGAGTATTATAATGGAGTGCGCATAGGCAGGACGACAGCGGTGCCGACGATCATCACCCTGGAGGATGGATGCCTCAGACTCGGGATCAATATACGGCAGCAATTTGGCATCACAAAAGGTGACATAGAAGAAGCGTTTATAAAATACAGCAGTAAATACGGCTATGAGCTGTCTGTAAAAAATCTGCTGGATCCGATCATGATCGATCAGGATCTCAAAATCATGAAAATGATGGCGGATGCCTATGAAGCCTGGGGCTTCAAAAACAGCTTCGGTCTCGCTTCAGGGACGACCTATGCGAAGGCGATGCCGAACATCGTTGCCTGGGGCCCGCTTTTCCCAGAGGATATCGACACCTGCCACGAGGAAAATGAAAGGATATCCGTCGATTCGTTCTTGATGGCGGAAAAAATCTATATTACATTTTTATGCGAAGCGGCGGCAACAAAAGAGAGTCTGCTTTAGAATCATACCGGGGGGGTTATGGCCATGGCAGGGACCGACAAGAAAACAAGCATCGAAAAAGCGCTCGATCTGCTGGCGCTTTTCACGAACGAGCCATATGAGTATACGATCCCGCAGATCGTCAAGCTGACAGGGATGAACAGGACGACGGTCTACAGGAATATCAATGTTTTAGAGGATTTCGGGCTTCTGATGAAGGACGAATATGACAAATGCTACAAAATAGGCCCGATGGCCTACCGGATGGGATCAATCTACCTGAACAACGCCAATTATGAGGGAAATCTGCTGGCGATCCTGGAAAGAATAGCGGAAGAGTCTAAAGAATCCGTTGGACTTGCCCGCCGCGAAGGAAACAGCGTCGTTTCCATTTATTCTGTTGAGATCCATCAACCAGTCAAAATGAACGATAAGCCGGGAACATTCTATCCCATGAATCGCGGGACCTATGGGAAATGCCTCATGGCGTACCACGATCAGAAGACTGTCGGCGAACTGCTTCGGGAAAGTGCCTTTGAAAAAATGACGCCGAATACCATTACCGATCCGGATGAATTGCTGCAGGAGTATGCAAAAATCCGAAAACAGGGATTTGTGACCAGCATCGATGAAAGCTTCGCCTATATTACAGGCGTCGGGATTCCGATCTGCAGCCATGACGGCAAGGTCAGAAATGTCGTCGCCATATCGTTTTTCAGGCAGGACGACTATCTTGAAAAAATCGAAAGGATGAAAGAACTGTTGTTTAAATATAAATCGGATATCGAGCAATACATCCTTTAGAAAAGAAAGCGCCGGCCAGCGGCGCTTTGAATCTCTCTCTTGGCGCAATAATTATATTGAAGCGCTTCACGCTATTTGGTAGAATGTATGTAAACGTTTATTATTGAAGTTTCGTATATAGATTCGATCATGCGGACACGCTTCCGCGGACCGGCGGCATTATACAGCGAATCGAGAGGAGATATCATGACAAAAAATAAGAAGCTACTGCAATGGGTCGGGGAAATGGCGGATTTATGCCAGCCGGACGAGATCCACTGGTGCGACGGCTCGGATGAAGAGAACGAGCGCCTGCTGAAGCAGGCAGTCGATACCGGCAAGGCTATCGCACTGAATCCTGAAAAGCGCCCGGGCTGCTACCTGTTCAGAAGCCACCCTTCGGACGTAGCCCGCGTTGAAGACAGGACGTTCATTTCCGCGAAAACAAAAGAGGCGGCAGGGCCTACGAATAACTGGATCGATCCTGTCGAACTCAAGGCAACGATGACGGAATTGTATAAAGGCTGCATGAAGGGCAGAACGATGTATGTCATTCCGTTTTCGATGGGGCCTATCGGATCGCCGATATCCAGGATCGGCGTCGAGCTTACGGACAGTATTTATGTTGTAGTGAATATGCGCGTCATGACGCGTATGGGCGATAAAGTCATCGAAGCTCTCGGAGATGGAGATTTCGTACGCTGCCTGCATTCAGTGGGGGCGCCTCTAGAGAAGGGGCAGACGGATCCGGCCTGGCCGTGCGCCCCGATGGAAAAGAAGTATATCAGTCATTTTCCTGAGGAAAGACTGATCTGGTCTTATGGATCCGGGTATGGCGGGAACGCTCTTTTAGGGAAAAAATGTTACGCGCTCCGCATCGCGTCGGTCATTGCCCGGGATGAAGGCTGGCTTGCTGAACATATGTTGATCCTTCGCCTGACGGACCCCTCCGGCAATACGAAATATGTCACGGGCGCTTTTCCGAGTGCCTGCGGAAAAACCAACCTTGCTATGCTGGTGCCGACGATACCCGGCTGGAAAGTCGAAACTGTCGGCGACGATATCGCCTGGATGAAGTTCGGAGATGACGGACGCCTGTATGCGATCAATCCTGAAGCCGGGTTCTTCGGTGTGGCTCCGGGCACTTCCATGGATTCCAATCCGAATGCCATGCTCAGCATCGTTGAGAATACGATATTCACCAATGTCGCCCTGACGGATGACGGGGATATTTGGTGGGAAGGCATGGGAACCCCTGCTCCGGAACATTTGATCGATTGGAAGGGCAATGACTGGGCTCCCGGATCAAAGGAGCCTGCGGCCCATCCGAATGCGCGGTTTACCGCACCGGCGAAGCAGTGCCCGGTCATCGCGCCCGACTGGGAAGATCCGGCGGGAGTGCCGATATCGGCGATCCTGATCGGCGGACGCCGGCCAAGAACCATACCTTTGATCCATGAAAGCCTGGATTGGAAGCACGGAGTGTTCCTAGGCTCGATCATGGGATCCGAGATCACTGCAGCCACGATTTCCGACAATATCGGCAAGGTGCGGCGCGATCCGTTCGCGATGCTTCCTTTCTTTGGCTACAACATTTGCGATTATCTGCAGCACTGGCTGAATCTCGGCGAAAAATCCGATGAGGATAAATTGCCGAAGATATTTTATGTGAACTGGTTCCGAAAGGGTCAGGACGGCAAGTGGCTATGGCCCGGTTACGGCGAGAACAGCCGCGTGCTGAAATGGATATTTGAGAGGACCTCGGGCGCAGGCAAGGCGGTCAAGACGCCGATCGGCTATATGCCGGCGCCGGAAGCGCTGGATCTTTCCGGCATTGACATCAGCGATGCCGAAATCAAGGAATTGCTCAAGGTCAACAAGAATGAGTGGCTCAATGAAGTCGAATCCATCAGGAAGCATTATGCAAATTATGGCGATAAGCTTCCCAAGGAAATGTTCGCTCAGCTTGATGCCCTCGAAAGCAGACTCAACGCATACACTGAAGCGTAATCATCCGTTCGCATGGACGCAGACTGAAACATATAAGGCAGACTCCCGATCATCAGGGAGTCTGTTTCTTTTCGCGGGGCATTGATCTGGAATAAAAACGAAAGGTGGATCGTCATATGGATCGAGTCAATAAGGGATAGAAATATATATCAAAATATAGTTGCATTTTTTGCAATAAAGTGCGATTCTATTAGAGTAAGCAAAATCAATTTACGAACATTTATTTGAATAGTCAAAATTAAGTTCGGATTTAATAGGAAAAAAGAGGGGTAATAACTGTGGGCGGATTCTTTGGAGTCGTTTCTAACGAAGATTGTGTTATGGATGTATATTTTGGTACGGACTATCATTCGCACCTCGGAACCAGCAGGGGCGGGATGTCCATCTGGAACGGAAGCCATTTCGGCAAGTCGATCCACAACATAGAAAACACGCAATTCAGGACAAAATTTGCATCGGAGATCCCGGATATCAAAGGCAATATGGGCATAGGCTGTATCAGCGATACGGATCCGCAGCCCTTGACCGTTCGTTCACATCTCGGCCGCTATGCGATCAGTACCGTTGGAAGGATCAACAATCTTGAAGAAATAGCCGACAGTGTATTTTCCAACAAGTATATCCATTTCATGGAAACGAGCAAGGGCTCCATCAATCCCACGGAGCTTGTGTCCATCATCATTGACCAGGAAAATTCCTTCAAGGACGGGTTGCTGAAGGTGCAGGAAATCGTCCAGGGGTCCTGTTCCATTCTTCTCATGACGCCGAAGGGGATCTATGCGTCAAGAGACCGGTACGGCAGGACGCCGATATTGATCGGGAAAAAAGACGGCGCATACTGTGCGTCCTCCGAGTCCTGCACTTTTGCGAATCTCGGCTATACGTCCGAGTACGAGCTCGGGCCGGGAGAGATCATTTTACTCACGACGGACGGTGTCGAGAAAATATCGCCGCCCAGGAATGAAATGAAGATCTGCGCGTTCCTTTGGGTCTATTATGGCTATCCCTCCTCGACATACGAAGGTATGAATGTCGAGATGATGCGCTACAGAAACGGCGCGGCGCTTGCCGCCAACGATAATGTTGGGATCGACCTGATCGCGGGCATACCCGATTCAGGCATCGGACATGCCATCGGCTACTCGAACCAGTCCAAAATACCTTATGGGCGCCCTTTTATAAAATATACGCCGACTTGGTCCAGAAGTTTTATGCCGCAGGATCAGAATATGCGTAATCTTGTCGCGAGAATGAAGCTCATGCCTATTCCGGAGCTTGTTTCCGGCAAACGGCTGCTCTTTTGCGATGATTCCATCGTGCGCGGGACCCAGCTCAGAGAGACGGTGGACTTGCTTTACAAATGCGATGCGAAGGAGGTGCATATCCGTTCGGCATGCCCGCCGCTCGTGTATGGCTGCAAATATTTGAACTTTTCCACATCGCGCTCCGAAATGGATCTGGCTGCTCGGCAGGCCATCATCGCCCTTGAGGGCAGACAGCCCGAGTCGCTTTCCGCCTACTGTGATCCGGATACCGAGGAGTACGATGCGATGGTGGATTGCATCTGCAAGCGTCTGAACTTCTCTACGCTGAAATACCAGAACATACACGACATGATCGACGCGATCGGGATCGGCAAGGAAAAAATCTGCACCTACTGCTGGAATGGCAAGGAATAGCTTTCCGAATACAATTCAATAGAGTCTGAAACCTTTGAAAACAGGCGCCTTGATATATCAGGGCGCCTGTTTTTCATATGATGTGCCGCAAGACTGAATGCTGCGTCTTCGATTTCGGCGGCGATGTGCCTTTAGTGCAAAAAAGTAACGATAGTACAATATTCCCTTATCAAACAGAGGGATATTATCCAGTAAAGTATTACACTTTATGCCATGATAAAATGCCTTCTTCGTTTATTATTTACTTATTGATTGGATATGCCTGACTATGTATACAAAATGCAAATTACGGCTCCGACGGGCTCATGAAAACGGTCATTGTAAATTTTTTATATAATGATGATGCTTTTACCTAAACCTAAAACAATTATGGAAGGGAGATCTGTTTATGAACGATGTTTCAAAAGCGGCAAACGCACCCGCAATCGCTGCTAAAAACAAGCTATCATCTCAATTTTTAAGAAAAGGCGTCACTGTCGCCATCCTTTCGGGTATGTGCTATGGATTATACTCCGCATTCATCACCCTGGGGATGTCCAACGGTGTCTGGATCGACTGGTACGGTGCAAACACGGCGGCATTATCGGCGTTTGTCATCACTTATATGCTTGGCGCCCTCGGCAGTGCCATCAATGATACTATCAGCGCTATATGGTGCATGGGTATCGCGGCGGCCAAAGGTAAACTTGTTGACTTCTTCAGAACGCTGAATACAAAGCCTGGAAAAGTCATGATCATGGCAGCGCTTGTCGGCGGACCTATCTCAAGCACCGCATACGTTGTAGCACTCCAGATGGCCGGCTCGATCGTTATTCCGATCACAGCGCTCTGCCCCGCCATTGGCGCCATCCTTGCCAGGATCCTGTTCAAGCAGAAACTCAATGCCAGGATGCTGCTCGGTATTGCCATCTGCTTTGCTGCAAGCTTCATGATCGGCAGCACGAGCCTTGGCGGCGATGCGCCTGAAGGCCTGATGCTCGGGATTCTGATCGCATTCATCGCTGCTTTCGGCTGGGGCCTTGAAGGCTGCGTCGCAGGCTACGGAACATCCATGATCGACTATGAGATCAGCATAACAATTCGCCAGACTACTTCAGGTCTCTCCAATCTGATTATACTTCTTCCATTGTTCGGCATCATGTCGGGCGGTGGAATAGGAACTGCGTTTACGCTTGTCGGCGCTGCCGTCACCAGCAGTTCTGCCATGATATGGTTCGTGGTCAGCGGTTTCTTTGCGGTATTCGCCTACAGCTTATGGTATAAAGGCAACAGCATGTGCGGCGCGGCTTTGGGCATGGCCTGCAATGGCGCGTATTCATTCTGGGGTCCGTTCTTCATGTGGCTGATCCTTGGTGTGGTTGTCGGTCAGGACGGCTGGGCTCTTCCGCCGATCGCATGGGCAGCCGCTATCGTCATGGCAATTGGTATCCTTGTGATCTCCATGAATCCGCTCGACTTGTTTAGAAAAAAGGAGGAACCCGAGTATGAAGCCGCTTAATTATGCAATTTTGAAATATTTCACAAAGGTCAAGGAAGCCTGCACGGAGGACGTCATCGAAGCTTTAAAAGGCGAATACGGAAATTTCAGGGCCTTGAAAAGAGCAGCCGTGCTCGAAGCGATCATGACAGCCGAAGCGAATGGACTTTTGGAGGAAACCAGATTCGAGATGGGCAGCGATGGACAGCTCAGGGTGTACTATCGGGCGCATGAGGAAGGTGCCGCCACCATCAACAAATATATAAACGACTAATAAGAAATACGGTTTTTTTCAGGCAGGGCAATTGGAACGCAATTGCCTTTGCCTGAATAGTCCGTTCATGTTAGAAAGGAGAAAAACGAAGTGAGATATTACGGAGAAGAAGCACTTGGCCTCGTTGAAACAATAGGAATGGTCCCTGCTATCGAGGCTGCGGACAAAATGCTGAAAGCAGCCAATGTTGAACTGATCTCATATGAGAATGTAGGATCGACCCTGGTTACGATCATGGTCAAAGGCGATGTAGCCGCAGTAAGGGCTTCTGTGGAAGCGGGAGCGGAAGCAGCCGCGGCTATCGGAAAGCTGACGGCCCATAATGTTATGCCGCGTCCGATCAAAGGCGTGGGCGACATTGTTTCAGTACACGATATCGATAGATAAGTAGTAGAGAGGATAGACAGATGGATAAATACGAAGCTTTAGGCTTGATAGAGACATTCGGTCTGGTTTTTGTTCTGGAGGCTGCGGACGCAATGTGCAAAGCTGCCGATGTGGAACTGATCGGTTATGAAAATGTGGCGTCCGGATACATTTCAGTGCTGGTACGCGGAGACGTCGGCGCATGCAACACCGCTGTCCAAGCCGGTGTGAAATCGGTTGAGGATATGGGCGCTGAAGTATACAGCTCGGTCGTCATCGCAAGACCGCATCCGGATCTTGAGAAAATCATCGCACGTTATTCGCTTGATGGTCTGCTTGCATAAGCAGAGCCTCAATTTGCCCCTCGAATCGAGGCGGAAAAGCAAAAATATTGCAATACTTAGCAAATGAAAAGGAGAGTTGCAAATGAATATTATTGATAATGATTTGCTCTCTATCCAAGAAGCCCGAATTCTGGCGGAAAATGCCCGGGATGCACAAAAAGTGCTGGCAACTTTTTCACAGGAGAAACTGGATGAGATCGTTGAATGCATGGCAGAGGAAATCGATGAACACATCTGCGAGCTAGCAAAGCTTTCCAGTGATGAAACTGATTATGGCGTATGGCAGGACAAATGTGTCAAAAATAGATTCGTTTGCGTAAACCTGCGGGAAAAGCTCAGAGGGATGCGCTGTGTCGGCATAATCAGCGAGGACAGAGTGAACAAGACTATGGACATCGGTGTGCCGATCGGTGTGATTGCAGCCTTATGTCCGGCTACCAGCCCGGTTTCCACCACGATCTACAAGGCAATGATCGCAGTCAAGTCCGGGAATGCCATTATATTTTCCCCGCATCCAAGAGCAAAGCATACGATCAGCAAGGCACTCGATATCCTGATTGGCGCGGCGGAAAAAGCCGGTTTGCCGGAGGGCGCCCTGACATACCTTCACACGGTGACCCAAAGCGGCGCAATCGAATTGATGAACCATCCGTTAACATCCTTGATTATGAACACAGGAGTGCCTGGAATGCTTAAAGCGGCCAACAATTCGGGGAAGCCTGTCATATACGGCGGATCCGGAAACGGGCCGGCATTCATTGAACGAACTGCCGATATCGGTAAAGCCGCCAGGGATATCATCGCCAGCAAGACATTTGACAACGGAGTTGTTTCCGCGTCGGAACAATCCATTGTGGTTGATCGCTGCATAGCAACAGAAGTAAAAAGCGAGCTGAAGAATAGCGGAGCCTATTTTATGACTGAGGATGAAGCTCAGCAGCTCAGTGTCGTTCTTTTTGACAAGGATGGCAATACAGATTCCGAAATGGTCGGCAGGACGGCACGGGAATTGGCAAAGAGAGCCGGCTTCAGTGTTCCAGACAATACGTTGGTCCTGATATCGGAGCAGAAATATGTGTCAGATATCAATCCATATTCAAGAGAAAAACTTTGTCCGGTTTTAGCCTATTACATCGAAGACGATTGGATGAACGCATGCGTGAAGTGTATTGAACTTCTCATAACGGAGAAAAACGGACACACCCTTGTCATTCACTCAAGGGATGAAAACGTGATTCGCCAGTTTGCATTGAAAAAACCGGTGGGAAGAGTACTTGTCAACACACCGGCCACCTTCGGCAGCATGGGCGCCACGACAAACCTGTTCCCATCGATGACATTGGGCAGCGGGTCGGCGGGAATTGGAATCACAACCGATAATGTTTCCCCCATGAACTTGATTTATATTCGAAAAGTGGGATTTGGAGTTCGTAATCCGGAAGAATTCAAACAAGGATTATCGAGCGTTTCACAGGATAAGCCTTCCGAGTGCGCCGTGAGTGTTGACCCGGTTGCATTGAAAGAATTGAAACTTGAAGATTTACAGATGCTGCAAAAGTTTTTAAAGAGTGCTATTGAAGGAATTTAATGGTTTTGAAAATGAATCTGTAGAATGATAAAAAATATATAGTATTCAAGAATGAGAGGTAAGGATTTTGGATATTCGGGATTTTTCAAACAAATTATCAGAAGCCACAAAAAACATGTCGAATGAAGAAAGAGCATCTTTAATCAAGATGTTTGAAAGTGTTTCCAAGGAAATAGCAAAAGAGGAAGCTAAAAAAACCGGAGCAGGCGAAGTCGCCTGCAACACGGATGGCGGAGTTCCGAACGCCATCACGGAACGCCTTCAGAAACTCAAGGAAAATTATATGACTCATGTTCCTTCAATCACCACCCACCGTGCCAGAGCGGTCACGAAGATCACCGGGGAAAATCCGGGCATGCCAAGAATCATGGTTCGCGCAAAATGTTTCCGGTACTGCTGCGAGACGGCTCCGCTGGTTATCCAGGATCATGAATTGATTGTCGGAGCTCCGAATGGCGCGCCTCGCGCCGGCGCATTCTCTCCTGACATCGCATGGAGATGGATGGTCGATGAACTGGATACCATCGGGGAGCGTGCGCAGGACCCGTTCTATATTTCACCGGAAGACAAGAAAATAATGCTTGAAGAGCTGTTTCCATTCTGGGAAGGCAAATCCGTGGATGAAGCCAGTGAAAACCTGTTCAGGGAAGCCGGCGTCTGGGAAATGTCCGGAGAATCATTTGTTTCAGACTGTTCGTATCATGCAGTAAATGGCGGCGGCGACTCGAATCCCGGATATGATGTCATTCTGATGGAAAAAGGCATGCTCGATATCCAGAAGGAAGCAAGAGACCATTTGGATAAGCTTGACTATGAGAATCCGGACGATATCGACAAGATCTATTTCTATAAATCCATTATCGACACGACAGAAGGTGTCATGGCTTATGCAAAAAGGATGTCCGACTATGCGGCGGAACTGGCTGCTAAAGAGTCGAATCCGAGACGCAAGGCGGAATTACTGAAAATTTCCGAAGTGAATGCCCATGTACCGGCCAACAAGCCTCGTACTTTCTGGGAAGCGATCCAGTCTGTCTGGACAATCGAATCACTGCTTGTTGTGGAAGAAAATCAGACGGGAATGTCGATCGGCCGCGTGGACCAGTATATGTATCCGTTCTACGAGGCTGATAAGAAGGCTGGCAGGTTGACTGACTTCGAAGCGTTCGAGCTGGCAGGCTGCATGCTCATCAAAATGTCTGAAATGATGTGGATCACCAGCGAAGGCGGCGCAAAATTCTTCGCAGGATACCAGCCATTTGTCAACATGTGCGTCGGTGGCGTCACGCGTGAAGGAAGAGACGCAACAAATGATCTGACCTACCTGTTGATGGATGCAGTCAGGCTTGTGAAAATCTATCAGCCGTCGCTGGCTACCCGTATTCATAACAAGTCTCCGCAGAAGTATCTGAAGAAAATTGTCGATGTAATACGTTCAGGGATGGGATTCCCTGCCTGCCACTTCGATGATGCCCATATAAAGATGATGCTCGCAAAAGGAGTTTCCATTGAAGATGCCCGCGACTACTGCCTGATGGGCTGCGTCGAACCTCAGAAAGCGGGACGCCTGTATCAGTGGACATCGACCGCGTACACCCAGTGGCCGATCTGTATCGAACTCGTTCTGAATCATGGCGTGCCGCTGTGGTACGGCAAGCCGGTAACTCCGGACAGCGGCGACCTTGATCGTTTCAAGACATATGAAGAATTTGACGCAGCGGTAAAAGAGCAGATCAAATACATCACAAAGTGGACCAGCGTGGCCACGGTGATCACCCAGCGCGTTCATAGGGAACTGGCGCCAAAGCCATTGATGTCGATCATGTATGAGGGTTGTATGGAGAAGGCGCGCGATGTATCGGCGGGCGGCGCCATGTATAATTTTGGGCCTGGTGTTGTCTGGTCCGGACTGGCCACTTACACGGATTCCATGGCAGCAATCAAGAAACTTGTATTTGAAGATAGGAAATATACGCTGTCGCAGCTCAACGAAGCGCTGAAAGCAGACTTCGCCGGCTACGACCAGATCAAGGCAGATTGCCTGAACGCTCCAAAATACGGGAATGACGAAGATTTTGCAGACTACATTGCGGCCGACCTGATCAACTTCACCGAACAGGAACACCGTAAATACAAGACGCTTTACTCTGTATTGAGCCATGGTACATTATCCATTTCGAACAACACACCGTTTGGCCAGCTGACAGGCGCATCTGCCAATGGACGCGGCGCATGGGTACCGCTTTCGGACGGCATCAGCCCGACCCAGGGAGCCGATGTTAAAGGACCTACCGCTATTATCAAGTCCGTATCGAAGATGTCGAACGATAATATGAATATAGGCATGGTCCACAACTTCAAGCTCATGCCGGGGCTTCTTGATTCACAGGCAGGGGAAGACGGCATCATCACGCTGCTGCGTACGGCCTCCGTGCTTGGTAATGGGGAAATGCAGTTCAATTACGTTGACAATGAGACGCTGCTGTCGGCCCAGGAAAATCCGGAAGAGTTCCGCGATCTTGTTGTTCGTGTGGCAGGATACAGCGCATTCTTCACTGAACTCTGCAAAGACGTTCAGGATGAAATCATCAGCAGAACGATGCTTTCCAGCATTTAACCGAAAAATCAGGTATCCTGTTTTTATCTGCAGGCCTGCTTGATCGAACGGCATCGTTCTTTTCAAAAAGCAGGCGGCAGGTGAAACCGGACAGGGAAAATAGTGCGACAGGAGATATAACAAAATGGGTAATACTAAGTCGGGTATGATTGAAAGAAAAGCACTGATTTCATCCGTGCAGAAGTATAATATGCACGATGGACCTGGAATTAGAACGATTGTATTTTTTAAAGGATGCCCGCTGCGTTGTAAATGGTGTTCCAATCCTGAAGGATTGGAGCGAAAGCAGCAGGTCATGTATAGAAGGACCTCCTGCATTGACTGCGGCGCCTGTATTCCCGTTTGCCCCGTCGGAATCCATTCCATATCGCCGGCGACTCATCAACATGTGGTCAACTGGAATATCGACTGCATCGGCTGCCGCAGGTGCCAGGACGCCTGTCCGCAAGGGGCGCTCACTATTGTAGGAGACGGTAAAACTATATCTGAACTGATGGAGATCATCGAGGAAGACAGAATGTTCTACGACATGTCGGGCGGCGGTTTGACAATAGGCGGCGGTGAAGTGCTCATGCAGCCGGAAGCCGCTACGAACCTTCTGATGGTATGCAAAAAGGAAGGGATCAATACGGCAATTGAGACCTCCGGGTATGCCAAGCTGGAATCCCTGCTGCAGGTTGCCGAATTTGTGGATCTTTTTCTCTTTGACTTGAAACATATGAATCCGGAGAAGCATTTTGAAAATACAGGCGTGCGAAATGAAATAATCCTGCAGAACCTGAAGGAGCTTTTCAACCGTAGATACAATATCAGGATCAGAATGCCCTTGCTGAAAGGGATAAACGACGATCAGGAAGAAATTGACGAAGTGATCAAATTCCTGTCTCCATATAAGGACTGTAAAAACTTTAAAGGGGTAGATTTGCTGCCATACCATAAATTAGGCGTCAACAAATACAATCAGCTTGGACTGGATTATCCGGTTTACGGGGATCCGACCCTGCGGGGTGAAGATCTGGAAAGAATAGAGAGCAGTTTCAATAAAGCAGGGATCCAGGCTACACTCGTCAAGCATTAAAAGATGATTTGACAGGAAGTTAATTGAAAGGCGAATGTTATGACAGTATTCAGTGAAAAGGGAATAGACCGGATCATACAGGAATCAGTGCCCGGCAAGCAGGTCACCATTGCTCATGTCATCGCTTCTCCAATGAAGGATATTTACGAGAGGCTTGGGATAGACGATGAAGGAGCGATCGGAATCTTGACCCTGACGCCATACGAAACATCGATCATTGCCGCGGATATCGCGACTAAGACAGCCGATGTCGAAATAGGCTTTCTCGATCGCTTCACAGGGTCGGTGGTCATTACGGGAGATGTCCAGAGCGTTGAGACGGCGCTGAATGCCGTCACGTCCACATTGAGGGATATGCTTGGGTTTGAGACGACACCCGTTACACGGACATGAGAAGGAAACGGGTCATGGTGATCGGACCGACAGGCTGCGGCAAGACTGCCCTCGTCAATGCCCTGAACGAAAATGACGGCCCGCTGAAGAAGACACAAAACATGATATATGGGAAAAATACCATTGATGTTCCGGGTTCATATCTGGAGAACCCAAACATGTACAAGCATTTGATCGCCGCGGCGCAGGACGCGTCTCACATTCTGATACTTGCCGACAGTACAAGGCGGGCCGATGTTTATCCGCCCGGGTTCGCAAAGGCTTTCAGAGTGCCGGTCATAGGGATCGTTACAAAATGCGATATCGCAGAGCAGCAGGAAGACCAGTCCATTCGCCAGCTAAAAAATGCCGGTGTGGCAGAACCGTATTTCAGGATCAGCATTTCGAACAGAGAAGGCATAAACGCATTGAAGATTTATCTGTTCGGGGCGATCAGCGAGGGGGAGTCAGAATGATATTCATAACCGAGGATGATCTCAGGGATCTGTATAAGATAAAGCCTTTTACAGAGTACGAGATCGCGCCGGGAACCAGGATTACGCCCGGAGCACGCCAGTTTCTGGCAGACCGGGGAATCAACATGTTCGATGATGATCCCCGCGGCAAAGAAAAAAATGCCAGTGCAAGGAAGGTGTCAACGACGGACGACCGCATGAGCGGATCCTTCGGAAGAAGGCTCCGTACAAGAATGAAATCCATGGAGGCCATGTTCCTTGACGCTGAAGAAGAGCTCTTAAGCAAAGATGTTCTCCTGACACAAAGTGTCATCAGTCTTGGCAGAAGTTTCTCGGGCATCAAGGAAGCAATAAGAACAGGGAATTCCAACGATGATGTCGCCCTTCACAAGTGCACCGGGATCAATGAAGAGAATTTTTGTGATGACATGGAAGACTGCTTTGAGATCACGGATTTTCATATCCGGCTTCCGAAGGGCAGGGAAATCGTCATATTACACAGGCTTCGATGCTCGCTGCGGGAAATTGAGCTGGATATCGAGAAATTCTTCGATGACTGTGAAGATGGAAATAATCAGCGGGAAGCAGTCGATAAAACAATGCACCAAATCGTCAACACTCTGTCGCAATTGATATGCAGCGCCGCCGGAGGAGAAAAATGTCAGAAAAAAACTTGACCTTTCAGTACTGCGACCAGTTGGTCCGGGAATTTGAAGAGGTATTGGAAAACCCGATAATCAGTAAATCATCCGTTTATTATACCGGCGTCGATCTTGGAACCGCATGCGTTGTGCTGGCTGTTCTGGATGAAAATTACAAGCCGGTCGCCGGAGCCTATCAATACGCCGATGTTGTCCGAGACGGCATGGTCGTTGATTATATCGGCGCGATCGGCATAGTGAAGGGATTGAAGCAGCAGCTGGAAGAAAAACTGGGAACAGAATTGATCTATGCGGCGGCAGCGATCCCTCCGGGGACGGATGAGCTTGATTCCGGGGCGATCAAGAATGTCGTCAAGGCCGCGGGCTTTGAGCTGACCAGTGTCCGTGACGAACCGACTGCAGCCAACTCGGTCCTAAGGATCGAAAACGGCGCGGTCGTCGATATAGGCGGAGGCACTACGGGTATCTCCATCCTGAAAGACGGCAAGGTGGTCTACGTCGCCGATGAGCCTACGGGGGGCACGCATTTTTCACTGGTCATATCCGGAGCTTATAAGATGCCTTTTGCGGATGCAGAGGTATATAAGCGTGACGCAGGAAACCACGCAGAGCTTCTTCCGGTCGTAAAGCCGGTCGTTGAGAAGGTATCCTCGATCATCAACCAGCACATCAAAGGACACGACGTGCGCGAAATATCCCTGGTTGGAGGGACCTGCTGTCTGTCAGGCATTGAAAAGATCATAGAGAAACAAACGGGAATTTTCACGCACAAGCCTCAAAATCCTATGTTTGTAACGCCTTTGGGCATAGCACTCGGATGTACGATGGAATGTGAATAGAAGGGAGTCTTGTTTATGGAATTTCGAATCATAAAAGCCCCTTCGACGGGCACTGTGGACATACTGGCAAGGCGCATGGCTGCCGGCGCGGGTGCAAACCCGACAGGCGTCGATGCGATCGGGCTCGTGCAGGGTAAGATGATCGAGATGATCTGCGCAGCCGATATCGCCGAAAAGGCGGTTGGCGTAACTGTTGTAGACGTCAGGGGAAGCTGTCCGCAAAATATGATCCTTATCGCGATCATGGGCGATACCTCTTCTGTCGAATCGGCAATGGAGGAAATCAAGTACAGGATGGAAGGAGGGGAATATTCATGTTGACAGCAAGACTAATCGATAATGTATGGGCAACCAGGAAGGCGGAATCCCTGAACGGATTCAAATTCATGCTCGCGGAGGTCATAGGGGGCAGCAGCGAGGGCCAGCGCATGATCGTGATCGACAATATCAGCGCGGGTATCGGCGACAGAGTCATAGTTTGCACAGGGTCGTCAGCGCGGCGAATGCTCGGGGACGATAATATTCCCATAGATGCCGTCGTCGTCGGGATCATTGATGAAGATTGCATTTTTGGATAAGGATATATAGTGGAGGGACATATGAGTCTTCTTGATATGGTTAAAGATGCCGGTATCATCGGCGCAGGCGGAGCAGGGTTTCCCACTCATGTCAAGCTGGGGTCGAAGGCTGAATATATACTCTTGAACGGAGCGGAATGCGAGCCGTTGCTCAGGGTGGACCAGCAGCTGATGCTGCTGTACCCGGATGAGATCATCAAGGGTTTTGAAGCGGCCGGTAGGTATGTAGGCGCTGAGAAAGCCCTGATCGGCGTCAAGGGAAAGCACCATGAGGTGGTCGCGATACTGCGGGAAAGAATCCGGCTTCTCGGAATCGGGGATTTCGTGGAAGTCAGAGAGCTTGCAGACGTCTACCCGGCCGGAGACGAGCAGGTATTGGTCTATGAGCTGACCGGCAGGGTCGTGCCTGAAACGGGCATTCCGATCCAGGTCGGTTGCGTCGTTATCAATTCCGAAACTGCATTGAACATATTCAACGCCACTTTGGGAAAACCGGTCACTGAAAAATATATCACCATTGCCGGCGATATCCCAAACAGGCTGACTGTCAGGGTCCCAGTGGGGACTCCTGTGATCGAGGTGCTGAAATTAAGCGGCGTCAGCGATTTTGAAGATTACGCCGTTATTGACGGCGGACCGATGATGGGCCCTGTGCTTTCAGATCTGAATGGCTTTGTGACAAAAAAAAGCAAGGGATATGTCATTCTGAAGAAGCAGCACTATCTGATACGCAAAAAAACCGTTAAGACGGAGCAGGCGATGCGCGTGAACAAATCGACGTGCGAGCAGTGCAGGATGTGCACGGATTTGTGCCCAAGATACCTGCTGGGGCATAACATGCAGCCACATAAGCTCATGAGGACGGTCAACTATTCGCTTGCCGATATCGAGGAGCAGAAAATAGCGTATCTCTGCTGCCAGTGCAATCTGTGCGAATTATTCGCCTGTCCGGCTGGATTATTTCCAAAGTCGGCCAACATGTACATCAAACAGAAGCTGACAGATCAAAATATCCGATATAAGCCTGAAAAAATCGAATTTCAGGCGCGGAGCAGCCGTGAATACCGATTGCTTCCAAGCAAGAGGCTGATCGCCAGACTTGGCTTGAGAGACTTCGACAAACCGGCGCCGATGACAGAGATCACGCTTGAGCCGGAAATGGTCTGCATCGCATTGAGCCAGCATTTCGGGGCGCCGGCTATACCGGCGGTCAACGCCGGCGCTCATGTCGATGCCGGTCAGATGATCGGCAGTATACCCGATGGGAGCCTGGGTGCCGCAATCCATGCGAGTATTTCCGGAACCGTAGTGGAATGCGGAAACGGATTTGTCGGAATAAGGAGGGACTGACATGGCAAAAGCAATAGGTATGGTAGAATTCATAAGCATTGCCCGCGGTATTTACGCGGCGGACCAGATGGTAAAGACGGCGGATGTCGAGATCGTGACGGTCGGCTCGGTCTGTCCCGGCAAATATATTGCGATCGTGCACGGCGATGTAGCGGCTGTCCAGGACTCTGTGAGTGTGGGTGAAAGATTGGCTGAGGAATACTTTGTCGATTCAATCGTGATACCAAATGTAAGCCCGGCGGTGTTTCCGGCGATCACAGGCACGACGATGCCTGACGAGATCCAGGCGCTGGGGATCATGGAATCATTTTCACTGGCGACAATGATCATAGCTGCTGACGCGATACTGAAAGCCGCCGATCTGCAGCCGCTTGAGCTGAGGCTCGGAAACGGCCTCGGCGGAAAGGCGTATTTCACCTTTACCGGGGATGTCGCTTCGGTCCAGACAGGCGTATCGGCAGGTATTGCCATCGCTGAAGATAAGGGTCTGCTGGTCAATGCGGAGGTTATAGCCTCGCCATCAGACAGACTCGTGCCGAGCTTGTTCTAATATATTCCAATATTGTTTTATATTAGGAATTGAAATAAAAAAATAATGCTTCAAGTGATTTACCGGAAATGAAAGGGGGTGCATGCATGAAAAAATTGATTTGTGCAAAAGATGTCGAAGCTTTGGAAAAGAAGGGCAAGAAGGTATTTTATATCGACTGCGATACGATTATTACGCCTTCGGCCAAAGACGTGGCGAAAGCATGTGGAATCACATTCTCCACAGAAGCTCGAGCCTGCGGAGCGAATGCCGCCGACGCAGCGAAGGCCTTTGACGGAGCTATCGACAGCGACATGATCTATAATGTGCTGAAAGCCATGATGGATAAGGGGATGCTGCAGGATTTGTTTGATCCCGCTTCCGACCAGCCCTACGCAGCTGAAAAGGATAACAGCGGCATTAAGCTGGTTCGGGGGAATTCGGTCAAGTATGAAGTGCTTGATACGGGAAACCCCGCTGATAAAGTTTTTTACCAGGAAATCATCAACTCCGATGATGGCAGTTCGATGAACGCAGGATTCATTACGATTGAAAACTGCAAATTTGACTGGGAAACGACTTGTGAAGAGCTTTACCATATCGTGGAAGGAACACTGACAGTGACAGTGGACGGCAAGGTCTATACGGGAAATCCCGGAGACTCCGTATTCTTCCCTAAGGGAGCCAAATTGGCATTTGGTTCGCCAAACAAAATGAAAGCATTCTACGCTACATATTAGAATGCGGTGCAATCAGAGATTGCTGTCAGCAAAACAAGCAGTCGAGAAGACG
>DIEM01000032.1:51718-72531 GCA_002418625.1 Firmicutes bacterium UBA5774
CGACGCAATCAGAGATTGCTGTTAGGTCATAAGGAGGTAGAGAAATGCAGGCACTTGGCTTAATCGAAACAAAAGGGCTCCTTGCGGCTATTGAGAGTGCTGACGCCATGCTCAAGGCTGCAGAGGTCAGCCTGCTGGAAAAGACGATCGTCGGAGGAGGACTTGTTTCGGTCGCTGTCACCGGTGATGTGGCTGCGGTCCAGGCAGCTGTGGATGCCGGTGCGGCGGCAGTCGGAAAATTGAATGGCGCATTGCTGATTTCAAGACATGTCATACCGAGGCCTCACCCGGAGCTTGCCAATGTGATCGTGGCGGCGGAGCCGGCGGAAGCCGTGGAAGCACCGGATCATGAGCCGGAAAAAATCGGCTCCGGGCAGGAAGCGGAAAGTGGAGCCATATCGGTGAAAGAGGCAGTTCCTGAAGCTTTCGCCGAAAACGATGAAGAGCAGGCGGTGTATATCGGTGAATTAAGCAAGGAAGCTATCGACCGTATCGCGTTTGAAAAGGGGATGGAGGAAGCCATAGCGCTTTTAAGCTCTGTAAAGGTGGTCAAGCTTCGAAACCTGGCACGCGGATACAAAGACTTCGGAATAACAGGAAGACTGATTTCAAAAGCAGACAGGCAGATGATCATAACGGAGTTCAGGCAATATTACGAACGGCAAAATTGAAGCATTGGCAAGAATAGAAAGGTATAGTGACTTTAAATGAAAGAAAGGAGAAATGACGACTTGGAGAATTTTGATTATGATTTACGCTCTGTTCAAGAAGTGAGAAACCTTGCACGTCTGGGCAAAGAAGCGGCAAAGCAGATAGCGGACTTTTCAGAAGAGAAAATAGACGAAATCCTTCGCAGCATGGTAAGAGCTGCAAGGGAAAACGCAGTGAGTCTCGCGCAATTGGCCGTCGAAGAGACCGGGTTTGGGAAGGTTGAAGACAAAACCTACAAGAACCATCTGGCTTCCGTCATTTTGTACGACGCCATCAGGAATATGAAGACCATCGGCGTGATCCGCGAAGATGAGAACGCAAAGATCATTGATATAGCGGAGCCGGTAGGCTTGATCATGGGGATCATACCCTCGACGAATCCAACCTCGACAACGATTTTCAAAACGATGATCGCGATCAAATCACGCAATGCGATCGTATTCTCTCCGCATCCTTCCGCCGCAAAATGCACATTGAAAGCGGCAAGGGCCATGCATGAGGCAGCGGTTGCCGCAGGAGCTCCGCCGAATATCATCAACTGTATTTCCATGCCGACGGCAGAGGCCACGAATGAACTGATGAAAAGCAGTGAAGTCAGCATGATCATTGCCACTGGAGGCCCCGGAATGGTAAAAGCCTCTTATAGCGCCGGAAAGCCTGCTTTGGGTGTCGGCGCCGGTAACTGTCCGGCTTACATCGAGAAAACCGCTGACGTTAAAAAAGCCGTCACCAATATTTTAGCCAGCAAGACCTTTGACTATGGAACCATCTGCGCATCCGAGCAATCCATCATCGTCGAGGAAAGCAACCGGGACAGCGTGATGGCAGAGGTCAGGAAGCAGGGCGGCTATTTCATGACAGCGGAAGAGACTGCGAAGGTATGTAAATTGCTGTTCAAGAACGGACACGCAATGAACGCAAAATTTGTTGGCCGCTCGCCGAAAGTCATAGCGGATGCCGCCGGCGTTTCGATCCCGGATGGTACAAGGGTACTGCTGGGCGAGCAGCAAGGCGTCGGGCCTGACTATCCGCTTTCCTATGAAAAGCTGACCTCGGTGCTGGCTTTCTATACGACGAAGGATTGGCACGAGGCATGCGAACTTAGCATCAAACTGCTTCAGAACGGGATCGGCCACAGCATGAGCATTCATACGGAAGACAGGGACATGGTCATGAAATTTGCAGCTAAGCCTGCAGCGCGTATCCTCGTCAATACAGGAAGTACACAGGGTGGAGTAGGAGCAAGCACAGGCCTGATACCATCATTTACGCTCGGCTGCGGAACTTGGGGCGGAAGCTCCGTTTCCGAAAACGTCAGTCCGATGCATCTGATAAACATCAAGAGAGTCGCCTATGGCACCAAGGATTGCAGCACGATCGCCGCAAACGATCCGACCTTCAATTATCCCGAGCTCTCAGGCGCAAGCTGCGGGTCGGGCATGAATGCAGCCAGCGGCTGCGGATGCACGAACGCCTTTGCGTCGAACAATACCATCAGCAGCCAGGAAGAGCTTATGAGCCTGATCAATGAGCTTGTGGCGGCTATGAAGGGGGGCGCTTGAATCAGTGGATAATTATGAAAGCGTGTTGAAGCTTTTACTGGAGGTTGTCAAAGCAAATACACCTCCGGCGGAAGTCCAGGAAGATCCCTCTGAAATCCCGGTGGGAGTCTCCAATCGGCACCTTCACCTTTCGCAGGCAGACGTGGATACGCTGTTCGGAAAGGGCTACGAGATGAATAAGATCAAGGATCTGTCTCAGCCGGGGCAGTACGCATGCAAGGAAACCGTCACTCTCTGCGGTCCTGGAGGAGCAATTGAAAAAGTGAGGATCCTGGGGCCTGTGCGCAGCAAGACACAGGTGGAGATACTCGAGGGAGATTGCTACAAGCTTGGAACGGCGGCACAGACGCGATTGTCCGGTGATCTTGATGGAACATACGGAATCACCATCATAGGTCCAAAAGGCTCTGTCCAAATAGGCGAAGGCCTCATCGTCGCACAGCGGCATATTCACATGACGCCAACAGACGCTCAGCGCCTGGGCGTAACTGACGGACAGACGGTTTCAATCGAAGTCGCTGGTCCAAGAGGGGGTATTTACAGCAATGTGGCCGTAAGAGCAACCGACGCGTCCGCACTCGAATGCCATATCGATACGGAAGAAGCAAATGCAATGAAAGTCAATTCGTTATCAAAAATTAAAATAATAAAATAATTTCAGGAGGACATAAAAATGAAATATGATGCATTAGGAATGATCGAAACAAAGGGTCTTGTAGGTTCCATCGAAGCAGCCGACGCTATGGTCAAGGCAGCGAATGTCTATCTGATCGGCAAGGAGCATGTCGGCGGCGGACTTGTCACANNACGTCAAGGCTGCCACGGACGCCGGCGCGGCTGCGGCAGAGCGTGTCGGCGAGCTCGTATCCGTACATGTCATCCCGCGTCCCCATGCCGATGTTGAGAGCATTATCCCAAGCGGCGGAAACGCAGCGAAGGAAACTGTAAAATAATCGGCTAAAGCAAAACAGGAATGGGCTGTCTCGATTTTCAGAGGCAGCCCATTTTTTGGCAAACGATTGTGACACATAAAAAAATCAGGCACGCGTAGCATGCCTGCGTCTTGGTTCGGTCATAACCTAATCCCTTGATTTTGAAGCGTGGGAAAATTTTCTGTATGCCTGGGGAGTCGTGTTCATTTGAGCGCAGAATACTCTGTTGAAATAGGACGGATCTGAAAAACCGCATTCCAGGGATATCCGGTAAGCCGGGTAATTGGTCGTCTCCAGCAATCTGCACGCATATTGGATCTTAAGCTGGATGACATATTCCGTGAATGCGACGCCCATTTCCCTTTTGAAGACATGACTGAAATACTTGGGATTCACAAACACCTTCGATGCGACCATTTCAAGCGTGAGTCTTTCCTTGAAATGCTCCTTGATAAATTTGACAGACTCCTCAATGAAGTACTGTCTGTCCTCCCGGGTCTCGACAATCCTGTCGGCAGGACTGTCTTCGGCAGGTACGTGGCCTTCGCAAACGGTTTTCAGCATTCTGCCAAGAACCTCCTTGAAGGCTGACGGCTGGATCGGCTTAAGCAGATACTCAAACACTTTGAGGTTTATGGCTCTTTGAGCGTATGAAAAATCCGAGTAGGCTGATAAAATGGTGATACAGGCTCCGGGAAGGAATTTCCTTATTTCCTGTATGGCGGTCAAGCCATCTGTTTCAGGGATGATCACATCCATGAATATGATATTCGGACGATACTGCTTTGCCAGCTTGATTGCCTGCTCCCCGCTGTCGCAGGTCAGCAGCGTATCCTCCGGCGTAAGCTCGTCAAGCGCAAGCGCCCTGAGAAATTCCTGTTCCAGCAGTTCATCTTCTACGATCATAACGACACTCATTGCTGGATCCTCCCGGTCTGATTGGCGGGTATCGTGATGGTTACGGTGCTTCCGCTGAAGTCGGACTTGACGATGTCCAAGCCAAATGATTCGCCGTAATATCGCTTAAGGCGATTGTCCGTGCTCCGGAACCCCAGGCCGGAATCATTTTCTGATTTTTTCAGGCTCTCTAAAAAATGCTCCGGGAAGCCGTTGCCATTGTCTATTATAGAAATGACCACCTTGTCTCTGCGCTCTTCGGCGCGGATGCAGATCTTGCCGCCGTCGCGCTTCGGCATGACGCCGTGGATGATGGAATTTTCGACAATTGGCTGGATCACCATGTTCGGGATCCTGCAGGATTTGATTTTTTCAGGGACGTCGATTTCATATTCCAGACGGTTTTTGAACCGTGCTTTCTGTATATAAAGGTATTTTTCGATGTTGTCCATTTCAGAACCGACTGTATGAAGCTGGTCGTCCTGCTTCAAATTATAGCGGAGCAGGTCTGAAAGCCGATAGATCAGTTCCTCGGTGGTATGTGAGCCCTCGAAATAAGCGATACGCGCGATACTGTTCAGAGTGTTGAAAAGAAAATGCGGATTGATGACCAGAGACATGTTTTTTGCTTCCAGATCAATGATTTTGCGTTCAAGTATTTCCTTCTCGATGGACAATCTTTCCACATCCGGATCGACATGGCTGGTGTGTTTCGTCAAGTCGAGAGAAATATTCTTGGCAATATGGCCGCAGAGCTGCTCGTGTATCTGGATCCTGTTTGCTTCAACAGTTTTCAACTGGGAAATGGCTTTGGCGATGAATTCCAGATCCGGATTTTTTTCGCTTTTAAGAGACTGGATATCGATCATATATTTCTGGTATTCGGTGTCCTGTGAATATACCTGCATGCCGGCGAGATATCCCAATGTTTCATCCTGTGATTTGATGGGAACAAGGATGTTTACAAGGCCTTGGCGGCAGATGAAAGTGCCTTCGTCTCCGGGCTTGAAACGGCATTTGAAGTCAGTACAGACCTGATTTGCATGCTCCTGACAGACGTGGGTGCAGAAATCCGGAGCAGGGATCAACTCGAGCAGGATGTTGCCGTTCGTATCCGTCAAAAACAAAGAGATGTCCGACAAGGATAATATACCGCTGTAGCGGGCATATAGATCGGACGCTATTAATTTTTTAAGCGGATCATTACTTTTTTTCATCCTGGCTTACCTTTTTCGTTCCTGGAAGTTGCTTTAAACAGTACTGGGATACAAAATTTTCTGCTATCGCAAAAAAAGGCTGTATGGCTTATTTTAATACATATCAGCATAAAAGTAAACAGTCTGGATAATGTTATGCAAAACGTGCCGTGAAGAAGCGGATCGTTGAAATACATAGGTCCGCGCCGATCAGGAAACGGCAAAAAGAGGCCTGCCCCGCATAGGCGGGGCTGCCTCTTTCCATATTGATGCTATATCACTGTGAAGCCTATTTTTTCCCCGCGGGGAGTATGGACTCGACATCGCCGTGCGGGCGGGGAATGACGTGGACGGAGATCAGCTCCCCAACACGCTGGGCTGCCGCCGCACCTGCATCGGTGGCGGCTTTAACGGCGCCGACATCTCCCCTGACCATGACGGTGACAAGGCCGCCGCCGACATGTTCTTTACCGATCAGTGTCACATTTGCGGCTTTTACCATGGCGTCCGCAGCTTCGATTGATCCTACGAGACCTTTGGTTTCGATCATTCCTAATGCTTCCAATTTCATTTCTTTCCTCCTGAACTGCTGTGTTGCGGTTGTTGATGATGCCGGCGCAGGATTTGCGCGATCCCGTCATGCCGGCGCCATGGATTCTGTCGCATCCATGAATCTGATAAATTAGTCATGTATATCAATAAAATGAAACCTTGTTGGTGCTTTAACGGCGCTTGCCTCTAATAGCATTTACGGTAGATCTGCATCAGATCTTCCGTGGACGGCTGCCTGGGATTGGTAGGAGTGCAGCGGTCGCGCATCGCGGCCTCGGCCATTTGTTCCAATGCATTTTCAAATTCTTTCCAATCGATGCCCAGGGTACGGATGTTATCTTCGATGCCCAGGTTTTTTTTGAGTCTGTTCACAGCCTGTATAAAACTGAATGCCCCTTCACGCTTCGTCCTTGCCGGAAGCTGCAGCACCGCCGCGAGACGGGCGTACCGATCAGCGGCATAATTTGCGGCGCTCCCAGACAATTCAGCGTTGTACTCCATCACTGCGCCAAGCATGAGTGCATTGGAGCGGCCGTGGGATATGTGGAACATTCCTCCAAAGGCATGGGCAAGACTGTGATTGATACCGAGATTGGAATTTGTGAATGCCATGCCTGCCATGCAGGAGGCGTTCTGGACCCGGTCTCTGGCATCGGAATCCTTCGCGTCGCTGTAGAGCTTTTCCAGATTTTCGAATATGAGTTTGACTGCTTTTTCGGCAAGGGCGTCGGTAAAGTCCGTCGCTTTTGAAGAAACATAAGCTTCTATCGCATGGACCAAAACATCAATTCCGGTATCCGCCACAACGCGCCGGGGCACATGCTGGATGCAGGTCGAGTCCAGGATGGCAATGTCCGGGGCGATGAATTCATCGACGATACATACTTTGCCTTCATCGGCGGTGATGACGGAAAAGTCGGTCACTTCCGAACCGGTGCCGCTCGTCGACGGAATCGCTATGAATAGTGGCCTTTTGAACGCAGAAGCTCCGTTGCCGGCAAGCTTCCAGGCAAAATAGAGGATGCCTTTGGCTGTATCGATCGCGGATCCGCCGCCTATTGCGACCAGCACATCAGCACTGCTTTCCATATATAACTTAAGGCCTTCAGACACTATTCCGATATCCGGATCGGGACGAACACCTGTAAAGACAGATGAGGTTATCCCGGCTTCGCGAAGATGATCCACCGCCGTTTGCAAATAACCCAGCGTCTCCATGATGGAATCCGAGACTATGAATGCCCGGGTGCCGGGTGTCTGCTTCAGCAGATGAATGGATCGATTGTTGAAATACACTTTAGAGCGCAGTATGAATTTGTCTTCTATGACCATTACCTCCTGTCCCGCATCAGGAGCATCCTGAAGGCGGTTATGCCCTCGGCCCCCCGACACGCTTGATTGGAGCCTATGAATGCTTAGATGGAATATCTCAGTTTTCATAATATCATAGCCGATAATCGTTTTATTGAAGATTAGCCATCTAGTTGTAGCACTATCGTATCCTGTTGAATTCCAACATTGCACAAATTCTTTTTTCTTGAACTGTGGCGACTTTTTAGCCGGCTTTTATACTATGAAATGCGCTTTACAACAGTAAACCGTTATGATAGACTAGCCCTGCAAAACGCTAAAAAGCAGTCGATATGAAGGCGCCTGGAAAGCAATCCATTGATTCCTTGCGCCGTTCTTGCTATAATAAACAGGGGAAGCAGGACCCGGGAGCATCCTTCGATCGGCAGAATATAAATTATTTTTATGCATGGTGAAGTTTTTATGAAGATAGAAGAATTGGTACAAAAAAAATTGCGTCTCTTTTTTAATGACGAGAGCATAATATTCGATAAATCCCGCTTTGCCGGCGGTCTGACCAATTACAATTATATCATGGACATCAAAGGCACCGAGTATGTCATCAGGCAGCCAGGCGCCATGACCGATCAGATGATAGACAGGAAAATAGAGAAAATCAACAATCGCATCGCCTCGGAACTTGGTCTGAATTCTGAGTGTATCTATTTCGACGAGCTCAGCGGAATCAAGATCAGTATTTATATAAAGAACAGCAGGAATATCGCTCTTGCCGATCCTTGCAGCCCGGATAGCCTGAAGGCAGTTTCCTGCCTCATGAAGCAGACTCATGCAAGCCCTGTGAATTTTCCGAATTCCTTTGACTGGCAGATGGAACTGAACAAATACGAAGAGCTGGTCAGGGAACTGAAGGGCGACATGTTTTACGACTATGCGGCACTGAAGGCACAATTCATTGATTTTATGCAAAAGAATATCAGAGATATTATTTCGGTTCCCTGCCATAACGATACGGTGCCGGAGAATTTCGTCATTGACGATAAAGGCAAAGCGTATCTGATTGACTGGGAGTATTCGGGAATGAATGATCCGAGCTGGGATGTAGCCGCTTATATACTTGAATCCAGATTGACCGACGAAGCCATCAGGTACCTGATTCTGGACTATTATGACGGCCAGCCGTCTTTAGAAGAAATGCTCAAAATCAAGTGCTATATGATAGCGCAGGATCTGCTGTGGACCGTATGGGCTCTGATCAGGCATTACGGCGGAGATGATTTTCTGGATTATTGCTATCTGAGATATGAGCGCTTCAGAAAGAACGTGAAAGCGATCACGGCTTCCAAAGATTGCCCGATCGCTGAAATGGTAAAGATGGGGTGAAATGATCCAAGGCTGACTGAGCTGCCGCTCACCTTGGATTTTTGTCCTTCATGGGCCCGGATGTTCATTTGACATACAGAGGATCATTTTTTGCGTTCTTGTCAATTTCTTGATCGCGCATTCTCTTTTCAGCGCGTCGGCTTTCGCATCATGAGCTTCAAAATAGCGCAGCGTGACCGGATGTCTGGATCTGGTGTATTTCGCCCCATTCCCCCGGTTGTGCTGATCAAGACGCTTTGCGACATCGACTGTCCAGCCGGTATACAATGTGCCGTCACGGCATTCGACTATATAGACATAATTCATGCTGCACCTCTTTAGGCCGATCTTTATTAGGCGCTGTTGATAATTGAAGGAATCAGTAGCATCGGCCTTATGGATATTATATAATGACGAAACAGCAAATTGGAAATTAATTTCAGTGAACATTGGTTCAATGAAAAGGAATAAACATGAAGAAGTTCATTTTGATAGGATTGGGCGGATTTTTCGGAGCAATCGCGCGCTATGCCGTCAAAGCGGCACAGCTGAGTGATCAGACAGGGGATTTTCCGTTTGACACGCTGGGGATAAACATTGCCGGCAGTTTTCTGCTGGGGCTGATCATGACGCTTGCCCTTGAAATATGGGAGATCGATTCCGGAATCAGGCTTGGGATCACGACAGGCTTGCTCGGCGCTTTTACGACATTTTCGGCACTATGCATGGAAGCGCTCCGTCTGATCAAGGATGGCTGCTACATTTCGGCTGGCGTATATATGGGCTTATCCGTTCTGCTGGGACTGACTGCGGCGTATCTTGGCGTTGCGGCGGCGCGGAAATTCATCGCGGATCATGAGGATGCCGAAGAACGGCAGATCGAAGAAGGCGGGTCAGGGTCATGAATATTTTTTTGGTGGGCATCGGCGGCATTCTGGGAAGCCTGACTCGCTATCAGCTGGGCAAGGCGCTGACGCAAAGGACAGGCAGCGCTTTTCCGCTTGGAACGGTCGCCGTCAATATTTCGGGAGCTTTTCTGCTCGGTCTGCTGACCGGAGTGAAGATTGACAGGACACTGTTCTTGCTGCTTTGCGATGGCTACCTCGGAGCATATACGACATTTTCGACTTTCATGTATGAAGGATTCGATCTTTTCCGGGATAATGAAAAACTGAATGCATCCATATATATAGCAGGGACCATGATCCTTGGCCTTGCCGGATGCTTCGCAGGCTATGAACTTGGATCATTTATAAGTTTATAATGTGGAGGAGGAGTTGTCATGAGAATCAACGGGAAATGCAAGATCATGAAGATCTATGTCAGTGAAGACACAAAATACAAAGGGCACAACCTCTACCATGCCATTGTCTTCAAGATGAGGGAAATAGGCATGGCCGGCGTGACGGTCACGCGCGGGATCGAAGGATACGGGCAGGGCAAGCGTCTTCATACCGCCAGGATCCTCGATCTGTCATTGGATCTGCCGATCATCATCGAAGTCGTCGACATACCCGAGCGGATCGAAAAAGCAATCCCTGTCGTCGAAGAAATGGTCAATAAGGGCTTGATCATGGTTGCGGATGTGGAAGTGATCAAGTATGGATCGCCTCAATTTGAAGAAGGACACATTCGGGGAAACGAATAAATCAAATGGAAGGACCGCAAGAAAGCGCCCCAGCCTTTACGGATAGGGCGCTTTATTGCGGTCATCCGTCTTTTCGCATATTCGGGCGAAAAACTTTGTCAATACCGCGCTCTTCCATTGAAACCCGAGTCGCCTTGAAATATAATAGAAGTGCGTGATACGCAAAAATAGGGCAGGCAATCATGCTTGCTTTCACCTATTTATAAAGGAGTGATATTATGTTTTTCGATTTTACTTATCCAGCCATAATACTGATCATTCTCATTATATTCTTCCTGGGCGTCAAGATCGTCAGGCCTACGCACCGGGGCCTCATTGAGACGCTCGGAAAGTATTCGAAATTTGCCGGGCCGGGCTTCCACTGGATATTTCCGGGGATACAAAAGATGTATCAGGTCAATGTAACGGAGCAGATGGTCGACGCGGAGCCTCAGGTCATCATAACCAACGACAACCTTAACGCAACGGTCGACGCGCAGATTTATTTCAGGGTCAAGCCCGAAGAGGAAAGCGTGAAGGCATCCCAGTATAACGCGGATGATTATCGCTGGCAGGTCGTCAATCTGGCCAGAACCACACTAAGAAACATTATAGGCACGATGTCCCTAAGATCCGCCAACAGCGAGCGCGGCGTCATCAACGCTGACTTGCTCAAGACACTGGAAACGGAAACGCAGAAATGGGGTCTTGAGATCATGAGGGCGGAGCTCAAGGAAATCGAACCGCCAGAAGACGTTCAGGCCACGATGAATAAAGTCGTTAAAGCGGAGAATGAGAAAATAGCGGCAATCGACTTTGCGACCGCTACCGAAACGACTGCAGACGGTGTCAAGCGCGGAGAAATCAAAAAGGCGGAAGGGATCAGGCAGGCCAAGATCCTCGAGGCGGAGGGCGAAGCCCAGGCTATCAAGCTCGTCAACGAGGCGGCGGAGAGATATTTTATCGGAAACGCCCAGCTGCTTCGAAAAATTCAGGCTACGGAGAAGGCGCTGGAGGATAATGCGAAGATCGTGATTCCGACTGGCAGCGAAATCATCAATGTCATCGGGGATATGGCCGGTGTTCCGCCAATCATAAAATAGCATGGAAGACTCTGGAGCATCAATCATCATATGAAAACCGCCGTTTCAGCCATGACGCTGAAACGGCGGTTTCTATCTGAAGGCAAGTTAATGGCCGTAATGGATCACTGCTCGTAGCCGCCTTGGCCGCGTTTGAAATTGACGACTTTACTGAGTATCAGATACACGATTGTACAGTAGACTGCGACGGCGCCTGTGGCGGTTGCATATCTGAATGCCGGCGTGTTTTCCAAGGTGATCGGATCAAGGAACAGGTAATAGACCGGGGTCGCCGATATGAATACGAACAGCGCCACGGGGTTGAAGCCCTTCCAGAAGTAGAATTTTGATTCGCTGGTCTTGTTGTAGAACTGGCGCATGTCCCATTTCTGTTTCCTGAGGATGAAGAAGTCAACGACTGCCATCATGGATATCGGGCAATAGATCAGGCATGCGAGACCTAAAATGAAATAGAAGTTGTCATATATCAGATTGGACCAGAACAGGCCGATCAAGGTCGGGGTCATGTAGACCGCTGTGACGATAAACCATTTCTGCCTGAATAACGCCTTGATCTGTTTCAGGCCAAGAGAAGTGGTATAGATCATGATCGAGTTTGCCGAAATGTTGGCGATACTGACAAGGATCAGCGCAATGATGCCGACGGTGCCTCCGCAGATAGGGATCATCCAGGATGCCGGGTCACTGTCGCCGACGAGCAGGGCGGCGGCGGTTCCGAGACCCGTGCCGACGGTCGCTGCGAATACCAGGCCGAGAATATTGGGCCAGAAGGCCGCCCTTGATGTTTTGCAGATCCGGGCGAGCCCGCCGATGTTGGGCCACCAGGAGAATCCTGCGCCGAGGCTGAGCTCAAAAGCGATCAGGAAATTCAGCCAGGGATCATCGAAGGGCTCCAGGGCAGGCATCGTGGCGATCTCGCCCCATCCGACGCTCTTGCTGATGATGACGATAAGGACGATGATGACGACCAGAAAAACCGGCACGACGATGGAGCTCATGATCTTTATCAGATGTGGCCCTTTCAGGGTCACATACCAGCAGAACATGGCAACGATCAGACCGAACAAAATAACATACAGGTTTGAAGAAAAATCATGGCCGGTCAGGTGGTTCAGTATTTGTATAACGGACCTGGAAACCAGGGTGCAGAGCACGATGGTCCATCCGACTGTGACGATGGCATTCAGCACCAGGTAGGATTTGGTGCCGTTATGCCCCAAGTAGCTGATCGATGATGTGAAGCCGTCTATCCCGTACTTGGCGGACGGCAGGGAGGTGGACATGCTCAGAAGAATGATTGCGATCATGTTGCCGGATATCGATGCGATGATCGCCAGCTTGAAATCCACAAAAAGTGCAAGCGTGCCTCCGATCAGAAAGCACCAGGTCGCGACGGCGAAACCGGTGATGACGAACGAGTAGTCGCGAAAACCGTATTCCCTGTCTCCCTTCATGATCGGAAGCAGGTCGAACTGGACCTCGCTGTTGATATTGGTGTCATTTTTACTCATAGTTTCTTTCCTCCCTATAACAGCTTGAATGCATAATAGAGCAGAGGCAGGACGCCGAGGGTGAAGAACGCCGCGGCGATGCCGATCCAGTCTGACTTTGGCAGAGGAGCAACGATCGTTCCATCCCTTTCGATCTCTTCCAGCCTTGAGAACAGGTCGTTTTCATTTTCGGGGCTCATTTCCGTCTTGCCGGCGAGTTCATCCCGAACGGATATCATGTTTCTCATAATTACCTCCGAAATATAATTTATTTGGCCGATAACTTTCCGAACACCTCATAGACGACTTTCAATGCGGCCCAAGATGTTATATTGTTTATACTGTCCAGCGGAGGGGAAACCTCCACGATGTCCATAGCCGCAACCGGTATCTCGGTCATCAGGAACCTAATCATCTCCATGAGCTCCCTCGAGGATAATCCCCCGGCCTCCGGCGTACCGGTTCCGGGAGCGAACGCCGGATCCAGCACATCGATGTCCAGCGTAATGTAAACAGCGTCGTAATCCTTGAATCTGGACTTCAGCTTGTCGCAGGCGGCTTGCCATCCGCTCCTGTATAAATCGGAGGCCCTGATCAGCAGGAGCTCGGGATGCTCCTTATAGAAAACGACTTCTTCGCTTTCGTAGGATCTGATCCCGATCTGAGCCAGATCCGCCGGTGTGATGACATCGTCGACGGCGCGCTTGAGCGGGCAGGCATGGGACCATTTGTGGCCGTCATATTCGTCGCAAAGATCCGGATGGGAGTCGAAATGAATGATCCCGATCTTCCGGCCCTGGTGATATTTCCCAAAAGCTTTGGTCAGAGGGATCGTTACGGAATGGTCTCCGCCTAAGAACAGGCAGAACTTGCCTGTTTGAAGCAGGGTCAACGCTTCGTTTTCCACCTCGGCGTAATATTGCGCCCAGTCCAGGCTGACAGGAATGTCGCCATGGTCGTAGACCTGAAGATTATCGATCGCATTGCCTTCTTCGGTAAAGACAGGCAAATACCTTGATAAGCTTCTGATTTTTTCGGGGGCCAGGGAGGATCCTTTTCCACAGCTGACGGCACCGTCAAACGGGATGCCCATGACGCACGCGCCTGCTTTCGTCATATCCTGGCAGTTGAGTTCTCCCCAGGGTTTCAAGTCGATCATTTTACACCTCTTTCAGTTTTGACAGGGTTCAGGTTTTTTACATGATAATTATTGCTGCCTTAAATATACTGTTAATGATAAGCGGCCGAAACACGATAAAGTATTATTTTCAATTAATTAATATACTACTTTAGTAGTGGACATATACTACCTAGGATGATAGAATTTAACAGAATATAAGAGTTCGGGATTGCGGGAGGCGAGAAATAATGCTCACACAGGCGGAATGGGAAAAATTGAACGATCTTGTCGTCACGATCAATAATATCGGCGATTCGTCAGCCATGAGGACCGCATTTCTTCAGAAACTCATGACTCTGATCGATTTCGATTTTTCGGAGTTCGATATCGGTATTGTAAAGAGGGCTTCTGCGCCTCAGCTTGTGGATCCCGTCATGGTCAGCAAGTTCAGCCGGAAATTTGAAGAGGAGTTCATCTACCAGTATGAGAACATCTACGCTCCGATGGATTATGTGAATTGGGTCTTCATGAGTCCGGAGTCCCTTGTCTACAGGGAATCGGACCTGCTGAACGATGAAGTGAGAAGGCAGAGCCCATTCTATATCAATTATCTCAAGGTCTTTGACCTTGTCTATATCGCCGGCGTCGTCCTGGCCGGCAGGGGCAGGTTCCACGGAGCGATCAGCCTTTACAAGCGTGAAAAGAACGGCGATTTTTCCGATCGGGATGTGTACATCCTGAAACAGCTTCTTCCTCACCTGCATGCCCGCTTTGAAGCGGATTCCGAAAAAATACGCAAAAATGAAAAAAGTCTTTCGTACATGCTGAAGAATCAATATAAGCTCACCAACAGGGAAATCGAGATCATGGGCTGCATCTACCAGGGCTGCAGCAATGCTCAGATTGCTGAAAAATCAGGCATTGCAGTCAGTACGGTCAAGAAGCACGTGTATAATATATTTGAAAAACTCGAGGTCCAAAACAGGACCCAGCTTGTCAAATTCATCATAAACAACAAGCTTTCCGGTATCTGGCAGGAGCAGTGAAGGTAAAGTTGAAATGCGAGGTTCGGCCAATTGCATTATCAAGAATAAGGATTATAATTAAAACAGGTATAGTATGAAAATGCCGGGAGCATCTTGCTCTTGATTCTTAAGGAGGCGGATTCTATGAATGCTCTGACCCGTTCCATCACTAAAATATTCACAGGTGCGGCCAAAGCCTTTCAGACCTTCCCTGCCACGATCGCGTGTGCGCTGGCGTTTGCGATCGTGACGATCATCAGGATCCATCTGGACTGGCCTCAGCAGGAGAACTGGAATTTCATGTTCAACTGCCTGCATTGGGCTTTTGCGCTGGGTGCCCTGTTCAGCCTCGCCGCAATAACGGCCGCCCAGAGCCGCTATGAAGGGAAACGTTTTTTTGCGATTGCCAATGCTGTCGGCGCGGCAGCAGCTTTGTTGACATTTCTTGCGCTCTATTTCTTCGGGCAGGCGGATACGGGCATTGTCGAAGCCAGATACGCGACTGTGTCCGGTATCGCCGCAGCCCGAGTCAGCGCAGCCATGCTGATCAGCTTTCTTGTTTTCGTGGTTCTTGCCGGTTATCCGAAGGAAGAGAAGGATCGGTCCGATTTTGCGCGCTCTCTGTTCATGAGTGAAAAAGCATTCTTTATTGCGCTCATTTACGGACTCGTGATCATGGCCGGCGCGTCGGGAGTGGCCGGCGCCTTCGAGACGCTCGTCTATAATGAGATGAGCAGCAAGGTTTATATGTACATAGGGACACTGGCGGGATTCCTGGCCTTCACTATTTTTGTCGGCTACTTTCCGGATTTTCGTTTGGGAAAGACGGACGAGCATCGCGAGGTTGCCCAAAAACAGCCTCGTTTTGTCGAGATCCTTTTCGGTTTCATCATGATCCCCATCGTGCTGGCGCTGACAGTCGTACTGCTGATCTGGGCCGGACGCACCATCATGACGGGATCGTGGCCATCTTTCGTCCAGCTTGCAAGTATAGCGTCGTCATATGCGATCGGCGGGATATGGCTCCATATGATGGTCACCCATCACGAGAGCGGTCTTGTGAAGTTCTACCGGAAAGCTTATCCTATTTCGGCGATGGTGATCCTCGTTTTCGAAGCATGGGCATTGTTGGCCCAGCTGGGGAAATGGGGATTGAAAACGACTGAATATTCCTTTGCTCTCATTTGGATCCTGGCGGCGGCCGGCGCGGTGCTCCTGCTTGTCATGAAGTCGAGAGCCCATCTTCCGATCGTTGCCCTGACATGCATCCTTGCTTTATTTTCAGTACTGCCGGTACTGGGTTATCATGCGCTTCCGGTGAATGCTCAGATCGACAGGCTCGAAAAGCTGCTGGTCAGCGAGGGGCTGCTTCAAGACGGAATGCTGGTCCCGTCGACCGGTGATCCGGAGCTTGCTGTACGTGAATCCATTACTGACGCAGTGAACTATCTGGTATATTCCAGGGATGCAAAGCTGCCGGCCTGGCTTGACAAGGACCTTGGCAACAGTATTGTGTTCGAGGAAAAACTTGGATTCGAGCAGGCTTGGCCAAAACCTGAAGATAACTATGGGCAAGGCTCTGGCAGTTATATGGCAACGCAGCTGGAGTTGACGGCCGATGCTCTTGATATCAGCGATTATCACTGGATGGTCAGGCTGCGGCCTGAGTATGAGAAGGCCGGAGAGTGGCTCGAGCTGACCGGAGACCGCGGCAAATACAAGATACGATGGACATCGAACACCGCTGACAATGTCCCATCCCTTACGATCATGCTGGATGACCGCATTATCATTGAGCAGGATATGAACGACTATATCGACAAGATCTCGATCAAGTACCCACCGGGCCGGGGTGAGCCCTATCAGGCGGATGCGGAGGACATGAGCCTGTCGCTGGAGACGCCGGAAATGACAGCACTGCTTGTATTCCAGTATATAGAGATCGGCGTCGAGACCCGTGAGGATTATATCAATTACTGGATGGATCCTTTTGCTCTTTATATTAAAGAAAAATCCTGACCGTTCATTTCGCTCGGTCCGAACCCAACGCTTACATGGAGGTAAAACTTTATGAATTGTGAGAGGAGAATCACCATGAAGAACTTCTATTTCAAAATCGATTATGTAAGAGAACAATTCCCGGCTTTATCAAAAACGGTCAACGGGAATCCGGCGGCATTCCTCGACGGGCCCGGCGGCACCCAGGTCCCGAAAAGGGTCATGGACAAGGTTTTGGATTATGCCTATCACCATAACGCAAACTCTCACGGCGCGTTCGCGACTTCTATTGAAAGCGATGCCATGTATTGGAAGGCCAGGGAAGTCCTTGCGGATTTCCTGAACTGCATGCCGGAGGAGGTCGCATTCGGCGAAAATACAACCACGAACAATTTCAAGCTGGCGCTGGGACTGGCAAGGACTTTGAAGCCCGGCGACGAGATCATCATTACGGATATCGACCATGAGGGCAACCGTTCCCCATGGAGAACGCTTGAGGATTTCGGCATGGTCGTCAAAAGCGTGAAGATCGATACGGAAACGATCACGCTGGATTATGATGATTTGATGTCGAAGCTTTCAGACAGAACGAAAGTAGTGGCAATGAACTGGGCGGCGAATTCCTGCGGAACGATCACAGACGTAAAGAAGGTCATAGACGCCGCTCATGCCCATGGCGCGATCACAGTCGTTGATGCCGTCCACTACGCACCGCACAGGCCAATCGACGTCAAGGCCATCGGAACCGACGTGCTATTGTGCTCTGCCTATAAATTCTTCGGGCCGCATCTCGGCGTCATGTATATCAAAAAGGATATTGGAGAAAGAATCAGATCCATCCGGGTCATGGCGGACGACAACAAGGATATGCCATTCAAGTTCGAAACGGGAACACCAGCGATGGAGCTTGCGGCTGGCACGGCGGAAGCGGTGGAGTTCATCGCCGACATAGGCGCGATGCATGCCGAATATTTTACTGAACAGTTGTCGGGTTTGTCCGGGCGGCGAAGAAATATCGTTGCGGGTATGATGGCATTTGAAGCCTATGAAGAAAACCTGGCCATGCAGCTTCGTACGGAACTGCCTGAAATTCCGGGCGTCAAGGTTTATGGGCCGGGACCGGGGCATCCCAGGACCTCCACGGTCTCCTTCACTATTGAAGGGGTCCATTCCAACGAAATCGGCAAATTCTTCGCTGACAGGGGCTTGTTCGTATGGGATGGTGATTTTTATGCGATCGAGACGATATGCAACGTGCTGAAGCTGGAACCGACCGGCGGACTTGTACGGATCGGTCTTGCTCCATATAACATCCAAAGCGATATAGACAGGGCGATTCAGGCTGTCAGGGATTTTGTCTCCAAATAGACTGCGCCAATGCCGATAGCATATCGGTATCCCAGCCTAACCGGCAATCTGATTTAATTACGAAGATAAAAAAAATATCCCGCTGCGATCATCGGAGCGGGATGCTTTTATCTTTTCTTGAGGTTATCAATATTGACCTGATGGGCTTCCTCGTTCTTGATTTCCCAGTGGATCAGCAGATTGATCGCAGCCCTTAGAAGAATAATGCCCGCAACGATAAAGATTTCGGAAAGATCGCGCACGATGACGGTTCTCAGGATCTCGCTGCCGAGCTTGAATTCGAGACACATGGCCATGCCCTTTGCCAGATTGAGTCTGGTCAGCGGCGATTTGCTAATGAGATTGGCGACGCCACGGATACCGGCTAAAATCAAGACGATAACGCCCATGAATTCAAAAAAAATTATTGCATATTCAACGATCCGTATCAGCAAAGCGTTCAGAATATCCATGTCGCCCTCCTGTCAACAGTTTTTAAATAGCCATGCTTTAATTATATACCGATATATGCTAAAATTATACCATGAATGCCAATGAAGATTTTAAATTTTCCAAATTGCTGAAATGGCGGCCGGGGACTGAATGCCGCCGGCAGGGGGAGTTATTTGCATAATGGTACAAGGGTGCTCGTGCTGGCGGAGCCATTATGGGCCAAAGGGCATTTTGAAACACAGATGCAGTTGTTTCTGTCGGTGTTACTGCCTGGGAATTGCCGTGTGATCGTGCTGTGCGCGGAACCTGACAAAATACATCAATGGATTGGTGAAAACATGCCGGCATCGAAAGCGAAGGCTTATGCCGGTTATTTTTCGATGCCGGGCGGCAATGGCGGCTGGAGAACGGAACCGGGCAGAGGCTGGATGCATCTTGGGGATGCTGTAAGACAAGCAGAAAAGGCTACCGGCTGGAATGTCGATATCGTATGTATAACTTACTTGGACGCCATGATCGGCAAGAGCATGCGTAATTTGTATTTTGAAGTCAAATTCGACTATCCGTGGGCAGCATTATATTTCGTCCCGGATTTTTTGAGGATCAGGGTATCCACAAGGAAAAGGATCAGCAAATGGCTCAATCATCAGGCCATATTCCGCAGCAGGACGCTTCAGTCAATCGGTGTCCTGGACGAAGGCGTCGAAGCTAAAATGCGGCGACGCGCAAAAGGGCGGGATATATTCATTCTGCCTGACGTCACAGATACAAGACTGCCGGAACATATGCCGGAGAATATTGCAAAGATCAGGCAGGAAGCCGGAGACCGTACCATCATAGGACTCGTGGGCCTTCTTCAAAAAAGAAAGGGCCTTTTGACATTCTTGCGGGCAATGACGCATATGGATCAGAACAAATGTTTTTTTCTGATAGCGGGCTATCTGCCGGTCGATGGTTATTCCTTGGAGGAACAGGAAGAGATCAAGCGCCTGCTTGATGAAAGCGGAGGCGGAAATGGATATTTCGACTTAAACTATATCGAAGATCCCAGGTATGTAAACGCGTATATCGACGTATGCGACGTGCTATATCTATGCTATGAGCGCTTTTACCACAGCAGCGGAATACTGACGAAAGCCGCGGCATTCAGGAAGCCCGTCATCACGACGCGAGGATACTGCATGGGCGAGCGGACCGAAAAGTATGGATTTGGATTGACCGTGACTGAAGGCAATATTTTAGAAATAGTTGAAGCTTTGGAAATCATGTCTGATAAAGAAAAAAGGCGGACGATCGTCTCAGGAGCGCGGTTTGATGAATTCATGGATTTTCACAACGCCAAAACTCTTGGAACGGTTTTGTTCGAGATGCTGGGGGTAGAAAAAGAATGGCAGATCAAACAGTAAGAAGTGCATTGGTGACTGGAGCCGGAGGGTTCATAGGGCACCATTTGACAAAAAGGCTAAAAAAAGAAGGATATCGGGTCCTTGCAGCAGATTTGAAGCAGCCGGAATTTGAAAAGTCAGACGCCGATGAATTCATCATCGGCGACCTGCGAGATTCGGATCTCTGCAAGGGGCTTGCCGCGTCCGGAATCGACGAGATCTATCAGCTGGCGGCGGATATGGGCGGCGCGGGGTACGTCTTCACTGGTGAAAATGACTCGGCCATCATGCATAATTCATCGATGATCAATCTCAATATGCTCGAAGCATGTCGCTTGAACGGAATCGGCAAAATATTCTATTCATCCTCGGCCTGTATCTATCCAAAACATAACCAGGAGGATCCGAACGACCCGGTTTGCTCCGAAGCATCGGCTTATCCCGCCGACCCGGACAGCGAGTACGGCTGGGAAAAGCTTTTCAGCGAAAGACTTTATAAGGCATATGAGAGGAATTATGGCATCGATGTTCGGATAGCAAGATTCCATAATATTTTCGGTCCGCTTGGAACCTGGCGGGGCGGAAGAGAAAAAGCGCCGGCCGCCTTATGCAGAAAAGCTGCAGCTGCGGCCGACCGCGGAACGATCGAGATATGGGGAGACGGCAGACAGAGCAGGACGTTTCTTTATATTGATGAGTGTGTCGAAGGTGTGGTCAGATTAATGCGGTCCGATTTTTCCGAGCC
>DIEM01000038.1 GCA_002418625.1 Firmicutes bacterium UBA5774
TTTCCCAAAGTAATTTTACGCTAACGTGACAAAGCACAATACTTGTATGATTATGGGAGGGCACATCAATGAAAATAGTATGCATAGGCAGCAGCCTCGTGAACGGTTTTCCTGTCAAGCGCAGCGAATGCTGGGTCAGCCGCTGGCGCTCGGCATCAGGGCACGAGATCATCAACAAAGGCGTCAATGGAAGCACGTCATTGGATATGCTGAGTCGGTTCGCTCAGGATGTATTGTCCCATAAACCCGATATGGTCGTCATGATGAGCGGTACGAACGATTTTCTTCTTAAAACCTCTGATCCTGCCAAAGTCGCCGAAAATTTCATAGCTATGTGCGACCAGGCGCGAATGCATGACATAATACCCGTTATCGCAACCTCTATCCCTGTCGATGTAAAGATGGCCGCCGAGCGTTGGGCGGTTGGCGCCGGCTTTGATTATCCACAGGTCCGGGAAGATTTGGCAATGCTCCGAAAACTTCTGATGGATCACGCTGCACGAAACGGCATATCCTTGATCGATTTTTACGGTATTTACATGGAAGAACTGAAAAAAAAGGACGCTTCCGACTTATATATCGACGGCATACATCCCACCGCCGGCGGGCACCGTATCCTTGCCGATGCTGTTCAGTTGTAAATTCAAGGCCAGACTTTGTTCGGATCTATCCCATAGATCTGTACGATTTCCAGATGCTCGCACGCTGCGATATCCTGCGGCGTTACCAGCCACCCGCCGTCGGAGTCGAGGTCATATCCGGCCTGCATGTACGGGTACCAGACGATATGCGCACATTGCGTCCTGTCGATTTTATCCGGTTCCGGGGCTTTTTCCGGTATCCCGGTCAAAAGTCCGTAAGGAAGGCCTTCCATTCGATCCCTGGCGAATTTCGCCGCTCGATCCGCTACGTCTTTCGAATCGGACACGTCCCCGGCTTTCATGCGCAGCAGCAAGAAACTTGGATATTTCCTCCATTTATCAGCATTCTGAGTCAAAGAGTCGTAACCGATCAAAACGGCTTCCATCGTTTTCCCTTTTGCCGCGTCTGTTACAATTGCGGCGTGTCCGTGACGCCAGCCCAGCGAATGGGTAGAGGTGCTGATGAATATATCGCCATCCTCAAGCGGCACAAGCCGAAAACCGGAAATCGTCTTTCCTTCGTCGTCTACAAGGATCTCCTCAAAAGTGATGATGCCGAACTTGCGGCTTGATACAGCAACATCCGCAAAAAAATCCTTCTGATAGGCATTCAGCAGCTCAAGGACTTTTTCCGGCCGATTTCCGCATTGCTTTATCAACGCTTCGACTGCAGGCTTTCCAAGGCCGGTCTGATAGAAAATCTCTTTGTGCTCCGCCTCCGAAAGATCCCAATTGCCTTCCGAGTCTATCCTGGCCGACGAAATCATCGGTTCAAGATCATGCATCGCATACTCCGGAACATAATGATCCTGTCCCGCGATCATTATGTCGATGATTGCCGTACAGCCCAGAAAAATCAATATCAATATCCCTGTTTTTACCAGTGCTCTGAATGATTTAGCGTCGATTTTCCTTGTTTCCATGCTCCACCTTCCCTGATTTGTTCGCTGACCGAAATTATTATACTACAGTTTCGGCATGTATACGAGTACTTCATCGATCTGCCGGTTTCAGCTCGTACATGGCGCTGCGCGCAACAGGCGCCGTATGGAAAAAAGGCATTCGAAACTTCATGCCCTGCTCAATGTTGACGGTCACAACCACTGACGGCACGTCTATAATGATTTCCTTGCCGTTAAAATCAACATAGCTGAACGGATATGCAAAAGGCTGGTCAGGCAATCGCACGCCGTTGGCAAATCGCTTTGCTATAAAGGAGTCATCAAAAAAAGTGACGTGATAATCTATTTGCCGGCCGTTCAGGTATGGATCCGTTCTTCCGGCCTCATCTATGACATATTCGATGTGCCTGACCGCTTCTTCGGGCTCGGCGACCAGAAAACCGTCTCCAAAGCATGCTTCGTTAAAAAACAGGGCGGCACCTGCTCCGCATTCTTCTGCAATGGCTTTTACAGTCGTTTGCGTACGCAGGTACCTGCCCATATCCCCCTGATGAACAAGAAAACTGATATTTATGATAAGTATTGCCAGAAATATGATAAACACCTTCATTAGGCCAGGCTCCTTTTATTCCTTCCTCACGGCGCAATATGCTCGCTGGCCGTGCAGCTCTCGATCATATAAACCATTCTATTCTCGTCATCGCTGATCCCAAGCAGGCTGGCTCCCGCCATCAGATTTTCGACAGGAACACCAACCTTGTAATAAATCAGCTCTCGCTCGTCAAACCTGTTGACTCGGAATTTAGGCACCGTCGTCCCCTCGAAAAGCACCTCTGTCTCATCAACCCCGAACGTGAGGCTGATCTTTCTCTTTAACTGTTGAATGTTTTCGACCGTAAAGCAGCCATCCTGCTTGGCCATTTCTTTTGACGCATAAACCAGCTCCTGCAGTTTTCCGATACTGGCGCTTCGCTGCTGCTCATAGGTGAATTGCATTACGAACATCAGCATCAGCGGCAATACTGCCATCAGCACGATCAATTGCTTCATCCTCGATCACCTTTCATATCAGGGATACTTTTCCTGCATTTCGATTTCTTTTTCCCATACCGATTTGACCGTGTGCATCACGGATCCCTGCTGAGGGCCTGTTATCATATTAAAAATAACAGTCCCAAGAAGCATGGCCGCACACATGACAATGATCTGTTTCATGGCGACCTGCGGGTACGGCTTTAATCAGCCACGCCGGCGGTAAAAGCACCTATTTTTGCATTCACTGCCGATGTTAGCGTTTCAGCGCTGTCGCCAAACTGGCCCACCATGCCCGCGATGACGATACCCAAAACCACCATCGATACCATGACTATAATTTGTTTCATTGGATCCTCCGTAAATGCCGGCCTTGCAGACCGGCTCCAGCGTTAATTGATCAATACCCCAAACATGTTTTTCTGCTCAATGAAATATGATACATAGATAAAATTAATAAATATCAGCAGCACATTCATGACGACCGGCAGATACAAAAGATCGCTGACGGTCTCGTCCTGCTGCTTTTGTCTCGTGATTTTCACCTCCCTTATACTTTTTTGATAGGATAACAGTGTTTCTTCAAGCTCTCTCGGACTGATTTCATCAAGCTGCATCAGCAGTCTCCCGAAATCCCGTCCCGATCTTGTCCCCGTTTCAAGGGCAAAATATTCGATTGCCTCCTCCTTTCGGTTTATTCGCAACAAGTTAAGCATTTTGAAATATATTGGCTTAAGCAGGTCTGCGCAACCTGCAAGTTGCTCAATGATGTGATCCGATCCGGCCTGGCCGTATTTGCCGGATGCAGCAATATTTTTCAGGAATGCGATCGCTTCAAATATCTCCTCGTCCATTTTATGCATCGCATGCTTTTTCAGCATCATGCAGATTCGTCCAAAGGGCGTTATGAACCTGCCTGCTTTTTCGACCGGTTCCGTCACGGCATATACAAAAATTGAAACGGTCAGAAATGTGCTTTCTCCTGTCGCTATGCCTGCGGCGGCTGCAGCGGCAAGCATCGATAATCGAAAGATTTCATATTGCTTTCTATCGATCATGAACGCGGTATCTTTAAAAACCGTGCCGCTGAATCGGCTCCGAAGACATTTGTCATTCTGCAGAAGGCCGATGATCCTTTCATTAAAGGCGAAGATCCGCCGGCATTCGGACTCCCGAAGCAGCAGGAAGCCCGCTGTAAAAAAAATGGTCAATATCATATAATATGCCGCAGTGATCATAAGCCCCCCCTAAAAGTCGAACCGCTGATTTCGAACCATCTCTATCAGCATGACATTGACCAGGAAAAGAATCAGCACCATCAGGAACAGCGTAAAGCCTTCTTCTGTACAGAATTGATTCACAATGAACCGCTTTGCAGGCAGATCCAAGTAGACAAGCGACATCATGATTGTTGAAGCATACATGACCGGTACCATGAATATCGTCATACGGACGGCTTCAGAATTGAGTCTTTTACGTTCCTCAGCAATCGTGCGCGCTTCCCGGAGCTGGATCAATATGTCCTCAAGAGCAGTCGAAACATCGATTCCTTTGACGGAGGCAATCATGATATTATTGGCAAGCATCCTGCTCCAATTTGTATCGATGGCGAATGAAAATAATTGAAGCGCTTCTTTGGCGGCCGCTTCGCTCCCCGCGGTCCGAAGAGATACGAGCAGCCTGAAAAGCAGCTTTCTTGTCGTTTTAAGCTCAGCAGTATCCTTAATTACACCTTCTATCGTTTCAAGGATGTTCAGATGTCTGATGCGATATTGGGTCAACAGATTTGATACCAGCGTTTCACCTTCATAGCTGCCTCTGCTGCGCATCGCTTCCAGCTTGATGCGCAGCAACAGATACGGCATGCCGGCAATGGCCGCGGCCGCCAGCAGAGCGGCGGCCGGCGCAATATTCCTGATCCCGGCTGTCAAAACGACCAGGAATATTGCCGCTGCTGCGGTCTTGAAGGCGGCGGGGCTGAGCGGCGGTGCCGCAGTGGACTGCAGCAGCTGCCGGAGGTGCCTGTCCATCCGCGAC
>DIEM01000012.1 GCA_002418625.1 Firmicutes bacterium UBA5774
GGCGTGCGCCGACGCAATGGCAGCGGCCAGCTCCTCTGCGGAAGCGTTTTTGAGTATATAGCCGATCGCTCCCGCCTTAAGCGCATCCTGGACCATTTTTTCATCCTTGAAGCTTGTTAGAATAATGATCCGTGCGGCCGGCATCTTTTCCCTGATCAGCCGGGTCGCCTGCGCGCCATCCATTTCCGGCATCATCATATCCATAAGTATGACATCCGGCTGAAGCAACAGCGCCTTTTCAACAGCCTCCCGACCGTTAGACGCTTCACCAACCAGATCGAAATCATCAAAAACCGACAAGAATGCCGAAAGCCCGCTTCGAACGACAGTGTGATCATCGGCAATCATGACCTTGATCCTGTCAGACATAAAAATCATCCCCTCTACACTTCATATTTTTCCTGCTCCCAAAAAACAGACACAGCCGTGCCGTTTCCGGGCCTGCTGTCGACAAGCAGCCGGGCGTTGACAGCCGCGGCTCTCTCCTTCATGATATTCAGTCCGATATGGTCGCTTTCCACAAGCCCGGCATCAAAGCCTCTGCCATCGTCCCTGATTTCCATCCTGACCGATCTTGATCCGTTTTCGCCTATGGATTCCAGGATCACTATCGATCCGCCCAGTGCGCTCGAGTGCTTGACGATATTATTGACAGCCTCCTGCGCGATCCTGTAAAAGGCGATTTTCACATCCGCCGGGAGTTCTCCGCCAAGTCCGTATTCCAAACGGATCGGTATTCTTCCCCTGCCGACCGCCGCTTCAGTGAGATGCTTCAGCAGATCCGACAGGTTGGTCTCAATCAAGGTCGTCGGCCTGAGCTCCAGCAGAAGCGCTCTCATTTCAGCGAGCGCACCCCTTGAAAGCTCTTTGATCTCAGTCAGGCGCTTTCTGCCTTCCTCCTGGTCCTTCGCCCATATGGCAGGAAGGACCTCCGCGATCAGCGACGCGGAAAAAAGTGTCTGGGTGACCGCATCGTGGAGATCCCGAGCCAGTCTGTTCCTTTCGGCCGCCACGGCGACCTCCTGAGTCTCCTCGCGCAGCCGCGCATTATCGATGGCAAGCGCGGCCTGGTCTGCAAAGGCGGCCGCCAGCTTGATTTTTTCATCAGTGAAGCAGCATCTGGCATCGTCCTGACAGGCACACTGCTTGAAGAAAAAGCTGATTCCGCCGTAGACTTCATTTTTACATATAAGGGGAACCGCCAGCATGCTGCTGAGATTTTCCGCCGCCCATTCCGATCTGGTGAGATAATCCGAAATCGCTCCGTATCTATCCAGCAGCTCTGAAAAATCCGTTATGTGGACAGGACGCCGCTCAATGGCCGCGATGCCCATCGGCCCGCCGTCTGTCGGGTACTCCTTCATTGTGGCGAAATCTTCCGGAAGCCCGTTCGTCATTTCAACTGTCAATACATTATTTTCAAGATCGATCTTATAGAGCGCGCAAGCATCCGTATCGACAATGCGCATGGCTTCCTTGACGATGAATTCAAGCACATCCTCAAGCGAACGGTCTGAATTGAGCACAGCCAGCATATCCCTGAGCCCTTCCGCCACCTCGCGCCTGCGCTGGATATTTTCCATCGAAATGCTCAGCTCGTATTCCTTTTCCGACGTCTGCCTGAATACCCGTCTTGAAACCACCGAGGTGATCAGCGCCGCGAACACCGCAAAAAAATAATTGACGGTCCGGATCATCAGCTCCTGCTGATTGTCCGGCCGGAACATCGGCTGAAAGCCATACGCGATGAGGCCTGCGAAAAATAAAAATCCGCTGATGAACAGCACCGCTCTAACATCAAAAAACAGCGTGCTCAAAAATATGAAGAAAAAGGCAATCAGCCAGATCTCCCTGTACGGCATCAGCAGGATCAGCCACAGATAATTCATGGCAGCACAGAATAGCAGGGAATACTTGAATATTTCAATGGAACCGGACGGCCCGCGTTTTTTGCCCGTCCATGCCATGATGACAGCTACGACAGCCAGATCCAGCAATGTCACGGTCGAAAACAGCAGGATCTTCTCCCATGGGATCGTCAGAATGCCGAAAATGACGGACAGCGTAAAGAGCCCTATGGACCAGATGCCGCAGACGAGACAGGATATGAAAATCAACTGGTTGATCGTCGTCTGGTACTGTTCCAGATTATTCCGGAATATGGCGTCTATCCTTTCGCGATCGTCATATGCCCTTTCGCGCTCCGGCGTTCCTGTTTCTTTCTGCTCTACCATTCCTGACATCCTTCCCCGAGGCTGATTATTCTTATTAATTATATACCTGAAGCATAATGTTGTCTATCAGTCTCGTCTTGCCGAAGCGTACGGCCAGTGCCAGCAGCGCCCTGCCGTTTACTGACGGCACTGTCTGCATCGTATCGGCATCTACAATCTCAATATAGTCGACTTCCGCCAGCTTGCTTCTGCCGATCAGCGACGCAACGCATTTTTTTATCTCCCCGGTCTCTCTGACGCCTTCGCGCACAAGCCGCTTCGCCGTCTCCAGCGCCGTGGGCAGTATGACGGCCTCGCTCCGCTCCGTATCATTGAGAAAAATATTTCGGGAACTCATTGCCAGCCCGTCCCGCTCCCTTATGATGGGGCATGCCTCGATTCGAACATCCAGATTCAGATCCCGGACCATCTTTTTGATAACGGCGATCTGCTGGGCATCCTTCTGTCCGAAATATGCGTCGTCAGGCTGGACGATATTCAAAAGCTTCAGAACAATACCGGCCACACCGCGAAAATGGCCAGGTCTTGCGGCACCGCAAAGTGTGTCGGCAACTTGTCCGACGATCACAGACGTTTCAAATCCGTCCGGATAGATCTCGTTGGCCTCGGGACAAAACAATATCGAGGCGCCTTCGTTTTCTGCGATAATTCGATCGTTTTCCTGATTTTTCGGATATTTTTCAAAATCGGACACTTCATTGAACTGGGATGGGTTGACGAATATGCTGACGACAGTGCACCCGTGTTCCCGGGCGGACCTTCGTATCAGCGAAGCATGTCCTGCATGCAGTGCTCCCATTGTCGGCACAAATCCGACAGAGCAGCCTCCTTTTCTCTTCTCCTTCAACACTTTCCTGAGTTCATCGATCTTATTGACCACAAGCATTTCAAACTCCTTTTGAACGCGGTACGATCCACGCGGCGCGACGCCATATAAAAAGACCTTCCGGACAAAAGCCGGGAGGCCTGTTGGACTTGCATGATGCCGTATAATTATAACACCGGCTCAAGTTGCGGGCTCCGTCTCTGTCACTTTGGATCAAAGCAGATCGTTCTGGTTCATTTCTTATAAAGTATGGCTCTGATGATGCCATCTGTAGTTAAGATATAATAGAATCAGGGATTTTGCAATACCCTGTTACCGCTTTCAGGCAGTATTTTTTTCCTTTTGATAGCGGCCTCATAAAGGATGATCGTCGCCGCTATGCCAACATGGAGGGAATCGCAGTCCCCGTACATCGGAATGCTGATCTTGTCCACATCCCCGCCGTACCAGCCGTCGGATATCCCGTATCGCTCACTTCCCATGACAACGGCGACTTTTCCGCTGTAATCCTCTTCAAAATAATAATGGCTGCTCCTGGTATCCGTCAGAATGATCCGGTATCCGTTGCCGGACAGCCAGCTGATGACTTCCTCCGACTCCGCCTCGATGATCGGGACCTTGAAGCAGGATCCCTGGCTGCTCCTGATCATTTTGGGATGGGATACCCTTGTTTTCCGGTTGCAAATGATGACAGCGTCCGTATCGGTCCCGTCACAGGAACGGATGATCGTTCCGATATTTCCGGGGATCTCCAGGCCGTCCAGCACAATCAGCATCCGGTGCTTCTCCGGATCCAGTTCAGACAGCTTCCTGACCGGAAAGGCAGCCAGCGCCAATATTCCCGCAGAGGTTCCAAGTTCGGCCATCTTATCGAAGGTCGACTCTGAAACGATATGTATCTCCTCCGCCTTGTCCGCCAGAGCCATCACTAGGCGGAACGCTTCTGGGCTTTTCACGCCTCCGGCATGGATAAACACCGATTTGATACGGATACCATATTTCAGAAGAAGTCCGGCTTCCCAGATGCCTTCGGCAGCCACAAGCTTTTCAGGATTTGCTCTAGTGTTGTTCCTGACGTCTGTCACTTTCTTGACAGCCGCCGCGCCTTTACCGGAAAAACGGCACTTATCCCGATATCGGTCTCTTATATACTTTTCCCTGTCTTCGATCGACAGCTCCAAAAATGTCATTGTCTCATCCATCCTTCCGGCAGAAGTGCCTTTCATGTTTTATCCCGCCAATTATAACACAGGAGAGAGATAAAAGAAAACATGCCGGAACGGATCCGGCATGCCTGATTTGCTCAATTGATCGGGCGCTATTTTATTTCTATCTGCTTTTTCAGATTCGGATGCTCCACCTTGGGAATCGTTATTTCCAGAATGCCGTTCTCGAATTTCGCGTCGACTCCCTCAGGACTTACATCTGAGAGGCGAATGGATCTTTGCATTGAGCCGAATCGTCTTTCCCTATGCACATAGTTTTCCTTCTTTTCTTCCACCTGCTCCTCACGCCGGACAGATATGCTCAATACCCCTTCATTGAGTTCAAGACCGATTTCCTCCTTCTTGACGCCCGGCAGCTCCGCCTCGACTGTGAATTGCTTTTCATCCTCCTTGACATCGATCTTGAAGTTGTCATGGGTCAGGTTTCTCGGGAACCTGTTTTCATTGAAGAAATCGTCGATCATGTTGTAGAAATCGTCAAAGCCCCCCGCTCTGACCATCGACCTGTTTCTGTTGAATGGTACAAGTCCTGCCATAATAATTACCCCCTTTTCCGGACTTTTGGCACTCTCTGTTGTTGAGTGCTAATTTTATTTTATCCAATCATCCGCGCTTGTCAAGAGGCCTTCAAAAAAAATATTAAAAAAGCGCACCGGTTTGTATCCAGTCGATCTGCTGGATCCGGCGCGCCTTCGAACCTTGATTTATTATAAAAAGCCGAAGCCCGGCGAATAGATGTCAACGATATGGTTCTCCGCATCCCAGGCGACATCAGCGCCCAAATATTCCGAAATGAATCTGACCGGCACCATCGTCCTGCCGTTTTTCAGCACTGCAGTCGTATCCATCCTGTCCGGTGTGCCGTTCACGACGACTGTCATGCCATTGACCGGCATCGTGATCAGGTCCTCCCCGCTCTCGACGATGACCGTCCGCGACGCATTGTCCCAGGTCACGGAAGCTCCAAGGGATTCCGATACGAATCGTACGGGAACCATGGTCCTGTCATCGCTGTTGACATATGGCGGCACGTCGAAGGCGATTTCTTCGCCATCCACCCTGACCACAATCTTGGCAGGCTTTTTGAAAGTCGTCGAGGCTGCCGGATATTCCCCGGAATTCCATACATAGTCATGATCGGCCATGAAGCCGTCAGTTTTTAGAAAATATTTGTTATTATTGATATCATCATTCGTCGCGTCTACATGATACCATATCTCGTCAAGCCGCACGAGATTCCAGGCATGAGGGCTTCCGGACATGTCGCCGTCGATGATGATCGTTTTGACACCGGCTTGCTCCAGCATCCTGTCCATGAGCAATGAATAACCCTGGCAAACCGCCTTTTTCCCGGCCAGCGCGTCATAGGCGGAATATTTGGTCAGCGAATAGTCATAAGACACATGGCTGCATATATATTCATGGATCGCGTACAGCTTTTCATAATCGTTCATTCCCGGCTTGATGATCTGCGAAAGAACCTCATCGACTTTCATGTCGACATGATCCTCCTGTGCTCTCGAGGTCAGATATTCGACATTGAAGCTCAGCATTAAAACATCGCCCAGGCTTTGATACTTGACCGAAAAGTTTGCTCTGTTCCATTCAAGATAATCGTCATCGCCCTCGTACACCGTTTTAAAAAATGCCAATGGATCTTTGGTTATCGTATCGGCGCGATCCCCGATGTAGGTGATCGAAAATACGTTGGTCCGTTCAGTCATCTCGGTGTATAACATTTGCCTGACCGCATCCGTCGAATAAACCGTCGACTCCGCCGCGAACGATAAAAGCGGCACGGACAGCGGCAGTAATGCCGCGATCAGTAGTGCCGCCATAACTTTAGATATTTTGCTTTTCATTTGAAAACTCCCCTGATTCCTGGATATTCCCCTGAGCTTTTGAACCTGTTTTCACGTATTATACACTATTTCGACTGATTTGTCAGCAAGTTTTGACCAGATCGTAAATGCCGGTCTCCTTCGGGGACTTGATCTTTGCAGCCGTTGCAAGGAAGGCCTTGAAAGTGTCCAGCGATGTATAGACCGGAATATCCCTCTCGGCAGCCGCGCGGCGCATTATAAATCCGTCCCTGTTCAAATCGTTGCCCTTCGTCGGTGTATTGACGATCAGATTGATGGATCCTGCCGCTATCAGATCCAAAATATTGGGCGATTCCTCTCCGATCCTGTTGATGGAAGAGGATCCGACTCCGATATCGGCTAATGTTTTCATCGTTCCGCCCGTCGCATAATAGCAAAATCCGGTTTCACGGATCAGGCTTTCCATTTCTGTGATTTCAGGCTTGTCCGGATCACCGACTGTCAGCAGGATCGTCGCTTTGCCGTCCGACGGCGCGTAGCCCGCAGCTGCAAAGCCTTTATACAGAGCTTCCTCGACCGTTTTGCCAAGCCCGAGCACTTCCCCGGTCGATTTCATTTCCGGTCCCAGCGATATTTCCACATCCGGCAGCTTTCGCGTCGAGAATACAGGCACCTTGACCGATATGAGCTCCGGCTCCTTGCAGAAGCCCTCCTGATAGCCGATGTCGGAAAGCTTTTGCCCGAGGGATACTCGGGTCGCCAGTTCCACGATCGGAACGCCGCTGACCTTGCTGACATAGGGGACCGTCCTGGAAGCGCGGGGATTGACCTCGATCACATAAAGTTCCCCTTCGCTTTCTATGAACTGGATGTTGAACATGCCTTCTATCTTAAGACCCAGCGCGATCTTTCTCGCATAATCGAATAATTTTTCTTTGATGCCGCTGCTGACGCTTTGCGAGGGATACAGCGTCATGCTGTCTCCCGAATGCACGCCGGCCCGCTCAAGATGTTCCATAATGCCGGGTATCAGAATGGCGCCGCCGTCTGAAACGGCGTCGATCTCCAGTTCTTTGCCAAGCAAATATTTGTCAATCAGCACCGGATTTTTCTTATCGCGCTCGAAGGCGTTTTCAAGATAGAATACGAGTTCCTCTTCACTGTGGCATATTTCCATGCCCTGTCCGCCAAGCACGTAGCTTGGCCTGACGAGCACGGGATAGCGCAGGGAGGAAGCCACCCCGATCCCTTTTTCCACATCCATGACGCCGGTCCCCTTCGGTCGCTTGATATCAAGTTCTTCCAGAAGCGCATCGAATTTTTCCCTGTCCTCCGCCTGATCGATCTGCTTGTAGGAGGCTCCAAAGATCCGTATGCCGTATTTGCTCAAAGTCCTTGCGAGCTTGATCGCCGTCTGCCCGCCGAATTGGAGCATGACGCCCAGCGGCTTTTCTTTATTGATGATGCTCAGCACATCTTCTTCCGTCAAAGGCTCGAAATACAATTTATCCGCAATATTGAAATCGGTGCTGACTGTTTCGGGATTATTATTTATAATAATCGTTTCATAGCCGAGTTTCGATAAAGCATTGACACAATGAACGGAAGCATAATCGAATTCGATACCCTGGCCGATTCGTATTGGCCCCGAACCGATCACGATGATTTTTTCCCGATCGCTGACTTCGACCTCGTCATATTCGTCATAAGTCGAATAATAATAGGGTGATACTGCCTCGAATTCACCTGCGCAAGTGTCGACCATCTTGTAAACCGGATTGATGTCCCACTGCTCCCTTATATTGTATATCTCCTCTGCGGTGACATTGATGAGCCGTGCGATCCCTTTGTCCGAGAAGCCCATCCGCTTGAGCTCCAGCAAATATGCCCTGCTGATTTCCTTGATGCTGAGCGCGCTGAGCTTCTTCTCTTCCGCGATGATGTTCCTGATCTTGTATAGAAACCATCTGTCTATTCCTGTGATATGCGCGATCTTGTCGATCCTGTAACCTCTCCTGATAAGCTCCGCCAACGCGAAGATTCTTTCGTCATCAGCCTTGATGACCTTGGATTTCAACATCTCCACGCTCATGAAGTTGTACTTTTTGTTCAGCAGGCTGTAATTGTCGGTTTCAAGAGACCGTATGCCCTTGAGAAACGCCGATTCAAAGTTGGAGCCGATGGCCATGATCTCGCCGGTCGCCATCATTTTTGTGCCCAGTGTGCGGTTCGCTCCCGGGAATTTGTCAAACGGCCATTTGGGAATCTTTACGACGACATAGTCAAGGCTCGGTTCAAAACAGGCGAACGTGGCTTCCGTTACCGGATTGACGATTTCATCAAGATCATAGCCCAGAGCGATCTTGGCCGCCACCTTCGCGATCGGATAGCCTGTCGCCTTCGACGCCAGCGCCGAGGAGCGGCTGACTCTTGGATTGATCTCAATGACAGCGTAGTCGAAGCTCGTCGGATCCAGCGCAAACTGAACATTGCAGCCGCCCTTTATGCCGACGGCTTCTATGATCCGAAGTGCCGAAGTCCTGAGCATCTGATATTCCTTGTCCGAAAGTGTCTGGCTTGGCGCCACGACGATGCTGTCACCCGTATGTATGCCAACAGGGTCGATATTTTCCATGTTGCAGACCGACATGCTGTTTCCGGCCGCATCCCGCATGACCTCGTATTCGATTTCTTTCCAGCCCTTGACGCTCTTCTCGAGCAGGACCTGATTCACAGGGCTCGCCTCCAGTCCCGATTTCAGGATCGTCCTGAGGCTGTCGGCATCGTCCGCGATCCCTCCGCCTGTGCCGCCCAGCGTATAGGCGGGCCTGACAATGACCGGATAACCGATCTGGTCGGCGAATTCCATGCCCTGGGCGATCTCTTCGACGATCTCGCTCTGGATGACAGGCTCCCCGATCCTGTTCATCATGTCCCTGAACAGCTCCCTGTCCTCGCCGATTTCGATGCTCGCGGCATCTGTACCGATCATCCGTACTCCATACTTACCAAGGATCCCGGTTTTATGAAGCTGCACGGCCAGATTCAGGGCCGTTTGGCCTCCCATTCCCGCCAGCAGGCTGTCGGGCCTTTCCTTATCAATGATCATTTCCAGATATTCCGGCGTCAGCGGCTCCAGATAGATCCTGTCGGCCACTTCATGGTCCGTCATGATCGTGGCCGGATTGCTGTTTACCAGAACGACTTCGATGCCTTCCTCCCGGATGGCTTTGCAGGCCTGCGTCCCGGAGTAGTCGAACTCAGCGGCCTGACCGATAATGATGGGGCCGGATCCGATCACCAGCACTTTTTTTATATCTTTATCCAATGCCATAATATGCTACCTCTTATACAAGTTTAAGAAATCTATCAAATAAATAACTGTTTTCATCAGGTCCCGGCGAAGCTTCCGGATGATATTGCACCGAAAGGATCGACAGTTCCGGATAGGCCAGCCCTTCGACTGTTCTGTCGTTAAGGCTCGTATGCGTTACGACTGCTCCTTCAGGTATCTCCGATACATAATATCCGTGATTCTGCGATGTGATCGACACTCGGCCGTCCGTCAGGTCCTTGACGGGATGATTGCAGCCTCTGTGACCGAATTTTAGCTTTGCCGTCCTGCCGCCCAGGGCAAGCGCCAACAGCTGATGGCCCAAACATATGCCCGCGATCGGCCTCTTTCCGACGAGCTCACGGATCGTCGCGATCTCATCCTGCAAATCCTCCGGATCTCCCGGTCCATTTGAAAGAAAGATCAGATCGGGCCCCGCCGCCAAGATCTCCGCACTCGTGGCGCTGAACGGAAACACAGTCAATCTGCAGTCTCTGCTGATAAAATTTCTGATGATGTTTGATTTGATGCCGTAATCGATAACGGCTACATGGATTCCCTTTCCATCTCTTGCATATCGCTTTTTTGTCGATACATGGGCGACTGCATCCACGTTGCTGAATTTGTTCAGGCGTCCCGCGATCTGCTCCTGAGTCAGGCGATGGGTCGTTATGATGCCTTTCATCGTGCCGCTGTTACGGAGGATCTTGGTAAGCTGTCTTGTATCGATTCCCTGCAATCCCATTACGTTGTGATTTTTCAGATAATCATCCAGTTCAAATTCCGATCTGAAATTGCTGGATTCAAGGCATAATTCGCGGACGATCAGCCCCCTTGCCTTTGGAGTCTTTGATTCCATATCGTCAAGGTTCAGGCCGTAGTTTCCAATAAGCGGATATGTCATCGCAACGATCTGCCCGAAGTATGACGGATCGGTCAATATCTCCTGGTAACCGGTCATTCCGGTATTGAAAACGACCTCGCCGACAGTATCCTTGATGGCGCCGAAGGGGCTTCCTGTAAAGATCATGCCGTTTTCCAAAATCAGTTTTGCTTTCATATGCTGCTCCTCCCCGCACGCTTCAGAAACACAGAAAAAAGGACTCTACGGATGGCAAACGGGGCCACGGTAAAGTCCTGCCTGTGTTTTATGCTGTGGAAACCCCCCTGGGTTCCGGATATAATAATCATCTTGTCACCTCTTTCTGGCCTCCCGGACCAATTTAAAGCGATTAAATTCGAGTACCTTATTGTTTATTACTCGGTTATGTTATATCATATGAACACCGATGTCAATGCCCAAACAGAATATTTTTGGTTATTTATGCATTTTTTTGGTTATTTATTCATTCGTCACAACAAGTCCAGTCAGCTGCCATTTTGTAAGGCGGCATGCGAAAGGTACCTGCCATGAATAATAGAAACGAAAGATACAGCGGCTTCGAACAGGGTCCGATCAGGCCGCCCAGCGAATCGGACAGTCTGCTCCTGAGAGTGACGCGCAATTGCCCCTGGAACCAATGCACGTTCTGCGGCCTCTATAAGGGCCAGACTTTCAGCATCCGCCCGGTCGAGGACGTTCTCAAGGATATCGATTCCGTCAAGTCAGTCATCAGCGACCTGCAGAATGGCACGCCGCACGACCGGGACGCCGCCGACCAATGGTCCTATCATTCGGCTAAAGCCTGGTTTGAAAACGGCATGAAGTCGGTATTTCTTCAGGATGCCAACACACTTGTCATCAAGCCGGATGACCTCCTCGCGATCCTTGCGTCAATCAGGGAAAATTTCCCCGAGGTCGAGCGGATCACATCGTATGCACGCTCGCAAACCGTAGCCAGAATCAGCGACAAGGATCTGGCGCGCCTGAAAGACGGCGGCCTGAACCGCATCCACATCGGCATGGAATCCGGATCCGACATCATCCTGAAGCGCATCAAGAAAGGCGTCGACAAGGAGACACACATAAAAGCGGGCCAGAAGGTCAAGAAGGCCGGCATCGAGCTTTCCGAGTATATCATGCCCGGCCTCGGAGGTGTTGAGTATTCAACCGAAAACGCTGTCGAGACCGCATCGGCCCTCAATCAGATAGACCCGGACTTCATCCGGATCCGGACGCTGGCCCTGCCGGACCAGACAGGTCTGGCCGCCGATCTTCGAAACGGTCTTTTTTCAAGAGCCGGCGATATCCTGATCATTCAGGAAATGATGCTGCTCCTCGAGAACCTCGAGGGGATCACCAGCACGGTGGTCAGCGACCATATCATCAATTTGCTTCCTGAAGTCGAAGGTACTCTGCCGGATGACAAAAAGTATATGCTGTCGATCCTGAAAAATTTCCTGTCTCTTGATTATGTGGAGAAGATGATTTATATCATCGGGCGGCGCATAGGTGTCATGCGCGGCCTGTACGACCTCAACAGCGACACCCGCCGGCGCCATGCCCTCGATTTTATCATCCAGAATCAAGTCGAACCTGCTACGGCCGAAGCCTATGCCGCAGAATTGATGAAACGATTCATTTGACTTTTCCGGGACGCAGCGCGATGAGATTGGCGGCGGCAAAAACCGTCGCAACAACGGCCATGGCGAAAAAACCGCATTCCAGGCCGCATCGGTCGCTGATGCCGCCGAACACCGGAAACACAACGATCATGAACAGGCTGAACACCATACTGGAGAACGACAAGAGCGTCGCCCTCCTGTTGCTCGGTATCAGCCTGTTTATGTAATCTGAAAAAACCACATACATGACGCTGTCGAAAAATCCCAGGAATATGAACCCGGCTACAGCAGTCCTGAAATCGGTCATGCCCCACATAAGCACCATGAACACCAGCGGCAGTGAAATAAGCAGACCTCTTTCCCCCACCATCTTTTCGACCCGGGTTGCGGCAATACCTCCTAAAGCTCCCAAAATACAGGAGACTGCCAAAATGACGCCCATACCTGATTCAGGCACGCCATTTTCCGAGCAGTAAATCTGCATGTAAAAAAACGATGTCGTGGTGAAAACTCCAAGCATATTGATCAGAACGATGAGATAAACCAGCCGGCTGTTGCCCCTGACAATGCTGTAACTGTCAACATACTGGCTTTTAAAGCTTTCTATCAATCCGATCCGTTTTTTCTCTTCACCGCGACCGATCGCCGTTTCCTTCAACAACAGCGCGATTCCGACCGACGCCGCGATGATGAGCACCTGGAACGAGAAAAGCTGTTCATAGCTTCGCATCGCAATCAGGCCTCCGACTACCAGCGCCAGCGCCTGACCGGCTTGATAAACGACCTCCAGCCAGCCATTGACTTTCATATAACGGCCTTCCTCGCCTGTTTCAAGAAGAGAGTCGTACACGAGTGCATCGCCGGCGCCGGATTCCAGATTCCAACCAATGGCGCAAAATATGAATGCCAGCACGAAATGATGGTAGGATGTGCCGAAAAGCATGAGCAATATATAGCCCGTATAAAGAACCCTGCCCAGGATCCTGCTCGTCTTGCGCCCGAATATGTCGGCGATGGCGCCGGTCGGCGTTTCCATGAAAAACGAGACAAAATGGAAAAGGCCCTCCAGAATGCCCAGCTGAACCAGGCTCACGCCTTTGGAAGCCAGAAAGATCATCCAAAATCCGTGGGTGATATTTAAGCTGTTGAAAAACATAAACATATAATTGACTTTAATATTTCTTTTGTAAAATGACATGGCTGTTTTTTTGTTCATCTCGATCCTCCTCTATGTCGATTGCAAACAAAAAACCCCCGGAGCAAATACCGGGAGCTTCAATACTCCGTATCTGGTCCTGTTTACAGCGTTATTCCCCTGAAAAAGGGTAGACTTATCCCGTAAACAGCCATTTTTAGTGTATGATGTTAAATTTGCATACCATCCATTTCTGGTCCATCGATTTGAAACCCACTTTCCTGCCGGCCTTTCCGGCCGAATTGTTTCCTTTGTAATTTTAGCAAATCACTATGCAAATAGCAATAAAATTTTTATAAACTCCGCATACGCAGCCGGAAGCCTTGAAATCACTTGAAATCACTTGAAATCACTTGAAATCACTTGAACTCGCTTGAAAATCCGAGAATGCCTAATCCTCAGCCTTGAAATTGTAGATCGGCAGCAGTCTTTTCACGATATCCGCCGTTTCTCCGATATTTGCGGTTATTTCATTGATAGGCTTGTATGCCAGCGGGATCTCATCCAAAGTGGCGCGGCTGACCGTAGTCGAATAGATGCCTGCCATGGCTTTTTCGAACTGCTGCAGCGTGAAGGTCTTTTTTGCCTGCTTTCTGCTCATGAGACGCCCGGCTCCATGAGGCGCGGAATAATTCCATTCCGCATTGCCCTTGCCGATGCATATGAGGCTGCCGTCAGCCATATTTAAAGGGATCAGCAATTTTTCGCCCTTCATGGCCGATACCGCTCCTTTACGCAGGATCATACGATCGGTATCTATATAATTATGTATTGTAGTGAAGCGTTCCAGTATTTCCAGTTGCAAAGAAGCGGCGATTTCCTGCACCATCGCCTTCCGGTTCAAGTCGGCGTAACGCTGGACGAGTTTCATATCATGCAGATAATCGTCGAACGATTCGCCCGAAACATATGCAAGTGATTTTGGGATATCTTCGCCCCTGATGCTTGCTGATTTGACCGCGGCGCCTTGATAGAACCCGGCGACCTCCAGCCCGAGATCCCTGCTGCCGGAATGCACGACAATATAAAGCCCCCCTTCGCTGTCCCGATCCGCTTCAATAAAATGATTCCCCCCGCCGAGCGTGCCAATGCTCTTCCTTGCCCTGCCGAGATCGACCCATTTTTTGCACCTGAGACTCTCAAGATCTATTTCTTCCGCGAATGGATGTGGCTTTTCCCTGATGCTGAATCCGCTGGGGATCTTCATGGCAATGACCGCGTCGAGCCGAGCCGGATCAAAATTTCTTTCCGCTGTCCGGATCACCTCCATGCCGCAGCCGATGTCAACGCCTACGAGGTTCGGCACGATTTTATCCGTGATCGTCATCGTCGTGCCGATCGTGCAGCCAGCACCGAGATGAACATCCGGCATGATCCGGATTTTGCTGCCTGTTACGAACTTCTGGTCGCACAACGTCCGTATCTGATCCATGGCATCGGCCTCTACAGCATCCGAATAGATTATCGCCGTATTGTATGCTCCTTTTATTTCTATCATGTTCCGCCTCCTGTCCGGCTGCTTTTCCTGCACCCCCGTCAAGCCTTCATGGCCCGCATGGCATTCAGTATCGCCAGCACCGCTACGCCGACATCTGCAAACACCGCTTCCCACATTGTCGCCAGACCGGCCGCTCCAAGTGTCAGCACAATGGCTTTGACGCCGATCGCAAGCGCAATATTCTGATAGACGATCCGCTTGGTACTTCTCGATATTCTGATTGCCTGCGCGACCTTTGACGGCTCATCCGTCATCAGGACTATATCAGCGGCTTCAATGGCCGCGTCTGATCCAATCCCGCCCATGGCGATCCCAATGTCCGCTCTCGCCAGGACCGGCGCATCATTGATGCCGTCCCCAACAAAAACAGTTTTCCCCGGCGATGACTTGCCGCTCATGATCTTCTCCAGGATTTCAACCTTATCATGAGGCAGCAGATCCGTATAGACTTCGCTGATATCCAGTTCCGCCCCGATTTGTTCTCCGGCAGACTTGTTGTCTCCGGTAAGTAGGACAATCCTTTTTATGCCGGCGTTTTTCAATGCACTGATCGCTGCGGCGCTGTCGTGCTTGATCACATCCGATATGACGATACACCCTGCATATTTGCCCTCTAAAGCTATATAAACCACCGTACCGTCATTATTTGCTTTCGGTATGGCGATTCCTTCTTTTTCCATGAGTTTCGCATTGCCCGCCAATATCGTCCTTCCCCCCGCGGCCGCTTTCGTCCCCATCCCCGGAAATTGCTCAAATGATGCCGGATCAGCCGCATACGCGGCGCCAGGACATTCCTTGCGGATCGAGACAGCGATCGGATGGTCGGAATAACTCTCCGCACATGCCGCATAATAAAGAAGTTCATTTTCAGCCAGTGGAGCCTCAGGATAGATTCCTGTCACTTCAAAGACACCCTTTGTAAGCGTCCCGGTCTTGTCGAACACGATCGTGTCAGCCTGAGATAATGCCTCAAGATAATTCCCTCCCTTGACCAGTATCCCATGCCTGGACGCTCCGCCGATCCCTCCGAAAAATCCCAGCGGGATCGAGATCACCAGTGCGCAGGGGCAGGAAACGACCAGGAATATAAGCGCTCTGTATATCCATTCCCGGAATGTGGCCCCATCTGTCAGCAAAGGCGGTACGAGAGCCAGAACGAGTGCCATGACGACAACGGCCGGCGTATAATAACGGGCAAACTTCGTTATGAATGCCTCGGTCCTCGCTTTTCGGACAGACGCGTTCTGGACCAGTTCCAGGATTCTTGCCACCGTGGATTCAGAATAAGTCCTGGAGACTGCGACCAGCAGCGGGCTTCCCTGGTTGACCGCTCCCGACATTATCTCGTCTCCGGCCATAACTTCGCGCGGGATCGGCTCTCCGGTCAAAACCGACATATCCAGAAACGAACTTCCTTCAGTCACATATCCGTCCAGCGGCACGCGCTCGCCCGGTCTCACCAGAATAATATCCCCTATATTCGCCTCCTCCGGCCGGATTTTTCTATATCCAGCCGATGTTTTCAAATTCGCGCTGTCAGGCCGGATCTCAAGCAACGCCGCGATCGACCGCCTCGAACGGCTGACCGCTGCTTCCTCGAACAGTTCGCCGACCTGATAAAACAGCATGACCGCAACGCCTTCCGGAAATTCTCCAATGGCGAATGCCCCGAGAGTGGCGAGGCTCATCAGGAAATTCTCGTCGAAAACCTGCCCGCGTGCAATATTGGAAGCCGCTCTCCAAAGAACGCCACCTCCGGCGGAAAGATAAGCGACGGCGAACATCAATCCTTCTCCCCATGGCGGAAGTGCCAGTACAAGAGCCAATATCAGCAGTACGCTTCCCGCAGCAAGCCGAAGGATCCTCTCGCGATCACGAAAAATCGATCCGGCGGCTTCGTACTCCTCTTGCCTTTCTTTTTCCTTTTCTCTCATTTTATCCAACCCCTGACCTTTTCTCTCATTTTATCCAACCCCTGACCTTTTGATTCGAAAAATCCCTCTGATCATTCATTGATATGGACCAGCCCCTGATCGATGATCTGCCTGACGTGATCGTCGTCAAGCGAATAAAACACTGTTTTTCCGTCCCTCCTGCTCTTGACCAGGCGTGATTGCTTCAGCACCCTCAGCTGATGTGATATAGCCGACTGGGTCATGTTCAGCAGCACCGCGATATCACATACACACATCTCCGATGCGTCGAGCGCCCATAATATCTTGACCCTGGTCGAATCGCCAAACACCTTGAACAACTCAGCCAGATTATAAAGCGTTTCCTCCGGCGGCATCTTTTCCCTTACGCTTCCTACGATCTCCTCGTGGATCACGTTGCAGTCACAGCGTTCTATTTTAATTATTTCCTTTTTCATGATGCTTCTCCCTTATGAATCAATGAACCGATATCGCCATTATCGCCATGGTTCAAAATCATGTTCCATATTTGAATGCAGCTCCAGTTCAATGATCTTTCAATAATCTTTCAATAATCTTTCAATGGCCTAAAATATGAACATGTGATTATATGTTCATATGTTATATCTTCATTATACCTACGCCTTGCCACCTGTCAAGACTTTTATTCCGCCAAATCTATGTGCGTTCAACTGAAGCCATGGATGATCTGCGGGCTCAGGTTGATCTTCCGATCCATGGTTGTTCTTCCGGTCCATGGTTGTTCTGCGTATCCATGTACGATCTTCAATTTTTTTATAAACAAAATTGGTTTTCGTTTATCATATAGTAAACAAATCGGCGTTATGTTTATTGAAAATCAGCACTTTTTATATACATCCCACGCAGCTTCCTCAAGTCCCCAAATTGTTGCCGAATATCAACATAAAACACGGCGCGAAAAAGAGGCGGTACAAAAAAGAGACGGCGGGCATAAAGCCTGCCGTCCCGATCAATGTCAATGTCAATTTCACTGTCAATTTCACTGTCAATGAATGTCAATGAATGTCACTGTCAATGAATGTCAATATTCAATATTCAATTATGTGTATTATGTTGGCATTCGAATCAGACGACCATGCTCGCGATTTCTCTCTGCTTCAACACTTCCTGATATTCTTCTTCCGTCATCTTCTCCATCGTAATGCCTGTGATTCCATAGAACAAGGATACAAACGGATTAATCAGATTCAGGAACGCGAATGGCAGATAGGCCAGCGGATATACGCCCAGTACGCTGTACATGTATGAACCGCAGGTGTTCCATGGAACAAGAGCCGAAGTGAGTGTTCCGGAGTCTTCAAGAGCACGGGACAGATTTTTGGGCTTGAGCCTTCTGTCTTCATAGACCTGCTTGTACATACGTCCCGGAACAACGATCGAGAGATACTGGTCGGCAGCGACGATATTTGTAACGATGCAAGTGGCAAGTGTGACTGCGACCAGGGATCCGGTGCTTTGGGCCCTTTCAAGCAGTTTGGCTGCCAGCGTCTTGAGCATGCCGGTCGTATCCAGTACGCCGCCCATAGTCATCGCGCAGAGAATCAGCGCTACAGTATAATACATGCCTTCAAGTCCGCCGCGTTCAAGCAGGTTGTCCAGGAATTCCATCCCGGTGTCGGGCTTGAAGCCTTCATATGTCGCGTAGAACATATCGCCGAGCGCAGCGCCCTGGAAAACCATGGCAAAAATTGCGCCCAGCACAACGCCGCCGAACAGTCCCGGAAGCGCCGGAATTTTAAATACGACCATCAGAATTACGAGCACCGGCGGAATGAGCAGCAGCGGCGAAATGTAGAAATTGGCCGCCAGTCCGTCCAGGATCTCATTGATCTGCGTCATATCCAGTTCTTTTCCCGCATAGCTTGCGCCAATGATCCCATACAATATCAAAGCGATTATCAGGGATGGGCCGGTCGTGTAAATCATGTGTCGGATATGGTCGAACAAAGTCGATCCGGCCATTGCCGGCGCCAGGTTCGTCGTATCCGAAAGCGGTGACATCTTGTCGCCGAAATAGGCGCCCGAGATGATCGCGCCTGCAACGATCGGAAGGCTGATACCGAGGCCTGATCCGACGCCGATCAGCGCGATGCCGACAGTGGCCGCCGTGGTCCAGGAGCTTCCTGTCGCCAGTGATACGATAGCGCAGATCAGACAGGTCGCAACAAGGAATATGCCTGGGCTCAGGATCTTGAGCCCATAGAATATCATGGCTGGAACGATACCGGATGCGACCCATGTTCCGATCAGCATACCGACCGTCAAAAGAATCAGGATCGCCTGCATGGATCTTGAAATTGTTGAAATGATTCCATTTTCGATGAATTTCCATTTATAGCCGTTCAAAACGGCTACAATAGTTGCAATGACCGCTGTCAGGACGCNNCCGGGATATGAACCCAGCCTTCGATGACAATGATCGTGTAGTACAGGGACGCGAGCAAGAACAGAAGCACGCCCAGCACCTGGATAATTGGAATTTGTTTCTGGTTTTCCATTGATACACCTCCAATATAATGAATAATAACATATAAATAAAACAATTATTCGGCATTCAGCATAATGGTCCTAATTGCTTTATTCCATAATTATGACCGCTTGCCCTGCGACTTTCATGAATAAAAAAATATTAATCACTGCAGGCGGCAAGCGCGATATGGGCGGGAAATGTTCCCGGTTGCCTTGAAAACAAATATTCAGAAGGTGCGGACACCTTTGGCCTCATTCGTTGAAGCTTTATACACGATGTATTATATCACGTTTATCTGCCACTTCTATATGTTTTTGAAAATAATAAGGCTCATTTTCAGTCAATATCCTCGGTTATGTTGTTGAGGGATTCCTCCAGCAGCCGTGGCTCAGCCAGATATTTCTTCATGAGCTTGAAGGAGTTGGAAAAATAGATGCCGTCGCAAATCCGCTCGTCAAGCACATAGCCGATTTCGCAGCATTTCTTTACAACCGGATCATCTCCATGCACCACCGGCAGTTTTTTGTTCTTGCCGAGCGCTGCAAAAATACCTGTCGTCCCGAAATCATAAAGATGATGATAAACATAATCAAGATTGATTGACTTCAAATATGTGAAAAACATCGTCGTATGGAAGGGACTGGCCTCAATGACCGATTTTGGCAGCAAATTGTGCCTGTCCATCCATTTCAGCAGCCGCACCAGGCCTTGCACCATGAAATGCGGCAGAGACATGATTGCGGCAGCGATCCTGTCGCCGCTGTTCCTGGCGCCCTCCGACAGGCTCTCGTCAAGAACGCGGTCAACAATGGCTGCAACCTCGAAAATATTCTCTTTCCCTGAAAAAGTGAATTTGACCGATGTCTCCTCGCCCTCGTCATGCAAAGAGCGCTTGACAGTTAGCGATATCCAGATGCGGTTTCTTGCATAAAGCCGGCCATTTATGACAAATCTGTTCAATTGGGGGCGCAGCGCTATCAGCCGTACAAAAATGGCGATAAACACATGCAGATATGTCAGTTCAACGCCCTGCTCCCTTTTTTCCTTTATATAATCATCGATAGGCTCTGTCATGACGAGCTGCCTGCTGAATATCTGGGCATCACTGCGTCTTGTCATGACATAGGGGATCAGTTTCATAAATGGTCCGATCGATTTAAGAAGCCTGCCATCATATCTGTTCATAGTATGCCTTGCTACAATGCAATCATGTCCAAATGACCGCATGCCCCTTTCCGATTATTTTCGTCTTAATTATATTCCATATATATAGTAAAATCAATGATCCCTTTATACCCGGAAGCGATTCCTCCCCGATGGTTTTCATCATGTATCAGACATGCCTCCCGGTTGACACCGCCATTTGCCGCAACCGTTGTATACAGTATAATGTATATGCTTTGTATCGACTAAAAAACAGTGCTGACTATATTCACTAATAAAAAACGATGTGCTATAATAAGTCGAAATATGTAATCATAATATTCGGAAATTTATATTGGATAGTGTTATTTCAAGCTTGAAGGCAAAGGTGGCTGAATGACCTCAGTACTGCAGAATCAACACGTTCTATATCCGCAGATGAATATCGAATATCCCGAGATCACCAAAGGCGACGGCGTCTATCTTTTCGACAGCAATAACAATCGCTATATCGATGCCGCCGGCGGTCCTGTCTTATGCAGTCTGGGTTACGGACTCGAAGAAATGGGAGACATCCTCCGAAATCAAAGCAATAAACTCAATTTTTCATATAGAATGTATAGCACAACATCGGAAATCATCGATGCATGTGCTAAAATCCATCATGTCTCGGGCAATTTGCTTGAAAAGACGATGATCGTCAGCGGCGGCACCGAAGCAGTTGAAATGGCGGCGAAAATAGCCAGAACCTATCATATTGACAACGGCGATCCTGGAAAATACAAAGTGATCGGCAGATGGATCAGTTATCACGGCATGTCGAACAGCACGCTGTCATGGGGCGGTCATCTGGGAAGACGCAAGCTCTGGCAGCCGCTTTTATCGGAGCATGGGCACATTCCGCCCGCGTACTGCTACCGTTGCTGGTATGGCAAGACGCCCGAGAGCTGCAGCCTTGATTGCGCCTGCGCCCTTGAACGCGAGATCCAGGTCCAGGGACCCGAAACCGTATCCGCCTTCATCGCGGAGCCTTATTCCGGCAATTCCCTTTGCGGAGCGCATCCGCAGAAACCGGGATATTTCCAAAAGATTAGAGAAATATGCGATAAATATAACGTGCTGATGATCATGGACGAAGTCATGACCGGCGTCGGCAGGACCGGAGACTGGTTTGCCTACCAGGGATACGGGGTCGTTCCCGACATCGTCACGATGGGCAAAGCCCTCGGCGGCGGCTATTTTCCTGTTGGCGGCGTCGGATGCTCCGCGAAGGTCAGCGATGTGATCGAAAATAACTCAGCGACATTCGCACCGGGTTTTTCCTGGGCGGGCAATCCCATGGCAGGCGCCGTCATTTCAGCGACTATTGATTACAAAATCCGGCACGAGCTTCTTGAAAATGTTCAAAGTATGGGTGACTATCTTATGAAGGAGCTCCGGACGCTTGCTTCGGCGCATCCGTCCATTGGCGATGTGCGGGGAAAAGGATTGCTGATCGGTATAGAATTCGTCAAAAGCAAGGAGACAAAGGAGCCCTTCGACCCGGCCATACAGTATCAGTCGCTCCTTGTCGACGCATGCAAGAAAAACGGCATGTTCATACAAAGCGGCAGTGGAAATATCGACGGCATCCTTGGCGACATGCTGCTGCTCGGACCGGCATATACGATCAGAAAATCAGAGATCGGCGAAATCGTCGACAAACTTGATCTCTCATTATCAATAGTCGAAAAGCAACCCGGGATTTTTGATTAATGAGATTGCCAAAAAAGATAACTTAAAGTTTGTTAAATAAATGACAGAATATTTTGAATAGTGCAAAATGTGATTGCAATCAGCGTCACATCGGTGTAATATTACATTATAAATACAAGTCGATAAACTAGCTCTTTCTTTGATGACGACACGGGTGGAACGATTCGAAACCCGCCAACTTCGATAAATCACTTCGGCGATTTATATAGCAACTTATCACATTGCATAACAAGGAGGAGGAACTATGAATTTAAAGAAAACCATTGCGTTTCTACTGGTATTCGCGTTGGTGCTCGCGACCTTTGCCGGATGCGGCGGCGGAACAGCCACCGAGGGTGAAGGCGAAGGGGAAGCAACCGAACCTATCGTTTTAAGACTGGCTTCCGATGCGCCGCTTGAGCACATCGCGACCGGACTGAACAACGAAGCTTGTGAAATGGTCAAGGAAAGAACTGAAGGAAGAGTTGAAGTTCAATACTTCCCGGCCAGCCAATTAGGCGGATATGAAACAGTCTATGAAGAAATCGTCAGAGGGACGATCGACATGGGCCAGATCACTATTCCGGATGCGTTGGATGCCAGACTCGGCGCAGCTTATGTGCCATATTACGCAACCAGCTTCGACGAGGCTAAGATCCTCTTCGCTCCCGATTCCTATCTGTGTACGACTCTTGGAGAGTTGACTGAAGCCAACGGCGTCAAATTCCTCGGTATCGTACTTGAAGGTTTCATCGGGCAGGCATTCGTAGTCGAGCCTACCGATATGGCCATCCCGGGCGCAACCAAGAAAGTCAAGACCAGAAGCCCGGCAATGATCACTTTCAGGGTCGCGCAGGAAGACCTTGGTTTCAACCCGATCACTGTTCCATACGCAGAAGTTCCGACTGCCATTCAGACCAAAGTCGTTGACGGATGGGTCGGCGGTACTCCGAACATCAATTATGCATGGATCGGCGAAATAATCAATTACATGTATGTCACCTACATCCATGCAGAAGCCACAAGCTATGTCATCAGTGAGCAGACCCTTGCAAAGCTTTCGCCTGAAGATGCAGAAACTGTCATCGCAGTCTTCCAGGAGCAGAGCATGAAGAGTTTCACTCTATCTCAGGAAAACGAAGAAGTTTACAAGCAGAAACTGGCTGACGACTATGGCGTTCAAGTCATAGAATTCACACCTGAAGAAGTTGCCGCCAACGCTAAATTCGTCCGCGAAACCACCTGGCCCAAGCTCGAAGAGCTTCTGACCAAGGAATTCATGGATGGCTTAAGAGCTGAGGTAGAAAAACTTCAATAGCAAATAGAACCTCACCACAGATTTCACATGAAAATCAAAGGGAAGGTAACTCCTTCCCTTTGATTGTGTAAAGACAAGAAAGGAGGCTAATAGTGTATACCAGCAAATTGGAAAAAACAGCCTTTTGGAAATTTATGGAAAAATTTCTGCATGTCGGTCTTATCGTTTGCGGCACCATGGTGACCCTGATCACCTTCGCAGCCGTCATAACCCGTGAATTGAACGTCAACTTCCTGGGCTACGAAGAGATCCTGATCATATTCGCCTTTTGGCTTTATATGTTCGGAACGGCCCATGGCAGCTTTGAGCAGAGCCATATCACTGCCGATATCGTCGTCGTCATGATGCCCGAATCCATGGCGAAATCCCTGATCGCAGTTCTCCGCAATACTTTAACATTGGTTTTATGCCTCGTTTTCCTCACATGGGCCTGGCAGCTGTTCAACTGGACAATAGTCATGGAAACGAAAACTCCGGTTTGGCGTATTCCAGTCACTGTATCACAGTCTTCGCTGCTGTTTGGTCTGGGCGTCGCCACCTTCTATAATATTGTTTACCTCTATGATGAATGGAGACTTTTTATAGGCAAATATATTACAAAGACTATTGCTATCGAAGATCTATCCGGTAGCGGAAAGGAGGTATGATCGCATGCTCGTAGTATTTGCAGTTCTCGCACTTATTGTTGTTTTAATGCTGGGTGTTCCTATTCCATTTGCGTTTTTCGCTTCCTCGCTGGTCATTGTCATCGGCGGCGGATATGATTATACCTTCCTGCTGCCATACGGCTTCAGCAAGGTCAGTTCCCTGATCCTGGTCGCCATCCCACTGTTCATCCTATCAGGAAACCTGATGGAAAAAGCCGGGATCGGCGAAGCCCTTGTCAACGCCGTTGAAATGTTCATCGGCCGTATCAAGGGAGGTCTCGGAGCGGTCATGGTCGTATCCTGCGCCCTGTTCGGATCGATATCCGGAAGCGGTTTTGCGACTCTCAGCTGTATCGGTACGATCATGCTGCCGAGAATGTATGCGGCCGGCTATCCGCGCGGCATATCTTCCGCTCTGATCTCCAGCGCATCATTGCTCGGCCTTCTGATCCCGCCGAGCCTGAACATGATCGTCTATGCCTTCATAGGCGGGCAGTCCGTACTGGCCTGCTTCCTTGCGACTGTCATCCCGGGCATCATTCTTGTCATTTTGCTGAGCGCGGTCAACTTCTGGCTGCTTCGGAAAAATACCGAGATCAGGATTCCCGACAAGATGCCTCTACCTGTATACACAAAGGAACTGACGCGCCGAACAGGCAGAGCCATACCGGCCATGATCGCGCCTATCATCATTCTTGGCGGAATCTATGGCGGTTTCCTGACGCCTACGGAAGCTGCTGCGGTCGCAGTTGTCTATACTGTCCCGGTCGGTGTCTGGTTCTATAAAGGATTGAATGCAAAATCCTTCAAGGACGGTCTTATCGTAGCCGGTACGACAGCTGGCGTCGTCATGATCATGCTGCTCTCCGTCATGATGCTCTCGAGACTATATATCATGGAAAACGTCCCGAACATGATCCTTGGAGCGATGACCTCGGTCACAGAGAACACCTTCCTGCTGATCCTGATGGTCAACCTGTTCCTGATCATCATCGGAATGATGATGGATGACACCAGCGCGATCCTGCTGACGACCCCGATCCTGCTGCCTGTCGTCATTCAATTGGGCGTCGATCCGGTCCACTTCGCCGCCATCATGGGCGTCAACCTGGGCCTCGGCTGCGTCACGCCTCCGACAGCTCCGTTCCTCTATCTGGGGGCCCGTATCGGAAACGCGCCGATCAATGAGATGATGGGACCGACAATGTGGTTCATAGCCCTTGCCTGGATCCCCACACTGATAATCACCACTTATGTACCGGGATTATCCTTATGGCTGCCGCGCATGTTCGGATTCGTCATGTAACCAATCAAAAAACAATCGTACCCAATAAATATTAAATATTGAAAAATAAAAGAATAACGACAAAAAACGAAAGAAGACCGGGCTGATCCGGTCTTCTTCTAAATTGTGGCCGCTATGTCTTCATGTTTTACGGAGGTCATGATCAGGCACCTGTGCGCCCTGCCGGGAACCATCCCGGCGCTAAGACTGATCTCCATTGAGTATGCTGTCGTACAAGTCGAACGTTTCCTTGCTGAAGCATACAAGAATAATCTTTTCCATGCCTGTATGAGTATCCAGAAAGCGCTGTATCGTCCGCACCGCGATCACTGAAGCCCGCTTGGCAGGAAATCCATATACGCCAGTACTGATAGCAGGAAAAGCGATTGTTCCAACTCCATTTTCGATGGCGACCTCAAGGGATCTCCAGTAGCAGGAAGTGAGCAGTTCCTCCTCATGATCTCCGCCGCCGTGCCATACCGGACCCACCGTATGGATCACCCATTTGGCCGGCAGAGCGTATCCGTTCGTGATCTTTGCATCTCCGGTATCGCATCCGCCGAGCATTCTGCATTCCGCCAGCAGCTCCGGCCCGGCTGCGCGATGGATCGCCCCGTCGACGCCGCCTCCCCCCAAAAGGCTGTTGTTGGCTGCGTTGACGATTGCGTCAGCTTTAATCTTGGTAATATCACCCAGCCTGATTTCAATTTTCCGATCATCCGCTATTTTATTATTTTCCATATCAATAACCTCCTGCATTCAGCGCGGGTAACACTCAATAGTCAAGCGATGGCTTATGATTATCCACGAATCTTTTGCACCGGCCGATGGCCGGACAGTCGAAGCATGGCCGCGAAGCCTTGTCAGCCCTCGATATTAGAGCTCCAAGCTTTGAATTTTCGGATCGCTCCCGATGCTCGAGGATCGCTGCAACGATCGCCCGGATATCTTCGTCATTGAATCCGCAGGAACCCAATATTTCCTCCGCGAGTTCGGCGCCCGCTTCACTATGGTCGCGGCCTGTAAGATATTCCTGCCATCTGCCGATATCATGAAGCAGGCCGGCCGCATAGACCATTTCCTTGGGCAAAAGCAAGCCGCTTTCAAGGTTCAGTATCCATGCGACCCTGCAGACATCCAGCATATGGCTCATATCGTGCCTGCAAAATATCCTGTCTTTTTCAGACTCCATATTCCTTTTGACACAGTCTTTGAATGTGCCGTTAGCCAAAATGCAATCAATGCGCTCCATATATGCAGCCTCCCATTATTCGACTTTTCTGATGCCAGAAGCAGTCATATCGGCCGCCAGATCGGAGATCCTGACGCCGCCAACCTCCAAGTCAGGCGCGACCTCCAAGAGCGGAACCAGCACAAATGCCCTCTCCAGCATACGGGGATGAGGCAGCGTAAGATTTTCCGCATCGATGGAAAGGTCATCATAGAGCAGGATATCGATGTCGATATTCCGCGGTCCATACCGAATCGTCTTGACCCGATGCATCTGCTGTTCGATGCTCTGTGTAAAAGCAAGCAGCTTTTCCGGATCAAGGCCGGTCACACCTTCAAGCACAATATTCAAGAAGCTGTCCTGTTCAAGGTAATCGACCGGGGCCGTTTCATAGTACGAGGATTTACTGGCAATGTCGATTCCTGAGCCGAGCAGCTCGATGGCCTGTTCAAGGTAGCCTCTCCTGTCGCCGATATTGCTCCCAAGGCTTAAGAATATCCTAGCCATGGATTTCCTGCCTTTCACGCCCGATGCGTACGGCAGCATGGTCAAAGCTGCCTTCGATCGGTGCTTCAGGCTTTCTGACCTCGGTCACGACTTTTTTGACAACAGGATGATCCCTGAGAACACTGGCGCAGATTTTTTCCGCAAGCGCTTCGATCAGCTTGAACCGTTCTTCGCGAACGATATGTTCGACCAGCCGGAATACATTGCTATAATCCACTGTCAGTGCCAGGTCGTCTGACGTTCCCGCGTCCTTAAGGTCGAGATAAAGCTCAATATCGACAAAGAAATTCTGACCGACTCTTTGTTCTTCCTCAAGTACGCCGTGATACCCATAAAACGCCATGTTTTTTATGATGATCCTGTCCATTGCTATTTTCTCCTCATGATCGCGTCCGTTACCCTGGCTGCCCTGAAGTTTTCAAGTACATCATGGACTCTCACGATATCGATGCCCTGCATGATGCCCATGACGGTCGTTGCCAGAGTTCCCTCCATGCGTTCTCCCGGAGGCAGATCCAATATCCTGCCGATCATGGATTTGCGCGATGCGCCGAGCAGGACCGGGAAGCCGCATGACTTGATTCTGTCAAGATGCCGCATCAGTACTTCATTCTGATCGGGCGTTTTGCCAAATCCCAGTCCCGGATCCAATATGATTTTGTCTTCTGCTATACCTGCTTTGCGGGCGATAGAAACCGATCGCTCGAGAAATCGAATGATGCTGTCGATCATATCGCCCTCGTAGACGGTTCCTTCATGGTTATGCATAATTATGACCGGCGTCCGGTATCGCACCGCTATTTCGGCCATATCGCCCTGGCCCTGAAGGCCCCAGATGTCGTTGATGATATGAATGCCTGCGTTGATGCCTGCCTCCGCGATTTCCGGCCGTGTGGTATCGAGCGACAAGACGGCATCGGTTTCCGCCGCCAGTCTCTGAATGACCGGAAGCACACGGGAGGATTCCTCCTCCGCCGAGACCCTGATGTGCCCCGGTCTGGATGATTCTCCGCCAATGTCGATGATATCGGCGCCCTGCATGATCATTTCCTTTGCTCTTGCGACTGCCCTGTCAACTGTTAAATGATCGCCGCCGTCTGAAAACGAGTCGGGCGTGACATTCAGGATCCCCATGATGTACGTCCTGCCGCCCCAGACAAAATCCCGGCCGGCGACAGTCATCGCCGATGGCGCGGCGGTGCCTCCAGCGGCATCATTGCAGCCGATGCCATTCGATTTGAATATGTAAGTCATTGAATATCATACTCCTGTCCTGTGATTTAATTGAGCAAATTGCTATTTCCCGCTGTTGATCATGGACATGACTTCCGCCCTGGCCTTGGCGTCACTGGCGAATATACCGCGGACCGCCGACGTCACTGTCTTTGAGCCCGGTTTATTGACACCGCGCATCGTCATGCACATATGTTCGGCCTCAATCACGACAATGACGCCGTATGGGTTCAATTTGCTCTGGACCGCCTCCGCGACCGTGGCGGTCAGCCTTTCCTGAAGCTGCGGTCTTTTTGCCGTTGTTTCCACGACCCTCGCCAGCTTGCTGAGGCCGGTCAGTCTTCCGTTCTTTGGGAGATAACCGACATGGGCCTTCCCGAAAAATGGTACAAGATGATGCTCGCAGACCGAATAGAACGGAATGTCCTTGACGAGCACCAGTTCCTCATATTTCTCCTGCTGGAAATAAATCTTCAGATGCTCTCCCGGATCTTTTCCAAGGCCTGAGAATATCTCTTCATACATATCCGCAATGCGGCTGGGCGTCCCGATCAGGCCTTCCCGCTCCGGATCCTCTCCGACTGCCAGCAGTATTTCCCTGACCGCGTTCTTGATTCTTTCCTTATCCATTGTTCCTCTCCTCCCGACAGTGTAAAATTCCGGATGTCAGCCGGCGATGAATTCAATCGGCCTTTAAAGCCGAGATATCTCATTATTATAATCACTATAATACCATTAAAGCTTATAAAATATAAGGGGCTCGTTAAGTGTTCAACTCATTATTTCTATGAGCCGGCGTGGACAAGTTTCCCATATGCGTGGTATAATTGCGCAAAAAGCAACTCGAGGTGCCAGGATGGAAACACGAAATTCATATGATATAAATAATATCGAAAGGGCCCGCCAGCGGATCCGCAGCGTCATTCACGACACGCCGCTGAATTATTCGCAAACCTTTTCAAACATGTCCGGCTGTCCCATATACCTGAAATTTGAAAACCAGCAAAAAACCGGATCCTTCAAGGTTCGCGGTGCCTACAACAAGATCGCACGGCTTCTTGAAACCGATCCGCCTGCGGCGGTGATCGCATCCAGTGCCGGCAATCATGCCCAGGGAGTGGCATTCGCAGCTTCTTCGCTCGGCATGCGCGCCACGATTGTCATGCCAAGGACAACACCCATCGCTAAAATCTCCGCAACCGAGGAATACGGCGCCAATGTCGTTCTTCACGGCGACTGCTATGACGATGCTTATCAAAAGGCCATGGAGCTTCAGCAGGAAAGCGGCGCGGTGTTTATTCATCCGTTTGAAGACGAGGATGTCATCGCGGGACAAGGCACGATCGGCCTTGAAATCCTGCGGGATCTGCCGGATCTCGATACAGTGCTGGTACCTGCCGGCGGCGGCGGACTTCTGGCCGGCATCGCCTGCTGCATCAAGAGCATCGATCCAGGGATACGGGTCATCGGCGTCCAGTCTGCAGAAGCGGACGCTCTTGTTCAAGGCTTCCGGTGCGGTCACTACCGTTGTACGGATACGGCTCAGACGATTGCAGACGGCATCGCGGTTAAAAATCCCGGGCAAATGACTTTTGCCTATATCAGCAAATATGTCGATGATATGGTGACGGTAACGGACTCGGAAATCTCCGCTGCGATCCTTTTATTGCTGGAGCGCTGCAAGCAGGTTGTCGAGCCTGCCGGAGCCGCAGCTCTGGCGGCTGCCCTCAGCGCCAGAATGGAGGTCCGCGGCGGCAAGACCGCCTGCATCCTGTCAGGCGGCAATATCGATGTCAGCTTTATCCATAAAATCGTTGAGAAGGGCTTGATAAACAGGGGCAGGCAGCTGAAGCTCAGCACCGTCATGAGAGACGTTCCCGGCAGCCTGGAGCATTTCGCGTCGATCGTGTCCGGCTGCAACGCCAATATCATCATGGTGCAGCACGACCGCCTCCATGCGGATCTCGAACTCAATGAAGCCATTATCCACGCGGCTTTTGAGGTCAGTGGACCGGCCCACGGCCAGGAACTGATCCGTGCGCTGGAGCGCAGCGGCTATGTCGTGACTGTAGAATAATTTCCGAGTGAATGCATGGATCGTCAGATCCGGCTCACTTTATAGACCAGCCGTATTTGCCCTTGAATTCAACAAAAATGACTTTTTCGATCACTGATTCCTGTATGGCCCCATGCTCGTCTTTTGTGATCAGCATGAGGTCCTGCAGACCCTGAGGGCCGACTGGAATGATCATCCTCCCGCCGGGCTTGAGCTGTTCTGTCAATTCGTCCGGGATCCTGCCCGCTGCAGCTGTTGCAATGATGCGGTCAAAGGGCGCTTTTCCGGCCCAGCCCTCGCTCCCATCCCCGACCTTATAGCTGATATTGGCATACCCAAGCGCCTCCAGCTTCTTCCTGGCCGCCTCCGCCAGCTCCGGTATCCGCTCGACGGTACAGACTTCCCCTGAAAATTCAGCAAGCAGGGCCGTTTGATAGCCGGATCCGGTCCCTATTTCCAGCACCTTGCAGCTTTTATCCGGCGCAAGCCGGTAAGTCATTTCCAGCACAAGGCTCGGCTGCGATATTGTCTGCCCGTAGCCGATCGGCAAAGCCTGGTCCAGATCGGCATAAGCCTTGTTCTCGTTATCTATAAAGAATGTCCGGTCCAGCCTGTTGAAAAAGGCTGTCAACGCTCTGCGATCCATCATACACCACCTGTCAACGCTCTTTGCAGCATCATTCCCCGTCTGTCAACGCCTTTTCCACGGATTTAAGAATGACTATGCTGCTGTAAGTTGCTCCCGTAACTGAGTCCACTTGCAGCGACTGAGCCTTGATGATATCAGCCGTTATGGCTTCAGCCGGCGTGCCTTGTCCATTGTCGTGCTTCAATATCTCAATGCTTTCGATCCTGTGGCCCCGTACAGTCACCAGCGTTTCCACCGCGATCGGGAAGGCAGAATAGGCGCCTATATATTCCCCGTCTTCGATCATGGCAAGATCAATCTCCGATATTTCCAATGTCTTGAGCTGACCCAGGCTCTGCTCCGTCATATAGATGAATACTTTCATCCCGATAAATATCAGCATGGCCACTGCGGCGAGAATCAGCAAAATTCTCTTTGTCTTCTTTTTCATGGTATCACCTCTATTGATTTTTCAATTAATTATAACAAAAGGAGCAAAAAAAGCAAACAGCCGCCGCTTTGCTTGTCCGCATGGCGGCGGCTGTTTGGTTGTATTAAGTTCAGCGAACGAAGTCCTGTCAGTCGACTTTCGGAAGTCCGTCGAAGCCGATCTGAAGTTCTTTATCAGTAGGCACATGATCCGTCATGGTCCCGTCATGATACTGCATATACGCCTTCATATCGAAATACCCGGTCCCGGTCAAGCCGAACAGGATCGTCTTTGCCTCACCGGTTTCCTTGCATTTCAAAGCTTCCTGGATCGCTCCGTAGACAGCATGGTTTGATTCCGGCGCCGGAAGGATCTGTTCGGTCTTCGCGAAAAGCACGCCAGCGTCAAATACCTTGGATTGCTCCACCGAAATAGCCTCCATATACCCGTCATGATAAAGCTTGGATAATATTGGGGACATTCCATGGTAGCGCAGGCCTCCGGCATGGTTGGCGGACGGGATAAAATCGCTTCCGAGCGTATACATCCTGGCAAGCGGCGTGATCCTTCCCGTATCGCAGAAATCATAAGCATATTTGCCTCTGGTGAAGGACGGGCATGAGGCAGGCTCAACGGCTACGATGCGGGGATCGGCTTTGCCGGTCAGTTTGTCCTGCATGAATGCGGACATCAAACCGCCGAGATTTGATCCTCCGCCGGCACAGCCGACGATAATATCCGGATATTCACCGATCTTTTCCATGGCAATCTTGCTTTCAAGCCCGATGATCGATTGTGCAAGGAGCACCTGATTCAGAACGGATCCAAGAGTGTACCTGCAATTGTCATCCGCCATCGACAGCTCGATTGCTTCGGATATTGCGCAGCCCAGGCTTCCGCCGGTATTCGGATCCTTTGCAAGGATCGCGCGGCCAATATTCGTAGTGTCAGAGGGACTCGGAATGATGTTCGCGCCATAAGTCTCCATCACCGCTTTACGGAAAGGCTTCTGCTGAAAGGATACCTTGACCATGAATACAGTCAGGTCAAGGCCGAAATGAGCGCAGGCCATGGAAAGAGCCGTGCCCCACTGTCCTGCGCCGGTTTCCGTCGTCAGTGACGTGAGCCCCTGCTCTTTTGCATAGTAGGCCATTGAGGCCGCAGCATTCAGCTTGTGACTTCCCGAAGTATTGTTGCCCTCGAATTTAAAATAGATCTTGGCAGGAGTCCCGAGCTTTTTTTCAAGCTCGTATGCTCTGATAAGCGGTGAGGGACGGTACATCTTGTAGAACGCCTGCACCTCCTCCGGAATATCGATGTATCTTGTTGTCGAGTCCATTTCCTGCCTGCAGAGCTCTTCGCAGAATACGGGATAAAGATCCTCCGCCTTCATTGGCTTAAGCGTTCCGGGATTCAGCATGGGGTCGTGCTGCTCTTTCATATCGGCACGCATGTTATACCATTGTTTTGGCATTTCCTCTTCAGTCAGATAAGTTTTATAAGGTATTTTCGCCATTGTCTTTTCTCCTCTCAAAATTATTTTTCCTGGCAAGAAGCTGGCAGATCATTCGATCGGGTAAAATAAAAATTCCTGCCCCTAAAATCATTAGGGACAGGAACAGTCGATTCCTGCGGTACCACCCGAATTGGCCAAAAGGCCCACTCATTCCATGCACTGCCATGCACGCTCCCTTGATAACGGGCGGAGATCCCGTCAGCCACTACTCTATAATATTTCGCAGCCACCCTCACGAGTCCATTCGATCTGTCTTACACTGCCGCGATCCCACCGCCTGCGGCTCTCTAAAAGCTCAGTGTCAGATTTACTTCTCTCGTTCATCGGTTTCATTTATTTCCATAATCGTACAATCATCGAATGGATTTGTCAATATCTTTTTGTCCCGCTATTGTTTATGATCTGTAATTACCATTGATTTCAACATATTTGGCACTCAGATCGCATCCCCAGGCTTTGGCTGAACCATTGCCGTCCGCCAGCACTATTTGGATCGAGACTTCGTTTTCAGACAGGACAGCCCTAGCGATCCCCTCGTCAAAGATTATCGGCTTGCCGTCCCGGAATACCTCAAGTTTTCCGGCGCTGCTGACAAATGACACATTCGCCTTGTCCGGCACAAAGCATGCTCCGGAATAGCCCATTGCGCACAGGATCCTTCCCCAGTTGGCATCGGCGCCATGCATGGCCGTCTTCACCAGGCTGGATGAAATGACGCTTTTAGCCATTTTTCGAGCGGCTTCATCCGTATAGGCTCCCTTTAGATCGATCTCAACGAGCTTTGTGGCGCCTTCCCCGTCCGCTGCGATTTTTTTTGCAAGCCATGTATTGATGTAATCTATGCTCTCCTGAAGCTTGTAATAGTCGTCGTTCTCAGAATCTATGAGATCATTTTCAGCGAATCCGTTTGCCAGCAGCGTCGCAGAATCATTCGTGCTGGTGTCTCCATCCACCGAAATCATGTTGAAACTTTTTTCAACACTGCTCTTCTGGATTTTTTTCAGCATTTCCGAGGTGATATTGGCATCTGTCACCACATAGCTCAGCATTGTAGCCATGTTCGGGTGTATCATCCCGGAACCCTTCGCAATACCTGCGATCGATATCGTTTTTCCCGAAAGCTGCATCTGAACAAATATTGATTTCTTCGAAAGGTCAGTCGTCATAATCGCTTCCGCAGCGTGGTCTTCGCTTTCTGAAACAAGGCTTTTAGAACAATTCACGATTCCCGCCCGAACCTTGTCCATCGGCAGTCTGACACCTATGACTCCCGTGGAATAAACTAAAACCGATTCAGGAGCTATTCCAAGCTGCTCCGCGGTTATGCCTGCCATCCCGACCGCGTCCGCATAGCCCTCTTCCCCTGTACAGGCATTGGCGTTTCCGCTGTTGACGATCAGCGCCCTGATGCTGCCGCCTTCTATATTTTTGATATCCAGCACTACCGGCGCCGCCTTGACGACATTTGTCGTAAAGGATGCTGCCGCCGCTGCCGGCCTCTCGCTGTAAATCAGGCACATATCCTTCGCTCCGGAGCTTTTGATCCCGGATGCGATCCCGATCGCCTGAAAGCCTTTGACCCAGGATATGCTCTTGCCCTCAATGATTTTCATTTCCGAATTATATCCGCTCATTCATCGATCTCCTTTCTTCCATTTCATAATTATACATATCTATTTATATTTATGCAACTAAAATTTATTCCTTTCTCATATGATCCTTTCATTGCACCGGCTATCCAATAAAACGCCCCATCCCGCGAACGTCCGACGTCCTTGGATGGGGCTGGCTGCTCCGGCATTATTAAGTGTGCGCTATGCGGTGGTCTGATCGTCCGTCACCGTGTCTCTTAAATTGTAGGATTCCATTGACTTGACCAGGTTGCGTCCCATCCTCTTTGCCAAATACAGCGCCTCGTCCGCCCTGTTGTAGCTCACGGCGAAATCCTCGCGCCGCATGATCCTCGCGACGCCGAAACTGGCGGTGACCTTGATGACCGTATCGTCGACCCTTATTTGCATTTCTTCGATGGACTTCCTTATCTTTTCGGCGCTTGCCATAGAATTCGGAACCGAGGTTTCCGGCAATAGAATGATGAATTCCTCACCGCCCCATCGGGCCACTTTGTCGGTGATCCTGAGTTCTTTCTTTAATATGTAGGCGATCTCTTCAAGAACCTTGTCGCCGACCGGATGGCCGAATTTGTCATTCACAGCCTTGAAATGATCGATGTCCATGAGGATCAGGCCGCATTCAAGGCCGTAGCGGTTCATGCGCTCGATTTCATCCTTCAGGATCGCCATCCATCTTCTGCGGTTCAGCAGTCCTGTCAGATTGTCAAAGAATGCCAGCTGCTTCAATTCCTCCTGCTGCTCCTTGATTTTCCGGTCCTGCATGATGTTTGTCCTGTAGGAATACCAAATGATGAGGGACAGGCAAAGCCCTATGCTGCAGAACGTGAATCCATTGGCCCTGTTCGACATCAGTATGGCCGCATCAGCCTGATATAAACCTATCAAATTATGGAATGCTATATATGCACCCGTGAATATCAAGATCGAATTGATCGGCCGCTTTACAATGAAAAATCCGATGATCGTGCAAACGATCAGGAACGGCGTAATGTTGGACGTGACATGCTGATCGACTGCAACTACAGCGATGCCGGCGATCAACAGATCCGCGATGTATATATTCTCGACAATCATCATTGATCGGAATGCGGTCTTTTTTCTGAACAGGACGATCGATGCCGCAGTGATGGCGAGGACGGCTGCTGCATTGAGCGAATGGATCAGTATAATGCCTCTGCGCCATACGTATTCATTGTCATCAGCGGGCACATACCCCAAATTGAATGCGATCACAAAAAGGCAGTGAACAAGAAATGTCGCGACACCCATATATATGATGCGATTATTATTGATCAGCAGCATGTCATCGACGACGGATCGATTGGTTTGCCAATCAGTCCTGATGAAATCGACGAGCCTTGTGTAAATAGGATTTCCCTTCTCAATTTTCATCCGCATTTCTCCCGGCCGGCGCTGCTGGAGCGCATAAGAACATCCATCCGATAATCCTTGACTATCAAGACATATTATATACTTTTACTCATTGGTTTGTATATAGAATTTTGCCCTCAGGCTGCTGCCGCCGCATAAATTCTTTTTCCGCCCCGCAAGCCTTTTAAATTGAATCGCAGGCCGCTATATGATAATATATTAACGTTGTTTTAATATTCATTAATAGAGGAGAATTGCTATGGAAACAGGATCCATCATATCCATTGTGCTCTACGTCGTCGTTCTGCTGGCGATCGGCTACTATTCGTTCAGACGGACACACGATATTTCCGATTACATGCTTGGAGGCAGAAGCCTCGGCCCTATGGTCACGGCTTTGTCCGCCGGCGCCAGCGACATGAGCGGCTGGATGCTCATGGGTCTGCCCGGCGCCGTATATGCGACCGGCATATCCAGCCTTTGGATCGGGGTCGGTCTCACGATCGGCGCTTATTTCAACTATCGTCTGCTGGCACCGAGATTTCGCGTCTACACCGAGGTTTCGAACAATTCGCTGACAGTTCCCGATTACCTGGAGAACAGGTTCAAGGATGCATCCAATATGCTCCGGCTCGTATCCGGCGTCTTCATTCTTGTATTTTTCACGCTTTATGTCTCGTCCGGCATCGTAGCCGGCGGTAAGCTTTTCCTGAATCTCTTCGGTTCGACATATAATGTCGGCGTCGTCGCGACATTATCGATCGTTGTCGTCTATACATTTTTCGGCGGCTTTCTGGCAGTATCCCTTACGGATTTTTTCCAGGGCACGCTCATGTTCATATGTCTGATCATCGTTCCGGCAGCGACATTCATCACCATAGGCTCCGATCCTGGCACGTTTGTCGCTCAGGTGCGCAGCATCGACCCGGCGCTCATGGATATATTAAGAGGCACCAGCGCGGCATCCATCATCAGCCTGCTGGCCTGGGGCCTTGGGTATTTCGGCCAGCCGCACATCATCGTTCGCTTCATGGCGATCAAATCCACCTCCGAATTAAAATCCGCAAGAAGGATCGGCATCACATGGATGGCGATCGGCCTTCTGGGCGCCATATTCAGCGGCCTTGCCGGCCTTGTCTACTTTGATTTGGCAGGAGCCCCTTTATCCGACCCGGAAACTGTGTTCCTGATGCTGGGCGATGCTCTGTTCCATCCGCTGGTTACCGGCGTCATACTGTGCGCCGTATTGGCCGCGATCATGAGCACCATATCCTCTCAGCTGCTCGTATGCTCCAGCTCCGTGACGAAAGACTTTTATATGACCTTCCTGAACCGTCACGCATCCTCAGAAACCCAGGTTCTGGTAAGCCGCTTATCCGTTCTGCTCGTCGCCGCGGTCGCAACGTACCTTGCTTACCTTCCGAACAAAAGCATCTTAAGCATCGTCTCCCAGGCATGGGCCGGATTTGGCGCTTCCTTTGGATCCGTCCTGCTTCTGAGCCTGTATTGGCCTAAGATGACGAAATGGGGGGCCTTGGCCGGCATGGCGACAGGAGGCCTCACTGTCATCGGATGGATAGCCGCAGGCCTCTCAGCATATCTTTACGAGATGATCCCCGGATTCGCGCTTTCATTCCTGTCGGTCATCATTGTCAGCAAGTTGACTGCCAAGCCCAACGAAGCAATCGCGGCGGAATTCGCCGAAATGGAAAAGGATCTTAAAACTCATAGGCTTTAAATCGTCCGCATCCCTTGCGCCAATCATGCGCAAGGGATATTTTTTTTAAAATCCCGTTTTGTGACCATGTGTAAATTCTTGCTGCCATCAGTGTGTAATCTTGTCTTTAAATTCAGCGTAACCCTTCAATGCAATGGGTTTGATACCAACTTAGTATTGAGCCGCAATTGTTTGCTCTAAAGCAGGTTTTCACCGGTTGTCGATTCGAAATTTATTCGTTCCGGAATAGACTCTCACCAAATGTCCCTTGATTGACGCCGATCGGCTTATGAAACAGAGCCGGCCGCATTGTTTTTCATTAAAATCCATCATAAAACCCGCCATTCTCACATCGTGTATAATTTTGCTATTACCTGTATCTTATATTGTTGTTAAATAGCTTGTGTTTCTTGGTATCAATGGATTCAGCATGAAATTCAATTTTAGCGCAATGCAGACAAAACCGGCATGCATCTTTTGTCTTGACGCATGCCGGTCCTATGATTCAGCCATATTATCTTTTATTTTTATTCTTGGCAAATCGCATGGCTTGTTTCATTTCGCCCTTGCTGCCAAACATCCTCTTTATTTTCTCCTCCTCGAGCCTGCGCGAATCGAGACCTTCATATCCGGCTTCCTTCTGAAGCTTCAGATAGCTGTTCAGCCGTTCCTGTGAAAGGCTTCCCTTTTCGATAGCCTTTCGCACCGCGCAGCCGGGCTCTGAAGTATGCGTGCAATCCCTGTAGCGGCATCCCTCCGCAATAGTCTCTATTTCTTCAAACGTCCTGGAAAGATCGCAGGCATCAAGCTGCAGCTCCCGCATCCCCGGCGTATCAATCACTATGCCTCCTCCCGGAAGCACGATCAATTGCCGATGCGTCGTGGCATGGCGCCCTTTGGCGTCATCCTCCCTTATTTCTTTCGTTTCCAAAATCTCCCTGCCGGCCAGGCGATTGATCATTGATGATTTTCCGACTCCGGACGATCCGATGAAAGCAATCGTACATCCTTCTCGGATATAATTCGATACATCGGCGAGACCATCCTCCTGCATGCTTGAAGAGACCAGAACATCCGCTCCGCCGCTGACCGTTGCTATTTCGGACAAATAGCCCGACACATCACGGCTCAGGTCGGATTTTGTCAGCACGATCACCGGTTTCGCCCGGCTGCTCCAGGCAATTGCAAGATACCGCTCAAGCCTCCTTATATTAAAATCAGCATTCAGCGACATGCAGATGAAAACGATATCGATATTGGCCGCTACGATCTGCGCGGTATTTGAAGTGCCTGCAGCCTTGCGCTCAAAAACGCTTTTCCGGCTTAAAACAGCATGTATTATTGCATTCCCTCCATGGTCATCCTCCCTGTCCACCATCACCCAGTCGCCGACAGCCGGATAATCAAGGTTGTCCGAGGACCTGAACGCCAGTTTTCCCGACACGACAGCCTGCATTTCTCCTTTTGGGCCGATCACCTTGTATAATTCCCTATGCTGTTCAGAAACCCTGACCGGAAGCAGCCCGTCGTAAAGTTCTGCCTCCTGCTCGAATTTTTGTTCAAATCCCAATTTTTTCAAGTAAGCATGGTCCATATGACACTATTACCGTCCTTTAATGTATATTTTATCCTTAAATTTGATTATACACCGTATTTCCCGATTACAAAACATTTGATCATCCGATTTGAGCAATTGCCGTGAAAAGCATGAAAAGCCATGCAGAACCGCGTTCCGCATGGCTTTTCCGGAAAATAGAGCTTTATTTCCGTCAGCTTTCCATCACATCCCATTTATAGGGATATCCTGTCTCCTTAATTGCTGCAAGGAATTTTTCAGGATCCAGCTGTTCCGCAAAAATGACACCCTTTTGAGCCCCTTCGGCTATGAGCCTGGCTCCGGTCACTGCCGGAAGGGCCACGTTTACCAGCGAAGTCCCGAAAAGGTCAAATATCGCTTGTCCCGGAGCATTCATATTCGGGCAATGGATCGTGTATGTTTTTTCCGCCCCATTCTTGGCTCCCTTGATCTCGACAACCATCGATACAAAATTATGCGCGTCGTTATATCCAAATTTCGACGGATCTTCGTCAAAAAACGCATTTCCAGCCTTTGGGAGCACCGCGGCGACAAGATCGATCGGCCTGACTTTCATGCCCTTCACATCCACTTCTTTGTCCGATGCAAGGCCCAAGCTGACCAGCGCCGCCGGATGGCAGGCCACATAGTACTTAAAATCGCAATACTTGATGCCTTTCCCCACATTTGTCGGGAACGAATAGGGCTCCTCATGGGAATGATGCGATACAAGAAGTTTTCCCACCGGTTCGGGGAATTGCCACTCTTCAATGCCGTCATACGGCCCAACCCGCTTGTATCCGCCGTCTTCAAAGCAGATCGGTGAATCGGCGCAGTCCTTCAAGGCCTGGATAGGCGCCCAGCCGGGATTCCAGGGTTTAATTATGTCATCATACGGGCCTCCGCCGGTCTTTTTCTTTCCAAGCCTGATCTTGACATGCTCTATGCTGTCAAGCTTGTCACAGTACTGCCTTGCTATGACATTGATGAATCCGGGAGCCATTCCGCAGCCCAGCAGCGCCGTCAAACCTGCACTTCTGAACTCTTCTTGCATTGTCAACGGCTTGCCGTCAGCGAATTCATCCCAGAAAGGCGTATCAAACGCTGTATTGACGTAGTTCGCTCCGGCGGATAATGCCCCGCGCATCACGTAACTCGCCATCCATGGCATGACAAGGTCGATGACAACATCAACGCCTTTCGCCAGCTGCGCCACCTCGTCCGTCTTTGTCGCGTCCACTTTGAACGTCTTTATTTTTGGGCTGCCGATTTTAGCGGCGACTTTTTCAGCGATTGCCTTATCCACATCAGCAAGCCTTATTTCCACTGTCTTTGGATCCCTGGCCAGGATCGAGGCGCATGGGCCTCCCTGTCCTCCGGCTCCCACAATCAGAACTTTCATATTTTCACCCTCCTTTTGACGGGAAAACGGTGCTCGATGTACCGTCATCCCACATTTCGGCCTATTTCGGCCTATTTCGGCCTGCTCATCAATTCATTCAGATAACTGAACGAATCACTTGACAGCGGCGTTTTTTCCACCATGAATACAGGCATCTCCCTTTTCTCCAATTCCTTGAAATACGGGAGCGGCGGTACGCACTGCTCCGGCGAGCATACGCCCCTCTCGCCGATCAGGCCGTTCATGATCATCTGGGCCACGATGGATGGAGGAACGCCTGTATCCAATGCTCCTGCCATATATCCCCATCTTGTGCTGGTCCTGATCACCGATTCCACGACGATTTCTTTCTCCGTACCATCCTTCGTCCCCTTCACGACGGCCCTGAGCACATCGCAGTCATTGAGCTCCCCGTCACCTGAAGCGTCATACCGCTCAAGATACCTGTTAATGACGGCGACCATTGTCTTCAACGGATCCACCATAGCTCCGCCTGCCTGGATCTTTTCATCTGTCGCAAAGCCGACGTCCGCCAGGAACTTGACACGCTCCTCGAATTCCGCCGGCAGTGACAGCTTGAAGCTGGCTTCCCTTATGCCCTTGTCCTTGAATGACCGGGCAAACTGGGCCGGCTCGCTGTGGATGCAATAGACAGCTTCCGCGGCGCCGATCGGTTCTGAGAACGTGATCGTCTCCTTGCCGCTGCCAGCCGGTACGGACACCAATTCACCATCTTTAAGTATCCACGGATCCATCGTATGCTCCTCCATCACAGTGAGCAATGAATACGGTATACCGATGACTGCGCCGGTCTTTGTAAAATCCCCGCAGGCACATATGGCATGGGCTTCGCTTACTGTGTCCAGTCGGCTTGCGGCATAGCCCGCCATGACGTTTATGGTCCCGGGAGTGCTTCCCATCCCGAGCACAGCGGTCAGACCGGCCTTCCTGAACGCGTCGTGGAGCTCGAATTGTTTTCTCGTGACATGAAACAAGCCGCCAAGATCAATATAATGTGCTCCGGCCTCGAGACACGCCTGCATGATCGTCAGATTCCAATTGTACTGCACGCAATTGATCACGATGCCGGCACCGCCTGTCACTTCCAGCAATCTTCCGTGGTCCGACACGTCGCACTGCGCATAATCGATGCCGAATCTTTCGCCGACGGCCTTGGCCTTGGATAAATCATAATCGCATATTATCAGGTCTTTTTTACCTGGACTTAGAACGGGATCGCAAAGATCCGTGACTACTATATTCCCCTGGAGACCTGCTCCGAGAACCGCTATTTTCAAATCGATCGCCTCTTTTCCATGAATTTTGAGCATACAAAATGCGGGCAGGTACCAAGACGCTACCCGCATTTAGAAATGAACCCTCTCAAACTGCGCTGCTATTTGCCCTGATCTACCAGTTCCTTTTTCCTGACAGCATCCCAGTCGTCGGTTCCAAGCAGGAATTTCTTGGTTGCCTGGATGTAGATCTCCCTCTTTGCCGCCTCGGCGAAAAACGCTTTGGGAGGAATGCACTCCTCAGGCGCGAATACTCCGGCTCCGCTGATCTGACCTTTTCGAATCATTTCAGCTGCCCAGGCCGGTGCTCCGCCTATATACACCTGTGCTCCCAGCAGTTCGGGCCACTCCTTGACAGGCCGGCAGATTGCTTCAAGCTGATATTCGATCTTTTTGCCGTCCTTCGTACCTGATACGACGGTCTTGATGATATCGCAGTCATTGATCGTCGCGTCCGGATCCTCCGGCTGCAGGTCCATCATTTTCTTCAGGATCCTGACCGGCTTGACTTCAGCTCCGTCGACCGTCACCGGCTCTTTGCTGCTGAAGCCGAGTCCGTGGAGAAATTCAAGCTTTTCCTTGACCGCATCCGGAAAACCGATGCGGAACGTGCAATTTTTCAAGCCTTTGGCTTTGAAGGTCTCCGGGATCGTTCCGATTTCAGAATGCATGATGAAATAAGAATACATGTCTCCGATCGGCTTTGCATACTGGATGATCTCCCCGCCGCTTCGCGGCTCGACTTCCGTGTATTTTCCGTCAAAATACTGTATAGGCTTCATGTAGAACTCGTCCATTATTGTTTCGATGGCATACGTCACTTCAAACGCCTTCTTGCTTTGCGACCAGTCGTCACAGCCGCAATAGATATTGATATCCTCCACCGTATCCAGCTGGTCAGCCGCCCATCTGGCGCAGACGTTCGTCACGCCGGGTGTGCCTCCGATGCCTGCGATCGCCAGCAGTCCGGCCTTTTTGAACTGATCGTTGTATTTCATCTGTTTGATGGTTTCAACGTATAGCCCGCCTATATCCAGATAATTGACGCCGGCTTTCAGGCAAGCCTCCATGATGTGGCAGTTATAATAATAGTTGACTTCATTGATGACAAGATCAAACCCCTTGATCAGCGCGACAAGCGCGTCGAAATCCGTGACATCGATGCGGACTGCCTTTGTCTTTTGCCCATATTTCTTATTGCACAGGCCAGCCACATATTCCGCCCTGGGAAGATCGAAATCCGCGAGGACGATTTCCTTCATTTCCTTGTTCCATGCAAGATCCAAGGCGGTAGCGATACCTTGAAGACCTGCACCCAGTACGATTACTTTCATTTTCTGTTCTCCTTTCCTTTTAAAACGCGAAGCCGGCTATCACAAACATGATGATTGCAAGCACTGCCGATATGGCCGCGTATGGTATCTGCGTAAATGCGTGCTCGAGATTCTCGATGCCGCAGGATTGCGACGTCAGCACGGTTGCATCCGAATAGAAGCACGCGTGGCTTCCGAACGTGCCGCCGGAAACGATCGCCGCGAACGTGATGATCGGATCCGCTCCGCCAGCCAGGGCAAGCGGAATCAGGATCGGCACCGTCAATGCCGGGATGCCCCAGTTGCTGCCCGTTACAAATGACAGACCTGCGACAACGACAAATGTGATGGCTGGAAACAGCTCGGCGTTCATGAACGGCAGCACGCCATTGATGACGTATTGCGGGAGTCCTATTTCATCCATGGACTGCTTGATCAGGAACGCACCGGCCAATATGAACAGCATCGGGATCATTGACGCGAATCCGGACGCAAGGCATTCCGAAAATTCTCCGAAGGTCATCAGCTTCGTCGGCAGATACATCAGCATGCCTACGATGATGGCGATCACAAGACCGACCAGAAGGTCCCCGGTGTAGATCGTCACAGCTACAAGGATGATCATTGGTATCGCAAAATAACGAACCTTGCCTTGTGCTTCACCCTCGATCATTTCCTCAAGGGAATTTCGGCCGACATTATATTTGTCACTGGCTATCGAATAGATTCTACCGGTGGTATCCACACGCTCGTGAGCCTTTTTCATTCCGGCGACAAGCGGTATGACTCCCAATATGACCAGCGGAACCACTATGATCGCCGTCCAGCCATAGAATATAAACGGAATCGATTGTATATAGATTTGCATCCCGCTTCCAAAGTCAGCCATGCCGGGCTGTTCGCCTATTATGCCGCCATAGAAGACAGCCCAGGTCGAAATAGGGATCAGCACGCAAATCGGCGCGCCTGTCGAGTCGATGACGTAGGCGAGCATTTCCCGCGGCGTCTTCTGCCTGTCGCATACATCTCTCATCGATGCCGCTATCGTCAGTATATTCAGGTAATCATCCATGAATATGATAATGCCCAGAGCCCAGGATGTCAGAAGCGATTTTTTTCTCGTATTCGTCAGTTTCTGGACAAGATTCGCAAACCCGAAGGTGCCTTTAGACTTCTGCAGCAAAAATACAAAGCTGCCAAATAGACCGAGTGTGATGAACATCCAGATGTCGCCGGCGACAACATCCTGCAGTCCGCTCAGGAACGCATCGAAAAAACCGGCTCCGTAGGCCATTCCATAACCGATCAGCGCTCCCAGGATCAGCGCTTCAAACGTTCTCCTTGTGACCAGGGCGAACGCGATGACCACCAATGGCGGCAATAGTGTGAGCAATCCAAAATTTACCGTCGATTCCATTTTTTTATCCCCTCTTTCTTTTAATGATATTGCCGGGCTTCCAGTCTTCTCCGGCATTGACTATAGTTTATGCAATTACCTCGCCAACATAAAAAAACAATAGGAGCGTTGAATTTTCAACACTCCTAAATATGCTAATCTTTTAACGCACCCCCGGTCGTTGCGATATTGCAACTCAAATGCGCTGTGCTTCATCGCACCCGATGCGCCGAACGTTTGATTCTGCCTTATTGTCAACTCTTTTGAAATAATTCAATGTTGTCCCAACTGCTTTAATTTTGTTGCAATCCGGAAACCATGCGTTGCGTTATCGCAACCCTTTCTAAATATTTATGCCGTACTTCTTCAATTTTCTTGAAATCGTTGATTTATTAACATTCAATATGCGGGCCACCTCCGACGCATTCTTGTGCCTGATGATCATATTGGACAGGATTTCCTTTTCATAAGCCTCCAGCATATGCTCCAGGCCTCCCTCGCATCCTTCTGCCGTCTTGTCGCTGAGCGGCCTGTCTCCGGTCAGCTGGCGCTGTACCTGGAATCGCCCGATATGGGCTCCGTCAAATCCGACGACCATTCTTTCGATAAGATTCCGCAGTTCCCTTACATTGCCAGGCCAGCTGTAATTCTCCATCATTTCGATGGCATCCTGACTGATATATTTATTGCATTTATATTCCTTGTTGAATCGATCGACGAAATATCTGGCCAGAACGCCGATGTCGCCCTTCCTCATTCTGAGAGGCGGTATATCGATCGGCAATATGTTGAGCCTGTAATACAGATCCCCTCTGAATTTACCGTCCTCAATCGCTTTTTTCAGATTGACGTTCGTCGCTGTAATGATGCGTATATCCAGCTGTATCGTTTCCTTTCCGCCAATCCTCATGATTTCTTTTTCCTGAAGCGCACGAAGTATTTTTGACTGCATCTGGATCGGCAGCTCGGCGATTTCGTCCAGAAAAAGCGTTCCGTGGTTTGCAAGCTCGAATATCCCTATCTTTCCGCCCATGCTGGCGCCCGTGAAGGAGCCCTTTTCATAGCCAAAGAATTCGGATTCAAGAAGATTCTCGGGTATCGCGGCGCAATTGACCTTGATGAACGGGCGATCGTTCCTTTGGCTGTTCTTGAATATCAGGTTTGCAAACAATTCCTTGCCAGTGCCGGATTCGCCTGTTATGAGCACCGTCGTATCAAGCCGTGCCACGCGAAGCGCTTTCTCTATGACGTTTTTCATCTCGAAGCTCTCGGAAACGATTTCGCCTTCAGCCTCCATTTCCCTTTTTCTTCGATATTCGAGCTCCGTCTCGTATTTCTCGGCGATTTCTTCCTTCTCTTTTAGCAGTTCCTTCAGGTTGGCCATTTCAGTTATATCGCGCTCTGTGCAGACGACGAGATCCAGCTTGCCGTTCCTTGCCAGCGGCACGCCAGTAATGAACAGCTGGCCTCCTTCTCCCAGAGACTGGATGATATTCTCTTCCTTGCCGCTCTCTATAACTTTCAGTACAGAAGATTGCTCGACATAGCCGATGTCGATGAGGTCCTTCATATTCTTGCCGATAAGCTCCTCCCTGGTCATCCCGCCTGTTTTTTGGGATTCCGCATTCATCAGAAGCGTATTTCCGCTCTCATCGGTTATAAAGATGCCGACTTTGATGCAGTCCAATATCTCCAGTAAATCGTGATAATGTTCCCTGATCAGCTTAAGTCCCGTCATGCCTGTCCTCCCGCCTTCTTATTCCGTTATATTTGCAATCGTCCGGTGTTTCAAACCTGATAGCCGCTCCGCCTTCCGATCCTGCAGACGGCTCACGTCCCATCACAGATGCTTCTTCAGTGTGTGAATATCAATTCCGCCGTAAACCAGACGAGGATGAGCAAACCGATCGGGATGGACATGAATGTCAGCAGGGATCTGTTCTTCCTCACGACGATCGCGAAGATCCCAGCAAAAAATCCCGCGAGTCCGATCGCGGCGATCGCGAATGTGGGAAGCGGCATGGAACCCTTAATTTTGAGCCAGATCATTATGACGAACGATGCGGCCAGTATCGCCGCCCACGCTCCGGGCTTGTCATGCGGAATCAATGTCATTTTCATGCCGGTCATCTCCTTTCCGGGATTCACTCGCTTCTCTCAGTCAAATTGACGATCCAGGCATCCTTGATATGCGTTTCTATGATCCTGCGGGACAGATTAAACCAGCTTTCGCAGGAATCCATTATCACAGAATCAGCCGATACGATCCTGCCTATATTGGCCAGCACAGGATCGGCATTCGGCACGAGCAGGACCTCCGCAGGGATGTCCCAATCCATCGCGTGTTTCAGGATCAGCTTTCGCAGTCTTCCGGAATTCGATACCGGAGCGTCGAGAAAAATTTTCACCTCCGGAACCGCCAGTGTTTTCAGCTCTCCTCCAATCAATTCAAGCGCTCTTTCTGTCTGCCCGATAATGCTGTAAGTTCCTCTCAATCCGGCCAGATCCCTTATGACGCCGTCGTTTCCGCAAATCATCAGACTTCCGGACAGCGCCACTTCAAGCGAAATGATCAGGTTGAACCCATCAATGAAGACGCAGCCATCTGCAGCCCGGTCAAATGTCAGCAGACCGGCCTCCCTCTGTCTGTATTGGAGTGTGGATGCGGTTGACCGCTGGAGCGCGATCCTTTGCCTTGCGGAAAGCTGATAGTGATTCCCGACAAAATCTATGACCGCGCTGTTTTTATAGCCATGGTCGAGAAGCCAGCAGATTTCCCTCTGGGCTATCCTGAGCTTATCGACGGCGTTGTCAGAAAACCATCTGCAATCTTCGGCGTTATATCCTCTTTTTATCGCTTTTGGAGACATCCTTCATCCCTGCCTGTCTATCATCCATATTACCTGATCAGCCAAAAATCCAGCACTGAACCGGATCTCTCCCTGTATTCATCCGCCATCTCTTCCAAAAGTTTTTTGCTTTTTTCCGGATCATCCCGACCATCGATCCTGATGACGGCGAATACATCGGCCTGCCTTTTCTCGCCTGCCGTCCTGCCGGATCCTTCCGAAGCGTCTGTCGCTTCATCCTGCCTGAGATATTTCAGCAGATCGGTCTTGGATCCGATATTCTTTAAAGTCAGGGGCGTCATGCTGACCTTGTATTCCGGGCTCTCTTCCTTTATTTCAAAATAGCGGCGTACGGCATCCTCCGCTTCGCAGAAATCGATCCTGTCCATACGGCTTGCCCGCCCGATCTCCTTCTGGTATTTCTTCCGATAGTCCGACGGGTTCACTAAAAACCATCTCCTGAAATCTCTGGTATAATATTTCGTGTCTGAAAATCCGCACCTTTCGGATATTTCTGTTATATTGGCGTTTGTCTCAAGCAGCATCCTTTCGGATTTATATATCCGGATATAGCTCAGCATGTCCTGAAAGCTGGTTGCGGAAACCTCTCTAAACAGATGCGTGATATAAGACTTGGAATAAAACTCATTGACGGAAATATCGCCAAGCAGATCCTTGGCATCATATTTCTCATACATATATTTCATGATCGTATAGTACTTGTCGAGTTTTTCGTCGCCAATGTCCCGATCACGGTTGTAATAGTTTTCCAAAGCATATTCTTTCACAAGGATCGTCATGAGTTCCTGCAGCATAACCCTGCACTGTTCGCTGCATTCTCCGGAGCCGCCTGCCTGCATCATGCCCAGCATGATCCTGGCCATCATTTGCCTCAGCATATTGGCCTGCCCCTTGTATTTGGCCAAATCGAAGGATTCGCAGGAAATCAGCACATAATATATATAAGGCAGACGGCCGCGAAAGCTTTCAAGATCCATCTGGATCGTCGCTATCAGGTTGTCACTGCCTGCAGGATCGCTCCATATCTTATGGCAATCCTCCCGATTGACCACGACATAGTCGCCTTCGCGGAGCGTATGGTATTCGAAGCTGACCTTGACTCTGGCAGAGCCTTTCAGTACAAAAATGATCTCGATGGCATCCTCATGGCAGTGCAGAGCACTTTCGTCTATTCTGCAGATCGAAAGGGCCGCCGGCATACCTTCTTTAAATTGAATAGGCTCCACATACATGTCTTCCCGCCTCCTGTAATCCCTGAAAACAATTTGGGCATCGAAATCGATCTTTCTATATTATAACCTTGATCAAATATCTATGCAAAAAATAAATAATTAAAGAGCTGCCATGGCAGCCCTTTAATTCATATGGATCTTACAGAATATGACCAGAAGCCCTTGAGGGTCACCAGGCCAGCTTTCCTTCATCGACAGTCAGCCGCCCGCCGCAGATCACATAGATGATATTTGACGGATCATACAACACGTCTCCGCTTACTGTGGGGTCGGTCTTGACAACCAGAAGATCCGCACACTTGCCTGGATCCAGAGTGCCCAGCCAGCCGGACATGCCCAGCGCTTCCGCGGAGCCGAGCGTTCCTGCAGAAACTGCTTCCGGGACCGTCATGCCGCAGTCGATCAAAGCCTTGAATTCCAAAGCGCTGTATTCTCCGTACGCTGTCAGCGGCTCGTATACTGAATCGGAGCCGAGCGCGATCTTGACGCCTTTCTCCCTCGCCAGTCTAAAGCTCTGCTTCGCCCGTTCGGAGTACTGCCGTCCAAAATCCGCATCAGGCCTGCAATGGAAATCACGGTGCAAAAAAACATCTTTACGTATTTTTTCCACAGGCGCGTCATCAGTCGGCATGAAATCCCTGAACCAGTTGACGATCAGATGCAGTGTAGGCACAAGGATCACACCCTTTCGAGCCATCATTTCAGCTGTTTCCTCATCGAGGTCTTCGCCGTGCTCGATCGTATCAACGCCGCTCTCGATGCACATTCTGATCGATTCGTTATTCTCAGCATGGGCGCATACAAGTGTCCCCTTTTGCATATGGGCTTCATTGACACACATCCGCAGCTCTTCCATCGAATAATGGACATCGCAATTTCGGTCATTCGGATAATTGTCGCCGCCGCTGGCCCAAATCTTGACCTGGTCCGCCCCTTCCCTGAGAACGCGGCGAACCGCTTTTCGAACCTCATCGGGGCCATCTGCCAGAATGCCCCAGAAATGATTCTGGATCACATAATCCAGCGGAAACTGATACAGGTCCGAATGGCCTCCGGTCCGGGAGAGTCCGGGCCCGCACGCAATGATCCTGGGCCCCGGAGCCTCCCGTTCATTGAAAAGCCTTTTCAAATAAAGTCCGTTCCAGGAAATCTCCCTGACGGAAGTGAAACCTCTTTTCAGGATCTTCTGTGCGTCCGAAACGGAGCGCATGGCAAGCAGCCTGATAGGCTCCTGTATAACGCCCTGCTCCTGCTCGAGCATATCGGATTTTCCGCCCGGCAAATGGACATGGGCGTCGATCAAGCCGGGCATGACAAAGCATCCATCAAGCGATACCTCACTGATGCCTTCTGATTTTCTGTAATTCTTCATGCTTCCGGTTCTGTGGATATAGCCATCTCTTACTTCGATATAGCTGTCCGGCTGCGGGTATCCTCCTCTGCCGTCCACCAGCGAGATGTTCAGCAGGACGTAATTGTTGCCGTTTATCATTTTATTCCACCATCACTCTTTCTAATCCAATTCCATTTCAGGAGGCATGACACTGAAGAATTTTGT